>JANNIH010000089.1:0-63441 GCA_031404815.1 Holophagales bacterium | reverse complement strand
GCGTAAGCACCAACCGCGCTTCCCCATCGGCATCGACATACCCCGACCGCGCAAGAACTTCAATTCGCTCGGCCCAGAATGACCGCTCTCCCCCCAACCGCCGCGCTGCCTGAGTCCTGGTGAGCCGTCCTGGATTGCCTGCGACGAGATTCAGGATCCGGAGCGCCTCCGCATGCGGCACGACCGGTCTTGGACCTCCTGGAAGCCATGTCGAGGCCGGCCCCGGGACTTCGTCGAAAGTTCCTTCCTCGACCAGCGCCTTTTTCGTCTCGGCAAGCCGCCGGACCGCCACTCCTTCGAGCGATCCCAGGTGTGGCGAGCGGTGCAGGCCCTTTCTCGCCGCAGGCTCGGCTCGCCCGGCAAGAATCTGGTCCATGACGCGCCGGGAAATGCCGCGCGGACCCAGTTGCTCGGCGGCCGCGAGCACCGCGGCCCTGACCGCTTCGTCGTCCGGATCGCGACGTCCCGCATACACCCCCATTTCACGGGCCTGCGCGTGGTCCCCGGGGGATTGCCTGCACGGGTCGCAGTTTCTGCAGTCGAGATCGGCGGCAGTTCGCTCGCCGAAGTAGCGTAAAAGCGCCGCGCGGCGGCAACGGTCGCCGTCCGCCCAGGATTCGATCGCCTCGAGGCGCGCCAGATCGGCGGTCTTTCGCGCGCGGAGGGCCGCGAGGTCGAGGATGGGCGGAAGCGGGGTCATGGGGCGACCGACGGCAACGAGACCCTGCTCGATGAGCCAGGCGCGCGCGGACTGCCATTTCTCGGGCGGAAATTCTTTCGGCGGAGGAGGGCTTTCGCCCGACAGAAGCCGCTGGTGGACAATGCGGATCTCCGCTTCCGTGGGGTAGCGGCTTCTTGGCCGGTGCAGCCTTCTTGGCCGGAGCCTTCGCAGCTTTATTCGCGGTCGCCATCGATACTCTCCTTTCAGGTGTGGTTGCCCGTGTCAGGGCGGGAGGTCATGGAAAAAAGGTACGCCACAACATCTTGCGTGTCAAGAGGTTTCAACCTCAATCCTTAGTGACCCACCGTAGCCCAAAGGGGGAATAGGACTCCGGAAAATCGGGTCGCCAATGGGCGGTGCCAAGGCGGAAAAGCGCCCATTTTTCCTTGGTTTCTTGCCCCTATGCCGAGGAGGGGAGTACGCTCCGGGAAGGCAGTGCGGTCGCCGCACGGAGGCGCTGCCGCCGACTCAATCTGCAGAGAAATTTGTCCGACGAAGTGGGGTGCGAAGCGCGCGAAGCGCCCGATCTAGTAGGCGTTGTGGTGCTTGAAGCCGTGCCGCAGGGTCATCCAGAGGATCTTGAAATCGAGCGCGAGCGACCAATTCTCGATGTAGTAGAGGTCGTACTGGATGCGCTTTTTGATTGAGGTGTTGCCGCGCCAACCGTGAACCTGAGCCCAGCCGGTGATGCCGGCCTTGACCCGATGGCGGAGCATGTACTGCGGGATCTTGTGCTTGAACTCCCGCACGAAAGTGGGCCGTTCCGGACGCGGTCCGATGATCGACATGTCGCCCACCAGCACATTCCAGATCTGCGGCAGCTCGTCGATCGACGAACGGCGGATGAAGCTGCCGACGCGGGTGCGGCGGGGATCGTCCTTGATCGCCCACACCGGTCCGGTGGAGGCTTCGGCATCCGCGCGCATCGAGCGAAACTTGAGGATCATGAACGACTTTCCATCGAGCCCCATGCGCTCCTGGCGGTAGAAGATCGGGCCGCGGTCCTCCAACCAGATCGCGAGCGCCACGAGCGGTAGGAAGGGGAGCAGAACGGCGAGCACCACGCAGGCGATCGCGATATCCATCGCTCGTTTCACCAGACTGTTCCAACCTTGGAGCGGCACCTGCGACAGGTTGATCACCGGCGTACCGTCGACATCTTCGAGCGAGGCGTTCAGCGTCGCGTACTGGAGGATGTCGGGCACCAGTTTGATGTCGACGATCTCGTTGCCCATCCGCTGCAGGATCTGGAGCGTCTTGCGATAGGCCTCGATCGGCAGCGCCACGTAGACGTGGTCGATCGAACTCTGCGCGATGATCTCCTCGGCCTGGCGCAGCGTGCCGAGCACCGGCACGCCGTCGATCACGGTGCCTGCTTTGCCCGGATCGTCGTCGAGGAAGCCGACCACGGCGAGGCCGAGATCGCCATGCGCGGAAAGCTTTTGGGTGATCTCGCGGCCGAGCACGCCGGCGCCGATCACCAAGATGCGCTGCAGGTTGTGCCCCGCCAGGCGGACGCGGCGCAAGAGGACGCGCACGGCCATTCGCACGCCGGCGACCAGGGTGAGGTCGAGCAACGCGAACAGCCCGAGGAACGCGCGGCTGTAGGTGAAGTACTCGCGGCTTCCGGGAGCGGCCGGCGGCCGATACCAGGCGATCACCACGGAGAGCAGGACGGTCGCGAGCAGTACGGCGACCACCAGGGTGAGCACCTCGTCGACCCGGCTGCGCCCGCGCCGGCTCTGGTAGAGGCCGTGGAAATAAAACACCACCGGCCAGAGCACGAGGACGAACGGCAGCAGCTGAAGATAGGGGGAGAAGTCCGGCACGCTCTTGGTGACCGGAATCACCTCCAGCTCGAAGCGGAGCACCCAGGCGGCAAAGAACGCAACCACCGTCGCCGCCAGGTCGGCGGCCAGGTAGAGACCCGCGGTCATGCGATGGCGTTGACGAATCACGGGGCGATTTCTCTCGACGGAGCCTCGATCGGGAAACAGAGAGCGCGCAAACGTTCGGCGAAACGGTGACTCGAAAAACGCTCGGCTCTCTGTCGGATCTCCAACGGATTGAATCGAAACTGACGCGCTTTGTCAATCGTCTCGTGCAGTCGCGCCACCTGCTCGGCCGTATTCCCCTGTGGCTCGTAGAGCAGGCCGTCGCGGCCGTCTTGCACGATGTCGAGAATTCCGCCCCGGCCGGCCGCTACGACCGGTGTCCCGCAGGCCAGCGCCTCGACCGCGGCGATGCCGAAATCTTCGATTCCCGGTTGCACGAACAGGGTCGCTCCTCGATAGAGATCGCGCAGATCAGTTCCGCCCACACGCCCCAAGAAGCGCACGCTCGGCGCCTCGGCCAGGGCGATCCCGGTGGTCTGTGCCGGTAGAGCGCTCCGGGCGTTTCGTTCGAACTCCGCGAGGCGGCCGAGGCGCTCGCGTTCCGGGCCTTCTCCGACGATTCGCAGGTCGAGCCCCGAACGGGCGCAGGCGCTGATCGCGATGTCTACCCTCTTATACGGTGCGAGCGCCGAAACCGCCAGGGCGTAGGGACGAATGGGCTCTTGCGAGGGACCAGGGGTGAAAAAATCGACGTCGACCGGCGGCGCGAGCACTTGCGCCTCCCGGCCGTAGTAGCGGCGAATGCGCAGGGCGACGAAGCGGGAATTCGCGACGAACAGATCGACCCGCGGCGCCGAGGCGACATCCCAGGCGCGCAGCCACGAGAGCGCCAGGCCGCGCAGCCGGGCTACCAGGCCGCGCCGGTGAGGAAAATACGCGTGCTCCTGGTCCCAGGCGTAGCGCATCGGCGTGTGGCAGTAACAGAGGTGAAACGCGCCCGGTGGCGGGATGATCCCTTTGGCGACGCAGTGGCTGGTGGAGACGATCAGGTCGAAGCCGGCCAGATCGAAATCCTCGATCGCGGCCGGGAAGAAGGGCAGATAGTGGCGATAGCGGCGGCGAATGCCGGGCGCCCGATCGAGAAAGCTGGTGAGAATCGGGTGGCTCTCGAGGGTTGGCGAGACGCTGCCGGGAAAATGGAACAAGGTGTAGATCGGAGCGCCGGGAAACAGTGCGCAGATCGCCTCCAACACCTTCTCACCACCGCGCATACCGGTCAGCCAGTCGTGGACCAAGGCGACCGCCAAGGGGGCGCCCGGAGTGCGCGGCGAGCTGTCGGAGTGCTCTCCACTCACCGCGGTGGCTCCGTGGTCGGCGGGCTCGAAGGTGGCGGCGGAGCCGTACCCTCGATCGCCTGAAGGTAGATCGCGAGGGTCTGCTCTGCCGCGCGCTCCCAGCGGAACGCCTCGGCGCGCACCCGGCCGCGCTCGATCAGGCGGACGCGATGATCCGGGTCGGTCATGCAGCGCGCGATCGCCTGGGCGATGGCGTCCAAATCGAGCGGATCGACCAGGTGGCCATACCCTTCCGCCACCTCGCGCAGCGCGGAGGTGTTCGAGGTGATCACCGGCACCCCCGAGGCCATCGCCTCGACCACAGGCAGGCCGAACCCCTCGTAGAGCGTAGGGTAAAGGAACACCGCGGCGCCCTGGTAGAGCGCGGCGAGGTCTTCGAAGTCGACGTGGCCGAGCAGCTTCACCTGATCGCCCAGGCCCAACTGTTCGGCGCGTTGGCGGATCCGCGATTCGCCCGTCGTTCGGTCGCCGACGCAGACTAAAGGGGCGTCGAAGTTCGCCAGGCGGCGCGCCCGCGCATACGCCTTCACCACGTTGTCGAGATTCTTGTGCGGTTTGGGGTTGCCGACAAACAACAGGTAGGGCCGCTCGATGCCGAGCCGGGCGAGCCGACGGCCGATCTCGTCGGGCGCCAGGCGCCGCCGGAAGCGCTCTTCGACCCCGTTGTAGACCACTTCGATCTTGCCGCCGTCCACGTCGAAATAGTCGATCAGATCTTGCCGCGTGTTTTGGGACACAGCGATGATCCGATCGCCCCGTTCGAGGCTCCGGCGGATCATTCGAGTGGCGTAGATGAACGCTAGGCCGTTGGGCAGGAACTCCGGATAGAGCACGTGGATGATGTCGTGGATCGTCACCACCACTTTGGACGGCACGAAGGCGGGCAGCACGTAGTGGGTCGCGTGATAGAGGTCGGGCCGGAGCCGGAACAGCTGCCACGACAGCGTCACCATCTCGCGCAGCGAATAGACCCCGGAGCGCTCGGAGACCGGCATGAAGTTCGGAGGCAGCCCGGCGAGCAGCTCGAAGTCGTCCTCCTGAGCGAGCAGGAGATAGCGGTTTTCGCCGTCGATCGCGGCCAAGCCGGAGATCAGATTCCGGACATAGGTGCCGATGCCGAAATCGCGGATCTTTCGGGCGTCTAAGGCGATCGTGTAGGGCACTCGGCAAGGGCTCCGGAGAAATCGAACGGGATCAGGAGTTTATCGCTTCGGCAAAGATCGCATCCATCCGGTCGGCCGCCTGGATCCAAGTGAAGCGGGCGGCCTGCGCCGGGCCGCGGGCCGCCAGCTCTCTGGCGCGCCCCGGATCGGCGAGTAGGCGGCCGAGCGCTTCGGCCAGCGCCGCGGGTTCGCCGATCTCGACCTGAAGTCCCGCTTTGCCCACCACCTCGGGCAGGCTCGACCGATTCGACACGACGGTCGGTACGCCGCAGGCCATCGCCTCGGCGGCCGGCAGGCCGAAGCCCTCGTAGAGCGAAGGGTAAACGAACACCGTAGCGGCTTGAAACAGCTGCACCAGCCGGGCGCGCGGCACCGGCCCGAGGTGGATCAATCCCTTCGGGGCAAGCGCCGCGATCCGCTGGAGCAGCTTCGGGCCGCCCCAGCCGTAGGGACCGACCAGCACGAGCGGCGGCACCGCTCCTCTGCCGGCGAGCCCCAAGAGACCCCCGCGCTCGACCAGAAACTCCCAGGCATCCAAGATCGCGCCGATGTTTTTGCGCGGCTCCAGCGTTCCGGCATAGAGCAGGTAGCCGTCCGGCGCGCCGATCTCGGCGCGGGTCGCCGCGATCGAGTCAGACGAGCCGGGGCGAAACTCGGCATCGACGCCGGGGTAGACCACCTCGACCCGGTCGGCGCAGTCGGGAAAATGGAAACGCAAATCGGCCGCGGTCGCATTCGAGTCCGCAACGATTCGCCGGGCGCGATCGAGCGACGCGTGGAGGAACGGATAGACGCTCCAACGCACTTTCACCCGATGATGGTCGGGAAACAGGAGGGTGGTGAGGTCGTGGACGGTCGCGACCGCGGGCACCGGGCAGCGGAGCGGCAGCGTCATGTGCGGCGACCAGAGCAGATCGACATCCCCCGCGGCGAGCCGCTTGGGCAGCCGGAGCTGCTGCCAGACCACGCCCAGCGGCGCGGGTTGGACCTCGGTCGCAATGCCCGCCGCGGCGAATTCCTCGGCCCCCTCGACCGGTCCATGCGCAAGCCCCAGGTAACGCCGATGGCTCCGATCACCCCGGCTCGCCAGCTCCAGCAACAGAGAGCGCGTATAGACGCCGATCCCGGTCACCGTCCGCACCAACGGGCGGAGATCGACGGCGACGGTAGGGAGGGAACTAGGGGAGTCGGCCGGCATGCGCGCGGATCGTACCAGGGTGTCAGCTAGGAGAAGAGCTTCGGCGGGCGGTGGAGAGGAGAGCGGCGTAAGTAGCTGGCGGAAGCGGGTGCCTTTCCCGGGAGCGCCGAACTCCAGCTCGGCCCTTGTCGTCGAGCGGTGTCGGGCGCTGATCGCAGGGCACCGCATCCGCGAAGAAGAGCAGACGGGCCGTTGCGGGCGTGGTCTAGCGCCTGGCCATCCGATCCGGCCCTAAGGCGGGTCGCTTTGCCGGTGGAGGAATCACGGCGCTTCCCGAGAGGCGCTCTTGCTCTTTGAGGTAGCGAAAGAGTGCATCAGGGTCGTTCCCGTGCTCCCGAAAAAGCTCCTCCCGATGGCGATGTAGCTCAGCGATGATTGGGTCTTTAGTCATTGTGGGTCTCCCAGCAGCTCTTCGCCCTAGCCTTTCTGCTGTCGCGGATCGACGGTGGGGAAAGAAGAGGGGGAGTCGGCCGGCATGCGCGCGGATCGTACCAGGCCTCATCCTGGGAGGAGTGCCTATGCCTTCGGTTTGAACAGCGCCTGAAACGCCTTGAGCGCCGCCGGGTGGTAGATCGTGCTGTGCGTCTCGGCCGGCATCGGCTCGTAGATCCAATGCACGGTGGCGGGCGCCAGCTTGCCCAGCAACTCGGCCAACTGCTGCACCGGTTCGAGGATCCCTTTCTGGTCGCTGGTCGCGAGAAAGAGCGTGCTCGGCTTTTGGGCGCGCGCCTTCAGCCGCTCGCTCGCGGAATTCACCAGCGCCTGGTGGTTCCACCAGAGGCTCGGGTCGAACGCGATGTAGGTATCGAACAGCTCGGGCGAGAGGAAAAACGTCTCGACCACGAACAGCCCGGCGAGCGATTCGCCGACGATCGCGGTCTCCGCCGTCGTGCGGTAGCGCGCCCGCACCTCCGGCATCAGCTCCTTGGCCAGAAACTCTCTGAATACCGCCGACCCGCCCACCCGCGGCGCGATTTTCCGGTCTTCCGGATCTTCGGTTGGCCCCGTCATGTCGCGCCGCCGCTCGGTGTTCTCGATCCCGACCAGCACGAACGGGCGCATGGTGCCGTTGCCGACCCCGACCTGCACCAGCCCCGCTACGTGCAGGAAGTCCTCGCCGATCCCGCCATCCGGCATGTAGAGCACGGGAAAGCGGGTGTCTTTGGCGTCCGCGTAGGTGGGTGGAAAATAGACGTTGATCCGCCTCGTCTCGGCGAGCACCTTCGAGGGGATCGTGAAGGTCTCGCCGATTGCGAGCGGGGCGGCCACGGTGCCGGTCGCGTGCGCGGCGAGGTGAACAAAGGCGAGATTACAGAGGAAGATAAGAATGGGGCCGAGGAGGTGTCTCATGAACCTATTCTCTCCTCCGCCCCGCTTTCGTGGAAGGCACTTGGCTCGGTGCCTGCGGCTCGGAGGGCCCGTATTGAGTCCAGGCCCCAGGGACGAATGGTGATCCGGCAGGTTCGAGCGGGGGATTGCAACGGGGCGAGCCGACGGTCGGCCCGCCCGCCGTCACCCTACTTCGAGGTGACCACGATCCGGTTGTCGACCGAGATCACACCCTCGGTGTGGCGTGCCAGTTTTTCCGCCTCCGCCTTCTGGTAGGCAGTCTTTGCCGTTCCGGAGAGCGTGACCTTGCCGCCCACGGTGTCGACGTCGATCGCAACGCCTTTGACTTCCGGGTCGGCGATCAGCATGGCCTTGACCGAAGCGGTGATGCTCGCGTCGTCCATCTTCACCTTGGCCTCACGCCCCGCCTCTGCAACCTTCTCTCCCGCCTTCTCGGCCGACTCGGCGATGTCCTGACCGGCCTCCTTGGCCGTTTCCGAGGCCGCTTCGCCGGCTTCCTTCATCGCGGCGCCGGTCTCTTCGGCCGCCTCTTTCGTCCCTTCGACCGCCGCTTCTCCAGCCGTTGCGACGGCCTCGCCGGTCTCCTCGCCCGCGGTCTTGATCGCCTCGCCCGCCTGGCTGTTCTGTTCCTGCACGTTGGGGTTGTTGCAAGCGCTCGCGCCGAGCACGCAGATTACGGCGAAAACAGGCAGTAATAAATCGGTTCGTCTCATGGGACTCTTCTCCGGATCGTCAAAGGGCCAGATCCTCGGTCCGCTCGGATGAGTGGCGGTGACGGCCCAGAGAGAGGCTGTGCAAGAAGCGAACCGCGGGCGCCGGGCTTCTTGGGCTTAGGGTGCGCACGACAGAAAGGCCACGCGCCGCGTAGGGTTCACCGATTTTGGGCCAGGATTGGTGGTCGTGGGCTGGAGCTACCGATTCCGCCACCGAATCACCATGTTGCGGTCCAGAATCACCACTCCCAGCCCAGAATCACCGCCTCTGGACCAGAAGAGCTGATTTTGCGGGAGGATCGCTGCACTTTCCGGCGGGCACGCCAGTCCCGGTTCCCCGACCGGAGCGCCCAGCGTGCGCCAATCCGACCGGTGAACGCCTTCCACGAGGTCGGTCACCCCCTCCGTTCCCTCCGCGGCCAATTGGGCGAGCGCCCGCCAATCCTTTGAGGGGTGTTAGACTTTCGGATCACTCGTCGCGGAGGAAACATGCGAACCGTCGGTACCGATGAAGCCAAGGCGCATTTGTCCCACCTGATCGAAGAGGTCGGTCGAGGACAGCAAGTCGCGATCACAAAGAACGGGAAGCCGGTTGCTTTGCTGGTTCCTGTGCCGGCCGCACCGAAGCCGAATGTTCGCGAAGTCATCCGCCAACTGCGAGAGCTCCGCCACGGGATCACCCTCGGAAGCTTAACCGTCCGCGAGATGATCGAGGAGGGGCGTCGAGGGTGAACGAGTTTGCGGCGACTTGTTGAAGGCGGCGGATCGAAATGGGGTTGCTCGGTACGAGCCACGATAGGCGGGTCTTGGCTTTGCCCCGCAGCTATCGATGATCTCGGGCGGTAGCAAGCTCCGCCCCAATGCCCGTCCGGTACGGTTTCATCCCACGGGGCCGGCGAAAGCCGGTGAGGAACTCACTGGAAAGACGTTGCCGAAAACGGCTTTCCCGCTGTCCGGCACGCCGCGGTCCCCTTGGTGTAAGTGAACTTGCCGGTCGAGAGTTCGAACACGAATTCGCCCCCCAGAGCCTCCCGGACGACCACCTTCGTCTGTTCCTTCGGGTCCACGAAATGGAAAGGGTGACACCGCCACCATCGTGATGAAATCGATTGGCGGATGGAGTCGATCTGCTCCGGGGAATAGAGCTGCTCCAGGCTCCAGGAAGCCACCGGCTGCCCCGTGGAGCCATAGATGGCGACGACCTTGCCATAGCCGGCGTTGTGCCAGTTGTCGAACGTGATCAGGTGGCCGGAGTTGCTGAGCAGCAGATCGACCGGAGCGATCGGATTCAAGAGGGCGACATCGGAGGCGAGACGATAGGAGCGGTCGGCCTGTAGCTCGTAGAACAGGCCGTGAGCGTACTCGCCCTTCTTCGCTCCGGCAAAGCCCATGGTGTCCCCAAGGCTCTCGCCCGGCTTCACGCGCACGAAGCGGGTGCCGTCTTCGCTGAACACGGTCACGACCTGCGGTCCGGGCCAGTCGTCGGCGATCGCGCCTTGCGCCAAAAGGAGCAATACGGCTCCGAATTTCGCTGCGTTCGTCATGGCCATCTCCGCGACCCGAACCGGCGTCAAGATCCTTCGTGGATACCTTCATTGAGGATCATGTCGGTGGCGTCACCGACATGATCGGGGTGCGGTTCCGATGTTTTGAGCCTCGCGCCGGGAACCATCCGCGAGATGATTGCGGAGGAGCGTCGCGTTCCGTAGTGGCGCACGGCTGGATTGGCGAACCCTGGCCCGGTTACCTTTTGCTCTTTTTCGCGGGCGCCTCCGCCCTACCGAGTCGCTTGCGCACTTTGGTCTCGAGCTTCTTGATGCTTTCTACCGCCGGCAATTCCTCGGGCATCGTGCCGCCCAACTCTCGGATGGTTCGCCGCACCTTGACCCCGACTTCGCGATGCGTCCGGTTCGCCGCGTCCTTCCCTCTGATCCGGTCCCGGCGGAGTTTTTCCTCCGCCTGAGTTGCTCGAAATAGGTTTGCCGCCAGTTCCGTGCTGCCCATGTGATCCAGAATCTTTTGGCTCTTTTTCAAATTCTTCCGTCGGTGAATGTCTTCTTGTCTCAAGCCCCCGTAGAGACCCATATAGCCGTGATTTTGAAAGATGGCGTAGTCGATCGGCTCAATAACACCCGCACCCCTGGCCGCGTCAGCCAGCTGAGCATTGTGCCGGCGCATCTCTTCTCGCAGCAACAAGCGCCGATTTTCCTCGGTAGTTTCATCTGCCAATTCCTGCCGACGCGTCTGGAGCGCGAAGTAGGTTTGACCCTGCGCGACAATTTCCTTGCTGGGATCGGCGTTCTGAATAACCAGGTAGCAAGCGTATCGCGACAGCAATGTGACACCAATCTCTCGCAGTCCGCCTTTCCCGAGTTCGATCATTTTGCTGACGTCAGCAAAATGATCCTCGATACGATGTCCACTATTGAAACATGCCATCTTCGCCTTCGTGATTACGGCCTCGAAATTCCGGTATTGGGTATAGCCCAACACCCCGGACAAGTCGCGGCTCTCCCAATACTCATTGCCCGCTTCATTGACCTTCCGGATCCGCTCGAAAGGCGATGAAGGTCCATCGACGGCCTTCGCCAAGTCTTTCGCCATTGTATCGTCTCTCCGTTTCCTTCAGCGCTCTGGCAGGTATGCTGTTTGCTCGCACACCTCTCCGATCTATCGGCCAATTTACTTGAGTTTCAATGTTTCCGATTCCGCCAGCTTAAGTCTCGAAGACCCGTCACGTCTACTGCGCACATCTCGGGAAGTGGCTTCAAGAGATGCGCCGGTCAGGGCTGGTCTCTTGGACTCTCCACCCTGAGTTCGCCCCCAACCACCCCGCCACCACCCGCCCCACCTCCGGCCGACTCAGCAGCGCCAGATGGTTCATGCGGAAGGCGATCCACCGGTTCGCTTCCGGAATCGCAAGGCTCCGCCGCACGTCGTCGTGCTGGCCGAGCGCGCTTTCGACGAGGACCAGGCCGTCTCCGACTAGTCGATTGGATAGGGCCATTCGGTCGGCGGCCGTGGTCGCTGCGATGGCGTAGCAGGCGACACCTTCCGGTAGGGGGACGATGTGGCGGTTGTCGGGTTTGCGTTCGAAGCGGTCTTGGCCTTGCCAGTCTTCGTCGAGAAGGTTGCTGTAGCGGAGGTCGGTGATGCCCGCGCTGCGGAGTTGGCCGAGCTTGGCGAACGGGGCGGCGTAGTGGCTGCGGCCGAGCAGGACGTCCACCCAATTGCCGGCCCGCTCGAGCGGGGCGCCGTGGTGGGGTGTCGCCAGGAAGACGATGTTTTTCAGGAGGCTCGGCCAGCGCAGCGAATCCTGCCGGGCGTAGTGGCAGGCGCTGCGGGTCACCAGGCCCCCCATGCTGTGGGCAAGGACGGTGAGCTCTTCGATCGGGACGGGCCAATGGGCGACCAGCTCTTCCAGTTGGGCCGACAGCGCGCGGCCGTTCTCGGAGATGTGGAGCCCCGAGTTGTAGCGGACATGGACCGGGGTGTAGCCGAGTTCCGCGGCGAGGGTTTCGCCGTGATCGACCACCTGCCCGTCGTTTCTCGCGCGCCATTGCAGGTCGTTCATGCAGAGGCCGTGGATCAACACGAGAACCTTGCCCGTGGCGTCCGGCATCGACGGCAGAGCCTGCCCATCCAGCGGGGCACCGCGAAAGCGAAACGTCATAAGAGTGGCGAGCGAACTGCCGCGAGCGGCCAGGCGGTCGCCCATCACGCCGTTGAGCGCTGCGAGCACCGCTTCGCGCTCCGGTGTTGTGGGCTTCGCCTCGTCGCCCGCTGCGGATCGACGGTGCAGCCAGACGAATCCGCGATCCAGCCCGCGGCCCACCCCCCGCGTAATGCCGCGGATGCTCCGGAACACGAATCCTGTGATGCCGCGGGTCCGCCCCCGTTCGCCGACCGGAGCGCCCAGCGTGCGCCAAACCGACCGGTGAACCCCTTCCACGATGTCGGTCACCCCCTCCGTCCCCTCCGCCGCCAATTGGGCGAGCGCCCGCAGATCCGAGGCGCGGAGATGCCGGAGGGGATGTTTCGGGACCGTGGTGTCGGTTGTCATAAAACTTTGAGGGCGAAGGGTAGAGCGGTGGTGAGGGCGAGCCGCCCGTCCCGGCAGGGACGGTGTAACGTAAGCGAGGGATTTCAATCCCTCGCGGCGCGGTGCCGCGATGCAGGCCGGTTCGATTGTAGCGCTCCCGATTGGCCGCCCGCCGGGGCGGCCTGATATCGTCGCGCCGTCCCATGCGCCGCTCTCCCGCTCTACTCTGTGTCACCGTCCTCCTCCTCGGGCTGTCGTGGAGCCTGTACAAGGTCCATTTCCCGCCTGGGCCGATCGCCGACGAGCCGGCGTACGTGATGATGACCCAAAGCCTTTGGCACGATCACGATCTGGTCTACGACCACCGCGATCTGCTGCGCGGCTACCAGGCATGGGACCAGGGGCCGAACGGCGTCATCCTGTTCACCTCGGATGGCGGCAAGTCGATGTACTACGGCAAGCCCTACGTCTACCCGCTCGCCGCCGTGCCGTTCTATGCGCTGTTCGGAGTGCAAGGGTTGGTGGTGTTCAACATGGCGCTCTTCCTCGCCATGCTCTGGGGGGCGCTCTGGTTCTGGCAACGGCCGGAGCGAAGCGGCCAGGCGGGTTCGGCCGGAATCTTCCTCGGCGGCTTCTTCTTCGCTTCGGCGGCGTTCTGCTACGTCTTCTGGATGCAGCCCGAAGTGTTCAATATGGCCTGCCTGTTCTTCGCCCTGCTGATTTGGCTCCACCTGCGTGGCATTGCGACGTGGGGCTCGCGCCACTTGGCTCTGATCGGGCTGGCCGGCGCGCTGCTCGCCGCGGCCTACGTCTCCAAAGAGCCGACCATCCTTCTCGGCGGGCCGATCGGCCTCGATCTCCTCTGGCAGAAGCGGTGGAAAGGGCTGCTCGCGCTCGCGGCTCCCGCCCTCTTGGGGCTGGCGGGGTTGATGGTTCTGCAACACCACGCAACCGGGGCCTGGAGCCCCTACCGCGGCGTGCAGCGGCGCTCGTTCGAGTCCGAATATCCGATCGAGAGCAAGAAGGACCTCTGGGCGCAATACCGGGGGACGACCTTCGGCTCCTGGTCGGGGCTCGGGGTCGAGACCACGCCGCGAATGTTTTTCCGCGACCTCGAATACTTCCTGATCGGCCGCCACACCGGCGTCTTGCCCTACTTTCCGTTCGCGTTGTTCGCGGTGGCGCTCTACGCCTTCGGGCCGAAGGATCGCTCGCGCCACCTGCTTCTGCTCGGGATCGTCGGCTACTGCCTCGCGATTTTGATCCTCCGTCCGAACAATTACCACGGCGGTGCGGGATTTATCGGCAATCGGTACTTCGCGAGCATCTACCCGGTCTTTGCGCTGCTGCCCGGGGCGATCCGGGTGAAGAAGAGCCTTCTGCTGCCATTCGCCGCCGCCGGGCTCTGGACCGCCGCGGTGGTCGCCGTGCCGCTGATCCAGATCGCCCCCGAGGCGACCCTCCAGGTGCACGTGCGCCGGCCGTCGTTCCAGGCGCTGCCGCTCGAACTGACGTTGCTCCAGAAGATCCCGGGTTATTTCCTCAAGGGGTGGACCGAGGCGGTCTGGGTCGTGCCGAAAGAGAATTTCCACGCTCAAGAGCCAAACCCGGATGGCGTCTGGGTGCGCGGCGCGTCGCGCTCCGAGGTCCACCTGGTGGCGCCCAAACCGATCGAATCGATCCGGGTCCGGCTCCGCTCGCTTTCAGACCAGAACGTCGTGACCTTCAAGAGTCCGGTCGATCAGGTGACCGTCCGCTTCGACACCGAGGAGAAGCGGAGCGGCACGCCGATCGAGCTGCGTCTCGCTCCGGTGGCGCGCAACCTCGGATTTTTCCCGGAGGGGAAGGCCGAGTATTTCTATTCGTTCACCCTCGAATGTTCCGACGGCGTGATGCCGGCCCGGCGCGAGGAGCACAACGAGGATTACCGCTACCTCGGCGTGTTCCTCGATTTCTCGGGCGCGGGGACGTAGGCGGATGAGCGAGCCGCGGCCGGTGGCGGTGGGGGAGGCGCAAGACGTAGCGGTTGCCCTGGAGCGTTTGCGCGCCGGGGTGCGCCAACGGCGGGCGGAGCTGGCGACTTTGGGCGACGAGAGCGAAGCGACGAAACTTCGGCTGCTCGAACTCAAGACGCTCGAATGGGTGGAGGAGCCGCCGCTCTTTTCGCATCGGGCGGGTTGGGGCAGGTTGATTGTGCTGCTGCGCAAGGTGTTCTTCCATGCCTTTATCAAGTGGCACACCCGCCCGCTGTTGCAGCGGCAGAACCGCTTCAATCAGGTGGCGAGCCAGTTGATCCAAGAGCTGATCGCCCAGCAGACCCGACTCGCCGCGGAGGTCGGCCGGCTGGAGCGCGAGCTGGCCGCCGCGCGCGCGGCGGAGGTCGCGGAGGCACCTTCCACCCCAACTCCCGAGCCCAAGCGGTAAGGTTCCATGGGTCTGCGCATCTGCGTCTGTGGCGTTCAGGTGCCGTTCGCCTATGGCGGTGCCGAGATTCTGGTCGCCTCGCTCGCCGACGAACTCAAGCGGCGGGGGCATACGGTCGATATCGTCTCCTTGCCCTTTACTTGGCCGAACCGGGTGCAACTGTTCAAGAGCTGCCTCGCCTGGCGGATGCTCGATCTCTCGGAAGTGGACGGCCAGCGGATCGATCGGGTGATCGCCACCCGGTTTCCTTCTTATGTCGTCAAGCATCCGAACAAAGTGGTCTGGCTGGTCCATCAGCTGCGCCAGGCGTACGACCTGCGCGGCACCGGCTACAGCGATTTCACGGTCGAGGGGCGGGGCGGGCGCGACGAGCGCGCGGTCGAGATGCTCCGTGCGATGGACCAGCGGACGCTCGGCGAGGCGCGGCGGGTCTTCGCGATCTCGGACAACGTGGCGGCGCGGCTCGAACGGCACAACAAGATGAAGATCGACACGCTCTATCCCCCGCCGCGGCTGATCGAGCGGCTGGCCCCGGGTGAGATGGGCGACTACGTGTTCACCGCCGGCCGGCTCAATCGGATCAAACGGTTCGACCTGCTGATCCGCGCGATGAAGCACACCAAAACCCCCGTCCGCTGCCGGATCGCGGGCACCGGCGAAGAGCGCGAGTCGTTGGAGAAGCTGATCGCCGATCTCCGCTTGGAAGATCGCGTCGAGCTGCTCGGCTGGATCGACGACGACCGCGCGGTCGCCCTCTACTCCGGCGCGCTCGCCGTCTTCTACGCCCCGTATGACGAGGACTATGGCTACGTGACGGTCGAGGCCTGTCGCTCGGCCAAACCGGTGATCACCGTGGCGGACTCAGGGGGCGTGCTCGAATGGGTCTCGGACGGCAAGACCGGCTATGTCGTGGCGCCCGACGATCCGGCCGCGATCGCGGCCCGGCTCGACACCCTCTATGCCGATCGCGCGCTCGCCCGGCGGTTGGGCGAAGCGGGGGCGGCCAAGGCGCACGATGTCGGTTGGGATCGGGTGATCGACGGGCTGCTCGGGTAGCGCGGCGAGGCTGGGATTCGAATCATGGCCGGCCGTCTTCGGGTTGCGATGTTCTCGCCGCTGCCGCCTCTTTCGAGTGGCATTGCGGATTATTGCGTCGAGCTGCTGCCGCACCTTTCCTCCCGGTTCGAGCTGGAACTGTTCGCCGAGGAGGGCTCGGGGCTCGACGCTCCTCTCGAATGGGGCGACGTGCCGATTTTTCCTTGGCGCACCTATGCCGCCCGCCAGGCCGAGCGGCCGTTCGACGCGGTGATCTATCAGCTCGGCAACAACGCCGATTTCCATGCCGGCGCTTACTCGACGCTGCTCGGGACACCGGGGCTCGTGGTGCTCCACGAGATCGTCCTCCACCACATGTTGCGCGAGATGACCCTGGCCAAAGGGGACGCCGAGGGGTATCTCGAAGAGATCCGCTACGCCGCCGGCAAGAGCGGCCAGCTGCTCGCGCGCGGTTCGCTCGAGACCGGCACCCCGCTCGACGCCTGGCGCTATCCGCTCTTCGAGCGGGCGGTCGATGCGAGCTTGGGCGTCTTGGTCCATAGCGAAGGGGCACGGCGGCGGCTGCTCGCGAGTCGGCCGGAAGCGGCGGTTTTTCGGATTCCGTTTCCGTGGACCCCGCCGCCGCCGCTCCCCCCGCGGGAAGAGGTGCTGGCCCGGTTCGGTCTGCCGGCCGATGCATTCGTGATCGCCTCGTTCGGGTTCCTGACCCGTTCCAAACGGTTGGACGTTGCGCTCCGCGCGTTCGCTGCGCTCGCGCGCGAAATGCCGAACGCGGTGTTCTTGGCCGTGGGTGAGATCTCGAAGGACTACGACCTGCCGACGCTCATTCCCGCCGATCTCACCTCGCGGGTGCGCGCGCTCGGCCGGGTCGATCTCGACACCTTTCACGCCGCCATGGCGGCAACCGATGTCGCGATCAACCTCCGCTTCCCGAGTGGCGGCGAGACCTCGGCCACGCTGATGCGGCTGCTCGGGTTGGGGCGCGCCGTGATCGTGACCGACGGCGGCTCGTTCACCGAAATCCCTGACGATGCAAGCGCCAAAGTGCCGCCGGATGAGGGAGAAGGGGAGTTGCTGCTCGAAATCCTCCGCCGGCTCGGGCAGGACGAGCCGCTCCGTTTGCGCATGGGGGAAAACGCCCGCCGGTTCGTGTTGGCGGAGCATCGGATCGAACAGACCGCGGACGCCTACGCCCTGGCGGTTCTAACCCTGCGTTCCGCTCCCCGCCCGCCGCTCCCCGTTCCGCCGCTCGCCCCCTACCCGCCCGAGGAGATCGGCAACGACCTGATCGCCGCGGTCGCCGCCGATCTCGTCGATCTCGGCGGAGGAGAGCGCGATGGGGAGATCCTCGGGGAGCTGGCGCGCGAGCTGGCCGATCTTGGCTGGGTCGAGCGGGAAACCTACCCGAACACGTAGGGCACGTCCCGTGCCCCCACGCAGGGAAATCGGGAACTTTCTTGCGCTCTTGTCCGTTGCTACTATCGAGAGGAGCACGCACAGGAGGTCTGACCATGCCAAGAAAGAACTTTCCTAGGTGGGTACCCCGACTGGTGGTGGCAATCGTTCTGGCATTCGCGGTAGCACATGCCGCACTGGCCGCCACGGTCTCGACGCTCGACTACTTCGCCAACGCGATTCCTGGGACTTGTACCGCGGAATCCTCGACCATTGCCGGATCCTTCTACCGCACCTATGCGGAGCCCTCGAACCAGTGCCCCGGGCTCCAGGTGTACCACCAGACCAAAGGGGGCGGTTTGCACCCGTGGGCGTCCGAGAGCTTCTACCTTTCGAACGGCTGGATCTGGCAGATGAACGAGATTGGGTACAACGAGACAAGCGGCGCGATCACCGCCTACCGGGCGTTCCGCAACCTGACGAACTATTGGAAGGGAATGAAGTGGCTACCCGCCACCTTCTCGAGCACAACCGGCTCGAGTTTCACGCCGCAGCCCGCGGTCGAGGAGTACTGGACGAATTCAAAGGGCGTCCCGGTTTGCTACAACACCCAGCAGACCAACGTGCCAACCTCGGTCAGCTCGAGCTCGGCAGCCACATCCTACTTGCCGCAGTGGCTGCAGGACCGTAGGGCTGCGAGTCTGAACAAGAACGTCTGGCACGATGTCGATGCGATTGTTCGCACCGATATTTGGGCTACCACGAACCGCGAGTGGTACTGGTACGGGCGGTGGTGGAACCCGGCGACCGCCCAGTGGCAGCCGATCGGTCTGGTTCGCTGGCTCTATGAAGTGAAGCAGGGGAGCGTCTGGGTGAAGGCCGCCGAAGTCCAGCTCAAATATCTGGTCGACTGCAGCTCGGTCGCCGAGTGCTCGACCTGCCCGCCGTAGCGCCGACAAGCACTGCGCATTCAAAGGCCCTCGGCCGTCCGCCATGTTCGGCGGCCGGGGCCTACCTAAACCTGGGCGCGGAAGCCGCGCCTCCTAGAGGTCGGGGCAATCCAGAGGCCCCGGTCGAGGACCCCGCGCCCCAACGATGGGCGCCTTCCGAGATAAACTCCCGCCCACTATGACGCGGAGGAAATGGGCGCTGGTCGCCGCCTTGGGGCTCGCGGCGATCGTGGGGCATATCGGCTTTTGGTACTGGCCACGCGAGCGGGCGATGGTGCCCGATTCGGCCGATGTGCCGGCGCGCATGCTTTCCTCCGGCGCGTGGGACGCCTGCCTCTGGGTTCCCTATCCGCATCAGAACCTGGGGGCGCTCGCCGAGGAGTTGGACGACGCGCAGAGCTTCTTTGCCGCGGCCGCGCGACTTTCGGGTTCGGCGGAGCCGGCGATGCCCGCGTTCGGGCCGTTCGCGGTTCCCCCGGCGCGCGAGCTGGCGGCCTGCGCGGATCGCGACAAGGAGCGACTGCGCGTTTCGGCGCGGATCTACCCGGGGCTCGCCCTGGTCGCGAAGCTCGCCGGCCTGGTCGCCGGCAATCCCTGGCTCGCGGGCGGGCAGGTCGAGATCTCGAAGCGGCCGGCGACCGTCGCTTGGGCTGGGACGCTCTGGACCGTCGAGGTCGGCCCGCCGGCGGCCCTTCCGGAGGCCGGTTGGGCGCCCGACGCGCCGCAGCTCGGCGCGTTTCATCTCGCGCGCCCGGTCGGAAACGCGCCCGCGGGGGTCTACCGGCTCGGCCATCGCGACGACACGATCGACCTCACGCTCGAAGGATCGAACTTTCCCAAGGCGCTGCCGTTCGATCCCGCCCGGCTCGGGAGCGACCAGCCGATCTTGCTGGTGGTGGCCGGAGAGGAAGGGAAAACTCCGGCCGCGGCGCTCGCGTTCTACCAGGGACAAGGCTCTCTCGGCCTGCCGAGCGGCGTCCTGTTCCACCCGCCGAAGCGGGCGCGCTGGGACCTCCCCGGCGGCGGCATCGGCGGCCTGCTCGCCGACCGTCTGCCCCACGGCGCAGCGGCGGGCTGGGAGATGATGGCGCTCGACGACAAGAGCCTCGAACGCGGGGTGGCACTCGCCCCCGCCGTCGCCCTCCTCGCGCCGCCGGAAGGTGAGCCCGGAGCCGCGACCCGCATTCGGATGGCCGTTTGGCTCGTCCCCGATCCGGCGCTCGGAGTGGTCGCCCGCATGCGCGCCGGCCTCGAGAAGTTCCCGCTCGCCCTCCCTTCCGACATCCAACCCTGGCGCGACTGGGAAACCATCCTCACCCCCGTCGCCCGCTGCGAACGCGCGGTGCTCTGGTCGACCGCGGCGCCCCAGGCGTTCCGGGTCCGGCTGTCGGGGTGCGGGTAGGGGCAGATGGGTCGATCCAGGGTCTTGACTTCCTGCCTCCGGGTCGCTACATTCCAGGCCTCTGCCAATTACCCCTGACCCAGAATAAAAAAGGGCGGGATTTGAATCGCGGAGAATTATAGTCGCCTACGGGCGGCTTTTTGTTTTTTAGGTCAGCTTAGAATCGCCCGAAGGCGCTCCGTCAGATCTGACCAGACAGCCAAGTCTTCAAGAGAGCTGCCGGGGCTGATGTTCAAATGGCGCGCAATGCTGGTTTTTCTTGCCGCGTCGATTCGCCGCTCCCTCGGAGCGTACCGGCTACGCCACTCTTCGAGGCGGACTTTCAGATCCCCGTGGCTATCTGGAGGGGTGGTTCGGCAGCGAGGGATGCCATAGGCGTCCTCGATCGCTTCCTTGCCCTGGACGAGCAGCACTTCGAGCTCTGGCTCGAAAACGAGGGCAACAGTCCGAGCGGCGATCTCGGGTCGAAGGGCACCGCAAGCTCGGGTGAATCGGTCCTTGTACTCAGCATCGACGCTCAGGCCGTTCGGGCCGAATCCAATTGGGCAGGCCCGGCCGAGTCAGATTGGCCGAACTGAGTCGGAAGGTGCGACTCACTCCCACGGCGCGTTGAAGATCCAGAAGAGGCTGGAGGGCCTCCATCGCGTAGGGATCTGTCCGATAGGGGTACGCCAGGAAGGGCAAGGTGCCGATGCGGACAGGGTGCCCCGGAGTCTCCCAGCGAATGCTCCCGCGCCTTTCCGTATTGAATTCCAGAGCTTGCGACTTGCCGTCGAAGTGTAGGCCTTGGAAGTGGATTCTCTCGTCGGAGATGAACCACAATTCTCCTTCGCGGGCGAGAGCCACCTCATAGGTCGGCGGACCTTCTGTGTCGTCGATCCAGACGGCCAGGCGAATCTCTTTTGAGGGATCGCTTCCCGTCACGAGCTGGCTCATCGTGGCGAAATCGATCGAAAAGTCACCCTCTTTTCCCCGCAGGCTGGAGCGCATCAGCTTGGTCAGGGTGCGCAACGCCCGAATGAACATCGTCTTGCCGGAAGCGTTGGGGCCGACCAGGAGGGTGAGCGGTCCCAGGGTCGTGTCCACATCGACGAGGCTGGCGAAGTTCCGGATGCGAATGCGGCGAATCATGAGTAGGCTCCGAGGGACGAAGTGGCGCTGAAAAGAGTAGCACCCTGAATGCACCACTTGGGCACCACTTCCAGGGTTCCAACGCCGGCAACTCTGCCGGGCATCGGCTACGCCACGAAGCGAAGCGGCGCCGAACGCCAATCCGGTCTAAAATCGGTCCCCTCGGATCCCATTCGAGCCCCGATCCCCATGCGCCGCCGGTTCGCCTCGCGTTTCTCGTCTCTTCTGGTCGGCGCCCTCCTCCTGCCGGCCGGGTTCGGCGCGTTTGAACCACACCCGCTGCGCGCCGCCCTCTCGGCCGCGGCGCCCGAGCGCGGCTTTCCGCTGATCCGTGAGGTGATTCCGCCGATCCCGGAAGCGGAGGTCCAGAATTTTGGAATTGCGACCGACCGGCGCGGCCTGGTCTACGTCGCCAACCTAGGGGGACTGCTGATCTACGACGGCGCGGGGTGGCGGGCGCTCCCGATCGGCAAGGGAAAGGTGGCTTTTTCGGTCGCGACTGACGCGGCGGGGCGGGTGGCGGTCGGTGGTAGCGACGAGTTCGGGGTTGTGGAGTCGAGCGCCTCCGGCGAGCTGCGCTTCGTCTCGTTGCTCCGTCATCTCCCTCCCGACCGGCGGCAGGTGGGGCAAATCGGAGGGATCTTCGCGACACCGCGCGGTTTCTTGTACTTCACCGCGGACGCCCTCCTGGAGTGGGACGGAACGAAGCTCGCGACGCTCGCCCGCCCCGCGGACGGCCCTCCCTATCCGGGGACCTACGAGATCGGTGGTGAGATCTACCTGTCCGATAAGAATGGTCTCAAGCGAAGGGTCGGCGATCGTTTCGAGCTTCTGCCGGGCGCCGAACGCTTTCGCGGCAAGAGGATCGAGCAGCTCCTACCCGCCAGCGGCGGTCTCCTGGTTTCGGTGCGCGGCGAAGGGCTACTGTTGTTCAATCCGGTCGATGGAGGCGCCGTACCGTTCGCGCCGGAGGCTTCCCGCTGGACCTCGAAGAATCGGCTGTTCGCCGGGGGGAGTTGCCGTCTGCCGGACGGCCGCTGGGCGCTCGGTTCGTTCCTCGGCGGGTTGTTGCTGCTGCGACCGGATGGAGAGATCGACCAAATCATCGATACCCATCTCGGTCTGCCCGACAATTACGTGAGCGGTGTCGCGGTAGATGCCGAAGGGGGACTGTGGCTGGCGCTCAATTCAGGTGTCGTCCGGGTGGAGATCGGCTCGCCGATCTCCACGATCGATCGCCGCTCGGGACTCGAAGGGAGCGTCTACACGGCGGTCCGCCACCGCGGAAGAATGTGGGCGGCGACCCCCTCCGGCGCCTTCTTCCAAGCGCCGGGAGACCCGAAGAACGGACTGCTCCGCATGGCCCGGGCGGAGAGCTTGCCGGCCGCGGCGTGGAGCCTGCTGTCGCTCGAAGAGGGGCTGATGGTCGGAACGGCGTTCGGGATCTATTTTGTCCCCGATTCCGGAACGCCGTATCTCGTTCCGGACTCCGTCGAGGTAGGCACCGCCTACACCCTGGCCCGCTCCGGCGATCCGCGACGGGTCTGGGTCGGGGGCGATCATGGTCTGTCGAGCCTCCGGCGCGAGGCGGCGGGTTGGCGCTTTTTGGCGCCGCCGATCGGCCCGGACGCCGAGACGCGCTCGATCGTCGAGGTCGGGGACACGGTCTGGTTTTCGCTGCCGTTCGAAGGGATTTTCGGTCTCGATCTCAAAGTCCGGGGGGCCACCTCCGCCGCGGTGGCGCCAGCGCTTCGCCGGGTTCCGAACAGTGATGAGACGACCCTCTTCCCGGTAGCCGGACGCCTCGCCGCGGTGCGCGAAGGAAGGGTGTTCCGCCTGGACGAAGCGCGCGGGCGGCTGGTCGAAGATGCGGTGTTCGCAGTGTTCGGCGCGCCGCCTGGGGAGAAGGAATCCTTCAGTTCGCTGGCCGAGGATGCCGCCGGCAACGTCTGGCGCAACAGCCGCCCGCCCGCCGTCTTTTTGCGCCAAGGCCCTGGCTGGGCGCCGACGCCGCGCTCGATGGTCGAGCTGCCGGCGCGCTCGGTCGAAGCGATCTTCGCCGACCCGGGCGGAGCGGTTTGGCTGGCCGCGGAGAACGGTCTTTATCGGGTGGAGATCCCGCTCCCCGCGGCGGCGGCGCTACCCGCTCCCCGCTTCGCACGGGTCACCACCGGGCGCGGCGACTTTCTGTTCGGGGGGATCGGCGCGCCTTCGGATATCGAGCTGCCGCGGCGCTTCACCCGGCTCCAGATCGAGCTGGCGCCGCTCTCGTTTCGCACCGGCCTGCGCTATTCGACCCGGCTCGATCCGATCGACACCGAATGGAGCGAGCCGCGCGCCGATCCGAAAGTGGAGCAGACCCGGCTGCCGGCCGGCCGCTACACCTTCCGCGCCCGCACCTTAGGACCCAACGGTGAAGAGAGCCCGGAGGTCGCCTGGGCCTTCCGCGTGCTCCCCGCCTGGTACGAGACCCCGTGGGCGCTCGCGCTCTGGGCAACGTTGGCGTTCGCCGGCATCCGCACCTGGGTGAGCCTCCGTAGCCGGGCGCTCCGCCAACGGGCGGCGCAGCTCGAAACCCGCGTGCAAGAGAAGACCGCCGAGCTGCGCGCCGCGGTGACCGACCTCGAACGAACCCAAAGCGACCTCGAAACGGCGAACGTCCGCCTCGAAGAGCTCTCCCTTCAAGACGAGCTGACCGGCATCGCCAACCGCCGCCGGCTCCAGATGCTCCTCGACGCCGAATGGCACCGCGCCCGGCGCCAGCACCAACCGATCGCCTTCATCCTGCTCGACCTCGACCACTTCAAGCAGCTGAACGACACCCGCGGCCACCTGGAGGGAGACTACTGCCTCCAGTCCGTAGCCGCCTTCCTAGCCCAAGCCGTCCAACGCACCGGAGACCTGGTCGCCCGTTACGGCGGAGAAGAGTTCGCCGTCCTCCTCCCCACCACAGACCTCGCCGGAGCGATCAAAGTCGCCGAACGGCTGAGAGAGGGGTTGGAAACGCTGGCGCTTCCTCACGATGCCCTGGTCGGAGGCCACGTCACCGCGAGCTTCGGAGTGGCGGCCATGACCCCCACTCTGGGCCAAGACCCCGAGATGTTGATCGAAGCGGCGGACTTGGCGTTGTATCGGGCGAAGACGGATGGGCGGAATTTGGTGAGGGCGGGTGGGGTGGGGGTGGGGGAGATGGAGGTTGGGTTGACGAACTGAGGCGCTCTGGCGCCCCGGCTCAACCGGCCGAGAATTTCGGCGGGCAGCAAATACCTCACGTAGCCTCGGCCACGGTGATCCGAAGCGATTCGCTCGTCCATCGCCCAGCTCGAAGAGGTGACCGTTTATTTCGCGGGCCGCCGCCTGTTCGGCAGTGCGGCTAGGGTAGCTCCTGCCCAGTCGTATCTCGGAAAAATTGCCGCAAATCGTCACTAGGAATGACGTAGCTGGTTCCTGCGGTGCCGCTGGCGGGCAGGATGGTCACGGCGACTCCTAAAATCTTCCTCTCGGTTTCCAGCACGGCGGGTCCACCGCTATTGCCGGAATTGATTTTAGTTCCCGAGGGGACGAAGTGGCGCAGGTTCCGGTCAAAAGTTAGGATTCCGATGTCCGAGAACGAAGCCTGATCCTCGCGTGGCGTGTCGTTTACCAGCGGATAGCCGAGAGTATAGACACCGATCACTTGGCTCGAGTTCTCGAAGGCTTGGGAGCTTGCCAGGGGTAAGGGTGGAGCTTGGGAGCCGACCACCTCCACTAAAGCGAGGCCCGTCTCTTCGGAATATCCTGCGAGCTGAGCGGATTGGCTGGCACCCCGCGAGTCCACGACGCGCAGGCCGGAGGGACATTGATGGCTTTGGCTGACCACGTGCGTTGCTGTGACCAGATAGCCTGGCGCCACAGCGAAGGCCGTTCCGTAGTTGTCCCTCTGGCTGGCGCAATCGGCTGACTTCACCAGGAATACCGATTGGCGGAGTCGTTCGTCCCGGTTCTCTAGGCTATATGTCCCATTTCGAGTGTCGGCTGCGGTCCCCCGTTCGAACCAGCTCCAGTTAGTGAAGACGAGGAAGTTGGCGGCGGTGATCAAAAGCCCCAACATCAGTAACAGCGGTTTGACCCATCCGGGTGTTGGTTGGCTCATCGTATTGGTCTCCAAGATCAATTGGTCGTGTCACTGAAGGGGGCTTCCGCACTCTGCGCACTGCGGCCCTGCCGGCACGTTCATCCAGCAGTTCGGGCACTGCACCAGCTCTGGCGGCGCCTCTGGCGTCCGAGCTAGAGACGAGACAGCAGGCTCTGGAGGCGAAGCCTTGAAAGCTGTCTCAGCAGCAGGCGTGGCCCGCGCCTCTGCCGTTTCCCCGGGGACAGGCGTGGCAGTCTCATTGAAGTTGTAACCGCAGGCCGGGCACGGGAACTCATCCTGCCTGCCGGTAAAGGAGTAGCATCGGGGGCATGTAACGCGCTCTCCTTTGCCTGGCATCGGTTTGCCGCAGCGCCAGCAGTTATCGAGATCGTCCGGCACCTTCGTTTCCTGGCAATGAGGGCAGGTTTCGTGGCTCTGCGCCAGCTGAGTCTTGCAGTAGCGACAGAACAACGCCGGCGCAGGGATCTCGTTGCTGCAGACTGGGCAACTGCGCATCGGTAGATCCGATGGCGGTGCTGCCGAAGAAGGCTTGGTGCCGGCCGGCCGGGGGCGTTCAGCTTGCGGCGGGCCCTCCACCCTGCTTCGGTCGAGCGCCAATACCTCAAGAAGTGTATTGCGCGGAGTGCCGGTAGCTCCCTTTGTAGTCACTACTACTTTTCCCGCGGGCCGAGTATAGGTCTGTAGCGCCGCCTTGAATTCGTCGTACCGGAGGCTCTGCTCGGGAGGTTTTCCTCGCAGACTTCGCAGCGCCTCGGCAAAGCGAGCTTGGGCGTCGCGATCGGAGAGAAGAGTCGTCAACTGCGACCTTGCTGCATCTAATACTGCGTAAGGAGGAGCGTACTCGACAAAGGTCAGCCCCAACTCCTCTACCCGGTCCTTCCCCGGCGGATAGACTACTTCGATGTAGAACTCGAGCAACAGATCGTAGACTTCAAGCAAGTGCATGCGAGCGAGCGTGCTGAGCAGCGATTCAATCTCGTTCAAGAGCTGGCGACGATCGGTCTCGTGCTCGGCACGGCGATCACGGTACAGGCGGTCGATGGCATTCGCCTCCTCGCCCAGAGCAACTTGGGTGGCGCGATGACCGTCTCGCCGGATGAAGCTGTAGGTCAGGGCCGGTTGCTCCGAGCCTTGAACCGTCTTTTCGCTGACTGTGATCACCCCCAACACCCGGCCAAGAACGAACGCCCGCAACGCATCCGCATACCATCCTGCCTCATCGTTACGCTTCGGGATCAGATCCCCGAACTGGAAACGGTTGCGGTCGATGTGCAGCTCTTCTTTGTCGTCATGGCCTTCATACGACTCCTTCAATCCGGCGGGCGCCATCACCGAACTGGGGTAGAAGGCCGGAATCCCACCGACCTCGTTGTAGAAGACGATCGCACCGCGACTTGTGCCTCCTAGGCTCCTAAAGCTAGGAAGTGAATCGCCGGGCGCCAGGACCCTCTGCGCCAGGATGTCCTTGAACTCCTGCGCCAGTCGCGCCTCTCCGTCGAACAGGCCGATCAAGCATGGTCGCTGGTCCGAGGTCACCGCTCGTAGCGGCACGTGGTCGATACCCCGCTCTGGCCTTTGGGCCCAAACCTTCGCCAGCCGATAGGCGTCGCTGATCACCTTCTCGCGATCGGTCGTGCTTAGGCGTTCGCTGTCCAGCAGAAGCTCGAGAGCATCAGGCTGCAGGTTTTGGCCCTCGAAGAAGCGCTTGCAGTGGGCCAGCAGGCGCTCCTCGACCTGATCCATCGGCATTTTCGCCACCCGATCGAGGGCCGCTGTGACGGTGTCGACCTTGAAGACCTCGGCCAGCATCTGGTTGCCCACTTGCCGCAGGATCTCCGGACGAAGTTCCTGGCGGCCGGTCCAGGTTTCGTACCACCGCTCGGTGTCGCCTTGGCGGTAGAGGCTGAGCTTCAGTTCGGAATGCTCCTGTGTTTCGAAGTAGCGTTCCTGTTTCTCCAAGCGACCCTGCAACTGGGTTAGCTGGACCAGCCCCTGGTAGTATTTGCCAATCAAGCCCTTGCCGGTGGCGTCGTTCTTGCCCAACAGCTCGTCCACCGCTTCGCAGATCTTGAGCCCCCGGCGCGCCACCTGCTTCATGACCCGGGCGAAAAGATAGTTGTACAGCGCCCCCAGGTCTTCCGCATCGAGATCGTCCGCGACCAGATCGGAAAGTTCCTGTGCCACGTCGTGCTGGCTGGCGAACCAGCGCCGCTCATAGCGGCTCACGGCAGTCACAATGCCTCTTACCCGGTCTCCCTGGCGCTGGGCTTCATCCGCCCAGGAACTGTAGGTGCTCTCGAAGTGAGGGATGTACTGGTAGTTCGCGTGACGAAGTACTTCTTTAAGCGCCTGGAGTAGAGAAAGGGCGTGGTAGACTCCAAGGCGTGGATCATTCACATAAGTTTTGACCTGAGTCTCGATGCCTCGCTTGACGTCCTCAAGATACAAGCGGTAATTCTCCTCGATCGTCCGGAGCCAAGAACCCCACTCCTCCGGGTTGGCTGCATCCTCGGCGGCCAGCTCTTTCTCCAGCAGTTCCAGGCCCGTGCGCAGCACCGCGGCCTTTTGGCCTTTGGCGGCGCTCTCCACTTCCAGGCGCAGGTTGCGAGCCTTGTCCCAGATATGGCTGGCGAAACTCTTCGAGCTTGCCCGGTCGTACCTGAGGAGTGCGTCCTCAACCTGCATTCCTTCGATGATGCCCGCTCCGTCGCGACGCTCGTAACGCCCCTGGACGAACTGTACGTCCGGATGATTTAGAAAAGAGGTGAAGAGCTTCTCAAACGGATCTTCCAGTTGGCTACGTTTCCAGAACTCGAGAATCTCCCGTGCCAGCCGGGAGGCACAGGCATTGTGGACGCGGTTGGTGGGAAAGTGGATTGAGCTCAAGCCGAAGGAGCTGAAGCGGGTGGGAAACACATCGCCCACCACCGCCTTCTCAAGCGCGGTGCCTTTCTGCCCAAGAGCCTCGTTCAGGAAGTTATGGGTGTAGGCGTTGAGAGTGAAGTTCACCAGGTTCACGCGAGTGGCGCGCTTCATTCCGGCGAAGCTGCTGATCGAGAAGTCTTGGAACAGCACCTCGGCACACATCCGGTAGGCATCGTACTCCTTGCCGGAAGAACCGATCGAGATCCCGGCTTCGTTCCGAGCGTCGATCAAGTAAGTGGTGCTGAAGGGCGGCGGAGGCAGAAGGTCGACGTTCCGTCCGTCCCAGTTGGCGTAGAAGTGGTTCCCGAAGGAGTAGTGGTTGAGCTCCATCAGTGCCGCATATCCGTTGGCCCGCATCCGCTTCTCCCCTCCGGCATATCCGCCGAAGAAATTAGGAAGGAGCAGGATCGCCACTCGGTCGTCCGAAGGGAAATATTTCTGGAGCAGGTAGCCCATGTCCAGAAACACGCCACTTCCGGTGCCGCCGGCAAGGGATGCAATCACATAGACGTTGATTCGGCCCGGATCGAGGTCGAAGCCGGACTCGGCAGCTCGGCTCAAGTTCGCCGCATCCTTGAGCGCCGCCTGCGCCCGTTCCAGATGGGAGCTCAAGCCCCGGAAATTGGAGTCGTGGTAGAAGCCCAGGCGGCTCGCCATACGAATTTGACCGGCCCCTTCGCCTAGGTTCCCCAGCTTGGCGATTTTGCCCTCGGGTCGGAACCAGCGCTTGATGTGAGGATAGGTGTTGATGTTGTCCACATACTTGGCGGTGCCGCCTTCGATCGAAAGATCTACCCGCTCGGCCGGGGTGAGCCGGACCTTGGAATAGAGGGGGTCGTCCTGCTGGCGAAGGTCGTACTGCTCCCGGCTGGCGGCCGTAGCATCTGTATCCAAATGGAGGTATTGCACGAAAGGCAGGTTCGAAAGCGACCCGTAGCGCTCCACCACCAGACGGCGCAGGCGTAGTAACACTTCCTTGCCGGTTCCGCCCAGCCCGATCAGCAGGGTTGGGCTCACCTGCTTGTTGTCTTGGAGCGCCTTAGGAAGGGTCGATTCGAGCAGAAGTTCCAGGCTCATGGTCTTGTTCCTTTATCCAGAAGGTCGTCGAGCCTTAAGCTCTGGTCTTGGCGCGGAACACCGAGAAGCCGAGCCAGAGCAGGAGCAGGAAGGACAGAACGATCATCGCCTGCGAGCGCCAGCTCCAGGTCGACCAGAGCTGGAGGTTGCCGTAGAAAAGGGTAAGGTGCCACCAGGTGAGGAGCGCGTTTGCGAAGAGCGGGAAGAACAGGCTCTTGGTGGCTTCGCCATCGAAGTAGCGGCGTGCCCAGGGATAGAACCCCCAGTAGAACACTGCCCAGATTAGGATCGTTCCCACCAGGAAAGGAAGCCAGGCCACCAGGCCGGTGGCTGGCGGAGGGTTGGGCGAACTCTGGGCCGCGCTTGGTAGAGCGACGGCAGCCGCTAGCAGCGCCAGACCAAGAGAGCGCAGAGGGATAGCGCCACGGAATGGAGGGCGAAGGGCGTGTTTGTTCATGTCTGATCCTCTCAATGCCTGCTTTGAATTCATCAAAGCTCAACCTGGCCGGCGGTAAGTCGGCCTCGGCCGCGAAGGGGATGCCACGGAACCTCCTGAAACTGGAGGGGACGGGGATTTGGCGATGGGGGGCGACGCGGCAGGACCGCCGTGGGTCGGGGAGGGGGCCGACTCCGGCCGGCGCCGCTGGACTCCGCCGCTGCTGCTGCCTGACCTCGAGACCCCTTTGCTTCGGGACTCCAGGGGTTCGATCGCCACCGAGATAGAACCGATGTGCGGGAGAGTTGCGAGGTAATGCCCTTCCGAAGCTTCGGCTCGAAGCTCCACACCGGGCTCTGCTTTCAGATACGGATGACCCGCGAGCGATCGACGCAGCCTTCCTATCAGCGCCTCCCGATGGCGTACGCTGTAGGCTTCCAGTCGCCGCAAGCTGACATTGCGCTGCACCTCTCCCACCGTGACCCTGTATCCTCGTCGGCGGACGAAGAAAAAGGTTCCACCAGCGAGAGCTGCCGCAACGGGCAGAAAGATTAGCAAGACGATTAGCGCACGGGCGCTACCGGAAACTAGGACAAACGAAACCATCTCCGTCTGCGGGATCGCACCGATGGTTTCTTCGTCTCTGAACTGGAACACTTGAGCCGCTTTCTCGCTGCCGAAGACTCCATCTAGTTGCTGCTGTTCGAAACGAACGTCGACTCCGTCGAAGCTCATCGTGACGGGGCCTTCGTATACCGCCCTGAGGCCGAAGAGGCCCGCCTTGAACCAGGAACCTACCGAGCCGATCCTAAGCCCCACCGGCTTCAAGGAGACCAAATCTTTTGCGAAGGAGGTGGAAGCGAGAGGAGGCAACCCCCGCACTTCTCCCTTTGTCTTATCGAATAGATCTGCTGGAAGATCCCCGAGGTCAAAATGGCGAGCTGTATCGGAGTCGGGCTTGAAAGGCCCCACGACCGTGAGCGTGTAACGACCTCTGACGACTGTGTGAAGCCCGAGGTTGCTGCGAATCTCACCCTGGAGGGGCAGTGCAAATTTTTGACTCTCGCGAAAGCCAAAGCTCTGGTTGCGCAGGCGCACCTCGAGCGCCGGCTCGAAGCGAAGGTCAACGGGCGCAACGCGCAGGTCTTTCAGCTTCAGATGCTGTTTCTCCTCGAACAGGTCAGCGGTCTTGCCGTTGACAGTCCTCGTGGCCTTGACGAGCGTGTGCTGCATCTTTCGATCGAAAGCCGCCAGCGCTTCCCGGTTCACTTCTTGCTCAGAGACCAGGATTGCGTACACGGCGAGGCCGGAGCGCTGGCCATTGCCGGGATCCCGGAATGGGAATTTGAACACATGCACGGAGCGATATCGGGGGGTGTCGCGAAGAGTTTCGTAGAAGTCGGCGATGCCCCGGTCGATGCTGCCGCCGGGCGTCTCCACGATGTTGTCCGTGATCAGCCAGACCAGACCTTCAAACCCGGAGGAAACCCGCTCCAGGCTCTCCTTGAGGAAAGTGTCCCGTCCCCAGTCCTCGACTGAGCCGAGCACCTCCATGTCGACTTGGGAGAGCGACTTTGAAGGATGGATCTGCCGAACGTCTGAGCCGGAAAATGATCCGCTCGAGGTGGAGAGCCATACACTGGCTTCTGCCGCGTTGAGTACGCTTTGCCGAAGGATGAAATCCTTCATCCAAGCCCGGAACTGCGGGTATTCGCGAAAGAATCGCACCCCCAGAGCGGTCTTTCCGCCCCCTTGAGGTCGATACCCAGGATACATGCTCCCGGAGTTGTCCAGGAGAATCCGAACCGGAAGGGGCTGATCCGGTTCCAGCACGGCACCGACGGGCGGCGCCCACCCGAAGGCAAGCAGGGCGAGTAAACAGAGTCGAAAAGCAGGCGAGAGCCGCGTCACGTCATCCTCCTAGGCCGTCTCGGACCGCTGCAGTCGGAACACGGCAAGCACGCCGTCCTCGGTGCCGACGGCCAGAAAATCCTCGAACGCAGCCAGGGCCGAAACTGCAGCGTAGGGGTTTTGAGAAACCCTGATCTCGGTTTCCCGCGTCAGATTTTCCCAGCTGTAGAGCCGTACTCGTCCGTTGGCCAGACCCAGCACCACAGCCAGTTCCCGCCAAATCAAGGGCGGGCCTGCCATTGGGTCGAGCACGGTTTCCTCGTTCTTTCGGGATAGGAGCTGCATGCCCGCACTCTGGAGAACCACGCCGTCCTGCTTGCCGGCCAGGGCAAACGAGCGAACGTCGGAGGCCAATTCCCCATCCCATCGGGAACTCTTGAGATCGATACGGCAAAGCCGGCGCCTCTCATTGAACACGGCATAGAGAAGATTGCCGACCGTGGCCGGGGGAATCTCGGGGAGCAATCCTGCCGGCGCATCCACGACCGGCTGCGGGAGGGTGCTGAACCCGCCATTCTCTCGGCGCACCCGGTAGAGCCGCAGGCCGCTCGGCACCTCGTCGAGAAAAAGCACGATGTCGGGCTCCGCCGAGCTGAGGACCGGTGCGGAGAGCTTCTGTCCCCGATGAAGTACCTCTGGAGGGGATAGTCGTAGCCCTTTGCTTGTCGCATCTGCCCTAAGGGTCACCAACATCGAGCGCCCTGCCGAGTCCTCTAGGACCAGGAAAAGGCTGGCCCCGAAAGCCAGCGGAGGGTGGACGATTTGTCCTGGAAGCTTGTCGGAGTAGACCACGTTCGGGTCGCTCTCGGCCTCCAAGCTGGCCAGCGGTGTCACAGTGACCTGCTGTGCCCCCGGCAGCCAGAGGAATCCACTCGCGCAAGCACCTGAATGTACCACCTCTGGGGCTGCCCGCCATTCCCGAAACAACTTCCAGGTGGGAACTTCGAAGCCTGCCGCCTCCCCATCTGCCGCCGTGGCGAGAAGGAGTCCCTCGTAGAACAGAAGGCTCCGGCACGGCCCTTTGAATCGATGTTGCAAGACCGGTTTGAGCTCCAGTTCCGCGAACGGGATTCCCAGTTTTTGCCCAATGAGGCCTTGCCGATACGGTCCGCCCTGGTATTGACTCCAATGGCCGGCTTGTTCCTCCAGCCCATGGCTACAGCCTTGACAGAACCGGGAAAAGCGACGGTTGAGGGCCTGGCACTCGCTGCACCGCTTTACCCTCCGGCCGCACCGGGGGCAGGCAGGTACCTGGGCTGGAACGGCGTCGTGCTCACAGCCAGGGTAAGGACACAACTTCACGGTTGGCGTGGTCGGCACGGCAACCGCAGGAGAAGGTACGTTAGGCACGGTTGACGATCACCTCCGGACGCTGGAGGATCTTTTCCCCTCCGGCTGCGCCCCTTTCTAGAAAGCCATTGCGAACCACGCTGAGGATCACTCCGTCCGCCAGGTGGGTTTGGGTGTCAGACGCCTTGGCCACGTGGATGCTGCTGTCGAAGCGGTCCTGCCCGAGCCGAATCTCGATGGGAATGATCCCGGCCCAAAGTAGAGCTACTTTGGTTAGGGCATATGCGCGGTTCAATTGGTCGCCGCGGGACCGGTCACGCTCTAGCATCAGCACGTCGGCAAAGCGAAGGAAGTCGGTCCTGATCCAACTCTTCACAGAAAAGCTGCTCAGCCGGTCGGCAAGATCGGAGAGTTCTGCGGTGGCGAGGAGTTGCAAGCCATCCCAAACACGGAACAAATGGGCTTGGCTTTGCGACTTCTCTCTCGGAGAGGTTGGGCCTACGGGCACCGCCTGATTCCCTGGTGCCGAAACGACATCTCGCAGTCCGGAGAGGCGGGTCGAGAAGGACCACCAAGTGTCGTATGGCCCACGGGCGAGCAAATAGGCCGGTTGTACCCCTTTGTGCTCTCCAATAGCCTCGGAGAGATTGGTGATCAGCAGCGTATTGAGGGGCAAGCGCAGTTCTGCCTCACCCTGGCGGGGTGGCACTATCACCTCTGCACTTCGTTCAGTCTCGAAAGCCGATAAGATGGTGTCCACTTGTCGCCGTTTACGGAAGCCCTTCCACGTGGTCACCAGCTTATCCTCAAGGCTTCGGCTAAGCGTGTCTAGCACTAGATCTTCTGGCATCGTGACCTGTGGGAGTGCTAGGGGCAACACCGCTGGAGGCCCCCCGGCCGTAACTGATGCGGGAAGCGGAGCGATGGGTCCAGGTGCCGGTAGTCCTGAACCCGCACCTCCCCTAAGCCGGCCGAGCGTGGCCACCTGATCGGCCAGTTTCTTCGCCTCCTGATTCAGTCGCTGGATCTCATCAGTCTGGTTTTGCGCGACAATTTGAAGAGCGCCCACAGCTCCAGTAAAGCTCAGGTACTCCGCCTGCGCCCTCTCCTGCTGGGCAATTCGACCACCTAGGTCCTCGAATTGTTTCCTAAAAGTTCCGATGATGGATTCGTCCAGAATTCTTTGGCCCCCCGTAGGAGGTACCGTCAAATCGCCTGCCGATGGTTTATTAGCCTGCTGCTGTGGCTCACTGCTTCTTTTTAGAAGTCGGAGGGCCAAAAGCGTCAGGAAGGATGTTAGCACTGAACAGACAACGACCGCGAAGAAGAAGGCGAGCGATAGACCAGGCTTGATTTCCTGTTTGGCTTTCACCAAGTCTTGTTTGGCTTTCACCAAGTCCTGTTGGGCTTTCACCAAGTCAGGTAAAGTGTTGACTAGAGATAGGACCACGACTTTCACAGCTCCGAGGTCTCTCTCTATCTGAGAGGGCGGTGGCTCCGGCCTGTCCTTGTTAAGCCATTCGATAAGAGTCCTTAAATTGGTGGCTTGCGGGGCGGGAAGGTTTCTCTGGGTCAGTTGCTTACTAAGTATTGCTGCAAGGTTCGTCTCTGCGGTCGTTTGCCTTCCTGCACTGAGTGTTACCTCTAGCCCGCTAAGGCAATCCGCTATTTGCCTGCACGATTGTGGAATGGTCGAGTTATTGCACTCCAAGATCTTCGTAGTCAGCGGCTCTTCAAGCTGCGCTACGCATGCAGTAGCTTGAGCCTTGTCGCTGCAGACGTTAGTGGCGCCGCTATCACTGCTACGGTCCGGGATTTCCGGAAAACTGCATGTGAACACACCCTTGGCTATCTGACGGGCAATAGTCCTGAATGCCTCATTGGGGCAGTCGGCAATTGCCGATTTCCCAGCGGCAAGGAATACCAACAGACCGACCGCCTGCGCAGATCTACGTATCATTCGCCGGTTCCTCCCCGCGATCACCACCACCAGTTGTCTTCGTCTTCCAGTGCCATGGGCTTCACGATTACCGATTGGTTGGCAGCATGTACCGAAAGTATCCGGTTCCCGTCCACCTCGAAACGAATCTTGCAGCCTGTCTCGCCAATTCTACTGGTATTGATCTTCATGTCAGCCAGGAGGAGTGTTCCGAGCTTCGTATCCAGCCGCTTCGATTCTCCGGTGCTCTGGTAGATCCTCAGCCGAAAGGTCCCGTCCTTATTGATCTCGGAGGGTTGCACGAAGTGCTCCGCAGAGGTTGGATACGGAGTACCCTGGCTGAGAATCTCCTGGAACTCAAGCCGGGTGCCCTTCTTTCTCGCTGGAATCCCGTAGCTCACGGGAAGCACGCGGCCTGAATTCGGAAGAACGATTCCTCCCTCGCCTGTTGCAGCTTGCAGCTCGGCCATCCGGGCCGCACCCTGGCAAACGCAGATCTTCAATAGCTGGGGCTCCCAGAGCTCAAGATAGCCTTCGCCCCGGAAGAGCGGTTCCAGCATCGCACCGGACTTGTCGGTCGTCGCGCGCCGCGGTTTCGTCAGAAGATTGCGAACGGCGGGCATTAGGCTCTGGCGCCCGGTATGCAGCAGATAATCCACCTCCGAAGCCGGAAGCTTAGCCACCGCCAGAGCTCGTTGCGCAAGATTCTCACAACGATCTAGCAGGTCGCTGACGAGATCCTCCAACCTCTTCCTTTCAAACTGAATCCGAACTGGTGCCAAGAAAGACCGAATCGCGAAACGCCTTTGCGAGTTCTCACTCTGGAGAGGAACTTCCGTTCCTCGAATGTGGACCTCAAATCGCTCAGCTTCCGGCTTTGAAAGGCCAATCTTGGCCTCCTCTGCGAGAATCTTCCACTGGTCGCGTGCCCCCAAGACAAGTGACAGGTCATCGCTGGACCACCCTTCCCGGGTTGCTCTCTCCAAGATCTTGCGCCGTGGCTCTAAAATCAAATTGAGGTCGAAGCCCTCCGCGAGATCGGTTTTCGAGAACTCGAGCAGTAATTCTTCCATCAAGCGGAGGTCGAAATTATCCCCCCCGACGCGACTGTCCCCGAGATTCGACTTGATCTCGAGCCTCCAGCTGCCCCCTTCTACCTCGAGTAGCTTCGCTACCGAGATATCGAGCGTTCCGCCCCCATGATCGTAGACCAAAAAGTGTACCGCCTTCTTAGACTCAAGCTTTCCCTCTAGAACTTCTCCTTGGGTACCACCAGCAGCATTCTGCAAATGGTGCATGAAGGCGAAGGCCGCCGCAGAAGGCTCATAAAGAATCATGGCCTGCTCTTCCGCCTCCACTTCAGCTGATTTCCGGACGGCCGCCTGCAACTGAACTTTCGCGCAAGCTTTCAGTAGGGCTTGAATCTGGGCATCATAGAAAGCGGCAGGAACAGTAAATACTGCCTCCTCGATTGTGAATCCTTCTCCCCGAAGATCTAGGAGTGTGTACTCGGCATATTCCTTAAGGGATTTTAGTATGGCCGCGACAATGTCTTCCGGCTGTCGGTTGCTGCCCCCTAGGTTCTGGTCGCGGGCATCAGTGCCCAGCAGTCGCTTGATGGATCGCACCGTGCCGTCAGGGTACAGTCTAGAGGCGTTCACCGCTCGCCTGCCAATGTAATAGGCAGCATCGTCCCCGCCTGCCTCGTATACCACTAGGCTAGGGATCAGGAAGTTGCCCTCGGTGTCCTCCACGCCTAGGGATCGGTCCTTCACCATCGTCAATCCGGCAACCGGATCAAGCAATGCGACTACGGAATTCGTAGTGCCAAAGTCGATTCCTACGAATCCGTCGTATGGGCGAGTCTTCACCACGCCCAGACGGATAGGCAGCTTCTCCAGGACCTCATTGCCAGGTCCGAGGATCTGGAGCGTCGCCTCGTGATGTCCAGAGGGGAGCTGACCGGGGAGGAGCCTAAATTTGACCTTAACACTGGCCACTTCCACTCCGTTATGACCGGCTTGGAGCCTCGCATGAGAGGCGTCTGGATCAGGCGCCTTAAGGGTTACCCGGCCCATCGGCTCCAAGATCGTCACCCAGGGAGCCTCGCAACGGAGACCCTCGATCTCGAGGTCCACGGTTCCCCGGTTGGTTAGAGACACCTCGCGGTCGATGGGGTAGGCGGGCAGTACGCGCGGCTCGGCGATGAGCTTCGGCTCTACCGCAAGGTCTCGCCGGTAGGGTCGGCCCGAGGCCGGCACCGTGAAGGGGTCGATCTGTTCTCCGAAGACGAAGCGCAAGCCCGTGCCGCGAAGGCTTTCTTCAGGGTCCCCCAGCGCCGTGTCCCAAACGACTTCGAAGACGCGCTTTTCCCCGACCGGGATCTCGGCCGGTAACTGGGCACCAGGACCAAGTCGCAGCTGTTTGCTCCCCTGAGGCTCGATAGCCGAAAGCCTTAGCGGTAAGCCGCCGCGATTGGCCAGGGTCAGCTCTCTTCTTGCCTTTTGGCCTTGGGCGATCTGCCCAAAGTCCAACGAGGCTGGCTGAAAGAGCACTCGCGGCCCGGCCTTGACCGTGACCGGCACGTCCAATGCTTTCCTTGGATCCTTGTCCAGGCGGCAAGAGAGGATCTGCTGTCCCGTTGTGAAGCCTTCCGGGAGCTTTGAGCCATCAAGGCGAAGCTGGAAGCTTTGCACCCCTCCCGGGGGCAACAGATACTCATCCGGGTCTACGCTCAACCCGGGGATTAGCGCTCCTTTGGGAACGATCGTCACCAGTACCGGTTGATTGCGCTGATTATGGAGCGCGAAGTGTTGCGGCTTGCCGATCTTTTCGATCAGCATAAGGCCATTCCCTGGAATCGCCAGCGCGACTCCTGCTTGGAAGTTCCCGCAAAAGCCGCAATACAAATCCTGCGGCGCCAGAAGCCAGCCGCTGCAAAAGCTACATCGCCGCGCCTTGGCAGGCTCAGGCGCACTGGCAACCTGAGCCTCAGCGGTTTCCATGATCACTCTCCCTGACTGCTCTACAGCGGCTTTGGAAATCCACCTTGGTATAAATACCTTCCTCGATCACCACCCTCATCTCCTTGGCTGAGCAGTCAGGGCTAGCCTTTCCGACCACCCTCAATCGATAGTGTCCGAGCGGCAAATCCATCCTTTTCCAGGTGCGGCGGCTTCCGCTTCCCTTCAAGTCATAGCTCGAAGCGCCAGGGCCTTGGAGGACTAGGGACACGCCCGGCGGGAGGTTATAGATCTCTAGCATGCCGTCCTCGGTGGGCTTCGATGGAGGAGATGGCTTGAGGCTCGGCGTGTGAGGAGATGGCGCCGAAGCAGGCTCGAGCCTTGCCGGGGCAACAGGCTCCGACTTGTCGTTCTCGCCAACAACTTCGGAAGGAGCTAGCGACGGCTGAGAGAGTTCCGAATGACTTTCCAATTGGACGACCAAGTTGGGATCTGCCACGGGTTCACTTAGGGTCGGTCGATGAGGCGCCGGTCGACCGACCGAACCGGGAGCTGCGCTGGGTTCCTCCCTCGTCATCTGGGTCCGGTTGACCAGGAAGACCAAGCCCAGTAAGCCTGCGGCGAGCAAAGCCATCCAGCGTACCGAAAGCCGAGCATGCGCACCCTGCCGGGGCTCTAGTCGAGCCCTTTCCGCATCCGGAACGGCCAACTCAACGTTCTCTACCTGCAGATCGACCTGCCGGGTTTCGGGCTCCTTTGAGAGAGGAGTCTGGCTGTCGTTTGCAACTCGCGGAGGCCGGGCTCCTTTAATGCCAGCTGGAATCAGTAGCACAGGAATCTCTGCCAATTCCTGATCCTGATTTCGACCGGTGCCCTCGAAAGGGAAAGCCTCGTGGTTCACCTCGATCTCCTGCAGAGGTTCTCCACGAGGTGGAAGGCCTTGCTGTTCTGCCACAAGGTCATAGAACAACTGATTCGCCTCTACATGACGAGGCTCTAGTTCCAAGGCTTCCTGGCAAGTTTGGACTGCCTGCGCGAGGTAGCCAGTGTCACGAAGGTCACGGGCCTGGGTGAGGCGGGCCGCTACAGAAGATTCGGTAATTGATAGAGTCACTTCACCCGATGGCTGAGGGGGCGAAACCAATCTTGGAGTTGCGCGCGTCATACCCGCACCTCTCGTGGACCATCGCTCAGAAAAGTGACCCTAGCCATGCGCCGCCTCAACAGGCCGCTACGCTCCCCCCAGGCAACCTCGATCCAGCATTTCAGTCTCACGATTTGACTTCCAACCTCAGCTTCCACGTATGCCGTTACTATTCTGAAGTCATTAAGCTTGGCGAGTTCCAGGACTGGCGCTTTGAGATCCGCAATGGCCATCCCGTCGCTGACCGCAGTCTCAGCCACCTGCCATGGGCGTATCTCGAAGATTGGCTCGTTATCCACTGCCACCGAGAGGCGCCGAATCAGAAATGTTAGCTCTTGGCTATGGTGGACTTCGAGGCGGAGTTCGGAGACTACCGTTCCCCACCTCGCCAAGTGGGAAAGGGTGTTCTCTTCAGGGTGTTTGTCCCACAGCCAGCGCAATTTGCAAAAAGCCGACGATTTTTTCTCAGTCGCGGGTTCGTCCGCGCGATACAATGTCCCGCCGGAAACGCTCAGCATTGCTCTGCTGTTCTCGACATGCGGCGAAACAGCTGTCTGAACGCTGGTGTCTACCAAGGGTCCTTCTCCGAGTTTACCCGCCTCCGCACGCCCCTCTGGAAAGTAGTAGGCGTGTGCCAAGAACGTGAGCTTTCCCTGAGCCCTCGCTAGTCGCTTTCGGTCACGCTTGTGGACCAGCATGTTTTTGAGGTGGTCCCGAAGCCCTTCTGCTTCATGGATAGCAGATTCCGAGAGTCGCTCCTGAGAAACCGCCTTTTCAAGTTGGCGAAGCTTGGCCAGGCAAGCTTTGCGGTCGACGGCTGCCCTTCGGCTGGAAAGTTGAATCATGACCAAGCCTAGTTGATGTGAGGTAGGATCCAGAGTGCTGGGCTCATCCAGAATTCTACCTCTGAGATATCGCGCCCGTCGAAGAGTGTCTGCTCAGGCGTACCATGGAGTTTCCAGAGTCCGACTCCTACCAGGAGGCAGAGAGCGAAGAGTGCGAGGATTCTGGAAGGCGTTGCGACGCTGTGGTCTGTCCAGAACCACAGAAGAAGCAACAGAGGAGCCAGAGCACCAAAGGTGATCCGGCATGCGGGAGTCCAGTACTTGGCGCTTGCAATTGGGAGGCCTTTCTCCCTCAGCTTTCGGATCAGAAAGACTAACAGGTATGCCGAGGGAAAGACGACCAAGATCAGAGGGTAACGAATGCTCCCTATGGGGGTGAGCCTCCCAACGACCATCCAAGCCAAAGCGGCAACCATTAAAGTAAGCGAAGGGATATCCAGAAGCTTCCTTGCCGAGCTGGAGAAGCCTTCGACGCAGAACGGGTAGATCTTATTCTGCAGTTTATTGGCGAGCTTCACCTGAAGCTCGCCCTCCCATGAGTGGCGTTGGGCTTGACCGCTTCCTCTTCGTGTAGGCTTCCAGAACGAACGCGGGTACAGGATCGAAAGGCGGGTACTGTCGTCCAAAGAGCGCACCTTCGCACCCTGGACTTCGATGTCGTGTCCCGACCAGACCGCCAGGAAAACCTCAGAGCCGAGGACAAGGGCATCTACCACGAAGCTTCGCCTCAACTGGTCGCGATCGGGCGTTCCCAGCGGGCGCGGCTTTATAATGTTGTCTATTTGGCCGGTCGAAAGGCTGACGATGGCTCGGGCAGACATTTCCCCTTTGGGGACAAACAAGTGTCTCGACGACTCGCTATTTCCAGGTGATTTGTTACCTACGGCGGCCTGCAATTTTCTGTTCTGGAGAGTTCTGGGCAGCAGGCTGATTTTGATACCCAGCCAATGGAATATGAATCGCCCAACCAATCCGAAGAGCAGGAGGTAGCTGGCAATCCGCAGCTGGTAGAAGTCGGGTTCTCCCAGAATCCGCAGCTCGAGAGTTCCCTGGGGCTCGCTAATTGAGAGCAGCGGTAGAGCGTAAGCTGAACCTTTTCCACCATCAAGCTCTAGGGAGAGCACCGCAGGGGGGGTGACTCCAGCCAGACCTCCATCCCCTTTTTCGATCTCTACCGGATCCTTGATCACACTCCAAGAAAAACTCTCGGAGGTCGTGCTTGGCTGGGGCGAGGATGAATGTAGGCAGCGCTCTTTGTCTCCCTGGGCAGAGCCAGATCTGACCAGATAGCGGCATCGAGTTTTAAAGGGTTGTTGTCCGAGCATAAAAGCGTCAAGGTTATACTTACCACCGGTGCGCATTAAGCTCGATTCTGGGAGAACCAGATTGGCTAGGCCGCTGCTCCAACCATTGCAAGATTTGGCTACGGAATCCAGATCGCTCAGCTCCCCCAGGTTCTGCGGGGACAATATTAAACCATTACCGATGGTCTTCGGTGATGGAGTTCCAGGGTAGAGACAGGCGAAGAGAAGGGGCTGCCTTAGGGTCGCTTTTCGTAGCGAGTCTTTTAGCGCCAGCGGGTCTCCCCAGCGATGTCGAACGTAGAGCAACTCACGGGGAAAGCTCCTCGGAATCAGGGGCGTCAGCTCTCGTGCCACATTTCGCCATTCCTGATCTATTGCAGCGGGAATCCGAGGAGCGCCGGTCGGTCCCTTGAGGGGGGCTGTGATCACGAAGGTTGCTCCGCTCACCGGCAACGCAAACCCTTTACAAGTTGACGTGGATGTCCGAGGCAAGAAGAGGCCCGCGGCGAGATCGGAGAATTTCTGACCCCTTGTAGAAACTTTGGTGAGACTGCGTTGAGGAGTCGGATTCGCAGGTGTAGGGCGGGGATCGTTGTCACCGTCTGTGACGACGATAAAGAATTGGCGGCGTTCGGGCGAGTCACTGTCAGTGTCGGTGTAGCGGCAAAGCCCCGGGCTATTTCGGCTGACAGCGCTCGTAATCTGCTCGACCACATTTGGAAGGTCTGTGTATGAGTACGGGTCCTGGTTCGAGCGTCTAGCTGCTTCGCTTTCTTCGAACAGCCGGTGGAGGCATCCATCCAGCTCGGCGCTACCCCCACCGGGATACGCGGGGCCCGCGGGCGAGAGGTCGCAGTCTTGCCCAGGTGTAGTGGGCTCCGGAATGTAATTCTCGGAAAAGGAGTCAAGGAAGAGTCGGTCTTCAGACGTTGCGGGCAGTTCGTCGACCAGCTTCCTGAGGAGAGCCAATGTTGAGTCGTAGTTTTTGGGGTAGCTCCGAGACAGATCCAGCACAATCCGCCAGTCGATGGGGCGGTTGTAGAACTCAGCCAGCGCCTGACAGTAGGCGCTCTGGCACTTCTGATAGTCCTCCAGTGCGAGCTGCGATTCTCCTGCACACCCCGCCAGGGCGCCGAGCAATAGTACTTGGGCGAGTGTGCCTGACGGTCTTCTCATCCGAAAGAAGACGAACGTACCCACGAGTCTCAGCATAGAGCGCAGCCTTCTGTGTGAGCCGAAATAGAGTTGTCTTGGCAGAAGCCTACCAGAACATCTGCGATGTCACAATTTGGCGAATATTCGACGGATGGGTATAAGTGTATGCACGCTCTTGTCAACTGGGAAGATAGCGTCGAGGCATGAGAAATAATCCTCAAGGTGTCCGGTTCGGATCTCGCTTTTGGGGCGTTTTTGGGTTGTGGCGATGAAGCGCAAATCCACCCGCAGTTCTCGCGTTGAGAGCCGAAGACCTCTCCATTGGCTGGAGACGCAGGAGCGTTCCCAGTTTGAAAATGCTGCATTGCGGACCTCATCTTCCGACAAGTCGCGGAGGAACGCCAGCGAAAAGAAGTCCAGGAGGCAGGGTCAAGAGCCCGGACGGTCGGAGGTTACGTTCCCTTCCCTAGGAAGACGCGATTTCCGGAGGGAAAAGGGGTCAGGCAAGGAGGCAGGACAGGCTTCCGGTTCCTCCCGCCCCCGCCCGCCCCCGCCCCGCCGCCCTCTTCGCCGCCAACTTCCTGCCAAACCGCCCAGCCAACACCCTCACCATCGCATCGAGCTTCAGGTTTTGCCAGGGAAGTGGCGGGGGGAGAGGGAACGGCATTCTTCGGGCAGAGGGCGAAGCGCACGTGGACGTTGGGGGCGCAGCCGATCGGGAGATCGCGTTCCATGCAGGCTTCGTAGAGGCGGCGAAAGACGCAGGCGAGCTTAGATCAGGTGCGAAATCCGAGTCCCCAGATCTGCAGAAGTTGCCGGTAGGCCTCCGTGCAGTCCTCGCCGAACGAGATCATCTGGAACCCTCGAAGGGTCCACGACAGGCGGTCGAAGTCACAGGGCTCTGCCTTCAGCGGGCGCCGGCACGGGCTACGGCGTCCGGATGAGTGAATACGCCCAAGGCCATCGCGATCTGCCGGGCGACCTCCGTCGGTGTTCCTGCGTACGAGGGGAAGCGGCGCATGATCCAGGGCATTCCGCTCCACTCGCCGAGCTTGACCGGGAAGACTCGGTCCTTGAAGCGTTGCTGGCCGAGGGCGTAACTGATTTCCGATTCGACCCAAGGCGACGTACCCACGGCGGGCGAGAGGATCACGATCAAGGCGTCGGCCTTCTCGAGCGCTTCGCCGATCGCCTGCGCCCAGTTGTCGCCCGGGAAGATCTCGCGGCTCGCGCTCCAAACCTCGAGCCCGGCCTCGCGCAACTCGCGATCGAGCCGCTCGACGTAACTCGCGTCGTCCTGGGCGTAGGTGAGGTAGATCGTGCGCGGAACTGTAGCGCAACCGTGGGAGGCAGGGGGCGGCTTCCTTTGGCCCCCCCCTACGCCACCCGCCCCCCCCCCCCCCACCGCCCGCCCTCTCTCCTTCGCCGCCAACCTTCGCCCGAACCGCCCGGCGAACACTTTCGCCATCGCTTTGAGCTTCAGGTTTTGCCAGGGGAAGTGGCGGGGGGAGAGGGTGCGGCATTCTTCCGGCAGCATGACGAGGCTCACGTGGACGTTGGGGGCGCAGCCGATGGGCAAGGCCCGTTCCATGCAGGCTTCGTAGAGGCGGCGGAAGACGGGGATCATTTCTTCGGTTTTTGGTGGGGCGGCGTGTTCGAGGTCGGTGCCTTGGAGGGGCCGGAAGACGCAGACGGTGGGGATGGCTCCGACCGAGGTGATCCAGTCGATCGCGGCGATCGAGGATTCGGGGGGTTCCAGCCCGGCGATGATCTCGCCGTTGGTCACCCAGGGCTCGTCGCTCGGGCCGCGATCGGCGAGGGCGGCGCAGTAGCGGACCGCGCGCAGGTAGCGATCGAGCCCGTAGGCGTCGTCCTTGCCGGGGCAGATGTCGTGGAACAGTTGGCGGTCGTAGATCTCGAAGCAGAACGAGACCCGGTTCACCCCCATCTCGCGCAGCTGGTCGTAGCGGGCGAGGTCATGGTGCGGCGGCGTCTGGACCCCCACCAGCAGACCAAGCTCCGACTTCACCCGGCGGATCAGCGGCTCCAGAATGTCCAGGTAGGTCTCGCCCGTGTAGTGGCCGGTGTTGAAATCGACGTAGGTGATCCCCGATTCGTCGCGCGCGGCGCGGACCACTTCCATCACCTCGTCGATCGACTTCTCGTCCGCGTCGTCCATCCCTAAGTTCAAGCCCACCGAGCAGAACTTGCAGTTCACCCGCTCCGGCTTGACCGTCCAGTACTCGCAGACCTTCGCCTGGTAAATCCCGAGGTAGGTCCCTTGAAGCGTGCCGATCCGGGTCATCGGCTTGCCCGTCGAGGTCTTCCGGTCGTACCACTCCGGGCGCGGGGAGAGGCGCACTTGCGTGACCACTTCGCCATCGCGGCGGAGAATGTAGCGCCCCTCTTCGCGATGGAGCGTGTAGGGCGAACTCGCAGCGAAACTCTCCGAAACCGGCACATTGGTCCAAAACTCGGCCGGGCCGCCCGAAGGGCCGGTGAGAATCATCTCCAGGCCACTGCCCAGCCCGGCACGCGTGCGCATCACCTTCCTGCCGCCATCTTCCTCCACCAGACAGGAGTCGTCGAGGCGTGCGCCTTTGCAATAGAGGTCGAGTTTGAGCAGCGCCGGATTCTTGCGCAGCTCGCTGAGCTGGATCATTTGGAGTTCCTCCCCGTAGGGAGGATTCCACCGTGAACGGGAGTGGTTGCGCGCCACCCGCTTGGGTGGGGCAGGGTGAGGGGGCAGGGCGCAGGCAGAGTTGGCCCCTCCGTGGTCGGAGACGATCGATCCGTTGGAGCGCTCCAAAGCTTGGATGGGAGAGCTGGAACGCCCGTTGGCGAGATCCGGACTTCGTTTGGGGGAGCTGGAACGCCCGCGAGCGCAATCCGAACTTCGTTTGGGGGAGCTGGAACGCTCGCGAGCGCAATCCGAACGTCGTTTGGGAGAGCTGGAACGGTCGCGACCGAGTTTCGGTCGCCGTTTGGGGGAGATAGAACGTCCATTGGAGCCCATTCTCCTTCCGATGGCCCCCAATTGGGTTTCTACGGCCCCCAATGGAGGTTCTACGGCTCCCAAACGATCGCATATCTCGCCCAACGGAGGTTCAATCTCGCCCAAACGGCCGTCTACGGCGCCCAAGGGTCGTTCTATCTCTCCCAAACGGCGATCGATCTCGCCCAACGGTCGTTCTATCTCCCCCAAACAGCCGTCTACGGCGCCCAATGGAACTTCTACGGCTTCCAATGGAGGTCCTACGGCTTCCATTCGGGGCTTCATCGCCAAGACAGGCTGAACCAAACGCTACCGCTTCCCCTTCTTCTTCTTCTTCGCCTCCTTCACCTCAATCTCCGCCGTCACCTCGCGCGGCGGCAGGGCTCCGGAGAGGCGCATTTCGGTGCTGCCGGGGGCGGGCTGGAACGATGGTCGGACCTCGACCGCCGTTCCCGACCCGGTGAAGTTGCTCTGGCTGCCCTCGTTGCCGCCGACGTTGTTCCGGTCGGTCAGCACTCCCGGCGTTTTCTGCAGCTCCGCCCAAGGGTCGCGGGCGGTTGGAATCTTTTCCAGCTCTTTGGCTTTGACCTCGCCGACAGCATCTCGCCGGCTTTCCTGAGGGAACGGCACCTCGCCATCCATTGAGACGATCTTCTCGTCCCCGGTATCCGTCTCTTCATAGGCGTCGAAGTCGTAGTACCCGGAGAGATCCGAAGCCTCCGCACGGCCCTCCTTCTTGGCTTTTCCGGCCAGGCGCGCCACCTGCGGTTTCGGCACCGGCCGCAAGCTGCCACCCGTGTAGTGTGCCGCCATTCCGGGCGGCAAGTAGAGCCGCCAGCTGTGCCGGAGCACCTCTCCGCCGGGTCCCGGTTCGAGCCGGGGCAAAGCGAAGGTGCGGCGCGCGGCGCGTTTGGCGGCGACCAAGGAGCGATCGGTGAGGGAGATCTCGACCGTCGTCGGACCCGTCCCGCGATAGCGCAGGGGGAGCAGGTGCTTGCCATCCCGCTCGATCGGCCGAACGACGTCGCCGTCGACGGTCGCCGATTCGAACCGCATCCCCTCGGGCAGCGTGAGGGTGAGCGCGTCGCGGTGATCGGAGAGGAAGAAGCGATCTTGGATCAGCAGAGTGCCGTCGGCATTCACATAGGTCGCCGTCCAGCGGTTCGCGATCGGTGGCGGCGTGCGGAGCACGGCGGGGAGCAGTCCGATCCGGAGCGCCGGTTGCGGGCCGGCCTCGGGGCTCGTGGTCGCGGCTGTTTCCAGCCGCCAACCTCCCACCGGTGGGCGTTCGGCGAGCTCCGCTTCGAGCGAGTCGGGCGGATCGGTGAGGTCGATCGTCGACCAGGCCGGTTCGGGTACGGGGGTGAGGGTGGCGACAACGGATGAAGAGACCACGAGGTAGCGCGCCCGGACGGCGACCGACGGCTCGACGATCCCGAACGCCAGCTCCGCGGGAGGCGGCCCGGCGCGGCGGGAGAGGATCTTCAAGAAACCCGAGCCGGTGAGCCGCTGCTGGCGTTTGGCCTTTACCACTGCGCCCGTGCCGGCCGTTCCGCCGACCGAGACCTCCGTGCCGTCGTCCATCCAGGCGCGCTCGACGACCAAGCCGACCGGCAGCCGCGCCTCGACACTCTCCAACTCGCCGCGCAGCACTTCGACCAGCACCGTGTCGAGGCGGAGCACCTCGTCGGCGCGCAGATCGAAATGGGTGATCACCACCGACCGGGCAACCGCGGTGGCGGTCGCCATCGACGGGGCCGCCGCGGTGCGAACCGAGAGGAGGCCGCCCGCACAGGCTTGGGTTGGCGCGAGCAGCACGCGGCGCCGCCCGGCCTCGATTCGATCTTCGAGCTTGACCGCGTCGGGAAACTCCCAGGCGACCTCGGCGGGGAGATCGAGGCGAACTTCAGAGATCGGCGCCGCGCCCGCCCGGGTGGGGATCGAGAAGGTCTCGGGCCTGGCTTCGCTGCCACCCTCGTTGCGATCAACGCGACTCGCGATCGTCACGAGATAGCGGCCGGCGGACGCCGGGACGAAGGCGATGTCACCGCCCGTCGTGCGATAGAGCTTGGCGGTCGAGCGAGCCTCGATCCGCACGCTTTCGATTCGGCCGCCGACCGGCAGCGCGATCGGCGCTCCCCCCTTGCCCCGCGCGTCGATCTCGAAGCGGGTTTCGATCCGGGCGGTATCTCCATTCAGGCGTCCATTCAGGCGTCCATCCAGCCGTACGGCGATGCGCTGCGCGGCGAGCAGGGTCGAGTCCACGGTGGCCGGTGGCTTGGTCCCTTCCGCTTCGCGCGCTCTGCGAACGAGGTCGAGATAATCGGCGAGCGGCAGGTTGACCGCTTCAACACGGGTCTCCTCCGCGGCGCGCGCCGGGGGGGAGAGGGCGACGGCCAGGTTGAGAAGGGTGAAGAACCCGAGCGCGGCGCCCGAGATCTTCCGAGAGGAACAGAGAGGCGAATTTTGGTTGGAGCGCATCACCGATCCCTCCCGGAAGCAGGCAGTGGCTTGACTTCGATCAGCAACGGCGGCGGTTCTTTCGACCAACCGGCCCAGTTCGCCTCGATCACCGAGAAACCCGGCGGCGCGTCCAGGAACGCGAGCCAGTTTGGTTGTGCGGCGCGAGGCGTGATGCCGCCGGGGGGAGGTTCGACCCGCCCGGCGCGCCCCGGCTCGGCCAAGGTATACAGGAACCCGGGCGGCGCGGCCACGCGCACCTCGACGCGGCTGGTGGGAATCCCCAGCCGCGGCAGCGGGATGCTCAACCGGCCCCCCTGGCTCGGGAACGGCGCTTCGAGCAACGCTTCGAGATAGACCACTTGCGGCGCCTCGCGCACGACCATCGGCAGCGCCCAGTCGTCTCCTCCGGTGGCGGTACCCCCGGCCAAACGCCCCGGGGTGACTTCGATCCCATCGCGCCGAGCGGCGAGCAGGCGCGCTCCGGCCGGAAGCCTGAGCACGAGCGCGGCTTCGCCGTTGCGCGCCTGGGCCCAGAGCTGGTAGTGCGCGGTGCCCCCTTCGCCGATCAGCACATCGACCAGCAGGCGATCGATCTGCCCGGTGAGCACCTCGCCTCCGGTCGCCCAGGTCACTTTCCAGAGCGGCGACGGGCGGCCCGGTTCGGCGCGCAGCGGCTCGCCCGGGGCGTCGCGGAAGGCCGCGGCAAAACCGCCGAGCTGATCGACCGCCAGGCGCTCGAGGGGGAGGGTGCCGAGCGGTTCGAGCAGGCCGTCGTTGGCGCGCACGGCGACCTTGCGCGCGGCGCGCACGGTGCGCGCCCCGGCGGGGACGAGCACGGGGCTGTCGATTTCCGCCGCCGGGTCGGCCGCGAGCTGCACCTCTAGGCTCCAATCCCGGGCGGTCTGGCGGCGCAGGCGGATCGCGAGTGTGCCGTCCTTCACCTCCCAGTCGGCGACCCGATCGCCGGTCGCCGCGAGGACTTCGTATCCGGCAGGTACCGGGATGCTTAAAGTTAGGAGCGTCTCCGGTCGGCCACCTCGGATGTGAACTTCGAGGTATGAGGTCACTCGCCGCCGCGCCCGTGAGAGGGCGAGCGCGCTCGCGGTATCGACATCGAACGAGAGCGGCTCGTCGGTGGCGGGTGCTGCGAGCGCCGGCTGGCCGAACAGGCGCAGGCGCAGCTGCGCGCCGGGGTCGCCGATCAAGCGCCAGCGGCCCGGTCCGTCCTCTGCGACCGAGCCGCCGTTCTGCGCTTCGATCCGCTGGATGTCCTGGCTCGCGGTGAGCGTGCCGGTGACCCAGGCGGCGGCCGGCCACGTCACCTCCAGATGGCGCTCCGGTTCGACCGCGTTCAGATCGAGCGGCAGCGCCAAGGCCGACTCGACCGTCACCGTGTGGCGCCCGGAGCCGCGCAAGCGCAGAAACGGCAGCCCTTGCCCGGAGCCGCCGTCCGAGGAATCGACGGCGGCTTCGCACCCAGAGGCGGTGACCGAGATCAAGGCACCGATTCCGGGTAGGGCGAGGATCAGCTCGTCGGAAGGCTTCCCCGGATCGAGCACCACGGTCAGCTCGGTTGCGAGCCGCGCCGAATCCGCGCCGACCGAAATACCGATCCGCGCGGATTCGACGGCGAGCGGCACGGTGGGAGCTGCCGGGAGAGGAGGTTTGGGGTTCGCCTGGTCCCAAAGTTTCTGGAACCGTTCGAGCGAGAGCGAGACCTGCTGCGCCTTCGAGCCCGGCGAGAACGCCGTCGCGAGCAGGAGGGCGCACCCCCAAGGCAGCAGGGCGGCGAGGGTCGTGCGGGGAATGGTCATGGCGGCCTCCGAGTCGATTCGACCCCAACAGAGCACGCTCCGGCGTTTCGAGCAAGCGCTTGGGCGACCTGGCGTGCAAGGAGGCGGCCAGGAGGGGCGGGGGGCCTCAGGCTGCGCGGCGGGCTCCTCTTGCTCCCGCGTCGCCCATTTGCAGATATCCTGCACTCCAAGTTGTGGAGGAACGTCTTCCGATGGCCAAGCGCTCCGCCGGGGATCCCGGTACTCTGATCTCCGAGCTCCTCGAATCCCTCTCGAACGCACCGGCGTACACTCCGCCTGCTTTGCGCCAGGCGATCCAGGCGCGCAGCGGTGGGAGCGTCGGGTCCGCCACGCGCGAATCCGTCGCGATTCCCGCCGAGCTCCACGAGCTGATCGACAAGATCGCGGAGCGGCCGACCGAGGTGACGGACGAGGATTTCACCGCCCTTTCCGCGCGCGGCTATACCCGCGATCAGCTGTTCGATGTCGTCATGAGCGCCTCGCTCGGAGCGAGCCACGCCCGCTTGCGGCGCGGCTTGGATGCCCTCAACCTCGCGGTCGCCCAGAACGCCAAGGAGATCTGACCTCATGCGCCTTCCCCTCCGGCAGAACCTGTCGTTCCTCCAGCGGCTGATCATGCGCATCGTGGTGCGCGATTCGGGCTTCGAACCCGGGCCCGTGACCGTCTGTTCGTATCGCAAGAAATTTGTCGGCGCAAAGTTTACCCGGGCGCTTGAGGCCTCGATGGTCGAGGCGAAACATTGGCAGCGGCAAGAGACCGAGCTGTTCGCGGCCTTCATCTCGCGCTTGAACGCCTGCGTCTTCTGAGTGGGTTCGCACGCCGCGGTCGCGGCGTACGGCTTTTCCGCAGAAACGCTCGACGCGGTCTTCTCGGACTGGCGAACCGCACCGATTCCTGAGGGCCTACGCCTCATGCTCGGCGTGCTGGAAAAACTGACCCTCCGGCCGAAAGATGTGGGGCCGGACGACATGAAGCCGCTGCTCGCCGCCGGGCTCACCTCCGACGCGATCCGCGAAGCGCTCCACGTGCTGTTCCTGTTTTCCGCGCTCAACCGCTGGGCCGACAGCCTCGATTTCGAGCGCCCGCTCGGCGACGACTACAAACCGAGCGGAAAGTTCCTGTTCAACAAGGGGTATTTGAGCGGCGCGCTGCCGGGGTAGGAGCGGAGCGAAGCGGTCCAACGCCCCGCCTCGCCGCGGTTCGGGTCTTTGGAACGCCGGCTCGAACCGCGATTCGCTACCGGGCCGGCGTCGTCCCGGTTTGCCCCTGATAGTGCGACGACGAACCGGGCTCGCCGTAGGCCACGTCGGGCTCGGACTCCATGGCGATGAAGATCAGTTGGGCGATCCGGCGGCCGGCTTCGAGGACGAACGGGGCGGGGCCGAGGTTTTGCAGCTCCAAAGTGATGTTCCCTTCGAATCCGGGGTCGCACCAGCCGGCCAGCGAGTGGTTGATCCAGAGGCGGCCGAGGGTCGATTTGAGCTTGAGATCGCAGGCCACCGTGCGCGGGATGCGCACGTATTCCAGGGTCGAGGCGAGGATCACCTCGCCGGGGAAGAGCTTGACCGCTTGGGAGGTGAACTCCTCCGGGTCGCGGGTCGGGCAGATCCAGTGGTCGGAGAGCCGGACATCGTAGCTCGCCGAATTGACCTGGGTCGGTTCGAACGGACGGACGCCATCCGCCGAACCCCATTCACGAATCCAACGATCGGGCTTGATCATCTTGAGGTTTAGAGGAAACGGACCGGCGTGGTCACCTGCTCGCGGTGGATCGTGTCGACGAAGCGGATGATCCGGCGCGGCAGCGACATGAACAGGGTCGAGGTGCGCGAGCCGCCGCCGAAGTAGCGGACCCCTTTGAGCAGCTCGCCGTCGGTGACGCCGGTCGAGGAGAACAGAATCTCTTCGCCGGGGGCGAGCTCCTCGGTGCTGTAGATCTTGTCCGGGTCCATGATGTTCAGATCTTTGAGCCGCTGCTCTTGGGCGGGATCGAGCGCCTTCAGGCGCGCTTGGATCTCGCCACCCAGACAGCGCATGGCCGCCGCGGTGATCACCCCTTCGGGTGCGCCGCCGATCCCCATCACGGCATGGACTCCCGTGCCGCGCACGGCGGCTGCGATGCCGGCCGACAGATCGCCGTCGCCGATCAGGCGGATGCGCGCTCCGGCGGTACGGATGTCGGCGATCAGCTGCGCGTGGCGCTCGCGATCGAGCACCACGATGGTGAGATCGCTCACCTTGCGATTGAACGCGGCGGCGATGTTCCGCAGGTTTTCGGCGACCGGCGCGTCGATGTGGATCGTGCCGCGGGCGGTCTGGCCGACCACGATCTTCTCCATATAGACATCCGGCGCGTGCAGCAGACCGCCACGCTCCGCAGCGGCGAGCACGGCGACCGCGTCGGGGGCACCGGTGGCGCAGAGGTTCGTCCCTTCGAGCGGATCGACCGCGATGTCCACCTGCGGCGCGCCGGCCTTACCGCGCGCGGCGCCGACCTCTTCGCCGACGTAGAGCATCGGCGCCTTGTCGCGTTCGCCCTCGCCGATCACGATCCGGCCGTCCATCTCAAGCGAATCCATCTCGCGGCGCATCGCCTCGACCGCTACATGGTCGGAGTGGCTCCGCTCACCGAAGCCCATGGTCTTCGCCGCGGCGAGCGCCGCCTGCTCGGTGACCCGGATGAAATCCTGTTCCAGCCGATGATCGAGGGCCATCAGTCGGCACTCCCCGCGGTCGCCAGCTCAGGAAAGATCGCCACCAGAGGTCGCTCGGGCCTGACCGAGGCCATCGGCGGGTTGAACGCCGGGATGCCGGTGATCGACTCGCCGATGATCAGGGCGTGGATGTCGTGCGTCCCCTCGTAGGTGAACACCGACTCCAGGTTCAACATGTGGCGGATGACGGGATAGTCGTCCACGATGCCGTTGGCGCCCAGGATCTCGCGGGCGATCCGGGCGCACTCGCGGGCGACCCAGACGTTGTTCCGTTTGCCGAGCGAGATGTGCTGATGCTTGAGCTTGCCGGCGTCCTTCAGATGCCCAAGCTGTAGCGCGAGCAGCTGCCCCTTGCTGATTTCGGAGACCATCCAGACCAGCTTCTCCTGCACCATCTGATGGCAGGCGATCGGCTGACCGGCGAACTGAATCCGCTCTTTTGCGTAGGTGAGGGCGGTGTGGTAGCACTCCATGGCCGCGCCCAAGCCTCCCCAGGCGATGCCGTAACGCGCCTGGTTCAGGCACATCAGCGGGCTTTTGAGGCCGGTGGTCCCGGGCAGAAGGTTGGCGGCCGGGATACGGCAGTCGTGGAAGCCCAGCTCGGAGGTGGTGGAAGCCCGGAGCGAAAACTTGCCATGCTGATCGGACGAGGTGAAGCCGGGCGTGCCCTTTTCAACCAAAAAGCCGCGCACGCCGTTTTCGGTCTGCGCCCAGACCACCGCGACATCGGCGAGCGTGCCGTTGGTGATCCATTGCTTCGAGCCGTTCAGGACCCACTCGTCTCCTACCTGTTTCGCGGTGGTGCGCATGCCGCCCGGGTTCGAGCCGAAATCGGGTTCGGTGAGCCCAAAGCAGCCGATCGCCTCGCCGGTCGCCATCGGCGGAATCCACCGGTCCTTCTGCTCTTTGGAGCCAAAGGTATAGATCGGGTACATCACCAGCGAACTCTGAACCGAGACGAAGCTCCGGAGGCCGGAATCGCCGCGCTCCAGCTCCTGCATGATCAGGCCGTAGGCGACGTTGTTCAAGCCCGGCAGGCCGTAGTCGGAGATCGTCGCGCCGAACAGGTTCATCCGCCCCATCTCGGGGACCAGCTCCAAGGGGGTGCGCCCCTCGCGGTGGCACTCCTCAATGATCGGCTTGACCCGATCATCGACGAACTCGCGCACGGTGTCGCGCGCCATCCGCTCTTCTTCGGAGAGGAGAGGATCGATTTCCAGAAAATCAACACCAGGGAAGCGGCTCAAGGGAACCTCCTTCGCTTAGGGGCAAGAGAGAGCACGAGGGGCTTTAAGATCCCTCGATCGCCGAGTCTCGTTCTTTTAAGTCATCGAATAGGGTTGGGACGCGCCCGGTAACCCAGGAGGGCCGCCGGGCGAACGTTCGCTGCGGGATGATACCACCGCGGGGCGGGGCGGCTGAGCGAAGTCGAAGCCTGTTGCCGGCCGCAGGGTCTCCGTCACAGTTATCGCTTCCGCAGCCCTCACCTCCCGGGTTGACCCGAGCCCTGAGCGAAGTCGAAGGGCGGGGCTGGCCACGAAGCGCCTTCCGCTGGCCGAGCGGTACGGTCTTTTTGTCCGGCGGGCCGTTCGGCGGATTGCGCAGAAACTCTCGCCAGACCCGGATGAGCTATTCCAAGCGCGCGCGCACCTCGGCGGCTTCTTCCGATCGGCCGGCGGCTTCGAGCATTTCGGCTAGGTGGCGCAGGGCACGGTTGGCCCAGGTAGGATTCTGGGCTTCCACGAAGAGTAGAGCAGCTTTCTGAACTGCGTCGATTCCTTCGGCTTGGTGCCCGGTCTCGAAAAGTGCCCGGCCAAGGTCGATCAGGGTATTCGCCGTACCGAGCTTGGCGCCGATCGCTTGAAAGATCGGTAGTGCGGCCTTGTAGCACTCGATCGCGGAATCCCACTCTTCAACCCCGAGGTGCAGGTCTCCCACGCTCATCAAGACGTACGCTTCGCCTTGCCGAGCGCCGATCTGGCGGAAGAGGTCCAAGGCGGCTCGGTAGTTCTCTCGGGCGGTGGGAAGCTCGTCGGAACGGAGCGCGAGATCACCCAAGGCCTTTCGGGTGTTGGCTTCGCCGAGCCGCTCGCCGATCTGGCGGAAGAGGTCCAAGGCGGCTCGGTAGTCGTCTCGGGCGGCTTGAAGATCGTCGGAACGGAGCGCGAGGTCACCCAAGGCGTGGCGCGTGTTGGCTACGCCAAGCCGATCTTTTGCCTCGCCGCACGCCTTTGCTGCCAGATCCGCCGCGCTGCGGGTGTCGGCCAGTCGATGTTCGAGGAGCAGCAGTCGCGGCAGGTTGAAGGCGAGCCGGGTCAGGTCCGACCATCGGAGCGGATCCGCAGGAGGTTCGGGTCGTGGCCGGCGTTCGGTGAGGCAGGCGCGCAGGTTCGGCTCGTGGAGCGTAAAGAGCATCCGCGCGGTTTGGGCGTTCTCTCCGCCAAGGGACTGGTAGAGCGTTTTGCTCAGATCTCCGAAATGGCCAAGCGCTCGCAGACCAAACTCGCGCCGATCGTTTTCGGTCAACCGCGCTTCGGCCATGGCGGTGACGAACGGAAATGTCGAGTACCTCTCGGTTTTGTCCCCAAGTTGTTCGAACTGCACCAAGGAGCCACGCCGGATCAGCAGGTCCATCCGTGTCCGCCAGCTCGGATCACCCCAGATCGCATCCAGATCTTCAGGGAAGGCGCCGCCGGGCACGAGCCCCATCACCGAAAACAGCCGCACGGCTTCGGGGTCGATCTCTTCCACCTGCCGGATCGAGACCTCGAAGGTCGCCCCAAGGTTGGCGTCGCGATCTTTTTCGGGCAGGCCGGACACCGCGAGGGTCGAAGCGGGCGTGGTCTCCAATAGGTCGGCGAGCTGATCGAGCGTGCGGTCGGCGAGGACCGGCGCAGCGAGGCCGATCGCGAGAGGATGGCCCGCGAGGAATCGCAGGGCGCGGTGTGTGGCGAGAGTCTGAAGCGCGCGGTCGGGTTTTGGGTTGCCCAGCTCGGCGAGAGTCAACTCTCGGGGGCAGCGGGCGAGGAACAGGTGTGCCGCGTCGAGCGGCGCCAAGCGGCCGACTTCGAAGGCGATCTCGGAAACGCCCGCCGCGGGGAGCGCGCCGATCAGGTGGCGGGAGGTGGCGAGGATGCGCACGCCCGGCGCTGCCAGGAGGAGCCGCGCGAGAAAGTCGCGGAACGCTCCGGCCGCTGTGTGGAGAACGTCCTCGCAGTTGTCGAGAACGAGGAGAAGGCGGAGAGGGTGAAGCGCGGCGAAGAGCGTCGCATCGTCCGGTGCTTGAATCCCCAGCAGGCTGGCAATCTCGGCGCGCGCCGCCTCGGCCGATAGCGCGTTGCGCAGCGCGACGTACCGAACGCCGTTCCGCATCAGGCGCCGCTCCCCGAGATAGCGGGCCGCCACGTTGGCAAGGGCGGTCTTGCCGATCCCCGGTGCGCCGCGGAGAGTCGTCAGGCGATGCTTGAGAACCAGCTCGACCACTTTGGCGATCTCGGTCTCGCGGCCGAGGAACGACTCGGGAGATGCAGGCAGAAGGAGCGGCGCGGTCTCGGGAGTGGTGTCGTTCCACGCCCCCGCGGCAAGTCCCGAGAACACCGTCTCCGAGTGATCGGCTTTCGCCGGCAATAGAACGAACTTCCTCTTTTCCTTCTTGCCGTCCGCGAGACCCGGCAGCGCCTCGACCTGGGCGCGGCCGATGGCGAACGCCTGCGCGATCGTTTGACCTTGAAGCAGGGCGAGATAGAACGCCCGGGCGAATTCGCGCGCTGCGGAATCGAAGACCGCTTCGGCGACCTGGATCGCGACCACATGCGGCACACCGGCCTTGACGAACGCTTCGCCCGCTCGCCGCGAATGGCAGGCGCTGACTACGACCAGGAGGATCGTCCGTTCTCCCGCTTCAAGCAGCGAGCGGAGCGTTGCGGCGGCGATCGGGTGGGTGCCGCCGCGGCCATCCTCGAACGCCAGGAAGTCGGGCGCGCCGTGGCCGCTGTAGTGAAGGACCCGCGCGCCGAGGGTGGCGACCGTGCGTAGCGAGTCGGCGGTCGCCGCTTCGAAGCGCACCGAGAGGGCCACCGCCGCCTCCGTGAAGCTGTCGCGAAGGCGTTCACGCTCGGCGGCGAAGTCGAGCGGTGGCACGGGGTGAACGAGCCCCTTCTCGTCCACCCAGGTGAGCGGCGCGGCCTGCAACACGGCGAGGTCGATCGGCTGGGCCAAGAAGAGTCTCCAAAGAGCCGAGTCAGCGGTTGCGCGATTGTAACAGAGGCTCCCTTCGGACCGGGTTCCCTTCGACTTCGCTCAGGGAACGGGCATATTCGCTGGCTGAGCGAAGTCGAAGCCAGCGTTCCTGCGCGGAGTCGCCCTCCGGCATGTAAGATCCTCCCCCTATGGCCTTTCCCGGTGGCAGTGCTTGGTCGCTCGCCCGCGATATTGCGGAGGGGGTGCAGTTGGTCACCGAGCGCACGTTCAAGAACTTGACCCGGGCGGACCTCGACCAGCTGAACTTCGAGATCGACCGCGCGTTGCGCGATCTGCGCTCGGTTGCGGTGCCGCTTGAAGACATCCCCGCGATCCAGCAGAAAAACCGGCGGCTGCAACGGCTGAATGGCAGCGTGATCTTGCTGCGCGCCTTCCGCCAGAGGCACAAGACCTGATGGCACTCTTCGCCCAGTCATTCCTGTCGCTCGACGCGCTCCGCCCGCTGTTGCAGGTCGCGGCCGTGGCGCTCGCCGCGGGCGCCGCTCTCTATGTCGAGCGCACGTGCGCCCGGCGGGGCCTCCTGCCGCCCGGCTTTCGGGTGCTCTGGCGCCGGGGCCTTGCGTTCCTACTGCTCGCCTCGCTGTTTTGGGTGGCGGTCTTTGGGCCGTTGGCGCTGATCGGTACGCCGACACCTGCGGTCGATTTTGCCGGGGTGGGCCTGCTGCAGCTGTTCGGGCTCCAGATCCTCCTCTCGGTCGTCACCCTCGGTTGGTTCGGGCTCGGCTTCGCGGTGCGCCCTCGACCGGTGCCGGTGCCAGACCCCCAAGACTTCGAGGTCGAAGCGGCGCCCCCGGTGCCCCCGGTGCCCCCGGTACCCGCCCCTCCGGTCCGCCTCTCGCTCGGCAGGCAGTTCGCCGCCCAGCTCGGTTTCCGCGCGCCGCGGCCGCTCGCCGAGATCGGGTTCGGGTTGGTGGCGGGGCTCGCGATCTGGTTTGCGGTGATCGCGGCGCTGTTCTTGATCGCCCTGTTGGTGGTGGCCCTGGGCGGAGAGCGCCTTTTGCCCAAACAGGCGCCCGCGATGGTGCCGTGGATCGCCGGACTGCCGATCGGCATTCGCATCCTGCTCAGTCTGTCGGCCGGCGTGGTGGAAGAGACGTTCTTCCGCGGCCTGCTCCAGCCGCGGGTGGGGATCGCTTTTTCGACCACCTGTTTCGTCCTCGCCCACGCCGGGTATGGATCGCCGTTCATGCTGATCGGGGTTACGCTCCTGTCGCTGATCTACGCCTTGCTCGTGCGCTGGCGCCAGAACATCTGGCCGGCGATCGTCGCCCACGCGCTGTTCGACGGCATTCAGCTGCTCGTGGTGATCCCGGCGGTGCTCCGGTACGTGAAGTCTTGAGTCTTCCGGGCCATGCGGCGTAAAGAATCCCGGTTCTGCTAGACTGCCAGGTCAAACGATGCCCTTGGAACACCGCTTTCACCTCGGGATCGGCAGCCGGTTCGAGAATATCGAGCTGGTGCAGGTTGTGCTCAAAGATTCGTTGGAGCGTCTCGGTCTCGACGAGGACGCCCGTCACTGGGTGGACATCGCCGTCCGCGAGGCGGTCGCCAATGCGATCAAGCACGGCAACCGCCAGGATCCGACCAAGCGAGTCGAGGTGGACCTCGGACTCGAAGGCCAGAGTCTGGTCATTCGAGTGGAAGACGAAGGGGCGGGATTCGAGCCCGGCGAGGTGTCGAATCCGTTGGCGCCGGAGAACCTGCTCAAGCCGAGCGGACGCGGTATCTTTTACATGCGTAGCTTCATGGACGAAGTACAGTACGGTCTCCGCCCCGAGGGCGGTACCGTGGTCACCTTGAGAAAACGGCTCCCCGCATTGGGGGCCGATCGTGAACCGGCGGGACGGCAAGAACAAGGAGAGACAAGCGAATGAACGTTTCGGTGCGCCAGCGCGATGGCGTTACGGTCCTGGATCTGAAGGGCAAGCTGACCCTCGGCTCGGGGGAAGCGGCCTTGCGCAGCACTCTGCAAGACGCGCTCGCCGCTGGAGCCACGAAAGTGATCATCAACCTCAAGGATGTTTCAACGATCGACTCCACAGGAGTGGGCGAACTCGTGGGCACCTACACCACGGTGACCAATCGGGGAGCGAAGCTCAAGCTCGCGACCCTACCGCCGAAGCTTCAGGACATCCTGACCATCACGCAGTTGATCACGGTCTTCGACGTCTACGACACCGAGGATGAGGCGATCGCTTCGTTCTAGAGCGACCTTCTAGCCGGCGTCGCCCCCGCGGCGCCGGCCGTTTCCCCTCTTCTGATTGCGTTCCAATTGCGCTCCGATTGCGTTCCGATTGCGTTCCGATCACCGCTCGAACCGCCAACAATGACGCCCGACCCCGGATCGGCGCCTGCGCTGTCGCACGGCTTGCTCGCGCTCGGCCGTCGAGTCGAGATGAGGCTGCCCGAGCTGCTCCCCGCGGCCGATAAACGCCCCGAAACGGTGCACCGGGCGATGCGCTACGCCCTCACCAGCCCGGGCAAACGCCTGCGCCCCATCCTAACCCTCGTGGTCGCCGACCTGTTCGGCTCGGGCTCCGACCGCTCCGACCGCTCGGCCCGGGTGCTCGATATCGCCTGCGGCATCGAGATGGTCCATGCTTGCTCGTTGATTCTCGACGACCTGCCGGCGATGGACGATGCGGCGATCCGCCGCGGGCGGGCGACCGTCCACCGGGAGTTCGGCGAAGCGGTCGCCCTGCTCGCGGCGCTCGCGCTGCTCAATCGTGCGTACGAGCTGGTCGCGGAAGCGGCGCACCATCTCCCGCTCAAGCGCTATACCGCCGAGGACATGGTCCACCATCTCGCCGCGGCGATCGGCAGCCACGGCCTGATCGGCGGCCAGGCGCTCGATTTGGCGAGCCGGCCCGACGAGCTCGACCTCGAACGGCTCGAATACATCCATAGCCACAAGACCGGCGCCCTATTCATGGCGGCGGGCGAGCTCGGCGCAATGGCCGCGGATGCCAAACGCCGCGAGCTGGAGCTGATCTCGCGCTTTGCAAAGAACCTGGGGCTTGCGTTCCAGATCTCGGACGATCTGCTGGATGTTCTGTCCACCCCGCAAGAGGCGGGCAAGGACGTGGGCCAGGACGCGGAAAAAGTCACGTTCGTCAAAAGGCTCGGAGTGACCGGCGCGCAGACGCTCGAGGCCGAGCTGCTCGGCTTTGCGGTCGCCTCGCTCGAACCGCTGGGCAAGAAGGCCGAGCCACTGCGCGAGATCGCGCGGTTCGTCCAGCATCGGCGGCGGTAGGCGGTTACACTTCGCCGAATGCAGGAGATCCCTTCGGCCGAGACGGACGATCTGGAACGGGTTCGCGAGGAGCTGCGGCGGCGCGGCTATCTCTCCCATGGCTTCGAGCGGTTCCTGCTTCAAGATGCCCTCCGTCCGCGCCGGCCGCTCCGGGCGCTGGCAGTCCTTGCGGGGAAAGTCGGTGTGCGCACCGGGCTGGTGCTCAGCCCCCCTTTGGCATTCTGGCTCGCCGCGGCGAATGGGGCGCTGGTCACGCATCCGTTCGATGTCGCGGTCTTGTTCCTGCACCTGTTCGCACCCTTGACCCTCGCGGCGGGGCTCGGTTTCCTCTTGGTTGGGGCGGCGACCACCTGGGTGCTCCGCTTTTCCCATGTTCGGCGGATCGAGGCGTTTACTTTCGGTGCCGCGGCTGCGGTCGGGGTGGCCACCCTCGCGCTCGCACTCTGGCGCGCCGAGGAATTGATCGCCGCGAGCGGCGCCTGGCAGATCGCTGTGCTGGCGATCGCGGCGCCGTTCGTCCTCTACGCCCTGGTCAAAACCGTCCACCACGGCCTGCTCACGCTCGCGATCCGCTTGGCCGATCAGCCGTCGGAGGTCTGGACGCTCTCTCGCGGTTGGCTCGCGTTCGCGATCTGTGCTGCGGCGCTTCTGGTGGTGCTCCCCTTGCTGCTCGCCGCCCGCCGGCCCGCGGCGGAGGCGCCGGGGTCGCTTCCCATGGCGCCGGGCGGCCGGGTCCTGGCGATCGGCATCGATGGTGTGTTGGGGCCCGAGCTCGACTATCTGCTCGCCCGGGCCGAGCTGCCTGCGCTCGGCGCGCTCGCCCAATCCGGCGTGGTGTTCTCGTACCCGCGCGGCCCTGAGCCACCCGCCTCGTTTTGGACCCGGGTCGCGACCGGCCGCCCGTCGCCGGAGCATGGGGTCGCCGCGCTCGACGGGTTTCGCCCGCTGGGATGCAAGACCACGCTCATGCGCAGTGGGCCGCTGCGCCCCTACTGGAGCCGGATCGAAGTGCCGCTCGGTCTCTCCGAGCACCGGCCGCTGCTCGCCGCCCGCCGTTCCGCGTTCGCGTTTTGGGAGTTGGCGGCGCGCGGGGGAGAGCCGGCGCTCGCGGTCGATTGGTGGGCGACGTTTCCCGCTGCGGCGGTGCCCGGTCGCATCATCGCCCATGGTGGCTATCAGCTGCTCGGCGAAGGGGCGCCAGGCGCCGTGGCGCCCGCGGCCGACGCCCCGGCGCTCGCCGCGCTCGCTCAGGCTACCGGGCGGGAAGGTCCGCCGCCCGAGCTGAGGCAGGTCGTCTCGCAGCAAGCGCTCGCCCGGCTGGATGCTCGCGCCTTCGCGCCCGATCGGTTCTACCGCGCGGCGTTCTCGTCCGGCCTTCTGCTCCGTCCGAAAGCCGCCGCGCTTTACCTCGCCGCCCTCGACATCGCGGCCGACGGCTGGCCGGCCGGGTCGCTCGCGTTCGGCGATCGGGTGCGCGCCGAGCTGCTCGCTACGGATCGGTTGATCGAAAGCGCTCGAGGGGGGTTCGATACCGTGGCGATCATCGTCGATCCGGGCCGACGGGGGGGAGAGGAGGGGCGGATCGTGCTCTGGCGCGCGGCGGGTTGCCGAGGAACCGAAGCGTCCTCCTCGATCGAGCCCGAAGCGCTCGCCGCGGGGCTGATGCGAGCGCTCGGCCTGCCGCAAAGCGCGGAGCTCCCGACACCACCCAAAGCATGCGCTTGGCCCGCACCGCCCGGTCGCGTCGCCGGCTACGGCGAACCTCAAGCAGCTGGAGCCGCGGCGCGCGAGAGCGGCGAATACCTCGAAAACCTCCGCTCGTTGGGCTATCTGTGAGCCTCGCCGATCATGTAGTCTGATCTTTGGACTGAGAGGAAAACGGAAGGACGCCTAGGGATGAGGATTCTGGTCGTCGAGGACGAAGCTGCGCTTTCCTCGGCGCTTGCCGAGCTGCTGCGGCGTGAGTTCTACGCCGTCGATGTGGCCGAGGATGGCACGACGGCCGAGGAGCTGGCTTCTGTCAACGCGTATGACCTGATCGTCCTGGACTGGACGATTCCCGCGCCGAACGGCATCGAGCTGTTGCGCCGTTGGCGGGGGAGCGGCAACCAGACCCCGGTGTTGATGCTCACCGCGAGGAGCGGAATCGACGACCGGGTCGACGGTCTCGACACCGGGGCCGATGACTTCCTGGCCAAGCCCTTCTCGCTCGCGGAATTCCTCGCCCGGGTGCGCAGCCTGCTCCGTCGTGGGACGCGTAGCCTGCAGAGCGAGCTGGCTGCGGCCGATCTCGCGATGGACCGGGCGGCGCATCGGGTGACTCTCGCGGGCCGTCCGCTCGATCTCTCGCCCAAGGAATTCGCGCTCCTCGAGTATCTGCTCACCCGCCGCGATCAAGTGGTCTCCCGCACAGAGATCTCCGAGCACGTCTGGGACGACACGTTCGAGTCGTTCGCGAATGTGGTCGATGTGACGATCCATCGGCTCCGAAAGAAGATCGACGGGGAGCGGCCGGATCGGCTGCTCCAGACAGTCAAAGGAGTCGGCTACATGCTGCGCGGTGAGCGTCGGCAAGTGCCGGGGCACGAGGGCTGATGTCGGTTTCGGATCTTCCTCGGCTGGCGGCGCCACCTCCTCCTGCGGGATCGAAGAAGGGGCGGCGCCTCCCGATCCTGATCCTGTTCTTAGGCGCCGCGTCGTCGATTCTTTGGGGCACCACCTACACGGTGTCCGAGCGCCTCAAGCTGCGCGACCGGGCGCTGATCCGGGCCACCCGGGAGATCAGCCTGGCGCTCGCGACCTCTCATCTTTGGCTCGAAGAGGTGTTGACCGGCGACGATGTCGATCGCCGGAAAATCTGGGGGCGGCTCGATCAGGCGCACGACCTCGCGGTTCGGCTGCTCGATGGCGGTCGATTGCCTCTGCAAGGGACGGAACTCCCGCCGATCGAGGACCGGGCTCTGCGCGGGCGGGTCCAAAGTCTGCTCACCGATATCGATGGGCTCCGGACGCTCGCGCACGACCGCCTGAGCGGGCTTGACCGCGGCCTTGAGATGGGGGTGGGTTCCGCGATCGATGCGCGCTACGACATCCTGTTCGAGCACGCCATCGAAGCGGCGACGGCGGTCGAGCGGGAACTCGAGGTGCGCATCCTGCGCGATGACGCCAGGACCCGCCGGATCTTTCTCGCTCTCTTTCTGGTCTGGCTGGCCACCGTCACGGTCGCCGCGGTCGGCCTCTGGCGGCGCGAGCAGCGGCGCCTTGCGGCCGAGGAATCGCTGCGGAAGAGCGAGGCCCAACTGCTCCAGGCGCAGAAGATGGAGGCGGTCGGCCGCCTTGCGGGGGGGCTCGCCCATGACATCAACAACTTTGTGACCGCGATCACCAGCCAGTGTGAGTTGGTCCAGCTCGATGTCGAGGCAGGGAGCCCGATCGCGAACCGGATGGAGGTGGTGATCGGGACGGCCCACAAAATTTCGGCCCTGATTCGGAGGCTGTTGGCGTTCAGCCGACGCCAGCCGGTGCAGCCCCAGGTGGTGCGCTTGAACACCGTGATCGCGGGTCTCGAAGCGATGATGCGCGGCCTGATCGGCGAAGACATCCAGCTCGCAACCGTGCTCGGCGCCGAGATCTGGTCGGTCAAAATCGATCCCTCCCAGGTCGAGCAGGTCGTCCTCAACCTGGTGGTCAATGCCCGCGAGGCGAGCCCGCGCGGCGGCCGGATCACGATCGAGACCGTGAATCTCTCCGTCGATCGCGGTCTGTTCGAAGGGCCGGTGGTGGTGGCGCCGGGAGAATATGTACTGCTCGCCGTGTCCGACACGGGGAGCGGGATCCCCCCGGAGCTTAAAGACCGGATCTTCGAGCCGTTCTTCACCACCAAAACGGGCACCGGCAACGGTCTCGGCCTGGCCACGGTGTACGGCATCGTCAAGCAGGCAGGGGGGCACATTTCGGTCTACAGCGAGATCGGTCGGGGCACGACGTTCAAGATTTACCTGCCGCGGCCCGCCGATGCCGCCGGGGGGCCGGGGGTGGCGGAGCCGGCGACGCCGGAGCGGGGGTTAACCGGGGGGGGCGCG
>JANNIH010000088.1:0-157651 GCA_031404815.1 Holophagales bacterium | reverse complement strand
AGGCGTTGTAATTCGCCACCACCTTTTCGAACGCGGCTTTCTCGTCGCCGCGGTAGGCGTGCCAAACGACGATCTCTTTTTGCGCCCAGAGCGCGGGGGAGGAGATCGAAAGCAGGGCGAGGGTCGAGAGGATGAGTTTCTTCAGAGTGCGCATGGTGTCAATCTCCTCGAACGGTTGCATCAAGCGGCGCGGAGCCGCATCTCGGTTTCTGCGTCGAAGACATGGATGCCCGCCAGCTCGATCTCGAGGTCGAGCTCGTCGCCCACCTGAGGCGCCCGGTGCGGCTCGGTCTTTGCGACCAGCAGGTCGTCGCCGATCCGGCCATGGATGATCACTTCATGGCCGAGCGGCTCGACGAATTCGATGACTACGCGGATCGGCACCACCGGTTCCTCGGCCCTTCGGTGTTTCGTCTCGCTTCCGGCTTCGCGGATGTTTTCGGGGCGGATCCCGATCACCACTTTGCTCCCGTCTTTGCGTGCGGCGGCGCCGCGGAGCGCCTCCGGCACCGGCAATTTGAATCCGGTGGTGGCGAGGTTCGCGCCTCCGTCGGCGATCGTGCCCGAAAGGAAATTCATCGGCGGCGTACCGATGAAGCTCGCGACGAACAAATTCTGCGGCTGCTCGTAGACCTCCAACGGGGTGCCCACCTGCTGCAGGTTGCCGTCCTTCATCACCGCGATTCGGTGGCCCATGGTCATCGCTTCCACCTGGTCGTGGGTGACGTAGACCGTGGTCGTCTGGAGCGTGCGTTGCAGTTTCGAGATCTCGGCGCGCATCTGGACGCGCAGCTTGGCGTCTAGGTTTGACAGCGGCTCGTCGAACAGGAAGACCGACGGCTTACGGACGATCGCCCGGCCGACCGCGACACGCTGACGTTGACCGCCCGACAGCTGCTTCGGCTTGCGGTCGAGCAGCTGGGTGATGCCGAGAATGTTGGCGGCCTCGCTCACCAGCTTGTCCATCTCGGCCTGCGGCGTCTTCCTTATCTTCAACCCGAACTCGAGGTTTTCCTTCACCGTCATGTGCGGGTAGAGCGCGTAGCTCTGGAAGACCATCGCGATGTCGCGATCCTTCGGCGGCAGCTCGTTGACCCGCCGGCCGCCGATTCGAATCTCGCCGCCGCTGATCTCTTCGAGCCCCGCGATCATGCGCAGCGCGGTCGATTTGCCGCAGCCTGAAGGACCGACCAGGACCATGAACTCCTTGTCGTGGATTTCGAGATCCAGCTTCTCGATCACCGTGACCGGTCCGTAGGACTTCCTTATGCCGTCGAAGACGACCTCCGCCATGATCCGCTAGCCTCCGCTGGTCGAGAGAGTAAAAATTCGCGCCCCGAGAGGGGGGACGGCGATTTCGATCGGTTGATTATCACTGTGCGGAATCTCTTCCCCGTTCCAGGCATCGACCACGGCGCGGTCGGCCCATTGCGGCGGCGCGGAAAACTTCGCGGTCGCTTCCGCTGCGCCCCGGTTGACCGCCACGACCACGACATCGTTCGACGCGGCGTCGCGGCGTAAGAAGAGCAAGAGATCGCCTTCGGACGAGACGCTCTCGTACGTGCCGCGCGAAAGCGCCGGGTGGGCACGCCTGAGGCCGATCAATTTCTTGTAGTCGGCGCGGAGCGCCTCGTTGCGCGACAGCCCCTTGCCGGGCAGGATGTCGCGCCCGCCCCACGGCATGTCGCTGCGGTTCTCCGGCCAAACGCCGCCGGGCCGGGCGACCTCCTCGCCGTAATAGACCATCGGCAGGCCGGAGACCGTCATCTGGAGCAGGGCCGCGAGGCGGAATCGCGCGATATCCCCTTGGAGCAGCGACAGCGCGCCCGGTACATCGTGAGACGACAGATACGGCGAGAGGAGATACCCGGCGCGCACCTTCTCGCGCGACTTCAAGTAGCGGTCGAACGCCGCGGTGCGGCCCCGCCCCTCCAAAAAGCCGATCGCGCTCCCCTGGAACGAGAAGTCGAAACCCGCGTCCATCTCGTCGCCGGCAAACCAGGGGTCGAGCGACTGCGCATCGGCACCCCAGACCTCGCCGATCAGGAAGAAGTTGGGACCCAGCCGCTCGCGCGTCCGCTTCCGGTGCTCCTGCCAGAACGGGTGATCGACGTGCTTCACGGTATCGAGGCGGAAGCCGTCGAGGCCGGTCTTTTCGGCCCAGCCGATCTGGGCGTTCAGCAGGTAGTCCGCGACCTCCGGCAGCTCGGTTTTTAAATCGGGCAGGCCGGCGAGACACGAGGTCAGGTCGTCCTCTCCGCAGCTGCCGCGGTCTTCGCGGCGGAACCAATCCTTGAACCTTGAGTCGCCTAAGTAGCGCGCATCGTAGCCGGCATGGTTGTAGACCACGTCGAGCAGCACCTTCATGCCGCGGCGATGCGCCTCGGCGACGAGGGTTTTGAGGTCCGCTTCGGTGCCGAAGCGCGGGTCGAGCGAGAGGAAGTCGTCCGCCCAGTAGCCGTGGTATCCCCAGTCGGGGAAGCCGGCGCCGGTGACCGGTCCGGGGATATTCTTGACCACGGGGGTGATCCAGAGTGCGGTGGCACCCAGATCCGCGATCTCGTCGAGTCGGGCGGTCAATCCCTTGAGGTCACCGCCATGGAACGCGCCCTTGGCCGAGCGGTCGATGCCCGCGTTGTTGGTGGCATCGCCATCGGCGAACCGGTCGAGGACGACGAAATAGAGGATCGCGTCGGCCCAATCGCGCTGCGGAGTGACGGTGGTGATCGAGGGGAGGGCGGAGGTTGAGGGCGGCTGAGCCGCTGGAGTGGGGTGGGGGGTGCCGCTACAGCCGGCGAGAGAGGCCAGAGCCGCTACGCCCAAGGCCGAGGCATGGCGCCCGAGGGTCCGTAGGGCACGGGCCCTCGCCGACTCTGGTCTTCCATCATGCTTCGGCATGTTCCCCCCAACTTCACCTGCTTGTAACAGATTCGGCGAGAGAGGAAACCACCCCGCGGGGCCGTGCATTCCAAACCCAAAGCTAGAAGGTGGAGCGGGCCGCCATCTCGGACGCGATTCGGTTGGCGTTGCGGATGCAATCGGGAACCGAGACGCCGTCGAGGAAGTTGCCGGCGAACCGCAGACCCGGCAGGTCGCGCTCGATTCTCTGGGCGAGGGCCACGAAACGGCCGTGGCCGACCTCGAACTGCGGGATCGCCCTTGGCCAGCGGCGGATGATTGCGACTTGGGGCCGGCCGGAGGGCGCCAGTCCGATCGCGTGCCCAAGCTCCTGTCGGACGAGGCCGAGCAGGCGGTCGTCGCCCCAGATCGTCGGATCGACAATCTCCGGATCGGTGCGGCCGCCGAGGAACGCGGAGAGGGCGACACTCCCCGCGGGGGCGCGGTCGGCAAAGATCGTCGAGGGGAAGAGACAGCCGAGCAGCCGCAGGCTCTCTTTGCGCGGTGCGAGAAAACCGAAGCCGTCGAGCGGGTGGGTGACCTCGGCACGCGCCGCACCCAGAGCGACCACCACCACCGGGGCGTAGGGGATCTCGGCGAGCGCCCGGCTCTTGCCACCGGTCTCCTCGTCGAGCAGACGTGCGGCGACATCCGCCGGAACCGCGAGGACCACCCGGTGGGCGGTGATCGGCCCGGCGGGAGTCGCGACCACGAATCCCTTGGTCGCTCCATCCTCATCTCTATGGGCCCGGACCGCCGTCGCGGCGAGACCCGTCCGGACATCGCCGATCTCGCGGGCTAGGCGCCGCGGCAGGGTCTCCAACCCTGCTCGAAAGGAGAACATCGCGCCACCTGGCGCCGGGCCTTTCCGTTTCGCCAAGGCGCCGCGGATCAAGCTGGCGTGCTCCTGTTCGAGGGCGAAGATCTTCGGCACCGCCCAGCGCACGGCGAGCCGCTCGGGGTCGCCGGCATAGACACCCGAGACGAACGGCCCCACGGCGTAGTCCAGCAGCTCGCCGCCGAGCCGACGGCGAACGAACGCGGCGACCGTCTCGTCAGGCTCGTCCGCGGTCTCGATCGAGGAGCGTCGGCGAATCCAGGGTTCGCGGAGCAGGCGAAGCTTGGCGCCGAGCGAGAACAGGGGGGTGCGCAAGAGTCCGCCCGGCCCCCCGGGGAGCGGTTCGAGGCGATCCCCTTTCCATAGATATCGCCGCTTGGCCGCCGGCGAGGCGACGATCTTGCCGTCGTCGGCCTCTTCGCCGAGGCCGGCGTCGCGGAGCAAGTCGCTCACGGCCGGGTGGTTCAAGAGCACGGTGTTCGGTCCCAGCTCGAAGCGGAAACCGCCCTCTTCGTGCGTTTCGATCGCGCCGCCGACCCGGTCGCTCGCCTCGATCACGGCGACCGAGAGCCCCGAGCGTCGCAGGCGGAAGGCGGCGGTCAACCCCGAGATGCCGGCGCCGACGATCAAGACATCCAGCGGCTCGACCATGCGCAGCTTCAAACCGTCCGCGAGTAGCGGGCGGCCGATCCGGATTCGAGATAGGCGTCGAACGCCATGGCGATGTTGCGCACCATCAACCGTCCGGTCGCGGTGACCTCGATCCGGTCGTCGTCGATCTCGACCAGGCCGTCGTCCACGAGCGGCGCCAAGCGCGCGAGGTCGGCCGCGAAATGGCGGTCGAAATCGGTTTCCCAGCGCTCGGAAAACGCTCGCTTGTCCAGCCGGAAATGGCACATCAGGTCGAGAATCGCGCCGCGCCGCAGAAGGTCCTCGTTTAAGAGCGCCAGGCCACGCCAGGTGGCGAGCGTGCCCGCTTCGATCGCCTTCCGGTACTCCTCCAGGCTCTTGACGTTCTGGGCGTAGCCATCGCCCACTTGGCTGATCGAAGAGACGCCGAGCGCCACGATGTCGGTCTCGTCGCAGGTCGAATAGCCCTGGAAATTACGGGTGAGCGTTCGGTTCCGCAACGCTTGGGCGAGCGGATCGTCGGGTTTGGCGAAGTGATCCATACCGATGAAGACGTAACCGGCCGCGCCGAACGCAAACAACGTCTCTTCGAGCAGCGAAAGCTTGGTTTCCGGATCGGGAAGCGCGGCAGGGTCGATCGCTTTCTGGTGCGGAAACATCTGCGGCAGATAGGCGAAATTGAACAGCGCCAAACGGTCGGGCGACATGCGCAGCGCCTCGGCGACGGTGGCGGCGAAGCTCTCGCGGGTCTGGTGCGGCAGACCGTAGATCAGGTCGAGGTTGACGCTGTCGCCGATCCCGCGTCGTCGCGCGCCCTCGATCACCCCCCAGGTTTCCTCCGCGCTCTGCACCCGTTGGACCGCCTTCTGCACCTGGGGGTCGAGATCCTGAAGGCCGAGGCTCAGGCGGTTGACGCCGGCCGCGGCGAGTGCGTCGAGGTGTTCCGGAGAGCATTCGCGCGGATCGATCTCGACCCCGATCTCGCACCCTTCTGCGATGCGGAAATGGCGCCTCAGGATCGCCATCAGGGCGGAGAGGTCCTCTGGTGGCAGGAAGGTCGGCGTGCCGCCCCCCCAATGCACCTGCACCACCTCTCGCCGCTCCGCGCCGAGTCGGGCCGAGGTGAGCGCGGCTTCCCGTTCGAGCAGCGGCAGGTAGCGCCGCCCCCAACCGCGGTCGCGGGCGATCTTGACATTGCAGCCGCAGAAGAAGCAGCGCGTCGTACAGAAGGGGATGTGGACGTAAAGCGAGAGCGGCCGATCGATCCGGGCGCTCCGTTCGAGCAGTTTCGCGTGCCCGGCCGCCTTAAAGTCGGTTCGAAATTGAGGTGCGGTCGGATAGGAAGTGTAGCGTGGCCCCGGCTGGTCATATTTGGCCACCAGGTTGCGATCGAAGCGAATCGGCTGCCAGAGATCGTCCATCAGAGCGCAACCTTAGCGTGTTCCCGCCCTTCGAGCACCCTCTGCGCAGGGAGGTTTCTGCACAGGCCTGCCGCCCGAACGGGTGGGGTGGGTCCCCTCGGACCTGTCGACTCTTTGCCACGACGGTGCCACCGGGTCGCGTTGGCGGGTCTGCTTTGATCTGAGCTGCTACCGCCACCTTTCGGAGCCCACCGAGCCCCGCCATGATCCCGATGTCTTTCGAGCCTCCGCGCTCCTTTGCGACTCCGTCCGGCGCACTCCCAGATGAAGGGATCGGAGCCCTGGTCGTGCCCGCCCTTGTGCTTCCCGCTGAGGCGATCGCCGAGGAACTCGATCGCCGCTTCAAAGCCGATCCGGAGCTCGAAGGGGTGGTCGTTGCCCGCGGCGGCGAAGCTTCCCACCTGGTGCCCCGCGACCATTTCTACACCCGCACCGGCGGCCCATTCGGCTTTGCCCTGTTCCAAAAACGCCCGATTGAGCTGCTTGGCAAGATGTCCCCGCTGGTGGTCGACGCGGGAATCGGAGCCCGCGATCTCGCCGGCCTCGCACTCGGGCGGAGCCGGGAGGATCAATACGATCCGGTGATCGTCCGTGGTGCGGCCGGCGCGCTCGGTCTGATTACCATTCGCGATCTCCTAAGGCGAGTGACGGAGCTGGAGATTCGCTTCGCCCAGCTGCTGCATCCACTCACCGGCCTACCGGGGGGAAGGCTCGTCCGGGAGTGGATCGAGATCGGGTTGGAGAACGATACCGAGCACCCGCTGACCGTGGCCTTTGCCGACCTTTCCGGTTTGCAGGAGTACAACGGAGTCTATGGCCTGCTCGCAGGCGACGAGTTGGTCCGGCGGGCCGCCGGGGTGCTCTCGGCGGCCTGTGATCGCTTAGACGGTGATGCGCGCCTCGGCCATCCGGGTGGCGACGATTTCGTTTTGGTCACACCCCGTGCCTTGCCGCTCGAAGTGCTGCGCGAGATCTGCCAGCGCTTCGACCGCGAGAAACTCGCGCTGTTCAGTCCGGTGGATCGCGGCCGCGGTTGGTACGAAGCGCGCGACGATCGCGGCAATTCGGTGCGGATTCCGCTGACCTCGATGGTGCTCGCGGTGGTCCACAGCCGCTCCTTGGGGCTCGAACGGCACCCCGCGATCTTTGCCCAACTGGCCGTTCGCATGAGGCGAACCTCGACCGCACTCGCCGATGCGCTCGGCCGGAGTTGCTTCGTCACGTCGGACCCGCGCGACCTCGGAACGGAGATCTCGGCATGAGTTCGCTCGTGGCAACCCCCACCGACGCCGCGCTCGCCGAGGTGGGTCTCACGTGGATCGAATCGAACGGCGACGTACACCTCCCAACGGTTGCGCTGCGTCCGCTCCGATTGGCTCAGTCCGAGGCGTTTCTGGCCATCGCGAATGGCCGCCAGTCCGTCCACCTGCTCCGCGCGAGCCTCGCGCCGGCGCCGGGTGCCGGCGAGCGGCTGGCTCTGTTCGGCAGCATCGAACGCTTCGGAGTCGCCGATCTCTTCTCGCTGCTCAATATGAGCCGCGGTAACGGCCTGCTCGTACTGAGCTCGGGCACGATCGAGAAGGGGGTTCATTTTCGCCGGGGCGAGATCGTTTTTGCGACCACCAACCAACCCGAGGAACGGCTCGGGCGCATGTTGTTTCGGATCGGAAAACTCTCGGCGGAGAGCCTGCAGGCGGCCGAAGTTCGAAGTGCGTCGACGACCGGGCCGGGCCGCCGGTTCGGTGCGCTGCTGCTGGAGCTTGGGGCGATCGATGCGGCGACCCTCTGGTGGGGGGTACGCCACCAGATGGAGGAGATCGTCTATTCGATCTTTCGTCTCGATCAGGGGACCTTCCATTTCTTCGAGGGAGATTTCCTCGATCCGGATCTGACTCACTTTACGATCGACACCAATCATGTCTTGATGGAAGGCTACCGGCGGGTCGACGAATGGGCGCGGATCGAGAAGCGCCTGGGACAGCGCGGAATCCTTCGCCCAACCGGGCGCAAGCCCAAAGAGCGACAGAGCGAGGCGAACGAGACCCTGCTCGCCCTGGTCGACGGCCGCCGGTCGCTCGAAGAGATCGTCCGCGCCGCCGGCTTGGGCGAGTTCGCGACCTACCGGGAGCTGTTCCGGTTGCTCCAGGGGGGGCTGATCGAGGCGATCGAATCGACCGAGAACCTGGTCGATTCAGGGACCTTTCGGCTGGCGGAGGATCCGGAGCGCGCGTCGCTGCTGGCGCTGATCGAGCGCTCGAACCGGGCCTGCATGTTGGTGCGCGACGTTTTGCGCGCCAAGTCCGTCGAGGTCGATCTCGGCCGCCTTTTCGCAGGTTTCCTGCGCGCGGGCTCCGACGCGGTGCGGACGCTGCTCCAGGGTCTCGTACCGAACGTCCAAGGGCGGTTGAACGCGGACCTGTTGATCGAGAACCTGGGCCATCTCGAGGTCGGTCCCGAGGCCGAGACTTCGGTAGGCGCGATGCGATGGGGCGGTGTGGCGAACGACCCGGCCCTCCGCCGTCTACTCCTCGACCGGGCCTTGGCCGAGTGGCGCGATTTCCAGATCCTCGCCGCGGTCAACCTCCTCCCGACACCGGAGGTTGCCGAGTTGGTCACCTACGTCCGCGCGATCGAGCGATCGGGGGAGTGAAGGCCGACCGTTGAGAGCCAGTCCGGGCCTCAGGTCGAGGTCGGCGGTCCCGCGATCGCGGCGCGGACGGCGCGCGCCAGAACCTCCGCCGAGAACGGCTTCTGTAGGCAAGGCGGCGATCCTGCACCGGTCGGCAGCCCGCCATCGCGAAAGCCCGACATGTAGAGCACCCGCAGCTCCGGGCGCGCCATGGCGAGGCGGCTCGCGATTTCGGTTCCTTTGAGGCCGGGCATGGTGAGATCGGTGAGCAGCAGATCGATCGGTCCCACGAAGTGGGCTGCGAGATCAGCCGCCTCGGCCCCCGAACCCGCGGCGAGAACTCGATAGCCGCGCGCTTCCAAGATCCGTCGCAGGACATCGCGGACCTTGTCCTCGTCTTCGACCAGAAGGATCGTTTCGCCCGCCTGGGGCCCCTCCAGTGGGACGAGATCCGATGGCGGCTCGACCTGCGGCTCGAGATGGGCAGGGAGATAGAGGCTGAATCGTGAACCCGCGCCCGGCGCGCTGTCGACGAAGATGTAACCGCCGCTCTGCTGGACGAAGCCGTAGCTGGTCGCGAGGCCGAGCCCGGTTCCTTCGCCCACCTCTCGCGTGCTGAAGAACGGTTCGAAGATCCTTCCTTGGGTTTCGGCGTCCATGCCGGTGCCGGTATCGGTGATCGCGATCATCGCCCAGGCGCCGAGCGGCACGTCGTGCCGGGCGGGCGAATCGGCGGAAACGGTCACCGGCGCGCTCTCCAAAGTGAGGGTCCCGCCTTCGGGCATGGCGTGACGGGCATTGACCGCCAAGTTGACCAGCACCTGCTCCAATCGGTTGGGGTCGAGGCGAACCCGTGGCAGATCGGGATGGAGAGCGGTCCGGACCTGGACATCGTTTCCGAGCAGTCGGTGGAGCATCCGCAAGAGGCCGGTGATCGACTCATTGAGGTTGACCACGCGCTGTTCGACCGCCTGGCGCCGAGCGAAGGCGAGCAGTTGGCGGGTGAGGGCGGCGGCCTTCTCGCTCGCTTCGCGGAGCCCGGCGAGGTTCTCCTGGAGGAACGGATCGTCGCGATAGGCTTCCATCAGCAGGTCGTTGTAGCCGAAGATCGCGAGCAGACAGTTGTTGAAATCGTGGGCGACTCCCGCCGAGAGCCGGCCGATCGCCTCCATCTTCTCCGCGAGCAGAAGCTGGCGCTGCAGGCGGTCCTTCTCCTCTTCATCGCGCTTGCGCCGCTCGATGTCGCGAATCGCGACCACGGTCGCGGCGTCTCCTTGAAAGAGGATCTGCTTGCCGGCGATCTCGAGGTTGACCGTCGATCCGTCACTGCGCCGGCCGATGGTCTCGCGCGGCTCGCTCGACAGCGGAGTCTCTTCGAGGTCGCCCAGGTCGATCAACGTTGCGAGCGCGCGCCCTTGGATCTCCCCTGCCGGAAGGCCAAAGATCGCTGTCATCGCCCCGTTGACCGCGAGGACGGTGCCGTTGCGGACGATCGCGATCCCTTCGAGTGTGGCTTCGAACAGGGCGCGGAAGCGCTTCTCGCTCTGTCGAATCTCGAGCTCGATCGCTCGCCGCTGTTCGATTTCGCGCTGCGCCCGCTCATAGAGGCGGATGTTCTCGAGCATCGGCGCCACTTGGTTGGTGACGGTCGATAGCAGCTGGATGTCTCCCGCGGGGTAGAAATCGTCCGGATCGCGCCGGCCCATCAGCCAGGCGCCCAGGACCTCCTCTTTGACCTCGAGCGGAAGTGCGAGGCGTACCCAAGAACGGGCGGAAAGAGCGCTCCCGGCTTTGGCCGGCAACGGCGCCAGATAGCGCCGGCCCCGGGCCAAAAGTGCCGTGATCTCCGCCCGGCCGGGCTCGGGTTCGCCGCTCGGAAGACCTTGGGAGTAGAGCGTTTCGATCCCATCGGCTGCGAACAGATAGAGCGCCGACTGGCGGACCAGGAGGGTCGGCAAGATCTCCTCGACCAGGGTCGTCCCGAGCACCGAGCGATCGAAGGCGCGCGGGATCTTTTCGGCGACGAGGCCGACGACCTCCTCCGGAGTATGGCGGATACCGAAGACATGCCGATCGACCAAGGTTTGAAAGCGGTTGTGCAAGGCCGGAGCCAATACGACCAAGGCGAGTGACGTTGCGAGGAGTGCCGCGAGAGCCCCGGGCTGCCCTGCGAAGCCGCGGCCGCCTACGGAGAGCAGCGCTCCGATCGCGAGGGTCAGATACAAAGCCCAAAAGCTGTAGGCGCCGATCAGGCGATTGGCCCGGAACTCCAAAGCGCCGAGCGTGTGCTTGTAGATCGCATAGACGTAGCTCGCCGGTGGGATCGGGGTAGCCACCAGCGAGATCGTGATTGCCAGGGTGAACCAGGGGCGGGTGTCGGGCGCGGCTGTGCCGAGCCGGATGATGAGCACGGGCAGCACAGCGAAGAAAGCGGCGATGGGCGCGAAACCGAGGGTTATACCGAAGAGCATGGTTCGGGTCGCCTGGCGAACCGCAGGTGTTGCAGGGAGGATGAGACGAGTCACCAGAAGCGCCAGTGAAAGAGCCAAGCCGGCGAGGAAGTGCAGCAGATGGGCTCGCGGGAAATCATCGAGCAGGTAGGCGGCATCGAGACCGATGAAGGCCAACGAAGTAAGGTAAGCCACGGCGAGTATCCAGCCCCTTAGCCGGCCGAACAAAGGACTTGGAATCAGAGCATGGAGATGCGTTGCCAGGGGCAGAAACATCCAGATGACGACATGGAAGACGACCGCTGCACCTGCTGCCTGCCGGCCTGAGGCGAGACCGGAAGCCAGGAGAATCGCTGTTGTGTAGGCAAAGCCGACGAGGACCAACCAGCGCTCGTCACGGGGACGCAGAAACAGCACGATTGCGGTGCCGAAAAGCCAGAAAAAGAGGGGCAGCACTCCTTGCAGAGTGGTTGGCTTGAGCAGGGCCCGGGGAGAGTCGTCCCAGCGAACCGGTATTTCGATCTTCTCGCCGTTTCGCAGCACGGTGACGGTCGTGTTGCCGTTTCTAGAGAATCCGTCGAAGAGGTCGAGGCTGCGATCGCTTCGGAACTGCGCCCTATCGATGCCACCAATCTTCTGGACGTGATCTCCAATGCGAACACAGTCCCTGTCGGGTGGGCATTTGGTGGCTCCGAGCACCTGCCAGTCGAGGCTATACTCGAATTGGAAGCTCGGATAGAACGCCCGGTATGGGTAGTAGAGAGTTGGCACCAGCACCAGAAGCGACAAGGCCACCCAGAGCAGGTCGACAGAGCGGCGGGTTGGGGCCGGCAGAGGGGTCATTGTTACCCCGGCGGTCGGGCAGGTTCGCTTCCGCCACCCAGTGCCAGAAGGTTCTCAAGTGGGCGGACGATTCGATCGATCAGGTGGTCGAGAGGATCTCGGGAAGAGACGCCGAGACGTTGCACTTCGCGACGGGATTCGTTCGAAAAGTGGGTCATTTGGAGTGCACAGTAGCTTACGGCCCCGGATTTGAAAAGGAGGGTCTGCGCAGTTTTGAGCGCCTCAGGATCGTTTGATAGAGAGACCAATCGGACAAACTCCCCACGTTCCGGGTAGTCTGCGGTCAGGGCGTAGAGGAGGGCCAGGTTGTTCCTCGGACGGTGCCAATCGGCGCCAGCCGGAGAAGCGAGTGCGTCGGCGAGGTCGTCGCTCACTTGGATGAAACGGCCGAGGCTTCGCCCGAGACGCTCGAATCCGATGATGACTTCATCTGCCGCTCCTGCCGCCAAGCCTCCGAGAGCAAAGGCCGCGGCGAACAGCGGCGGGGTCTTGGCCTCGACCCGTCGCCAGTAGTCCTCCTCGCTGATCGATTCAACGGTGTCGAGATCCTGACCGCAGGCGGTACCCAGAAACGCCCGGGAGAGTTGCGCTTGAAGCTCAGTGGTTCGCCCCGGTGGACCATCCGAGATTTCAATCATCTGGTGGGACACCGCTTGGAATGCGGAAGCGAGATTTGCGACGCGGCCGACGCCGAGGCGATGATAGTCACCGGCCGGATCGTCGTCGAGCAGGTCGTCGATCAAATGGATGCCGACGAGCGCACAGAAAATAGCTGCAGCTCCAGGAAGCGCGAGCTCTTCGCTGCCCCCGCAGGCGAGACAGGCAACCACTGGATATTCCCAGACCGAGATCTCTTCTCGGTGTTGCGCGCGGCCGATGATGTCGCACATCTCCGGCCAGGAGGAGACCTCGGGCAAGCGGAGAACTTGCTCCTTCAAGCGGTCGAAACGTGGGGCGGGCGGGCTCGGTGCGGCGGCTGGCATCAATGCGGAGACTCAAAGTCGGAAGGGCGTGACGACAACCGGCAAGCCAGTGGGGAAAATGAGACAGGGCGAAACAACCGTGCGGTGTTTCGCCCTGCGCATAGGCCTTTAGGAAAGGCCGCTAGAGGTTTGCGCGGACTGATTCCACGTTGCCCAAACGCCCAACATGAAATCCTTGTCTGCGGCAAGCATCAACGCAGGGTCTTCGATCTTGGTAATGGCGCGGAGCTTGGCGAACATCGGTTCGGCGTCGCCTGCGCCATGAAGGGCATGGTGAAAACTTTCGATCGACATCAGGTACTCCTCCCAACGGTTGTAGTTATTGATCGGTCCACGGACCCGGCCGTCGTTCTCACGAAACCTCCTCAGGCGAGCTTAGGCGCGCGTACAAGAAAGAGGTCATGTGGAGACGGAAATTCGACGGCGAGCGCCGTGCCGGTTCAAGAGTGCGCCCAACCGGGCAAAAGAGGACACCCTTTGCCCAACCCAGGACGAAAAAACTTCAAACGGTGGGTGGAATTTTCAAGCTCCGGTCGGCGGCGAGCTCGCGGCCGGTCCTTGGGTGGGAGAAAAAGTGCCCCTGGCCGTAGTCGATCCCGAGCCGGCGGATCTCTTCGGCCTCTTCGGCGGTCTCGACCGCTTCCATCACGGTACGCGCGCCCGTTCGCGCCGCCATCTCGGCGGTCGAGCGGACCAGCGTCTGCTTGAACGGATCTTCCGCGATCCCGCGGCAGAAGCTGGAAGAGATCTTGAGGAACTCCGGGCGCAGGTCGAGGAACAGGTTCAGGTTCGAAGAGCCTTCGCCGAAGTCGTCGAGTGCCACCCGTAGCCCGAGATCGCGCAGCTTGGCCAGGGTGGCCGCGAACGCCCGCGGGTTCAAGATCGTGTGCTGCTCGGTCAGCTCCAAAATCACCCGGTCGTGGGCGACCGAAGCGGCGCCGAGCTCCGCGACCAACCGGGGGGTGAACTCCGGGTGGGTGAGCGAGCGCGGCTGGACGTTCAAGAACGCGGCGAGCCGACCCGGCAGAACGCGGAACTCGGCGAGCGCCGCACGAATGCACATCAGGTCGACCTCGAACGCGAGCTCCTTCTTGGCCGCATAAGCGAACAGCAGCGAAGGCATCCCGAGCAGGGCGCCGGCCGGTCCGCGGGCGAGACCCTCGACACCGAAGACCTCGAACGGGGGGCCGCCGTCGAACAACGGCACCACCGGCTGCAACAGGGCGTGGAGCGGGCCGGTGGCGAGGAAGCTTTCGAGCAGCGGCACCTTCTCGACGGTCGGCGGGTGCGGTGGACTCTGCAGCGTTTGAAGGTCGATGGACGTCGCCGCCAGCCTCGCCTGCTCGGCGAGCAGCAGCCGGCGAAGCTCGCCCAAACCACCCGGTTTGTCGAGCACGGCCGCAACACCCATGAGGTGACAGATCGAGCGGACGCTCTCGTCGAGAAATCCCGAGAGCACATACACCGCGGTGTCAGGAAAATGGGTCGCCACGAAGCGGATCAGGCGCACCCCTTCGAGTCCGCCGAGAGGAGACACCGAGAGGTCGGTGACCACGGCGTCGAAGCGATCCTGGCTGAGCAACGCCTCGGCGGCCTCGATCTCCAAGCAGGTGGTCAGATGAACATCGGGCGCTCGCAAGGCGAGAGCCAGCATGTCGACCACCATCGACTCGTCGTCGAGAACCAGGACTTTGAACATTGGCGAGCGAAGTATAAACGCCCACCGCCTGCGAGCAAAGGTGGCGGAGTGACCGGGTTCAGATCGTCGCGCCCGCACTCAAAAGGGCGCGAAAAATCGTCCCCGGCGACAACCCGGGGCGATCGCGAACCGGGTCGTCTCAACGTCTGTCACCGGAGAGGACGGCGAGCTTGTGCGGGTGTCCTCTCGCGGGGGCACACAAGGCGCGGAGCGCTCGTGATCGGATCCGGGTCGGATCTGTAAACCATTGATGCCATTACACGTTTATGGATCTGCGCGCGGTCTGGCACCGCAGTTGCTCTACCTACGAATCGAACAACGATCGCCCCCGTTGGGGCGCTGGAGGATGATTCAGCCATGTCGAAGCGCACAGCAATCTCCGCTCTCTTGCTCGGAGCGACGCTTTTCACCGGGGCCGCCGAGGCTCAGGGGCCGAGCGGCCCGATCGAACAGTCCGTCCGTCTCCGCCTCGGCACCTTCAAGCCGGCCGGCGATTCACAGTATTGGGATGACAAGGCGCGCGACTTCACCGGTGGCGCCGCCGATTTCGAGGACGCGATCGGCGGAGTCGACTACCAGGTCGAATTCACACCGCATTTCGGGCTGCTGTTTTCGGGGTCCGCGTACCAAGGGCAGCTCGATCAGTCGTATCGCGGCTTTTCCGATCCCCGCGGCGGTTCGGTGGGGCATACCACGACGCTCGAGATCTCCTCGCTCACCGCGGGGTTGGTCTTTCACTTGGCGGGCCGAAACGCCGCCTTTCGCCCCTACCTCGGTGCCGGCGGCGGCCTCTATTCCTGGCGCCTGGAGGAGGACGGGCGGTTTATCGACTTTACCCCGCCGCCGCCGACCATCTTCCGCGCCGACTCGGTCGCCGAGGGCGACGCGTACGGCTATTACTGGCTCGCCGGGTTCGAAGTACCGATCGGCCGCAGCTGGGGCTTTTTCGCCGAGGGGCGTTGGCACGAGGTCGATGACCAACTGACCGACGACTTCGCCGGTTTCGGTACCCTCGACCTCTCCGGTCGCGATCTTTCGGCGGGTGTCACCTACCGATTCTGATCTCGATCCTTTCGAAGCACCATTGGGTATCCATCGGGTCCGTCCGCGTGGCCCTACGCGGGCGGACCTGGTACGCTTGCCGCCGTTCGATGCCAGCCGCTCCTCGCCCCCCCACCCCGGAAGCCGGTTCGCCCAATCCGCGGCGTCGGCGACGCCTGCTATGGATCGCGCTTTCCCTCGGCGTGATCCTGCTGCTCGCCTTTCTGCCGTTCTGGCGGATGGCCGGCCGGTTCGACGAAGTGATCTTTCGTCAGCCCTCGCGGCTCTATGCCCGGATCGATCGCCTGGAACGGGGCGGGCTCTCTAGCCTGGAGCGCTCGGTCGCCGAGCTGCGCGCCGCCGGCTATCGCGCGGTCACCGGGGAAGGACCCCTGGCTTCGGGCCGATATCGCCGCACGGGCGACCGGCTCGAGGTGCATTTGCGCTATTTCTCGACACCCGATGGCGAGCGAGGGGGGGCCCGGTTCGATCTGCGAACCTCCGGTTCGCGGGTCGTCTCGATCACACGCGACGGCCGGCCGGTGGCCGAGATGGTCCTCGAGCCGCCGTTGGTCGCCTCCTACTACGGACCGAAGCTCGAAGAGCGCCGGCCGCTCCGGCTCGAACAGGTGCCGCAGGATCTGGTCAACTCCGTCCTCGCGGCAGAGGACGACAGCTTCTTTGAGCACTCGGGCATTTCGGTGCGGGGAGTCGCCCGGGCGCTCTGGGTCAATGTTCGGGGGCGCGGCATCCGGCAGGGCGGCAGCACGCTCACCCAACAGCTGGTCAAGAACATCTTTCTGACCCAGGAGCGCTCGCTCTGGCGCAAAGTGCAAGAGGCGATCCTCGCGGTGCTGCTCGAAGTGCGATTCGAGAAGAAGCAGATCCTCGAGTCGTACCTAAACGAAATCTACCTCGGGTCGAGCGGCGGCGTGTCGGTGCTTGGGGTCGGCGCCGCGTCACGCGCCTTCTTCGGCAAGGATGCGCGCGAGCTCGACCTCGCCGAGGCGGCGACCCTTGCGGGGATGATCCAATCCCCGGCGCCCTATTCACCGGTGACCCACCCCGAGCGTTGTCGGCAGCGGCGCGACTGGGTTCTGCATCGCTTGGAGGAACTCGGCCTCGCCGAGCCGGAACGGGTCGCTCGGGCGCTCGCCTTGCCGGTGAACGCCGAGCCGGAAGCGCCGACCCGTCGGCGCGCCCCTTACTTCAGCGACGCGATGACGCGCGAGGCGGAGCGCCGCTTCCGGATCACCGATCTCGCGGATGCCGGCTTCGCTCTCTACTCGACACTCGACCTCACGGATCAACGCGCGGCGCAGACTGCGGTCGAGAGCGGCCTGGCCGGGCTCGAAGCCCAGGGGCCGCAAGGAGTGAGCAAAGGCCCTTTGGAAGCCGCGCTGGTCTCGGTCGATCCGGCGACCGGCGGTCTGCTCGCCTATGTGGGGGGGCGCAGCTACGCGCGGAGCCAGTTCGACCGGGCGAGCCAGGCGAAGCGCCAGCCGGGCAGTGCGTTCAAACCGATCGTCTACGCTCAGCTGTTCGAATCGGGCAAAGGGACGCCCGCGTCGTTCGTCGAGGATTCGCCGCTCACCATCGACATGGCGGGCAAGCCGTGGAGCCCGAAGAACGACGACGGCAGTTTCCACGGTTGGGTCACCGTGCGCCGGGCTCTTGAGCACAGCTACAACCCGGCGACCACGCGCATCGCGCTGCAGGTCGGAATGGACAAAGTTGTGGCGCTCGCCCACGCGATGGGTGTCGAGGCCGAGATGGAACCTTTCCCGGCGGTTGCGCTCGGCGCCACTTCGGTGTCGCCGGTAGAGCTGTTGCGGGTCTACGCAACACTCGCCGCGGGCGGTGTTCGCCCGGAAGTTCATGGTCTGGCCGCGGTGTACGACCGTTTCGGAAAGCCGGTCGAAGGCGAGGCGCTGGCGGAGCCGGAGCGCGTACTGTCGCCTCAGTCGGCCTACCTGGTGACCACCCTGCTGCAAGGGGTGATCGATCGGGGGACCGGCTTCGGCGTGCGGGCGGCAGGTGTCGAGGGCGCGTTGGCCGGCAAGACCGGCACCACCAACGATCGGCGCGACGCCTGGTTCGGCGGCTATTCGACCCATCGGGCGACCGTCGTCTGGGTCGGATTCGACGACAACGCGCCGACCCGCCTATCTGGAGCGCGCGGCGCCCTGCCGCTTTGGGTGCGGTTCACCGCGGCAGTGCGCGGCCCGAGCGGCTATCCGCCCTTCCGCCAGCCACCCGGGTTGCGCACCGCGATGATCGATCCGACCACCGGAGCGTTGGCGACCGAGTTCTGTCCCCACGTGATCACCGAAGTCTTCCCCGCGGGGAAAGTGCCGTCGCAGCTGTGCGATCGCCACACCGGCTGGGCGGATTCCGGCGCCTTCGACGAGGATGGCCAACCGCTCGACGGCGAGGATGCCGGAGGGCTCACCCCCGAGGGGAGGCATCCGTTCCGGAACTGGCTGCGCCAGGTTTTCGGGGGGAAAGATCCGAACGCCCCGGCGCCGCAGAATCCGGATGCCGAAGATGGCCCTCCCCCGGCGCTTCGCCGGTGAAAGAGCCTCAATGACCGATATCCGTCGCATCTACTTGGTGCCGCTTCCCTTCGAGGATCTGGTGGCCGCCGAGCTTTGGGCGGCCGGCACGCTCGGGTTGGAGATCAAGCCGCACGATGGGGAAAGAGTGCGGATCGAAGCGTACTTTGCCGCCACGAGCCCGGAGCCCGATCTTTCCGCCGTGCAGCTCCTGGGAACGGATGAGATCGAGTCGGTCGGTCGAGAGGCGGTTTCCGAGGTCGATTGGCTGGCCCGCTATCGGGAAAGCGCCGTGCCCTTTCCGGTCGGCAAGAGGCTCCTCCTCGACCCGAGAGAGCCGGACGAGCCCCCCTTCGAGGTCCCTCCCGGTCGAGTCCTCCTCCGCCTGCCGGCACGCTCGGCCTTCGGCGTCGGTAGCCATGAATCGACTCGTCTCGCACTCGAGCTGATCGAGGATCTGGCAGACGCAGGGGGGCTCACCGGGCGCTCGGCGCTCGAAGTCGGTGCCGGCACCGCCGTCCTCTCGTTCGCGGCGCTCACTTTCGGTGCCCGCTCTGCGGTGGCATTCGACCTCGATCCCGGGGCGCCGATCCACGCCCGCGACAACAGCCGACTGAACGGTCTTTTTCCGCGCCACTTCGCCGGCCGGCTCGCGGCGCTGGTCGCCCCGCCGCATCCGAAATCGCGGTTCGACCTGGTGCTCCTGAACGTGCTGCCCGAGGAGATTCTGGCGGAGCTGCCCGACCTGATCGAGCGGCTCGCTCCGGGCGGCGAGCTGATCTTCTCCGGCATCCTCGCCGAGCGCGGCGACGAGATCCTCGGTCGGGTGGCGGCTTTGGGTCTGGTCGAGCGCGGGCGGCGAATCGCCAACGAGTGGATCGCCTTCCGCCTGGTTCGGGCCACAGGCGGCGCGTGATCACCCTGCTCATCTCCCCGGAAGAGTTTGCCGCCGCCGCAGAGATCGCGGTCGAAGGGGAGGCCTATCGCCACCTATTCCGCGCCCGACGCGCACGGGTGGGGGATTGCGTGCGCCTGATCGACGGCGGCGGCCGGGCACGCGCCGGGCGGGTCGCCCGGGTCGAACGCAAGGCGGGGTGGATCGCGCCGATCGAACCGATCCGGACCCTACCGGCAAACGAACCCGCACTCCGCCTGACCCTTCTGGTACCGACCCTGCGGCCAGAGCGCGCCTCCTGGCTGGTCGAGAAAGCGACCGAGCTGGGTGTGGCCGCGATCCGCTTTCTCCACACCGGGCGCGCCCCGCGCGAATTCGGCTCCGGCACGCTCGAACGTCTCCGCCGGGTGGCGGTCTCGGCGCTCGAACAGTGCCATGGCGCCACACTTCCCGCAATCGACGGTCCCCACGCTTGGGGCCACCTGCCGGCCTTGGCCGCCGGCTTCGAAGATCGTTGGGTACTCGATCCGCAAGGGGCTGCCGGTCTCGTCGTCGCTCCGGAAATGCTCACGGCGGCCCTGCTGGTCGGCCCTGAAGGCGGGCTCACCAAAGGGGAGGTTGACAGCGCAACAGCACTCGGGTTTCGCCCGGTGACGCTCGGACCGCGCATCCTGCGGATCGAGACCGCCGCGTTGGCCGGAGCGGCCCTGGCGTTGTTGGCCGGCGTCTCGAATCCACATTAGGGATTGCGAGAGGGATAGAATCAGAGCCGTCCCCTTTCGTGTTGGAGGAATCGCCATGCCCGAGATGTCCACCCCCGTCGCCTCTCCCACCGCTCCCGTACCGCCACGCCGCTTTTGGCGGCGCCTCGCTTTCGGCGGAATCCTCCTCCTACTCCTGGCCGCGGGAGGTTTCGCGCTCTATCTCTGGGCGGCGCTCTCGTTCAATTTCTCGGAAGGGGAGCGGGCCGGCTACGTCCAGAAGTTCTCGAAGAAGGGCTGGGTCTGCAAGACCTGGGAAGGGGAACTCGCGATGGTCAGCCTGCCGGGCACGATGTCCGAGACCTTCAGGTTCAGCGTGCGCGACGACGCGGTGGCCAGAGTGATCAACGATTCGGTCGGACGTCGGGTGGCCCTGTCCTACGAGCAGCACAAGGGGATTCCCACCGACTGCTTCGGCGAGACCGAGTACTTCGTAACCGGCGCCAAGTTGGTCGAGCCGTAGCACAGGCATCGCATGGGAGATCTCGTGCATCACTTCGCTCAGGGCTCGGGTGGCGTCGGGCGGATCAGCGCCGCCGCCGCAGCCGTCGGGCGGCCATCAGCCCCAAGCCGCTTGCGAGGGCGGCGAGGCCCAGGATGTCGAGCGTCGGGATCGCGAGCACGGAAAGGCCGTTGGTGTCGGTCGCGCTGCCGTTGCCCGGCACCGGATCGGGAATCGTCGGGGGTGAGTTGATCGTCGCCGTGTTCACCAGCGGCGCGGGCGTGCCGGGCGCGATCGAGCAGTTCGCGGTATAGGTGGCGGTTCCGCCCGCGGGGAGGTTCACCCCGTCGTTGATGTTGCCCGCACCGGCTGCCGTGCAGGTTCCGCCGCCGGCACCCACACAGGTCCAATTGCAGGTGAGCGAGGCGGGGAAGGTATCGACCACCGCGGCGCCCGGTGCGTCGGACGGTCCGGCGTTGCTCGCCACGATCGTGTAAGTGGTCGATCCGCCCGGTTCGAAGGTGGCGGTGCCGTCGGTCTTGGTGATCGTGAGATCGGCCTCCGGGTTCAACCCGTTCACATCGGTCGCCGAGTTGTTGACGCCGACCGGATCGTTGAACCCCGGCGGCGAGGTGATCGTCGCGGTGTTGAAGAACGACAACGTGGCCGACGACGCGATGTCGCAGGTCGCCGTCACCACCACCTGGCCGCCGACCGGCAGATCGACCGATTGGTTGGCATTGCCTCCCGCACCGGCCGGCACCGAGCAGACGCCGCCGAGTTGGCCGACGCACGTCCACGTGCAGTTCTCGAACGGAGGGGTGAACAGATCCCCGAACCCCGCCCCGGGCGCGTTGCTCGGTCCGGCATTCGACGCGATGATCGTGTAGGTGATCGACCCGCCCGGGATCGAGGTGAGCGCGCCGTCGGTCTTGGTGATCGAAAGGTCGGCGGTGACTCCGGCTCCTCCCCAGACGGCGGGCGCCGAAAGAGCGATCAGGGTCCCGAGGACAAAGAGTTTGCGCATCGAAAATTCTCCCTAAAAATGCCTGGTCCTGTAGCTTGAGTTCGGTGGTTCGGTTGGTGGGGCGATCGTATCGCGGTTGGGTGGAGGGCGAACAGAGACCTCTTTTCCGGGCCTCGCGCCGGAGTCCCTTCGTGGCAACCCACCCGCAGGGGTAGAGACGCCCCCAGTCCGCAACCACGAAAGAACCGGGTCCACCGCCGTCGGGGCGTCTCCAACGCCCCAACGACTACCGGTGTCAACCACAAGCCACCAGGGAAGGGAAGGCCTTTTGGTTGCCACGCGGGCGGCACCGGTCGTGCTGACCCGGAGACGCCCCGACGGGTGAGTACCCGAACAGGATTGTGCTGAACCGAGAGACCCTCGAAAGAGCTGCTGAAGAACGCGGGAGAGTCGGTAAAACCTGAGCCGGCGCTCCGGTCGCGCTGACCGGCCCTACAGCTCTACCTGCATCCCCAGTTCGATCACCCGGTTGGCGGGGATGCGGAAGTAGTCGGTCGGGCGGAGGGCGTTTCTGGACATCGTGGCAAAGATCTTCTCGCGCCAGATCGCCATGCCGGGTTTCTTCGAGGGGATCAGGGTTTCGCGGCCGAGGAAGAACGTCGTCTTCATCATGTTCAAGTCGATGCCGTGGGCGCGCATCCCTTCGAGCATGCTCGCGATCGAGGGGTCCTGCATGAAGCCGTAGCGGGCCATCACGCGGTAGCAACCTTTACCGTAGCTGTCGACCGAGATCCGCTCCTTCTTCGGCACCTCGGGGATCTCCTCGGTCACGATGGTGAGCAGGATCACTTGATCGTGGAGCACCTTGTTGTGCTTCAGATTGTGCAGCAGCGAGGTCGGTGTCGCTTCCGGATCGCGGGCCATGAACACCGCCGTGCCGGGGACGCGCGGCGGGGTCTCCGGGTGCAGGCCCTGGACGAACGAAGCGAACGGCAGCGCCTGGCGGGCCAGCCGCTCCGCCAAGATCTGTCGGCCGCGCCGCCAGGTCGCCATCAGGAAGAAGAACACCGCTCCGACCACGAGGGGCACCCAACCGCCGAGGTGCACCTTGACGATGTTGGCGCCGAAAAACGCCAGGTCGATCACTGTGAAGAACAGGGTCATCGGCAGCAGCCACCGGCGCTTCCAGCCCCAGACCTCGCGCGCGACCACTTTGGCGAGGTACGTCGTGATCACCATCGTCATGGTCACCGCGATGCCGTAGGCGGCGGCGAGCGCGGTCGAGGTCTTGAACCCGATCACCAGGCCGATCGTGCACACCATGAGCATCCAGTTGATCGCGGGGACGTAGATCTGCCCGTACTCCTCGCCGGAGGTGTGGACGATCTCCAGGCGCGGACAGTAGCCGAGCTGAATCGCCTGGCGGGTGAGCGAAAACGCACCCGAGATCAATGCCTGCGACGCGATCACCGTTGCGAGAGTGGCGAGACCGACGAGGGTGTAGAGGATCCAAGGCTGGTCGGGGGCGAGGTAGAAGAACGGGTTGGCGGCCACCAGCTCTTGCCGGGCGAGGCTCGGCTGGCTGATCAACAGCGCGCCCTGGCCGAAGTAGTTGAGCATCAGGGCCGGCAAGACCAGCGCGAACCAGGCGATCTTGATCGGCTTCTTGCCGAAGTGACCCATGTCCGCGTAGAGAGCTTCGCCGCCGGTGACGACCAGGAAGACCGAACCGAGAATGAGGAACCCGGCGAGCCGGTTGCGCAGGAAGAACTGGAGGGCGTGGGAGGGCTCGATCGCCCCGATCACCGACGGGTCGCGCAGGATTCCGAGGACGCCCAAGACCGCGAGGGTGGCGAACCAGAGCAGCATCACCGGGCCGAAGATCGCGCCGATGCCGCCGGTGCCGCGGCGCTGAATCAAGAACAGCGCGACCAGGATGGCGATCGTGATCGGTACCACCCAATCCGCGAACACCGGAGTGACCACCTTCAAACCTTCGACCGCCGAGAGCACCGAGATCGCCGGCGTGATCATGCCGTCGCCGTAGAGCAGCGCGGCGCCGAACATCGCCAAGGCCACGAGGAAAAAGCCGTACTTGCCATCGCGCAGTTTGAGCGGAACAAGCGAGATGAGCGCCAGGATTCCCCCCTCGCCGCGGTTGTCCGCACGCATCACGAACAGGAGGTACTTGACCGAGATGACGATCAGCAGCGACCAAAAAATCAGCGACAGGATGCCGAACACGTTGGCGCGGTTGAGTGGCAGGGCATGCGCGCCGTGGAAACATTCGCGCAGGGCGTAGAGCGGGCTGGTGCCGATGTCGCCATAGACGACGCCCAAGGCGCCGATCGCGAGCGGGAACCAGGGTTTGCTGGAATGGGGAGGGTGGGGCGGGGCGACAACGCGCGCCGTCCCGCCAACGGAGTCCTTGCCCGCCGGGGCGGCAGGACTCTCGGAGTGACCTGTTTCCATTGCGGTGAGGTCTCCTGAACGCGAGGTTCCCATGGGTGACAGCAGTAGAAAACCGGAGGGTGGCCGCGTTCGATGCCGCGATCCTAGCAGTGGACGGCCTCGACGGCGAGCGGCGGCGCCCCGGGCGATTTGACCGCGGCGGGAATCGTCCGTACCCTCGGTGACATGAGCCAGCATTCGGAGCGCCCCGACCTCGGCTTTCACTGGCTCGACCGTGAGGAGATGGCCGAGGAGACGTTGTTCTCGGTCGAGGTCCCGGCGGAGAGCCCCGCGTTCCGCGGTCACTTCCCCGGCCGGCCGATCCTCCCCGCCGTGGCCCAACTCGCGCTGGCCGAGCAGGGGCTTGCCCTCGCGAGTGGTGCGGTCGCCGGTTCGCCCTCGATCACCTGGATCTCGGGCCTTCGCCTGCGCCGCACCGTCGGGCCGGGCGATCGGCTATCGCTCCGGCTCGGGGCTCCGGGGACAAGCGGCAGCCGCCGGTTCGAGATTCGGGCCGAAGGGGGCATCGTGAGCGGTGGAACGTTTCGCGCGGTGTTGGAAGAACCAGGAGAACGGGAAGAACCGGACCGGTCGGACGAGCCGCAGACACTCGGAGCGGGGCCGGGCGGTGCAGTCGGTCTCGAAACTCTACCGGCGCCGATCCCCGCTCGGGGTTGGGTGCCGCACGTTCCGCCGGCTCTCTTGGTCGAGAGCCTGGTGGCGCGCGGCCCGGGTGGTGCGCGAGCCCGGGGGATCGTTCCGCCCGACAGCGCCTTCGCGCTCGGGGCCATCGCGCCCTCCTATCTGGGGCTCGAGATCGCCGCCCAGACCGCCGCCCTGGTCGAGGCGCTCGGCCGGGAGGGTGACCCAGCCGGTCCCCGCGTCGGCTACCTGGTCGCGATCCGCCAGGCGCGCTGCTACGTGCGAACCTTGCCGGTGAGCGTGCCGCTCGACGTCTTCGTCGTGCCGGTGGGCAGCGCGCCGCCGCTCTCGATCTACTTGATCCGTGTCGAGCGAGAAGGGCGACTCTTGGTTTCCGGGACGATCAGCACTTGGATTGCGGAGGGAACATCATGAGCCCATTCCTCTGGGTTGCCGCCGTCGCGTTCATTCTGGTCGGCTTCGCCGGGACCGTGCTGCCGGCTCTGCCCGGGACGCCCCTGGTGTTCGTGGGCCTCCTGCTCGCGGCCTGGGCGGACGGCTTCACCAAAGTCGGCTGGTTTCCGCTCACCCTGCTCGCGCTTCTAACCGCCGCGTCGCTCGCGGTCGACGTCTTCGCGTCGAGCCTGGGAGCAAAAAAAGCCGGGGCCAGCCGGCTCGCGATCGCGGGCTCGTTCGTCGGCGCTTTCGTAGGCCTCTTCTTCGGCCTGCCCGGGCTGTTCCTCGGGCCGTTCCTCGGCGCGGTGGTGGGCGAGTACTTCACCCTCCGCAGCTGGGAGCGCGCCGGCAAGGTAGGCCTCGCCACCTGGCTCGGCATCCTGTTCGGCGCCGCGGCCAAAATCGCGCTCGCGTTCACCATGCTCGGGTTGTTTATTTTTGCGTATGTGATCTAGCCTTCGAGCACCGCGTAGAACCCCTTGGTCGACAGGCTCTCTCGGTCGAGCGGAAAGCCCAAGGGGGCGGCGGCTTCGGCGAGGCGAAGGAAGCGCTCGGGGAGTTCGGTGGTCTGGGGGTGGATTTCGAAGCGTTGCCAGCCGGCGCGGCGGAGCCAGTCGTCGAGGGTCTTGGCGGTGAAAAACCGATAGTGGGTGTAGCAGAGCAGGCCGATCGGCAGATAGTCCCAGCGGCCGGCGAGCAGATCTTCCACCACCGACCAGTGGCCGACGTTCGGGATCGACAGGACGATCCGGCCGCCCGGCCGGATCAGCTCGCGGGCGCGGGCTAGAAACGCCGCCGCTTCGGGCAGGTGCTCCACGATCTCGCAGCCGAGCACGGCGTCGAAGCGATCGGCGATGTCGAGTGTCTGGAGGTCGCCGACCAACACGGCGTGGAGCCGGGTCGCCGCGTCGGCGGCCACCTCTGGGTGGAGTTCGACCCCGGTGACCCGACAGCCGAGCCGGCTCTGGAGATAGGAACCGGTCACCCCGCGCCCGCAGCCGACTTCGAGCACGTCGCTCACCCCCACCGGCAGGAACGGCACGACGTCTTCGCGCACCTCCCCGTAATAGTCGATGAACTCGTGGTAGAGGCCGACGCACGCGATGGCGCATGCCATGCCGCCCGAAGTTGGAGCGGTGAACGCTTCCGGATCGCGCAGCAGCCGTTCGAGCGGCAAGCGGGTGAGCCGCTCGCGAAACGCTTCGGCCGAGAGCAGCGTCACCGGCAGGTGCGAAGGGGGCACCGATCTGGATTCCGGCGCGGTCGCCGCCAGGAACCGCGCTTCGACCCGCTCGAAACCGGAGAGGGTGTAGATCGGCTCGGAGAGCGCGATCCCGGCGTCGGCTAGGCGCACCGGCCGCACCTCGGTTGCCCCCTGGGCCAGCTTCTCACGCATCGCGCCGAAGCTTGCGGCGCCGAGCATGAGGTTCTGGGGGCCGAGCAGTAGGTAGGCGTCGGTGTCGCGGTCGGGCGGCGCGGTCGGGTTTTCGATCAGGTAGACGGCATCGAAGGCGCGCCGCGCTTCGAGGAGAAGATGGGCGAGCAGATAGCGAAACTCCGGGGAGCCGGCGCTCTCCGGGTCGAGTGCCTTGAGGATCGAGAGCGAGGGCATGGGAGAGAGATTCTAGTGCGTGCATCGTACGCGAGGGCGGCGAGAGCGTCCGGGGCATTAGAATCGGTCCGATATGACCGACCCCCAAGGTGACCCCGGCGCCCCGGTGGCGCTCTCGTTGGTGATTCCCGCCTACAACGAGGAAGAGCGGCTGGGGCCGAGCCTGAGGCGGGCGATCGCCTACCTCGCGGCCCGGCAAGCCCGGACCGGGGAGAAGTTCGAGATCCTGGTCGCCGACGACGGCAGCAAAGATCGGACGGTTGCGGTCGCCTCGGCGTTCGAAGGTCAGGGCGTGCGGGTGATCCGGTTGCCGCAGAACCGGGGCAAGGGGGCGGCGGTCAAAGCCGGTCTGCTCGCCACCGTGGGCGCGCGGGTGCTCGTCTCGGACGCCGATTTCTCCACACCGATCGAAGAGCTCGAGAAGCTCGAGGGGTACTTCCAAGGAGCGGAGATCGCGATCGGCAGCCGCGCGATCGCCGGCGCCGATATTCGCGAGCGGCAGCCGTTCTACCGCGTCCTGTTGGGCAAGGCGGGCAACAAAGTCATCCGCCTGTTCGCGGTGCGCGGGATCGCGGACACCCAGTGCGGCTTCAAGCTGTTCGACGGCCAAGCGGCGCGCTCGCTCGCCGCGGACTTGACGATCGACGGCTTTGCCTACGACGTCGAGCTGCTCTGGCTCGCCAAGAAGCGCGGCCTGCGAATCGCAGAGGTCGGGGTGATCTGGGTGAATTCCATCGCGTCGAAAGTCGATCCGATGCGCGCGGCGTTTTCGGCCCTCCGGGATGTCGTCCTGATGCGCCTGCGGCGCCGTCCGAGACGGCGGGGCGGCGTTTGATTCCGGTCAATCCGGCGTTGCCGCTGCTCGCGCTCGCGGGACTCGTGCCGCTGCTCTGGCCGGGGCGCAGTGGTAAGAACGACGAAGAAGCGTCGGGGAAGACGGCCGACGAAACGGGGCTGCGGGCTCGGCTCGGCGAGCTGCGCATTCCTTGGTTCGTGGCGGGGTGGCTGGGGATTGCGCTGCTCGCCCCGGCGCTCAAGCTTCCCGATGGCATTGCGAGCCCCGGGGCGGATCTGCGGGCGGTGGCGCCTTGGGCTGGGAGCGAAGCGGCGCTCGCCGGCCTGCCGGGCAATCCGGTGCTGCGCGACGTGACGTTCCAGATCCAGCCCTGGCTGGTGTTTCTGAAGCGCGAGCTCATCGCCGGCCGGCTCCCCACCTGGAACCCCTATTCGTTCGCGGGCGCGCCGTTTTGGGCCAATGGACAGTCGGCACCGCTCTTTCCGCTCCACCTGATCTTCGTTCTCCTTCCTCTCCAGATCGGGTTTGTCGTCCTCCCTTGGCTGCGCATCGTCCTCGCCGGCTGCGGCGCCTGGCTCTTCGCGCGCGAGCTGGGTGTGTCGCGGCCGGCGGCGCTCTGGGCCACGATTGCCTTTCCCCTCTCCGGCATGCTGGTCAGCTTCCTGCTGTTCCCCATGGGCAATGCGCTCGCGCTCGTCCCCTGGGTGCTCTGGGCGGTCGAGCGGCTCGCCGCCGGGCGATCGGGCGGTGCCACCCTCGCGCTTTGTGCCGGGCTTCAGCTGCTCGGCGGCCACCCGGAAACCTCGGCGCACACCGCGCTGCTCGCGGCGCTCTATCTGCTGCTGCGGGGGTCCGTCGCGCGGATGCTTCCCACCTGGGGCCGGTTCGTCGGCGCGTGGGCGCTCGCGGCGGGAATCGCGGCGGTGCAGATTCTGCCGCTCGCTCTCCTCCTGCCCGCGACCAGCAAGTGGGCGGGCGCGGTGGCGGCTCCGGCCGGTGCCCCTCCCCTCGGCCTGCTCCTCCTGCAGCCGCTCCGGTTGGTGTTGCCGCAGCTCTATGGCCATCCGGCGCTCGGCAGTTGGTGGGGGCCGTTCAACTATTCGGCGACCGCGGTCTATGTCGGGGCGCTCGCCCTGCCGTTCGCGGTGGCGGGGCTCTCCGGCTGGCGCCAGGATCGGCGGGTGCTGGCCCTCGCTTGCATCGTCGCGTTCTGTACCTTGAGCGCCTACCACCTGCCGGGGGTTCACGACCTGCTTACGGCTCTGCCGCTCCTCGGCCGGGCGGCGCATCATCGGCTGATCTTCGGCCTCGAGCTCGGCCTGCCGCTGCTCGGGGCGGTGGGGATCGATCGCTGGTTGGCCGGCAAGGGGCGCGGCCTGATCCTCGGGGGGGCGGTCGTTTTAGGGATGCTCACGGCGGCGTGGCTCGCCCTCGGAGGAGCGATCCGCGAGCGTGGATTGGCCGACGGCCAGATCGCCTGGACCTTGGTCGCCTCGGGGCTGGTGCTTCTGGCGGCGTTCTCTTTGAAGCTGCCGGCCGCGGCGCGTTGGCGGGTGGTGTTTGCCCTGCCGGTGATTCTCTCGCTCGATCTGTTGATCGCCCATGGGCGGATTGTGCCCGGGCTGTCGTTCTCCCGCTTCTATCCGGAGACCGGGGCGGTCCGTTTTCTAGAAGGCAAGCCGGATCGGGTGGCGGCGCTCGGCGAGCAGCTGCGGCCGAACGCGGGAATGGTCTATGGCCTGCGCGATTTGCGCGGGGACGATCCGGTCAAACTGGCGAGCTTCGAGCGGGCCTACGGCGCGCTCGGAACCTACGACGCGGTCTACCTGCGGCCGATCGAACAGTGGGGTGCCCGGGAACTCGATCGTTGGGGTGTGCGCTGGGTGCTCGGCGGCACGGACGAAGCGGCTCCCGTGCCGGGCTGGCGGTTGGCCTACGCCGGGGCCGACGCCCAGGTCTGGGAGCGGCCGACGGCGTTTCCGACGGTGCGCCGGGCGGACGGATCTACCGACGGCTTGACGGTCGAGGCCGCGGAGCCGGGTCGCTGGCGAATCGGGGTGCAGGGCGCGGCGCCGCAGCGCCTGATCGTCGCGGAGACCTGGGAGCGCGGTTGGCAGGCCGTCTTGCGGGCCGACGGGCGCGAGACGACGCTGCCGGTTGAAGCGACCGATCAGGGGACGGCGCTCGCGGTCGAGCTGCCGGCCGGTACGACTGCTGCTCGCGAGGTCGAGCTGCGCCACCAGGCGCCTGGGCTCGGAGCGGGCGCTGCGATCACGCCGCTCGCGCTGTTGGCGACTTGGTGGCTGCGTCGCAAGGAGCGGCCCGCGTGAGTTCGTCCGCTCTGCACATTCGGCCGACCGAGCCGGACGATCTGCCGGCGCTCTGCGTTCTCTTCGCAAGCCGTTTCGGCCGGCCGCTCTCTGCGGCGGAGTGGAATTGGAAATACCGCCAACTGCCGGGAGAGGGGCGGAGCTGGGTCGCTGCGGTCGGTCCCCCAGGCTCCGAGCTGTTGGCCCATGCCGGGGCGCTCCGCCTTCCGGCCCGCTGGCGCGGGGGCGAAGCGGGAATCTGGCAGTTGGTCGATTGGGTGGCGGCGGAAAGGGTGCCGCACCTCCGGCCGCCGCTGGTCGATCTCGGCCGTGCCCTGCTCGCCGACCTGCCGGCGGCGGGGGATGCCCCCTGGATCTTCGGCTTCCCGAGCGAACGCCATTTCCGCCTCGGCCAACGGGTGTTCGGCTATCGGCCGTTGGGCGAGATCGTGCCGCTCGGAGGCGAGATCGCCGTCGCATCTCTCGGTTCGGGCGTTGAGGTTCCCTGGGGCGATACCGCGCCCGACGATGCGCGGGAAATCTGGGCTGCCGCCGCCGGTCCCGAGGGCTTCGGGGTGGAGCGTTCGGCGGCGTTCCTCAACTGGCGCTACCATGCCCGGCCGGAGCGCTACTACCGCATCTATGCTCCCGAGGTGTTGGGCGTTCGCGGTCTGGCCGTCGTCGCGTTCGCCGGTCGGTTGGCGCAGCTGGCCGAGTTCTGGCTGCCACCGGGTCCCGAGTGGCGCCCGAGCCTCGCCGGGATCGCGGCGGATCTCGCCGCCGCCGGGATCGAACAATGGACGGCCTGGCCGCCGCCACCGGGCCGGGCCGACCTGGACGGGGCGCTTTCGGCGCTTGGGCTGCTCCCTGCGGCGGATCGGATCGTCCTCGGTTGTCGCGGCCGGGTGGGAGGCACCGATCCGGTGCCGAGCGCGGCGGGTTTTTTCTACGCGATGGGAGACTATGACCTGGTCTAGACGCACCCTTGAACTCGCCGTCGCAGCTCTGGCGCTCGCCGCTTGCGGGCCGCGCTCCGTTTCGCAACTCGATCTCGGCGATCAGGTGCGCGCGAAGCGTTTCGCGGTCGGCGCCGCGGCGGTGTCGGGGACGCGATTCGGCCTCGCGTTCACCCGGAGCCCGGCACTCGCCCGGTTCGCGGTCGGGCGGGAGAGCCGGTCGGCGGTGATCACTTCCGTCGAGCCTTGGGCGTGGCGGGGGCGGGTTCCACCCGGCGGGCGGCTTCATCTGGGCGTCCAGGCCCTGCCGCTCGGTTGGCAAGTGGCCCGGGCGCTCGAAGTGGTCGTCGAGATCGAGAGCGAGGTAGGGCGCGAAGTGGTGGTCGTCGGGCGCCTCGGCAAGAGCGGCGATCCGCGTTGGCTCGATCTCGACGCCGATCTCTCCCGCTGGGCAGGGGAGGGGGTGGCGCTCACCGTCCGGCCGACGCTCGTCGGCCTGCTCGCCGAGGATCGTTCTACGCCGCTGCTCGCCTGGAGCCCCGCGCGGCTCTCCTCAGAGGTGCTGAGCGCTCAGGCGCGGGCGGGAGACGCGCGGCCGAATGTGCTGTTCATTTTGATCGACACCCTGCGGGCCGATCACTTGACTCCGTACGGGTATGAACGCGACACCACACCTCAGATCGCGCATTGGCTGGCCGCCCAAGGGACGACCGTTGAGACCGCCTACAGCCAGGCGCCGTGGACGCTCCCCTCGCTCGCCGCGATCATGAGCGGGCGCAACCCGGGCGAGTTTCTCGGCGATCCTGTGGCGTCGTTCGCGCTGCCGGGGAGCGTCCTTTCGGTGCCCGAGCGGTTCGCGCTCGCGGGGTACGCCACGGCTGGTTTCATCGGCAATCCGACGCTCCATGAAGAGAACGGTTTCGCCCGCGGCTTCGGCACGTTCTATACCCCGCCGGCCGATCCGGCGTCGATGCATTTGCACGGCGGCGGCCTGACCGACCGCGCGCTCCCCTGGCTCGCGGCGCATGCCGGGGGCGCCGACCGGCCGTTCTTCCTCTATGTTCATTACATCGACCCGCACGATCCGTACGACTCGCCGGAGTTGGTGAACGGCGTGAGCCCCTTCGACCCCGACTACCGCGGCCGGATCGGCGTCGATTGGATTCACGGCATCTACACCGGCAAGCTCGACCTGGACGATCCGGTGCGCGATCTGGCGCACATCAGGGCGCTCTACGACAGCGAGATCCACTACGCGGACGCCCAGGTCGGCCGGCTGCTCGCGGCGATCCCGCCCGAGGTTCTCAAAGACACGCTCGTCGTGCTCACCTCCGACCATGGCGAGGAACTGCTCGACCACGGCGGTTGGAAGCACGGCCAGACGCTCTACGACGAGCAGATCCATGTCCCGCTCATCTTCCGCTGGGACGGCCGGATCCCGGCGGGTAAGCGCCTGTCCGGGGTCGTCCGCCTGCTCGATCTGGCGCCGACGTTCGCCTCGGCGATCGGCGCCAAAGCCGATCCGGCGTGGGACGGCGTGGACCTTTTGCCCGCGCTCCTCGGGAAGGGCGCGGTGCCGCGTCGCCCGGCGTTCGCTCAGCACCTGGCGAGCGGGCCGCTGCGGGTCGCCACGATCCTCGACCGGAGCAAGCGGATTCGGTTCAACCGAGCGCAGCCGTTCGCACCCGAAGATGACCTGCAGGCCCATCTGTGGAATCTCGATCTCGGCCGGCTACAAACCGACGAGCTGTACGATCTGGCCGCCGATCCGGGCGAGCGGCAGAACCTGCTCGCTGATCCGGCCGGCGAGCGCACCCCGGCGGGCGGTGCGCTGCCGCCGATCGATGCGATTCTCTCGGCCCAGCTCGACGAACAGCTGCGCGGCCTGCGCGTGGTCCTCCGCCCCTGTCCGGCGGGCGCCCGGCTCGGTGGTAGCATCGGGTTCGAACGGGCGCCGACGAGCGTGCTGCCATTGTTCCTGGCGCCCGGCGACCGGGTCGAGCTGATCGGTGCGACCGTCCGCTTCGACCTGGGCTGCGAGTCGAGCGCGCGGCGGAGCAAAGGTTTCCTGGTCCACGGGGAGACCGGAGCGGTGGTCTCGATCGCCGCAGTGATCGACGGCCGGCCGCTGCCGGAAGGCGAGATCCGCCTCGGGGGCGGAGCGGCTCACGGCGCGGGGCCGGTGGATCTGGCGGCGCTCGAAACAGGGCGCTTCCCGCTCACCGTTGCGGGCGGCACGATCTGGCTCTGGCGCCGCGGGGATGCCGGTCGCCCCCCTTCGGCGGCGGCGAGCGCGGAAACCGAAAAGAGCCTGCGTGCCTTAGGGTACATCCAGTGAACCCCACGAACTCGAACCCCTTCCACCTCCCCGGAGCGACCGAAACGGTCGCGGCGGCGAGCGTGCTCGCGATCGCCCCCCACCCCGACGACGAGGTGCTCGGGCCGGGCGGCCTGCTCGCCCAGCTGGCCGCATCGGGTGCCGCCGTGCGAGTGCTGTTCCTTTCGGACGGTGGCGGGGGTGTCGAAGCGATACCGGACCGCGCGGCCTATCGGGCGCGTCGGCGCAAGGAGTCCGAGCGCGCGGTGGCGATTCTCGGCCTCTCGGGGTTTGATGCCCTCGATCTGCCGGATGGAGCCCTCTCGGACCAGCTGGATGCGATCGCCGCGGGGATTCGCCGCGCGTTGCTTTCCCAGCGGCCGGAGCTGCTGCTCGTCCCGTCGCCGCTCGAAGGGAGCGCCGATCACCGCGCGGCGTTCGCGGCGCTCCATCGCCTGCTCGCGCCGCTCCGGCCGGAGGGCGAGACGGCGCAGGACTTTTCGGCCCTCGCCGGTCTGCGCATCCTCGCCTATGAGGTCAATCGGCCGGCCTTCCCCGATCTGCTGGTGGATGTTTCAGATCAGGCCGAGCGGCTCGAACGGGCGTTTGCCGCGCACGCGAGTCAAGCCGAACGCCACCCCTATTGGAACGCGGCGCTCGGCCTGCGCCGCCATCGGACGTTGACGTTGCCGCCGGGGGTTCTGCTCGCCGAGGCCTACCGCCGCTTGAGCATCGACGATTTCCGCACCCGGAGCGCCGCTCAGCTGATCCGCCACCTCGGCGGCAACCCCGAGCTGCTGGAGGTGCGCGAGGGGCCGATCGTCTCGGTGGTCGTGCGCACCAGGGATCGACCGGAGCTGCTTGGCGAAGCGCTCGCCTCGCTCGCCTGCCAGACCTACTCGCGAACCGAGATCGTCCTGGTCAACGACGGCGGCGCGGCGCTTGAGATTCCGTCGGGCTTCCCGTGGCCCGTGGTGCGGGTCGATCTCGACGCGACGCGCGGCCGGGCGATGGCCGCCCAGGCGGGAATCGAAGCGGCGTCCGGCGCCTACATCGGTTTTCTCGACGACGACGATCTCGCCGCCCCCGAGCATTTGGCGACCCTCGCCGCCATGGTGCAAGGGGCCGGAGTGCGCGTCGCCTATACCGATGCCGCGGTCGCGATCTACGAGCTGGCCGGCGGGCACGGAGGGGAGGCCGGAGCGGTGGGCTGGAGGTGCTGCGAACGCCGCCTCCCCTACAGCCGCGATTTCGATCCCGACCTGCTGCTGCTCGACAACTACATCCCGTTCAACACCCTCCTGATCGAGCGCGAGCTGCTGCGCGCGGCGGGGCCGCTCGATCCCTCCCTGCCGTTCTTCGAAGACTGGGATCTGCTGATCCGGCTGGCCGCCCTGTCGCCGTTTCACCACCGGTCGGTGGTCACCTGCGAGTATCGCCATTTCCGGGGGGCGGCGCACCACATTTTCGGTGAACGGCCGCGCGAGCGGGGCGATTTTATGGCAGTCAAAGAACGGGTGCTCGCCAAGCACTCCGACCGGATCGGCCCCGACGCTCTCGCCCGCGCGGTCGACACCCTCCGCCGCGAAGGGGTCGAGGCGCGCGAAGATGTGGTGCGCCGGCAGACCGAGAGCGAGATTCTGCGCGGTCACCTCGCCGCCGCTGCCGACCAGATCGGGGCGCTCCGCCAGATGCACGCGGACGTTTCTCGCGAACGCGTCGAGTGGGAGGAGCGTTTTCATGCCGCCAACGGCGCGCTCGCCGCACGGGCCGCGGAGCACGAGCGGCTCGCCGGCGATCTCGCCCGCCAGGCGGTGGACCTCACTCGGCTCTACGGCGAGGAAAGGGCGCTCCATGCCACGATCGATGACCAGACCGGGCACCTCGGCCGCACCTACGCCGAGATCGAACGTTTGAACGGGCTGATCCGCGCGATGGAAGCGACCCGTGCCTGGCGTCTCCACAGGCTGTTTTCCCGCTGACCCGTCGATGCTTGAGACACCGCGCGTCGCGATACTTTCGAGCGAACCGATCCGCCCGCGGATGGCCGGGATCGGCATCCGCTACGCCGAGCTGGCGCGCCGCCTGCCCGGGTTCGGGCTCGAAGTGCGGCTGATCTCGCCCGCCAGCCCTGATGAGATGCTCGCCGCCGTGCCGCTCGATGCCACGCAGGTCGCCCGATTCGAGCGTGGCAACCTGCGCGCGCTCGTTGCGGGCTGCACCTCGGTCGTGGCCCAGGGGCAGCTGGCCAACGATGCCCTGCTCGAACTCGGCTCCGGCTCGGGCTGGCCCGGGGCGCTCCCGGTGGCGATCGACCTTTACGACCCCTGGCTGATCGAGAACTTCTCGTACGTCCCGACCCTCGGGCTCGATCCGTACCGAAACGATCATGCGACCTGGGTGCTCCAGATGTCGCGTGGCGATTTCTTCCTCTGTTCGTCCGAGGAACAACGGACGTTCTACCTCGGCTTTCTCGCCGCGCTCGGCCGGGTCAACCCAGAGCGGACGGTGGGCGACCCCGACCTCGCCGGCCTGATCGCTCCGGTGCCGTTCGGCGTGCCGGACGAGCTGCCGCCGCACGTGGCGTACCTGCCGCCGCGTCGGGCGGGCGAAAAGCGTCTCCTCTTCGGCGGTCTCTACGATTGGTACGATCCGTGGACGCTGCTCGACGCCTTGGACCGGCTCGACCGGCCCGATTGGACCCTGCTGTTGATCGCGAACCCGAACCCGGAGAGCACGCCGCAACGCCTGTTGGGGCAAGTCGAGGCGCGCTGCCGACGCCGCGGAGTCTGGGGGACGCGCGTCCAGCTGATCGATTGGGTGCCGTCCGAGCGGCGCTACGACCTGCTGCGCGATGTCGATCTGTTGGTCGCGCCGCACCGGCCGACGCTCGAAACGCGCCTGTCGCTGCGCACGCGGTTTTTAGACGCGCTCGCGGCGGGCTGTCCGGTGATCACGAGCGTCGGCGGGGCGATGAGCCGAATGCTGGTGGAACACCACGCCGGTCGGGTGGTACCCGCGGGCGATGCCGCGGCACTCGGCGCAGCGCTCATTGCAACCCTCGACGCGGGAGAGAGGGCCGACGATTCTTTGCGCGCCGGGGCGGCCGGGCTGCTCGAATCGTTCCGCTGGGAGCGGGCGCTCGCGCCGCTGGTGGCGTTTTGCCGCGAGCCGCGGATCGATCCGACCAAGGAGCGTTTCGCCCGTGCGCCGGCCACCCACGCACCCGCCGATTCGTTCGCCTTCCGTGCCCGGCGTCGCCTCCAGAGGATGCTCTCCCCCCGATGAAGCCTCGCCACGTCTCTGTTGCCATCCTCTCCTGGAACGGTCGGGAGCATCTGGAAATCTGCCTCGCGGCGCTTCAGGAACAGCACGATCCGGGCGTGCCCTGGGAGATCCTGGTGCTCGACAACGGCTCGACCGACGGCACCGCGCAATGGCTCCGCAGCTCATCCGCCGCGGGCCTCGCGAATCTGCGCCTGATCGAGAGCCCGGTCAACCTGGGGTTCTGTGCCGGCAACAACCGGCTGGTCGCAGAAGCGGCGGGCGATGCGGTGGCGCTGCTCAACAACGACACCCGGCCCCGCCCCGATTGGCTCGCGCGATTGGTGGCGGCGTTCGCCGCTGCGCCCGAAGATGTCGCCGCGGTCTCCGGGCAGATCGTCGACTGGGCGGGCGAGCGACTCGACTTCGCGCGCGGCGCGATGACGTTCGACGGGCATGCGTTTCAGATCGACTACCGCCGGCCGCTCGATTCCGCGGTCGTTCCCGGCGAGGGGGAGGAGCTGCTGTTCGCCTGCGGCGGCAATCTGCTGATCCGTAAGAGCTCGTTTCTCGCCGCGGGCGGTTTCGACGAGGCCTATTTCGCCTATCTGGAAGATGTCGATCTCGGCTGGCGCCTCTGGTCGGGGGGCGAACGGGTGACCTTTGCGCCCGGTGCCATCGTCCACCATCGGTCGAGCGCCACGAGCGACCTGCTCGGTCTGTTCAACCGCGGTTTCCTGTTCGAGCGCAACGCCTTTCTCACCGCCTACAAGAACTACGAGGCGGGGATCTGGGAACGGCTGATGCCCGCGGTCCTGCTCGCGTTTCTGTCGCGGACCCAGACCATGCTGGTCGAGAACAACCCGGGCGGCGCGACTTTCGCGATCGACCCGTACGCCGGCTGGATCGCGAACACCGCTCCGGGCAAGCGGGGACCGACGCCCCCCGTAGCGCCCGCCGCGCCCGCCGCGGCGAATCCAGCGCTCCGCGAACCCTGGACCCCGGCGGGCATCCTCCGTCGTTTCCGGCGCCACGGAGCGCGCGAATCGCTCCGCCGCAGCCTGCTCAAAATCGCCCGCCGGTTGGGCGGAGATCCGGGGCCGGAGGCCCCCGGCCAGGCGCCGCAGGTGACCGACGAGCGGACGATCGCCCAGTTCCGCACGATGGCCTACCTGCTCGGCCACCTCGACGAATCGGCGGCCAAACGGGCTGCGATCCAAGCGCGCAGGAAGCGCTCCGACCGCGAGATCTTCGCTCGCTTCCCGCTCTATCTGGTGCCCACCTATCCCGGCGACGCCGAGCTGTTCGCAAGCGCCGGTTTTGCGCGCTGGCTGCCCGAGGAGTTGCCGATCCTCCGAGCGCAGATCTCGGATGTGATGGAGGTCGGGTAGGGTGTCGCCTCGGCGGACCCGATTGCTTTTGGCGCTCGGGGTGTTGACTCTCCTGCTCACGGCGGCGTGCGTTTTGGTCTGGACGAATCCGCTCGGTCTCTGGCGCGGCGTGGTCCGGATGCGCCTGGCGCTCGCCGGGCTCGAACATCGGACGTTTGCGGGGCCGCGCGGTCGCCTCAGCTACTGGGTGGGGGGCGCACCGAAATCGACGGCCCCGACCCTCGTTTTGATCCATGGCTTGGGCAACGACGCCGGGGTCTGGGCGCAGTCGGTGCGCGCGCTCGGGGCGGCACATCCTCTGATCGTCATCGACCTCCCCGGCCATGGCGGGAGCGCACCGCAGCGCGGGCCGTTGTCGATCTCCGACGAGGTGGCCGGCCTCGAAGCGCTGCTTGCTAAAGAGGCGCCGGGCGCGCCGCCGATCCTGGTCGGCAATTCGCTTGGCGGCTGGGTCGCCCTACTCTACGCCGAACGCCACCCGGAGCGGGTGGCACGGCTGGTTCTGGTCGACACCGGCGGCCTGCTCTACGAGCCGAAGGTCCGGTTTCTGGTGCGCAATCGAGCCGAGGCGCGCCGTTTCACCGAAGCGCTGCTCGGTCCGCGCATGCCGCCGCTGCCGGGCTTTCTGCTCGACGATGTGGTCGAGAAGATGCAGGAAGGGCCGGCACCGCGCATTTTTGCCAGCTTCTCCCGCCGCGATTTTCTCGACGGACGGCTCGCCCGGATCGAGGTTCCGACCGATCTGATCTGGGGCGCTGCGGACGAGTTGTTTCCCCCCGACCTCGGCCGGCGCTACGCGCGGGAGCTGCCGCGGGCAAGGTTTCACCTGCTCGCCGAATGCGGCCACACCCCGCAGGCGGAATGCCCGGACGACTTCGTCGCCCACCTGCTCTGGGTCTTGAAGGAGCCGCCCCCCGGGCCGATCCGCGATGTGCCGGCCGAACCGAGCCGCGATCCCGAGGCTAGAGCTCCCCGTAGTCGATGAACCCTTTGTTGATCGAGTTGATCTTCCGCTGGAAGCGGCGGAAGACGCCGATCCCTTCGCGCGAGCCGTTGTCGTTGGTGTTTCCTTCGATCGTCACCAGCTTGCCCGCTTCGACCGCTTCGACCAGGCCGGTGTGGCCGGTGCCGGCGCCGTGGGAGATCACGAAGATCAACCCCGGACGAACGAGCGCAGGGTTGGCGATCGCGTTTAGAGCGAGCAGCCGAGGAATGCCCCGCGTACGAGCGCCATTCCAATGGGCGAGCACGCCGCCGGTCCGGACCAAGGGGTTCGCGCGGCCCAATGGGTCGGCCGCCTGGTCGAAACACCAGTAGAGAAACGCGGCGCACCAGGCGCTGCCGAACGGGGTGCCGGTAGATTTCAAATACTGATCGACCTGCGGACCGCGGTTCGATCCGAGCGGCTGTTCCATCACCCCGACCTGCGACGCGGCGACCTCCAGTGCGCGGGCGAGGAGCGGCGCGATCGGTCCGGTCGAAGCGGGGACCGCATCGGCGCCGAACAGCGCCGCCCAGGAGATCGGCCCGACTTGGCCATCTACCTTGAGCGGCTGGCCGTCGAGGTCGGTGAACCGGCTCTGGAACAATTTGGTCGCCTGGCCGACCGCGGCATCGAACGGTCCGGTGGCGGCGATCGGGCCGCAGCCGACCTCGTTCAGCCGAACCCGCAAGGCGCGCACGGCGGCGTTGTTCGGTTCGCCGATTTTCAAGACATGCCCGGGGTAGGGCGTCGAAGCGACCGCGGTAGGAGCGATCGGGGTGACGGTTGCGGACGCAGGGGGGGTGGGTGTCGGTGGCATGGCGAATCCTCCGTTGGAACTTGCGTCGATTCTTGCATGAATCGGCGTTCGCCGCGAGCCTTTTGTTACCGGTAGGATTTGGACGACGGCCAAGCCTGCCGTTATCCTACACGGCCGAGAATCATTTCACCCGAAAGGACATCCCCATCCCATGACGGATACGCGTATTGAAAAAGACAGCTTGGGCGAAATCGAGGTCCCGGCTCAGGGCTATCACGGGGCTCAGACCGAGCGGGCGTTCCGCAATTTCCCCGTCTCCGGGCTCCGCTTTCCGCGCCGGTTCATCGCGGCGCTCGGGAGCATCAAGCGGGAGGCTGCGACGGTGAACGAGGGGCTCGGTTTGGTGTCGGCAGAGATCGCGGCGGCGATCCGTGCGGCGGCCGAGGAGGTGGCGGCGGGCAAGCTCGACGAGCACTTCCCGCTCGATATTTTTCAGACCGGCTCGGGCACCTCGACGAACATGAACGCCAACGAGGTGATCTCGAACCGGGCGATCGAAGCGATGGGCGGCCGATTGGGCTCCAAGGCACCGGTCCACCCGAACGATCACGTCAACAACGGCCAGTCGAGCAACGACGTGATCCCGACCGCGATCCACGTCTCCGCCTACTCAGGGGTCGTCGAAGATCTGGAACCGGCGCTCGCGCGGCTGGCTGCCGCGCTCGAAGCGAAGGCGCAAGAGTTCGACGATGTGGTCAAGATCGGCCGAACCCATCTTCAGGACGCCGTGCCGGTGCGGCTCGGCCAGGATTTCGCGGGCTACGCGCAGCAGGTCCGCTATGGGCTCGATCGGCTCGCGGCGGCCAAGCCGCGGCTCGCGGAACTCGCGCTCGGCGGCACCGCGGTGGGCACCGGGTTGAACGCCCATCCCGATTTCGCCCGTCAGGTGATCGCCCGCCTCGCTCTCGCCACCGGCCATCCGTTCGTCCCGGCGCCCAACAAGTTCGAGGCGATGGGCGGCAAGGATGCGGCTGTGGAGACGTCCGGAGCGCTCAAAACGATCGCCGTCTCGCTCGCGAAGATCGCGAACGATTTGCGCTGGCTCGCTTCCGGTCCGCGCTGCGGGATCGGCGAGATCTCTCTGCCGAGCCTTCAGCCGGGCAGCTCGATCATGCCGGGGAAGGTCAATCCGGTGATCCCCGAGATGGTCTTGATGGTCGCGGCCCAAGTGATCGGCAACGACGCCACGATCACGATCGGTGGCATGGGCGGCAATTTCGAGCTGAACGTGATGATGCCGGTGATCGCCTACAACCTCCTCCAGTCGATCGAGATCCTGGCGAACGCGTCCGGCCTCCTCGCCGAGCGTTGCGTGGAGGGGATCACCGCGAATCGCGAGCGTTGCGAAGACTTGGTCGAACGCTCGCTCGCGATGGTCACCTCGCTGGTGCCGAAGATCGGCTACGACGCGGCGGCCGAAATCGCCAAGGAGTCGGTGAAGACCGGCAAGACCGTGCGCGAGATCTGCCGCGAAAGAGGTGTCCTACCCGAGGACGAGCTGCGCGAGGCGCTCGATCCGCGCGGCCAGACCGAAGGCGGTATTCACGCCGGAGGGGGCGCGGGCGGCTGATCCTCCGCCTCCGCCGTTTGAGGTCGCAATTTGCGACCTCAAACGCGGGCAGGTCCGCCGCCGCCGGTTGAAATCGGGCGTGATTGGGGCGTAAAGTCCGGGCTGTACCCGGCACTGGCCGGGTTGCCCAGGCCACCCCTTGTCCGAGACCGAACCCGCCTCTCGTCGCATCCTGCATTGCGATCTCGACTGCTTTTACGCCGCGGTCCACATGCGGGACGATCCGTCGCTGCGCGGCAAGCCGGTGATCGTGGGTGGGCGGCCCGAGTCGCGCGGGGTGGTTGCGGCGGCGTCCTATGAGGTCCGCGCGTTCGGCGTTCACTCCGCGATGCCTTCGTCTCGTGCCGTTCGGCTCTGCCCGCAGGCAATCTTTCTGGCGCCCGATTTCCGCCGCTACCGGAAGGAATCGGAGAAGATCTTCGCGATCTACCGCGAGATCACGCCGATCCTCCAGCCGGTGTCGATCGACGAGGCGTATCTGGATGTCACCGAGCATCTGGGGCCATGGGGCACGGCGACCGCGGTGGCCAAGGAGATCCGTCGCCGGGTGCGCGAAGAGCGGGGGCTCACGGTCTCGGTAGGGGTCGGCCCGAGCCGGTTGATCGCCAAGATCGCGTCCGATTGGAACAAGCCGGACGGCTTGACCGTGGTGCCGCCCCCCAAAGTGTTGGATTTCCTTGCGCCGCTGCCGGTGCGCCGACTGCACGGGGTAGGCCCGGCGACCGAGCGGACGCTCGCCGAGATGGGGATCGCGACCATCGCGGATCTCCGCTCTCGCGAGCCCGAGGAGATGACCGATCGCTTTGGCCGGCACGGGCGAGTGCTCTGGGAATTCGCGCGGGGAATCGATGAGCGGCCGGTCGAGACCCACCAAGAGAGGAAGAGCCTGGGCACCGAGAACACCTACTCACGGGATCTGCGCGGCTTGGCCCCGATGGAGGCCGAACTCCTGCGGATGGCGGTCGAGGTGGCGGCGTCGTTGGAGAAGCGGAGCCTCGCCGGCTGCACGGTGACGCTCAAGGTTCGCTATTCGGATTTCACCACGGTCACCCGCTCGCGCACCCTGGCCTGGCCGACCCGCGACGCGCCGACGATCCTTCGCGCGGCGCGCGGGCTGTTGCGTTTTACCACCGACGCCGAACGGCGCTCGGTCCGGCTGCTCGGCATCACCCTTTCGAGTCTTGTTCATGGCGGGGGTAAAGAGCAGCTCGAGCTGTTCGAGGACGAGGGGTTGATCTGAGCCGCGCTCCGCTTCTGGCACTCGATAGCCGGGGTCTTTTCTGCGCCGCGGGTGGCTTTTGGATCGATCCGTGGCGACCGGTCGAACGGGCGCTCCTCACCCATGCGCATGGCGATCACGCCCAGGCTGGCTCGGCGGCCTACCTCTCGGCTGCGGCCGGGCTCGCGCTCCTCGGCGTTCGCCTGCCCCGGGCGCGGATCGAAGCGCTCGCCTACGGTGAAACGCGGCGGATCGGCGAGGTCGACGTCTCGTTCCACCCTGCCGGGCACGTCCTCGGCTCGGCGCAGATCCGGATCGAGCATCGCGGCGAAGTGTGGGTCGTTTCGGGCGACTACAAGCGGCAGGCCGATCCGACCTGCGCGCCGTTTGAACCGGTCCGCTGCCACACGTTCATCACCGAGGCGACGTTCGGGCTGCCGATCTTCCGCTGGGGCGAGGCCGCCGCGGTGGCCGAAGAGGTGGCCGCCTGGTGGCGAGAGAATGCGCAAGCGGGGTACGCCTCGGTGCTCTGCGCCTATTCGCTCGGCAAGGCGCAGCGCCTGCTCGCCGAGCTGCTGCCGCACGTTCTTGGTCGAACGATCCGGACCCACGCTGCGGTCGAGAAACTGAACGAGGTGTATCGCAGTGCGGGCGTTCGCTTGCCGCCGACCCGTCGGATCGACCCGGGCTCTCGCGGTTCGTTCGCAGGCGACCTGATCTTCGCTCCCCCCGCTGCGTTTGGTTCACTTTGGATGCGCCGGTTCGGCCGGGTCCGGTCGGGCTTCGCCTCGGGCTGGATGCGCCTCCCCGACCGGCGTCGCCGGACGACCTTCGATCGCGGCTTCGTTCTTTCGGATCACGCCGACTGGTCCGACCTGTTGCGAACGATCGAAGAGAGCGGCGCCGAACGGGTTCTCACCACCCACGGGTATGCGGCAAGCCTGGCCCGATTTCTTGCCGAGCAGGGGCGCGAGTCGGAGGTGCTCGGTGTCGCGCCGAAAGGCGAGGCGTCCGAGCGAACTGCGAGCGAAAGACGGCCGATCGAACCACCGCGGCCTTGGGCCGTCACCGCCGGCCTTCCGGATTGGCTGTTCGAGGAGTGCTGCGCGGTGGTTGGCGACCTCGCGGAAACCAAGGCGCTGCTGGAAGCGGATTGAGCGGGCGAGTCCGCGGAACCCTGTTAGAGTCCCTGATTGGAAAACCCCTCGTGCCCGCCGAATCCCGCGATCCAGAAGCTGAACCGTTGAGCCCGACTCCGCGCGGTTCGTTCGGCCGCGCCCTCGGCGTTCGCAGCGGTCCACTCACCGGTCTGTTTTTGCTCGCCGCTTTTTACACCCTTTATGCCGCGCGCACCTTCTTGCTGCCGGTGGTGCTCGCCGGTCTGCTCACCCTGCTGCTCGAACCGCTGGTTCGCGCGCTCAAACGACGCTTGCGAATTCCCGCTCCGCTCGGCGCGGGAATCGTCCTGCTCGCTCTCTTGGGCGGCCTCGGCTTTGCGGTCTATGAGTTGGCCCAGCCTGCCTACGACTGGATCGAGAAGGCGCCGCAGAGTCTGCGCCGGGTGGAGCGGCGGCTGCGCGATCTGAAAAAGCCGGTGCAGACGCTCGGCAAAGCGACCGAGCAGGTCGAGAAGATCACGCAGGTCGGCTCGGGAAGCGGTCGCCCGCAGAGCGTCACGATGGAGCAGCCTTCGCTCGGCCTGCGTTTGGCGAACCGGGCGACCGCGATCGCCGCGAGCACCGCGGTGATGTTCATTCTGGTGTTCTTCCTGCTCGCCTCGGGCGACCTGTTCCTGCGCAAGCTGATCAAGGTGCTGCCCAGTCCGGAGAGCAAGCGGCAGGGGGCGGAGATCGCGCGCGCTCTGCAGACGGAAGTCTCGCGCTATCTGACGACCGTGACGTTCATCAACCTGGGGTTGGGGGCGGGCACGGGTCTCGCAATGTGGTGGATCGGCCTGCCGAACCCGGTGCTTTGGGGCGCGTTGGTCGCGGTCGCGAACTACATTCCGTACCTGGGGGCTGGAGTCTGCTACGTGGTGTTCGGTCTGCTCGGATTTCTGACCTTCGAGACGCTGGGACAGGCTCTCTTGCCGGTCGGTGCGTTCCTGGTGCTGAACGTCACCGAGGCCTACATCGTGTCGCCGCTGGTCTTGGGGCGGCGCCTGACGCTCAACCCGGTGGTCATCTTTTTGAGTTTGACGTTCTGGACCTGGCTCTGGGGAATTCCAGGCGCGATCCTCGCCGTGCCGATCACCGCCGTGTTCAAGATTCTGTGCGACCGCCTCGCGCCGCTCGCGCCGATCGGCGAATTTCTCGGCGAGTGAGGGTCAAACGCGCCCGGAGCCGTTGTTCCGGTTCAAGGCGGAGGCGAAGACCCGGGCGGTGATTCGATCCAAGCGGTTCGGGTTGCTGCTCGCGGCGGGCAAGCGCCCGACTTCGATGAACGCAGGCCGACGGCGGTTGATCAGCCGAGGGCCGCTGCCGTCATCCCCATGCTGCAGTCGCTCCATCATGCGCGGGGCGGATGCTATGCGCGGAAAGCCGCGGTCTGAAATGGGCCGTTCCATCGTCGATCCTCCGGATTGAAATCTGCTCGGGGAAAATCTGCAACTTGGAGACCATAACTGGTTGTCTAGGATTTGTCAATATTATTTCCCCTGAACTCTCAGCCTGTCCAGAAGTCTCGAGCTGGAACTCGCGCCGCATCAGGCCCGAGGTGCTCGACTTCGAAGCCGGGTCTAGGAGGAGGGTGGGGAGGACGGAGACGAGCCACGCAGCTCGCTCAGGCTGTGCCGAAATCCGGCGAGATCGATCACCGAGAGCGCTCCGATCTCGTCCAGCGCCTTCCGGTAGTGGCCCGAGGAGCGCCCCCCGACGATCACGTCGATCCGCGGGTCGAGCATGCGGCGCAGGCGCCGTAGGTCCTCGGCCAGCCGAGAGTCGTCGGGCGGGAACGTAATGCTGAGCGCGACCGCTCGAACCGACCGTTGATGCGCGGCTGCTGCAATATCCTCGGGCGGGAGATCGGGCCCCAGATAGATGACGTTCCACCCTTCGGCGGCCGCGGTGGCGGCAGCGATCAGGGCGCCCAGCTCGTGATGCTGGCGAGCCGGTGTCGTCACCACCAAATGGGGCGCGTGCAGCGGAGCGCGATAGGCGCTTCGCATCTCGGTGAGGACCGTGCGGACGACGGCGGAGGCCATATGCTCATGGGACGGGCGCAAATGCCCCTCCCGCCAGAGTTCGCCCACGGAATGCATCATCGGCACCAACACCTGATCGATCAGGTGCACCTGAGAGAGGGCCACCGTAGCCCGTTCGAGCTGGAGCTCGAGTTCGATCACGTCCAAGCGTTGGATCGCCCCCAGACAGGCCGCGAGGATGGCGCCGCTGGCCGCCGGGACATCCCATGTCTCCGGCTGGGGCGCGCGCGCTCCGCTCTGGGGCGGTCGGTCCTCGCGGATCAGCGCGTTCAGCTGCTCGCGGTCGAGGGCGGCGACATGGCTGATGCTTCGGCCCGCCTGGACCGCCTGGCGCAGCAGCGACAGGCGCTCGATCTCCGCATCGGAATAGAGGCGTCGACGCGTGGGGGAGCGAGCGGGCTCGATCGCGCCATAGCGGCGCTCCCAGGCGCGGATCAGGTCGGGCTTGAGGCCCGTGCGGCGGGCCACCACGCCGATGGGATGCCGGGCTTGGTCCGAGAGTGAGTCTGACATGTACCGAATCGTAGACCCTTGTCTAGACTCGGTCAATAGAAGTCTCGATCTATTCGTGACAAAACTTGACCCGATTCAATCCCCGGGAGCCTCCCAGCGCTCGATATCCCGGCGGTCCCTCTTGGTCGGCCGGCCGGCTCCGGCCTCGCGGAGAGCGGGGGGGCGGCGGAGCGAGCGGCGAATCGGGTCGGGGCTCTGCTCCGGGCGGGGTGGGCTCTGATCTTCGAACAGCGCCGCGGCATCGCTCTTGGCGACCGGTCGGTCGGCGAGTTCGATCACGATCAGCACCCGCGGCCAATCTCCCTGGGTGAGTTCGACTCGATCGCCGACACCCAGGTGGCGGTGCGCTTTGCAATCTTGCCCATTGACTTGGACGCGGCCGAGTTCGCAAGCCCGGGTCGCTTGGGTCCGGGTTTTGAACATGCGGGCGACTTGAAGCCACTTGTCGAGGCGAACGCTCATCGGAAGGTGATTCTATCGTCTGGCGGGGGAACGTTCACCGCAGTCCTTTGTCGGTTCGCTTCTCGGCCTAGATTCGAACGTTGCGCGCGCTCGAAGTCATTGATATCACGCAAGTTCTAGCTTTTTTTCGGTGAAGATTGCATCTTCCTCTCGGTTCGTTGATGTGTCATGATTGGGGCATGCCGAAACCAGCGAAAGCGGTGGCCAAGCGCCCCATTCTGTCCGTGAAGCCCAAGTCTGCCAAGCCGGCGCCCGAGCCGGTTGATTTCGCCGAAGTGATTCGCAAGCTCTCTGGACAAGGACGTACAGACAAGTCTCCGTTGAACGTTGCCGAGCGCCGGGAAGAAGCACGCCGTGCTGCGCGCGCCGCAGCCCGAGCCGCGACTGCGACCGCGCCAAAGTAGGCCTTCGTCCGATCTCTATAGCCGATTCCTCAAGACCGGCGTCGATCGAAATCGATAGCCATCGATCGAGCCGGTCGAAATCGGCGAATGAGAGAAGGAGCACTGCTCGAGCAGGAATTCGGCTCGAGTGGACCGCGTTGACTCGGGCGCCGGCGGCGGCTTCCGTGACCGGAAGCTCCAAGCCAATTCGAGGTCTCGAGGTCCTCATCCATGCCACGCATCACCAAGGTCTACACCCGCACCGGCGATGACGGCACGACCGGCCTCGGTGGGGGGCAGCGCGTTCCTAAAGATTCGCTCCGCATCAACGCTTATGGCACCGTGGACGAGCTGAGTTCAGAGATCGGCGTCGCGATCGCCTGCGGCCTGGATGCCGAACTCGGTTCGTTATTGACTCGGATCCAGAACGAGCTGTTTCACCTCGGTTCCGACCTGTGCATCCTCGAAGAGGACAAGGCCCGGTTCCCCGTGCCCACGATCGAAGAGAGGCACGTCCTCGCGCTTGAGGCCTTGATGGATCGGCTGACCGAAGAGGTCGGTTCGCTCCAGAATTTCATTCTCCCCGGTGGGGCGCTCGGCGCCGCCCAGCTCCACGTCGCCCGGACCGTCTGCCGCCGCGCCGAACGCGATCTTGTCACCCTCGGCCGTGTCGAGCGGATCGGCCCCTGGACAATCCGCTACCTGAATCGCTTGTCGGACGCCCTATTCGTCATCGCCCGCGCCGAAAACCACCGCCGAGGAATCCCCGACGTCTTGTGGGACAGCCGCGCTTGAGGCGAGCCCTGAGCGAAGTCGAAGGGCTGGGCGGCCCAAAGGGTCGCGTTACGTTGGCCCAGGCCAACGGCCTGGGGAGCTGAGGCGGTAAGGAACCCCCAGGCCGGCGGCCAGGGGTTAAGCTCAGGCGACCGTCTCGCGCAAGACCTCGTCGACCGTGGTCATGCCGTCGCGGATCTTCTGCATGCCGCTGTCGCGTAGGGTCTGCATGCCGTGCTGGATCGCTTTGGCCCGCAGCTCGTAGGAGCTGGCGCCGGAGAGGATCAGCTCGCGGATATCGTCGTCGATCTCCAGCACTTCGTAGAGGCCCACCCGCCCCTTGTAGCCGGTCGCGCTGCAGCGCTCGCAGCCGCGCCCCTTGAACAGTTTGAGCGTGCGCGACTCGGCTTCGGAGAAGCCGATATTGAGCAGCGCGGTGGCCGGCACGTCCGCGGGCTCTTTGCAGAACGAACAGACCCGGCGCACCAGCCGTTGCGCCACGATCATGTGCACCGAAGTCGCGACCAGGAACGGTTCGATGCCCATGTTCATCAGGCGGTGGACGGAGGAGGGCGCGTCGTTGGTGTGCAGGGTCGAGAGCACGAGGTGGCCGGTCATCGCGGCTTTGATCGCCACCTCGGCGGTCTCGAAGTCGCGGATCTCGCCGACCAGAATAATGTTCGGGTCTTGGCGCAGGAACGACCGCAGCGTCGCGGCGAAGTTCAGGCCGATCTGCTCGCGCATCTGGACCTGGTTGATGCCGGGTAAGTTGAACTCGACCGGATCTTCGGCGGTGAGGATATTGACCTCGGGGGTGTTGATCCGCGACAGCGCCGAATAGAGCGTGTTGGTCTTTCCCGAACCGGTCGGACCGGTGACCAGCACCATTCCGTAGGGCTTCAAGATCGCATGCTCGAAGCGACGCAGGGCATCGGCCTCGAAACCGAGCTTGCTCATGTCGAGCATCAGCTTGTCTTTATCGAGCAACCGCATGACGATCTTTTCGCCAAACAGGGTCGGCAGCACCGAGACCCGGAAGTCGAGGTCCTTGGTGCGGCCTGAGACCTTGGTCTTGATCTTGATTCGGCCGTCCTGAGGCATTCTCTTTTCGGCGATGTCCAGCTTGGCCATGATCTTGATTCGGCTGGTGATCGCTTCCTTGAGTTTGATCGGCGGATGCATCATCTCGTAAAGAATGCCGTCGATCCGGTAGCGGACGCGGAACTCCTTCTCGTACGGCTCGACGTGGATGTCGGAGGCGCCGCGCTTGATCGCATCGGAGAGCACGATGTTGACCAGCTTGACCACGGGCGCCTGTTCGGACTCCTCTTCGAGGGTGGCGAGGTCGAGATCCTCCTCCTCGTCGAGCACCTCGAGGTCGCCGGTCGCCTCTTCGGAGAGCCCCTCCATCACCTTCTTGAGCTCGATCGCGTGGGTCGAGCCGTAGACCCGATCGATCGCGCCGCGGATGCTGGTCTCGGAAGCGACCACCGGCTCGACCTTGTAGCCGGTCATGAACTTGACGTCGTCCATCGCGAAGACGTTGGTCGGGTCGATCATCGCGACCGTGACCGTTGCGCCGGCTTTGGAGACCGGCAAGATGGTGTACTTCCGGGCGATATCCGCCGGGATGATCTTGAGGACGTTCTCGTCGATCTCCATCGAGTTCAAATCGACGGCGGGCACACCAAAGTGTTGAGAGAGCGACTCGACCAGCGCCTTCTCGGTGATGTAGCCGAGCTTGACCAGGTTGGTGCCGATCCGCCCGCCCTGATCCTTTTGCAGCGCGAGCGCTTCCTGGAGCTGAACCTCGTTGATCTTCCCCGACCGGATCAACATCTCGCCGAACTTCGCGGTGTTGGCGGCGTTCGCCGCGGAGGAGCCGGAGGGGCGGGTACGGGGATCGGGCGGAGCGGGTGTCTTGCCGAAGGCCATGTCAGGTCCTTAAAGGAGTCGGAGCGGCGCGCGCAGACTGACAGGAAACGTTGTATTCGGATTCGAGCATAACAGTCGCCGGAACCGAGGGTCAATCTGAAGGATCGGCCTAACTGCTTGAGAAACCGTTAGATCGGAGGATTCTAGCGGCGCGCTCGGCGACCTCTCGCGGCGCGATCTCGAGCAGGCAGGCCTTCGTCTCGGCGAAACGGCGATGGCAGAAACTGCACGGCAGGCGCTTCGCGAGGGAAAGGTGTGGCGCCCCGTAGGGGCCATGCAACGCCGGGTCGGTCGGCCCCATCACCATGAGCACCGGGCGGCCGAGCGCATGGGCGAGGTGGGTCGGCCCCGAATCTCCTCCGAGAACGATCTCCGCGCGTCGGGCCAAACTCGCGAACGCGGGGATCTCGGCAGGCAGCGATCGCGCCGCGCCGTCGCTCGCGGCAACGATCTCGGCGGCCAGCGCATCCTCGCCCGGACCGACCGCGACGATGCTCGGCAGGCCGGCGCTTTCGGCCAACATCGCGAGCGCGCGTCCCCACCAGTTGGCGGGATACTTCTTGTTGCCCCAGCCGGCGCCGGGATGGAGCAGGGCAAACCTAAGGGGAAGGTCCGCTCCCGTGCCCTGAGCGTAGTCGAAGGGAACGTTCGGGGGAGCTGGGGCCAAGATCTTCTCCGGCTGAAAATCCGCCGGTTCCGCGGGCAGGCCCAACCCGCCGAGCACGGCGAGCATTCGATCGACCGCGTGCCGATTCTCGCCGGTCGGCAGAGTGACCCCTTCATTGATCCACACGGAGCTTGAGGGCTCGCGCCGGAAGTTCCGTGCGAGGCCGAGGCGCCGATCGGCAAACGACAACGCGGAAAGGAGCCCCGCCTTGTGGTTGCCCATCAGATCGAGCGCGATCTGGGGAGCGAAAGCCGCGATCTGTCGCAAGGCGATGCCGAGCTCGCGCCGGGTCGAAGCGGCGAACGGGCGCTTGCGCCAGGCACCGAGCCGGACCGGGATCACCTCGTCGAGGTCCGGGTGCCCGGAAAGGAGCGGCGCGATCCACGCCTCGACCACCCAGGCGATCCGCGCCCCCGGGTAGGCGCGCCGGAGCGCGCCGAGTACCGGCAGGGCGTGAACGACATCGCCGAGCGCGCTCGTCTTGACGATCAGAATGCGCAATGGCCGTCTTCCGGACGCTCGGGCAACGCCCGCACCCTCGCGATCAGGTCGCTGGTGGCGTGGTCTTTCGGATCGCCGACCAGGGCGGTGCGCCCACCGTAGGCGCGCACCGTTTCGTACTCGGGCACCCGTTCGGGCGTGCCGTAGTCGGTCCCTTTGCAGTGGACGTGCGGGTGGAGCGCCGCGAGCAGCGGGGCGGGCGAGTCGCCGGTGAAGATCACGACGAAATCGACGGGCGAAAGCGCCGCGAGCAGCTCGGCCCTTTCTGCGGCCGGCACGATCGGCCGGCCCGCACCTTTGAGGCGGGCGACCGAAGTATCGTCGTTGATCGCGACGATCAGTAGATCCCCCTCGGCTCTCGCCGCCTGGAGATAGCGCAGATGGCCGACGTGGACCAGATCGAAATGACCGTTCGCAAGCGCGATCTTTTTGCCTGCTGTGCGAAGCGCCGGCAGCTCGGAGGCCAGCTGCTCGATCGTGACTACCCGACCCATCGGACCTCCGAGAGCGGTTTCGGATCGGCGCGCACCGCATCGGCCAGCTCGCCGCGGGAAAGCGTTGCCGTGCCCATTTTCATGACCACGATGCCGCCCGCGTAGTTCGCGAGCAAGGCGGCCTCCAAGGGGGTGGCGCCCGCGGCGAGCGCGAGCGCGAACGTGCCGATCACCGTGTCGCCCGCGCCCGTGACGTCCGCCACCTGATCGGTGCCATGGACCGGCAGGTGCACGGCACCGGCCGGCTCGAACAGGCTCATCCCGCGGCTGCCGCGGGTGACCAGAAGAAACCCGGCTCCGAGCGTCTCGCGCAAGGTCCTGCCGGCGCGTCCGAGCGGCTCCGGCGCGTCCTCGAGCGACCGGCCGAGCAGCGCTTCGGCCTCTTCTTCGTTCGGCGTCGCGCCATCCAGGCCGGCAAAGTCGCCCAATCGATAGCGGCTGTCGCAGAGCACGGTGGCCGGCGGGTCGAGCGCGGCGCGCAGGGCCGAGAGAAATCCTGGCTCGACCGCGCCGTAGCCGTAATCGGAAAGGATCGCGGTGGCGATCGGGCGATCCGTGGCCCCGTGCCAGGCGGCGAGCCGGGCGACGAACTGCGCGCGCTCGGCGTCGGACAGAACCAGGTTGTCCTCGATGTCGTAGCGGACGATCTGCTGTTTGATCGAATGTTTGCCGCCACCCAAGATGCGCACCTTGGTGGGCGTTCGGTAGCCCGCGCGGGTGAGCACCCCCGCGGTATCGATGCCGCGCGCGCCCAGGTCCGCCAGCAGATCGGAGCCGTTCGCGTCGTCGCCCACCACCCCGAGGAGCAGCGGCCGGCCGCCGAGCGCCGCGACGTTGGCCGCCGCGTTGGCCCCACCGCCGGGGGCGATCCTTTCCCCTTGATACGAGAGGATCAAGACCGGCGCCTCGCGGCTGATCCGTTTCGGCGTTCCGGTGAGGAAGCGATCGACCACCAGGTCGGCGACCAGCACGACCGGTTGCCCGGCCATCGCGTCGATCAGCGCGAGCAGGCGTTCGGAGGTCGGTACGGCAGCTAGGGCGTTCTGGGTCTCGGTCATGCGAAGGGGATTGTAGCGTGAGAGGCGCCGCGGTCTCTGCCCGGACTCTGCCGCCGCACATCCCATAGAGTGCGCACCCATGTCCTCTCCCGCCGATCGCCTTCGGGCGCGCATCCGGACCGATGGGCCGATCCCGTTCGCCGCGTTCATGGAAGAGGCTCTCTATGGCCCCGGCGGCTATTACAACCGGATCGAACTGCCGATCGGGGAGGACGGGGATTTCGTCACCGGCGTCTCCCTGTCGCCCCTGTTCGGGCGGGTCACCGCGCGGCTGCTCGGCCGGCTCGATATGGCGCTGGGGCTACCGGCCGAGCTGTTCGAGGCGGGATACGGCACCGGGGTTCACCTGGCGAACACCCTTGCGGCCTTTCCTCCTGGGAGCCCCGCGCGCTGGCTGCGCGCCTGGGATCGCATCGCTCGGCCGTTGCCGCCGGGCATCGAAGCGGTCGAGCGGCTCGATCTCGTGCCCGCGCGCTCGATCCGCGGCTTGATCTTCTCCTATGAGCTGTTCGACGCCCTACCGGTGCACCGCTTGGTCGGCCGCGAGGGTGGGCGGGTGGGCGAGCTCTGGGTGGATGTCGATGCGCAGGGTGCCTTCGCCTGGCGCCATGGCGAGCTGTCGGACCGGGCGCTGGTCGAGCTGCTCGACGGCCCGCATGTCGACCTCGCCCCCGGCCAGATCGCCGACTTGGCACCCGGCTGGCGCCCGCTCTATGGCGAACTCGCGCGGCGGCTCGAACGGGGCCTCCTGGTGACCTGCGACTACGGTTTTCGCAAGCCCCAGCTGCTGGACGGCCGGATTCGATTTTACGGCACCCTCGGCTGCTATCGCCACCATCGAGCGCACCGCGATCCATTCCGCGAGGTGGGTGGCCAAGACCTGACCGCCCATGTCGATTTTTCAGCATTGATCGGAGCGGGTGAGCAAGAAGGCCTCACCACCGTCGTCTTCACTCGCCAGGCGCTCTGGCTCACCGCCTGCGGCCTGTTCGAAGAGCTGCGCGGCGCCGACGCGACGGTTCGCCGCCAAGCCATGGACCTGCTCGACGGCGAAGGGATGGGCGAAGAGATTCGGGTGCTGGTCCAATCCCGAGGGCTCGATCCGGCCGAGGTGGTGGATCTGGCGGCTCTGGGCGGCTGAACGAAAAGGCCGTTTGCCTGCTCCACGGCCTCGCCGGGCCGTTGAAACCGACCGGCACCCGTCGGCAAACTCTATCCTTAGGAAAGCTGAACCGCGCGCGGACTCAATCGATCCCGGTCTGCGCGCCGAACCCCACAAGTCATTCCGGAGATTGACCACCATGCGTCACCGACTTTCGATCGCTCTCCTCGCCGTCATCACTCTCTCGCTCGCAATCACCGGTCCGGTCTTGGGCGCTCAACCGATCGAGAAGACCTGGACCGGCCTCGCGTTGGACGGTTGGGATGCCGTCAGCTATTTCGATGGCAAGCCGGGTCCGGGCAAGTCCGAATTCACCAAGGAGTGGAATGGCGCCACCTGGCGTTTCGTTTCCGCCGCGCACCGCGATGCGTTCGCCGCCAATCCGACGAAGTATGCGCCGCAGTATGGCGGCCACTGCGCCTACGGGCTCGCGAAGGGCAAGCTGGTCACCGCCGATCCGGCGGTCTGGAAAGTGGTCGGCGGCAAGCTCTACGTCAACTATGACCGCAACGTCCAGACGTCGTGGGAGAAGGAACAGGCGAAGTTCATCGTAGACGCCGACCAGGAGTGGAAGGCGCTCGCGGAGAAGAAGTAGGGGGGCGGGGCTTCGACTTGCGCTCAAGCCACCGGAAGTCGAAGGGTGGCCCTCAAGCGAAGCCGAAGAGCTACCCGGCCCGCCGAGCCAGCTCGACATAGCCCTTCGCCTGGGCTTCCCGGGCGATCGCGGCGCGGCGGTCGGTACGAGCTTGGGAGCGATCGAGGTTCGCGAGCGCCAGGCTGATCTCCAAGCGGAGCTCGACCAGGCCAATCTTCTCAGCTTCGGCGAGCGCGGCTGCGAGCTCCTTCTGGGCCGCGGCGGCCGGTAGCGAGGGAGCCGTACGCAGGGCGACCGATAGGCGGGCTTGCGCATCTTGATTGCCGACGATTAGCTTTCGGGCTTCCGCGAAGGCCGTGCGCGCGGGACCCGTGTGCCCTTGCCGCTCGGCCGCCTCTCCGGCGACCGCGAGCGCCAGGGCCTGATCGCCGATCGCCTCTTGCCGGCCGAACTCTTGGGCGGCGGCGCGGGCCTCGGCTTCGGCCCGCCTTAGGCTCGCGCCGTCTCCGGTCGCGAGCAGGACGATCGCGAGGGCCAAGCGACTTTTAGCCTCCTGGCTCTTTTCACCGAGGTCGCCGCGGATCTTTTTGGCTTCTTCATGAGCGGCGAGCGCCTTGGCGAGATCGCCCTGGCGGGCGATCACCTCGGCTTGGCCGTAGCGGGCCGTGGCGAGCAGGCTGCGGTTGCCGAGCTTCTGGGAGAGTGCCTGCGATTCGTCGAATCGCTCTTTGGCGGCGGATAGATTTCCCTGATCGAGCAGGGTGAGGCCAAGGCCGCCGAGCGACGCGGCTTCGCCCGCCTTTTGGCTGGTCTTCCGTCGGGCTTCGAGCGATTCTTCCTGACGCTGTCGCGCGCCGACCAAGTCGCCCTGGCGGCGGAGCACGGCGCCCAGGTTTTCGAGCGCGGAGGCGACCCCCGAGGAGTCTTCCAGCTCGCGGCGGAGCGCGATCGAGCGGTCGAGCAGCTCGCGCGCTTTGGCCAGCTCGCCGCGTCCGGTCGAGAGCGTGCCGAGGTTGCCCAGGGCGCTCGCTTCGCCGAAACGGTTGCCGGTCTCGCGGGCGAGCGCCAGGACCTGCTCGTAGAGGCCAACCGCCGCAGCCCCATCGCCCTGCCGCCGCAAGACGACCGCGAGGTTGTTGAGCGCGCCGGCTTCGGCCCCCTTGTTGCCCAGGGTCCGGAAGGTGCCGAGCGCCTGTTCGTAGAGTTGGCGCGCGCCGGGCAGATCGCCCCGATCGAAGCGCAGATTGGCCGACTGGGTGAGCGCGTCGGCGATGCCGGAGGGGTCGCCCGCTTGCGCATAGAGCACCCGCCCCGCCTCGCAAGCCGCTTGGCCCGCCTCGCCCTGGCCCAGATTGCGCAGCGCCCGGCATTCGGACAGCCGAGCCTCTGCGGTGAGCAGCCGGGCGCCACGTTCGCTCGCCCGGGTTGCCGCCTGGGCCGCGCTGCGGCGTTGGCGTGGGAAGTCGGCGAGCGCCTCGGCCGCGGCGGCTTCCGCGAGATCGATCCGAGGGTCCTCGCGCGCCGGTGCCGGGAGCGCGCGCAAAGCGGAGACCGTCCCGAGGGCCGCTTGGGGTTGGCCGCCCGCACTCATGGCTGCCACCAAGCGGAGCCCGTAGTCGAGATCGTCGGGGAAGACCCGGAACAGCGAACGGTAGATTTCGGTCGCCCGCGCCCAGTCTTCGTTCGCCTCGGCGTAGCGCCCCTCGATCACCAGCCGCTGCTCTTGCGGGAGGTCGTGGGCGAGGTCGATCGCCCGCTTCGCCTCTTCCGCGGCGCGCCCGGCATAGCCGAGGCCGGCCCAGGCCGAAGCGAGCGCGGAATGGGCGAGCGGATTGTTCGGGTCGACGGCAACCGCGCGCACCAGCAGATCGCGCGCCGCGACCGGTTCGAAGCGGCGCAGCCGTTCGAGCCCTTCGGCGTACAGCCGCGCCGCTTCCGGGTTGGCCGGCAGGGCGGCGCGCGCCGAGCGGTCGGTGGCCGGACCCTTCGTCTCATCGATCCCGAGCGCCTGGCGCAACCGGTCGCCGCTCTTGGCGACCAGATCGAACAGGGCGGCTTCGGTGCCGGTCTCGCCGATCGACGTCGTCTCGGCGGTTTGAGTGTTCTGCAACCGGAGATCGAGGCGGACCTGGCCGCCGGCTTGGGCCCCGAGCGCGGTGTACGAGCCGAGCACCAGAAAATCGGCGCCGGAGGTGGCGCGCAGCCGCGCCAGAGTGTCGGGCGCCAGGCTCTCGGCGGGGTCGAGCCCGAGATCGCTCTTCAAACGGGCGACCTCTTCCCCCGCGATCACGCGAACACCCGAGGCGGCCGCGAGCTCCGTGCCGAGCATCTCGGCGAGCGCTCCGGAGAGCCACTCGGCCCCGGGCCGCCCGGAGCGGTCACGGAAGCCGAGCACTGCGACCGCCCGCCGGGGCGCCACCGGTTCGGAGGGGAGCGTGGCGTCGAGCATCTGCTCTTGCAGCCGCCGTTCGTTGCGCCAGGCGACGATGCGGTAGGCCACGAACGAGAATGAGAGCAGAATCACGGCGGCGAGCGCCGCCAGCACGACCGGCTTCTTCCGCGGGGCGGATCGAGCGGTCGGTGCCGCCTCCGGAGCGCGCTCGGTCGACTCGATCCTCGCGCCAGGCTCCGGCGCCGGACGGATCGCGGACGGCTCTGCGGACCGCATCGGCACCGGCCGCTCGTCCTCGAGTGCCGCGATCAGGTCGCCCGCCCGTGCGAAGCGATCCTCCGCCCGGCGCTCCAGGCAGCGCAGGATCGCGGCCTCCCAGCGCGCGTCGATCGCGGCGGCGTGAAGGCGCGGCGAGGGGGCCGGCTGCTGCAGGCGCTTGACCGCGGTGGCGATCGCGGTGTCGCCCAAGAACGGCACTTTGCCGGTCAGCATCTCGAACATCACGATGCCGAACGCGTAGAGGTCGGTGGCGGCGGTCACCGCGCCCCCTTCGATCTGCTCGGGTGCCACATACGCCGGAGTGCCGATGAAGAAGCCGGCCGCGGTCATGGTCATCGCCGCTTCGGCCGCCGCGCTGTTGGCGGTGTCGACCCGCGCCAGGCCGAAATCGGTGACCACGGCGCGCACGACCTCAACTTTGCCCGGGGTTTGCCCGGGGACCAGGACGACGTTGGCCGGCTTCAAATCGCGATGGACGATGCCTGCCTCGTGCGCCGCGTCGAGCGCCGAGGCGATCTGGCGGATGATCGGCAGTGCCTCGTCCGGCGCCATCGGACCACCGGCCGCGATCCGCTCGGCCAGGGTGGGGCCGAGCAGCAGTTCCATGGTGAGAAAGATCGTGCCCGAGGCGCTCGGGTCGGGGCGGTGGTAGGCGACATCGAACATCCGGCAGACGTTCGGATGGGTCACCCGGCGGGCGAGCTGGATCTCGCGGCGGAAGCGTTCGAGGGCCAGCGGGTCGGCCGCGACCTCGGCCCGCACGGTCTTGGCCGCGAGCCGTCCGCCGAGCTCTAAATCCTGCACCTCGAACACCTCGCCCATGCCCCCTTCGGCGAGGAAGCGGATCACCCGGTAGCGTTCAGCGAGGAGATCACCGGGCGCAAACCTCGGTCCGCGGCCGAGGGCTCCCGGCACCTGGGTGTCGCCGTGCCCCGAGCGTCGGACTTCCCTGGGAGCTGAGGGACCAGCGATCGCTGCGGTCGGTGCGGAGAACGCGAGCGGCACGGAAGGCGATACGGTCGCCGAGATCGTGCCCTGAGCGATCGCGCCGGAGCCGGGCCACTGCACGGCGAAGCTCGCCTGGCATGATCCACAGGTGATCCGCAGACGGACCGGGGCATCGCCCGGCGAGGAAAAACGCAAGCGGGTGCCGCACTGGGGGCACGAGGTGGTCGCGGTCGAAGGGGGGGCAGAGGGCGTCATGGTCGCTTTCGCAAGTCGAAACGTCTTTGAGCGACCGGATCTTTAGAAGCCACATCCGCCGGGAAAGCCGAGCGGAGCGGCGAGTCCAAGTCCCTGGTACGACGGTTCGGTCGCGCGATCTTAGCGCCGTTCGGTCGGCTCGCGGCTTTTGGGAACGGAAAGGATGCCGTCGCCTTCGGTTGGCAGGCGGCGGGCATCGCCTCCGCCCGCCTGGAGCCAGATCTTGCGCAGCGCGATCGCCGCGTCGGTGACCGCATGACTGAACGCCAAGGAGGCGACCGCGAAGGCGCTCGACCGATCGTCGAACCGCTCCCGCCCGGAACCGAAACCGATTCGGCGGTACTCCCTGCCGACCGCCGGGTAGAACCGTCTCGATCGGGCGAGCGCGTCGCGGACCAGGGACGAGAGGTCCGGCCGCCGCTCCCACCCCCGGGGCAGGCCATAGAACACGAGCGGCAGGCGCGGCTCGGCACTCTCGGCGTAGATCAAGAAATCGGCGAAGTAGCGCCCCTCCTCGGCGTCTTGATTCGAAGCGGCGAGGGGATTGTTGGCGTCCGCGACGTAGTGGCTCACCCGGCCGAGCCGGCCGATGATCTCGGCGAATGGCCGATGGCTGCGGATTGCCGCGATCGCCGCGGCGCTCTCTTCGGAGATCGCGCGATCGAGGGTCCCGGAGCCGTCCGCGTTCTTACCGTGGCGCGCCGGGTCGCGATCGGAGAAGGGAGCAAGCGCCCCCTTCTCGTATTCCAGCCGGTGTTTGTCGATCTGGCGGAAGAGATCGCTCGGCCCGAGCCGCGCCGCTTCGGTCGCGATCCGGCGTTGCATTTCGGGGGTCCAGGCGCCGGCCGGGAGAGCAAAGCCGAGCACCAAGCCGAGCACCAAGCCGAGCGCCAAACCGAGCGCCAAGCAGCCGACCACCAGCCGGGCGAGCGTCCGGACGACCGGCCGCCGCCGCGCCCCTCTCTGTCGTGACGGCTCCATTCGCGGCTATTCTAGAGGCTGGTTCACCTTCGCGCGCATCCCATTTTCGAGGAGCCTGACCTTGGCCGAAGCCCCCCACCGTCTCGATGTCCGTGGTGCCCTCTGCCCGCTACCCGTCCTCTTGTCCGTGCGCGAGATCCGCAAGGTATCCCCGGGCGCGCTGATGGAGGTCTGGGGCGACGACCCGACGATGAACGAAGACATGCCGATTTGGTGCGAGCGCGCCGGGCACAAGCTGCTAGAAATCGGCGAAATCGCGGGTGTTCCCGGGAGCGTCCGCTGCCTGATCGAGCGCGGTCTGCCCGACCGGCCTTGACGCACCCACCCGCCGACTGTTAAAAAGCGTCCCCTCAGGGTCGCACGATCCTTCTTGGCCAGGTAGCTCAGTTGGTAGAGCACGTGACTGAAAATCACGGTGTCGGCGGTTCAATTCCGTCCCTGGCCACCAAACTTCTCCCCCCTTCGGCTTCCTGGTTTCCCACCGGCTGGCACCAGCCTCGTTGGATGAAACCGTCTCCTCCGTTATTCCGAGCGAGAGCGAAGGGATCCGGGGCTTGGGCGGCCTTAAATTCGGGTCATTATCCTTGAGTGCCCCACGTAGCTGGTAGAGATCCGTTTAGACTCGGGGTTTCCGGAGATCAGGTGTTTCTCGCATTCCGTGCATTGCGCCGGGCTGTAGCGGGTCTCAGGACCGTCTCTCGGCCCGCCGGAAAATTACCCGGAGGTTAAGATTGACGGGAGCTTAACCCAGGAGTTAAGATGCGTCTAGTGAGGGTAGGGCGGGCAGTCTGGGATGTCTTGATGCTCGCGGACGAGTTCATTGAGGATGTACTCACAACTATTTCCAAGCTCGACAAAGGGTTCCAGCACGCGAAAACTATGACGACCATGCTGAAAACGACGGTTCCGATGAATGGAATCCCGACGAGCACGCTGCGCTTCGGTCCTCTCGGAGATGGCATCTTCGAATTCAAGGCCGGCCCGAGAAACGGGAAGAAGCTTCGCGTTCTATGGTTTTATGACGATGGCAGGCGGATTGTTTGCGCCCTGGCATTCCTTAAAGGCACCGCCAAGACTCCTCCAGAAGAGAAGCGACGCGCCATAGATTTGAGGAGTGAGTACTTTGCGGCCAAGAATTCGGGTCGCCTATTGGGTCCGTAGGAGAGAAGCGCAAATGGAAACCAACAGAGATGAGCCGTTGAGCTATTGGGTTGCCGTTGCCCGAATGGGATTCGAAGACGACCTTCACAGGATTTTGGATCAGCTCGGGATCTCGCGAGCGGAACTCGCCAAACGGCTTGGCGCCACGCCGGCCTACGTGTCCAAGGTGCTAAACGGTTCAGATGCAAATTACACAATAGAAACTATGGCTAAGTGGGCGCGGTCCCTGGGGGCTATAGCCCAGATTCGGCTGGTTATCGACGGCAAAGAGGTGGTGCGCGTAGTTGACTATGAAATCGCAGGCGTATTGGATGACGCCACAGAGAAAAGAGGCCTACCGCATTCCGGGGATCTATCGCTTGGCGGTAGATTGTTGACATTCCCTGTGCCGGAATCGGCAGATTCTTATCGTTCGTTGGGGTCTCCAGGGCGGCGAGGTGTATTGCTTTCGTCAGCCTCAAGCGGTGGTCGCTAGCCCATGGCCGAACATGTATGGAGCGTGCTTTGCGAGAAGCTCGCCGTGGACGACGAGAACAACACAATCAACCTTCTTACAATAATTGAAAGAATCACTCTTGTCGGGAGAGTGGAAGACATCAATGCTGAACTAGGGGCAAGCGGCTTTTTGAGCCCTATGCGCCTGATAACCTGGTGCGTTAGGTCCGATTACCGAGCGGCCGAGTCTTTCGAGTTGCGCGTTGGATGGAGCACTCCTGGCGGTGAATATGTACCTCTTAACAAACACCGCCTGGAGATGGCTGAAGAGCACAGCGTTAGGGCAAGATTGATCGTGCCGGGAATCCCCTGGCGCGGAGTCGGCCTGTATTGGCTTGTTGTTGACAAGAATGACTCAGGAGAATGGGTCAATGCTGCGCGCCTGCCCGTCGAAGTGCTCGTGACGGAACTGCCGAAGCTCGCAAGCAGCTCCTGACTCTGGATCGTGCCAGGACTCAGGGCGGTCGTCCGGCTTTACCCTAGAGCGCCTGAATCCAAACCTCGGGATGCGGCGCTGCAAGCTGCGCCAGATCCCCAGGGTCCCCGGTGAGGATCTGACCGCCCCCGGCTTCCACGGCATGAGCCACGACCAGCGCGTCGATCGTCGACGCCGAACGCGCCGCTCCTAGAAGTCGTCCTGCCGTTCGGCCGTGAGCTTCCCCCGCTTCGGGAACGGAGCCTATGGACTTGAGGATTCGATGGATCGGAGCGTCGCGCGGGCCTCCTCGGATCGTTTCGGCGACCACCACCACCGGAATTTCGATCGAGGTGTCCATTTCCAGGGCGCGGGCCAAGAATGCTCGGGCGCGATGATCTCCTCGCGCCAGGCCGATGACGGCGCCGGAATCGAGGATCAGGCGCTGCGGCGCTTTTCGATCGGCTCTGCGGGCGCCGGCCATGCTCTACGTACCTCCTCCATCACTTTGGGATCGATGGGGCCAAACTCGGAATCGAGTTCGGTGAGCAGGGCTGCGACGCGATCCCTCTGAAGTTGATGGCTGAGGGCCCGGTTCACATAGCCGGAAAGGCCGCGGATTCCGACCACTGCGCGCGCCTCGGTGAGGAGCTCTTCTTCGAGGGAGAGGGAGACTTTCTCTGTGGCCATTCAGGAATCCTACTTCGAGTAGGACTTGCGGGCAAGAGGGAAGCGCAAAACATGCAGCCCGTCCCAGGTTCCCGTGAACACCCCCGACTCGGTAAAGACGGAGCAGAGGGTGTTGCCCAGATCATACCGGCCGATCGGTTTCGGCTTGGCCGGGGTGTTCTCCGAGGAGAGGAGAGAGGCGTTCAGGGGCGCGTCACGCCACTTTAAACGACCGACCCAGGGCCTCGAATTCGTTCAAGTCCGGGAGCGCCAATTTTTCGCGAATCTGCTCGAACCGACGGACGGTCTCCTCCAGATAAAGGCGCTCGCCGCAGCGCTGGCAAACCTCGGCTCGAACCGTCAGCACGTCCGTGTTCGCTCCGCCGCGGAGCAGCTTCTATACCCAGTGCTACATCAGGGCGCGCGGCACCCGACGGCTGGTCATCTTGCCCGATGGCCAAGAGCCGATCTCCTCCTTACCGTTCTTCCTCCGCAGCCTCCAATTCGCCCGCTCGGCCGAGGAAGTGCTCGCGCGTCTGGGCGGCGGGGGTGCGGTGCCCGAGCCGAAGGTCCCGACTCATTCAAGAGCCGAGCCGCCGCGGTCAATCCACCCGGTAAGCGAACCGGCTGTCGCCGCGCCCGCCGACCCCCAAGCCGGCACCGCGATCGACGGCCCGATTGGGATGCGAATGCGCTTCGTTCCGGCGGGCAGCTACACGATCGGCAGCCCGGAGGGCGAGCCGGGGCGCGACGCTGACGAAACACTGCACCAAGTGCAACTCACCCGCGGCTTCTGGCTCGGCGAAACGCCGGTGACCCAAGCCCAGTGGAAGCAGCTCGTGCCCGGACCGAAGCAGCCCTCGCATTTCAAATCCGGCGTCGAGGATCTTCCGTTGGAGAGCGTCAACTGGTTCGAGGCGGTCGAGTTCGCGAACCGTCTATCGGATAAGGAAGTACTCCCGCGCTGTTACAAGTTGATCAACCCCAAAGGCACGCTTGGCGGCGGCAATTTCTTCAATTGCGACGAGGTGACCTTCGCGGGGCTCGACTGCCCGGGCTACCGTTTACCGACCGATTCAGAGTGGGAAGTCGCGGCGCGGGCCGGAGGTGATCCGGCAAAGGGAGCGCCTCCCGACCTTAATGCTGTCGCTTGGTATCAGGCGAACTCAGACGGTCGTTCCCATTCGGTTGGCCTGAAAACTCCGAATAGCTGGGGGTTCCACGATCTCCTAGGCAACGTGTGGGAATGGACGGGTAATGGGCACAGCTTGAGCAGTCCGGTCCGCGGCGGATCGTGGAACTCGCGCGCGCAGAGCATCCGTGCCGCGTATCGCAGCCCCGTCGACCGGTCCAACCGCTGGGACATTCTCGGTTTCCGTCTTGCCCGAAGTCAGTCCTAGCACTCCAGCCCAAGGGGGCGGAACACTAAGCCCTGAGAGCCTGCTCTCCCCGCGCCGCGGACCGTAGGCGGTTGGCTTCAGGGCGGTTGGCAGCTTCGCCACCTCTGACTTGAGGAGCGCAAGGACCGCGACGACAAGCGGAAGAGGTTGGCCAGAAGAAAAAAGAGCTGATCCGCCGCCGGAGATCGGTGCGGCGGACGCCGCCACCTCTGCCAGGCGTCGGAATACCGCTCCGCGGAACGCGGAGAGTTGTGCGACGCACCCGAACACCTCTCCGCCTGTTCCGAGAAGAATTGCGACGCACGCGGACACCGTTCCCCCGACGTGGGGGAGTTCCCGCGCGCACCCGGGCACCTCTCCTCCCGGCCGGGGGAGCGATATCAGGATCCCGGACACCAGTCCGCCGGCCTGGGGGAGCGGTTTCACGCTCCCGCTCACCACTCTCCGCGGCCGGGGGAGTGGTTCCACGTTTCAGATCACCGCTTCCCGCGACCGGGGGAGTGGTTTCACACTCCAGAACACCACTCCCCTGGCCCAGGGGAGTGGTGTTCGCGAGCTTTGTACTACTCCCCCGGCCCAGAGGAGTGGTGTTTTCCTCCTGCGTACCGCTCCCCCGGCCCAGGGGAGTGGTGTTTTCCTCTCGCGCACCGCTCCCCCGGCCCGGCGGACCGGTGTTCGCGTCGCGCGGACCGCGACGCCCGAGCGGCGCAGCGGTGTCGCGCTTCGGTGAAGAAGTCCCCGCGCTCGGGGGAGAGGTGTTCGGAGTCCGAGAAGGGGAGCGGTGACCGGGCGGAGCGGTGGCGGCGCTCAAAACACCGGTGTCGCCAGGCGGGAAACCGGTGCGCGGCGTCGCGCGCGAGGTGAGACCTTCCCCCTTACCCCTTCCGCGCCCGGGGATGCGACTCCCGGTAGACGTTCAACAGCCGGTCGATCTCGATGTGGGTGTATTTTTGGGTCGTCGACAGCGAGCTGTGCCCCAGCAGCTCCTGGATGGCGCGCAGGTCGGCGCCGTTTTCGAGCAGGTGGGTGGCGAAGGTGTGGCGCAGGGTGTGGGGGTGGACCCCGGCGGCCAGCGACGCCGCCGCGACGTGCCGGTCGAGGATGCGGCGGACCGAGCGGTCGGAGAGGCGCCGGCCGCGGGAATTGAGGAAGACCGGTTCGGCTTCGGAGGCGTCGCTCGCGGGGCGCGCGGGATCGACCAGCGGTTCCCAATTTGCGAGCCAGTCGCGGAGCGCGCTTAGGGCGGCCCGGTTGAACGGCACCATCCGCTCTTTGTTCCCCTTGCCGATCACGCGCAGCGTGCGGGCGGCGAGATCGAGATCGCTCCAGTCGAGGCTGACCAGCTCGCCCACTCGCAGACCGGTCGCGTAGAGCAGTTCGAGGATCGCCCGGTCGCGGTGGCCGAAGGTCTCGTTGACGTCGGGGGCCGCGAGCAGGCTCTCGATCTCTCCGGGGCGCAGGTGGCGGGGGAGCTTCGAAGGCGCCTTCGGCGTGCGCACCCCTTGCGCCGGGTTGGCCGCCACGATCCCCTCGCGCGCCAGCCAGCGGAAAAACCCGCGCACCGCGGCGAGCGCGCGCCCTTGGCTGCGGCGGGAGAGACCGCGCTTCGTTTGCGCGGCGAGGAACGAGCGGATCGCTTGGCGGTCGACTTCCGATGGCTCGATCCGCTTCGGGTCTTTGGTGAGGAAATCCTCGGCGAGGAAGGAGAGAAAGCCGACCAGATCCCCTTCGTACGCGCGCAACGTGTGCGGCGAGAGCGCCCGCTCGCCGTCCAGATGTTCGAGCCAGCGTTGGATCAGGGGGCGCATGGGAGGGGCGCTCCTAGGAGCTTCTCCGCATCGATCGTCAGCCCATGCCGCGCGGCCCATGCCGCCAAGTCCGCGTGCGCGCGATCCGCCAGGGCCGCCCGCTTGTCCACCTTTTTCACCCGGCGCGGCAGCTCCTCGAACAGGCCGTAGTTGATGTTCGCGGGCTGGAAGTGCTTCGGGTCGGACTCGACCAAATGCCGCACCAGGGCGCCCAGGGCGGTGGTGGCGGGGAACGGTTCGGCGGGCGCGCCGCCGACAAGCTCCAGCGCGAGATAGAGCCCGATCGCGAGGCCCGTCGCGGCCGATTCGAGATACCCCTCAACCCCGGTGATCTGGCCGGCGAGGCGCAGATGGGGGGCGGCCTTCAATCGATACCAACGGTCGAGGTGGGTGGGCGAGTTGAGAAACGTGTTGCGGTGGATCTGGCCGAAGCGGACGAACTTGGCCTGTTCGAGCCCCGGGATCGTGCGCAGCACCCGGTCCTGGTCGCCCCACTTCATGCGCGACTGGAAGCCGACCAGGTTGAACTGGCTCTTGGCGAGATTCTCCTGGCGGAGCTGAACTACCGCCCAGGGGCGGCGGCCGTCCGGTGCCGTGAGGCCGACCGGCTTCATCGGCCCGAAGCGGAGCGTCTCCAAGCCGCGGCGGGCGATCTCCTCGATCGGCAGGCACCCCTCGAAGAAGACCGCCTTCTCGAAATCGTGCGGTACCAGCACCTCCGCCTCACTGACGGCGCGGTGGAACGCCACGTACTCCTGTTCGTTCATCGGCGCGTTCAGGTAGTCGTCGCCATCCCCTTTGCCGTAGCGCGACTGCCAGAACAGCTTGCCCAGGTCGAGGCTCTCCGCTTCGACGATCGGCGCGATCGCGTCATAGAAGTAGAGCTCGTCTTTGCCCAGGAGATCCTGGAGTGCCGCAGTCATCGCGTCCGAAGTGAGCGGTCCGGTCGCGATCACCGTGGTCGCCCCGTCGGTCGGTAGAGAGAGCACCTCCTCGCGCCGGATCTCGATCTTCGGATGGTTGATGAGCGCGGCGGTCACGATGGCCGCGAACCGGTCGCGATCGACCGCGAGAGCGCTCCCCGCCGGGACCGCCGCTGCCCGCGCCGAGCCGATGATCAGCGAGCCGAACGCCTCCATCTCCCGCTTGAGCAGCCCGGCCGCGTGGAGCGGATCGTCGCTGCGTAGCGAATTGCTGCACACCAACTCGGCAAAATCGGGCGTCTTGTGCGCCGGAGTCGAGCGCACCGGCCGCATCTCATGGAGCACCACGGAGACGCCGCGCTCGGCCAGCTGCCAGGCGCACTCCGAGCCGGCGAAGCCGCCGCCGATGATGTGGACAGCCCTCACCCCCGGCCCCTCTCCCACAGTTAGAGGGGAGCAAGACGAAGAGACCTCGTTGCTGTTCTCCCCTCTCCCTGTGGGAGAGGGGCCGGGGGTGAGGGCTGTCCCGGCGCGCCCCAGCGGTTTTCTCCGCGGCCTGTTCGCCGGGGGGACGCTCGCTTACGAAGTCCAGCTCGGGCTCCAGATCGCGTTCGATCCGATCTTCTCGAACGCGCCGATCGGCTCGTCCTTGCCGCTCGCCGATCCGGCCCGCGGCTCGGGCGAGGGCCACGCAATTCTGGACTTGGGCGCGGACGAATTCACGGTCGGCCGGCTCCATCCGATGATCGATCCCGATCTCCGCCTGCGCCGATTGCGCGCCGAGGCCTCCGACCGATCCGTCGGCTTGATCCTTCTCGACGTTGTGCTCGGTGACGGTTCGCACGCCGATCCGGCCGGGGTGCTCGCGCCGGAGATCGAGCGCGCTCTCGCTGCGGCTGTGGACGAAGCCCGCCGCTTGGAGATCGCCGTGCTGATCGTGGGGACGGACGAAGATCCGCAAGGGCTGGCCGAACAGGGCGAGACGCTCCGCCGCGCGGGAGCACGGATTGTGGCCACCGTCGAAGAGATGGTGGAGCTCGCTTGGGAGCGCCTCGGCCCTGCCCCGGAACCTGCCAGGGTGCCGGTTCCGCTCGAAGACTTGGCCGCGCCGCTCGTCGCGATCAACGTCGGCGTCGAGACGTTCTGCGATAGCCTCCTCGCTCAAGGGATTTCCGCCATGCACGTCGATTGGCGCCCGCCCGCCGGTGGGGACGAGCGGCTGGCGGGCATCCTCCGCAGGATGAAGGCCCGGAGCACGAAATGACGGACGCGACACCGGACATCGACCAGGCCAACCGCACCGCGATCGAGCGGATGACCGCCGCGCGGCCGCGGCTGGTGGGGGTGGCGCCTGCGCGCGAGGCGATCGTCGATTTTCCCGACCACCTGCTACTCCACGCCGGGCCGCCGATCGAATGGGATCGCATGTCGGGGCCGTTGCGCGGCGCGGTGATCGGCGCTCTCCTCTATGAAGGACGGGCGAAATCGGAAGCCGAAGCGGTGGCGCTGATCGAATGCGGCGAGGTGGCGTTCGAGCCCTGCCACCATCGCGGCGCGGTCGGGCCGATGGCCGGCGTGATCTCCCCTTCGATGCAGGTCTACGTGCTGGAGGACGAAGCTTCAGGCCGGCGCACGTTCTCGAACCTGAACGAAGGGTATGGCAAGGTGCTGCGCTACGGCGCGTTCGACCCGCAAGTATTGGCTAAGCTCCGCTGGATGAACGAGACGATGGCGCCCGCGCTCTCCGCCGCGATTGAACAGGCGGGGGGACTCGATCTGCGCGCGCTGATCGCCGAAGCGCTCCACATGGGGGACGAAGGGCACAACCGGAACAAGGCGGGCTCGCTGCTGTTCCTGAAATCGCTCGCGCCGCACCTGATCGGATCTGGGGCGGGAACCCCCGACGCGCGCGAGATCCTCGAGTTCTTGGGCGCGAACCCGCTCTCGGTGCTCAATCCGGTGATGGCGGCCTGCAAGTCGATGGCGGACGCGGGGCATGGGGTCCCCGGGAGCACGATCGTTTCGACCATGGCGCGGAACGGCACCGACTTCGGCATCCGCGTCTCAGGGATAGGCGACCGTTGGTTCACGGCACCGGCCGCGGTGCCCGACGGGCTCTACTTTCCGGGCTTCACGAACGCCGACGCGAATCCTGACATCGGCGACTCGACGATCACCGAGACGGCCGGGATCGGCGCGTTCGCGATGGCCGCCGCGCCCGCGATCGTCACCTTCATCGGCGGCCGACCCGAAGACGCTAGAGACGCCACCCTCGAAATGTACGAGATCACCGCCGCCGAGCACCCCCATTGGACCATTCCCGCGCTCGGCTTCCGCGGCACGCCCGTGGGGATCGATCTACGCAAAGTGGTCGAGCTGCAAATCCCGCCGCGCGTCAACACCGGCATCGCCCACAAGGAGGCGGGGGTGGGGCAGGTGGGAGCCGGCCTGGTCCGCCCGCCGCTCGCGCTGTTTGAAAGTGCGCTGATCGCGTTCGCGGAGCGCTACGGCATCTGAAGGTAGTCATCCGAAACTTGGAGGAGAAACCATGTACGTCCCGTACGACATGAGCAAGGTGAAGGTCCTCGATCTATCGCAGAACTTCAGCGTCGATTCCCCCTCGTTTGCGTTCTACGAGGGACCGACGGTCAAGTGGGTGAAGCGGCTGGCGTTCGAAGGGGTGAACGCGCAGTTCTTGTCGACCACCAACCACATCGCGACCCATCTCGATTCGCCGTACCACTTTTACGATCCGGGTCCGGATATCGCGAGCATTCCGCTCGACACGCTGGTTGGGCCGGCGTGCATCGTGGACATCTCGCAGTTCGGGATCGGCGACTATCAGATCTACGGTCCGGAGCACTTCGAGGCGTGGGAAAAGAAAACCGGGATCAACATCGAGCGCGGCGATATTCTGATCATCCACACCGGCTACCACCACTACTACAACGAGGATTGGTACAAGGTCCACAACCAGGAAAAGCCGGACCTGCCGAAGATGTTTTTGAAGCACCCGGGGCCGCAGGCGCGCTTTTGTCAATGGATCTTGGATCGCGGGATCCGCTGGTTGGGGGTCGATTGCATCGCCGCCGACCATCCGTGGAACACCAACGTGCGCAAAGCCCGCCCCGATTTGATCCCGGAAGTCGAAGCCGCCCTCGGCATGACGCTCCATGAGGCCTTCCCCTGGCCGGCCGACTACCAGTGCATGCACGTCAAGCTCTTCCCCCACGGCGTCTTCCACGCTGAAAACGTCGGTGGCCAGATCGACGAAGTGCTCGACCAGCGCGTCTGGCTCGGCTGCTTCCCGTTCCGCTTCAAAGGGGGAGAGGCCGCGTTCGCGCGGATCGTGGCGTTCGTCGAGCAGAAGTGAAGGTCGGGACCGGAGAACTTCGGCGCAACGGATGGAGCTGCGAACCGCCCGCACTGCCTGACCTGCGGGCGATAGGTCCTTATCTTAAGTGCCATGCTCTCCGTCGCGCCGAAACTTGCCGAGAGATTCGATGAATGGGAGCCGGACCTGGCCTTGAAGGTCGAGAGTCTCGTCGGCGCGCTCTCAAATAGCCGATCACTAGGACGCCATGGAGCGGCAACTGGAGCCTGCTACTTGCGTATAGCGTATCGAAGAAGCGGCACACCCGCTCAAAGTCGTTGCTGTTGCGGTAGACGTTGCGAACGGCGATGGAAAGTTCAGTCACATCCGTCATCATGCAAGCCTGAAATAGACCCTTGAGGAATTGATTGTTGACAACGCCGCGGCCCGCTTCGACCTCAACCACCATTCCTGCGGTCTCGTGAAATGCGTCGGCATCAAATGACTTCTCGAGGACTCCATCTAGGCCAAAAAGGACCGGAACTGGAATCTTTTCAGAAACGCGCTTGCCGGTTTCGACCCGAAAGCCAAGTGCCGCAAGTGCCGGCGCAACAACCGCCAGCACTTCGTTTCAATTCATGGCAGGACGAGTCAATATCGGAGGTAGCAAGTTCGAATACCTGCACGACTCTGAAAGGCGCTATGAGCTCATTGATAGTAGCGGGGAATCTCAATTCGCGGCCCGCGGCAAGTCGAGCGCGAACGCGGCGCCTGGCTCCGATCGCTCCGCTCGATCGACGTAGCGCAGGTCCCCGCCAAAACTGCGGGCCAGACCGCGACTGAGCGCGAGGCCGAGCCCTAGCCCGGGGGCGCCTTCGGCGGCGGCGCGGGTGGCGGAGCGGCGGAGCGGACGGAACAGGCGGCGGCGTTCTCGCCGAGGGATACCCGGGCCGTCGTCCACGGCGAGGAGCACGATTCCCTTCGCGGCGCGCTCGGCGCGGATCTCGAACCGTGGCCGGCCGGTCGGATCGGCCGGCCGCCCGGCGAATTTGGCGGCGTTGTCCGCGAGGTTTTGCAGGATGCGCTCGACAGCGACGGAATCGACCCGTACCGTTTGCCCGCGGAGAGCCGCCGGCAGGTGGAGCGCGAAGTCGAGGCCGCGGCGCTTCAGATCGACCGCGAGATGGCGCGCTACCGGTTCGAGCAGGTCGGAAAGCGTCATCACTTCGGTTCGAGCGGCCCGGCCACCGCGTTCCAGGCGGGCGAACGCGAAGACGTTCTCGACCAGCTGCCCGAGCCGCTCGGCCTCGGCGCGAAGAGTCCCGAGATACTCAGCCGTCTTTTCGGCCGGGACCATCCCCTCATCGAGCATCTCGGTGTACATCCGGAACGTGGTGAGCGGCGTCCGCAGCTCGTGGGTGACGGCGGAGACGAAATCGTCGCGTCTTTGGGCGAGCCGGAGCGCGCCGAGCAGCAGCGCCCCGGCCCCGGCCGCCACGACCAAAATCGCGAGCGATGCCGCGCCGAGACCCAGTCGAGCGGCGGTCCAGCCGGCGACGGGAAGAACCGGCGGCGGACCCGGATCGAGCTCGAACGGCAGGAGGGCGAGCCGCCGTCCCGGATCGGCGGCGTCGCTTCTGGCCGGCACCAGAACCGCCGCCGGGAGGAGATCGCGGACGCTGCCGAGGAGGTTCGCGCAGAGCGCCTCCCGGTTGAGCCAGATCCCTTCGAGCGCCTCGCCCCCCTCCCGCTCGATCCGCCGCGCGAGCAGCAGCTCCGAGCCGATCCAGATCGGCTGGAGCGGAGTGCGAACCAGCGGTGGACGCGGACTTGGCGGTAGAACGGTGGCCGGAGGAGGGCTCGCCTCCTGTTGGATCTGATTTGCCTCGACGCGCTTCGTGAACTCCACCGAATTCAGCGCCATCTGCCGGCCCGCCTCCACCGCCAGCGCCTCGCTCTCCTTCTTCTCTTTGGTCCTTGCCGTCCCGGGTGTCCTTGGGGTCCTTTCCTCTTTTGCCACCCCCAGCGGCCCTTGTGCCAGGGCCGCCAAGAGCGCATCCCGCCCCAGCAGCGCGCGCGCTTGAGGAGAGGGGGCACCCGCGGCGGTCGCGAGCCTTCCTGCCGCGTCGATCTCGAAGCGGAGGCGATCGTACGGTCGCCGCGGATCGCCGCCGGGGAGCGCGCCCCCGACCGGCCGGGCGTTCTCCTGGGCGAGAAAGCCTGAGAGGGCCGAGTCCATCCGCCAGAGCGCCAAGCGGGCGCGCTCCTCGCGGGCGGCGAGCGCGCGGGCTTGCCCCTGGCCGCGCTCCAGCTCGAACGCGGTCCGCGCGATCCAGGCGAGCGCGCCGATCAGGACCGCGAGCGCCGCGGCAAAGCCGACCAGCAGGGGCGCGCGCGATCTCATGCGAGGCGATACCCCCGGCCGCGGACGGTGAGCAGGATACGCGGCTCGCCCGTTTCAGCTCCGTCTCCTATACCCACCCCGTCGCGCAGCTTCTTGCGCAGGCGGGCGACCGTCATATCAACGGTGCGCGTCTCGATCCGCCGCGGGTCGATCTCCCAGACGCGGACCAGCAGCTCGTCGCGCGGCACCAGACGCCCTTCCGCTGCGGCGAGATAGCCGAGCAGCCGCGCTTCGAGATCCGACAACTCCTCGCGCGCGCCGTCGTCGAAGCGGATCTCGCCGCGCGCCAGATCGATCGCTCCACCGGGGATCGCACGGACCTCGGGTGTTTCTGCGCGCGCCGGAGAGCGGCGGAGGAGGGCGTCGATCCGGGCGAGCAGCTCGCGGATCGAGAACGGCTTCACTACATAGTCGTCGGCGCCCAGGCGAAGCCCCGCCACCCGGTCGTCCTCGGCGCCGCGGGCGGTGATCAGGATCACCGGCAGGGCGGGTTTCGCGGCGCGGATCGCGCGCAGCACGGCAAGGCCGTCTTTGCGTGGCAGCACGAGATCGAGCAGCACGAGGCGCACCGGCCGCTCGAGCGCCAAGGCCTCACCGCTCGCCCCGTCGCCCGCTTCGAGCGTCGCGAACCCGGCGCCAGCGAGCGCATCGACCAGGCCACGCCGAATCGCGAAGTCGTCTTCAACGATCAGGGCAAGATCATGGGCCGCCATGGCGGGAGCATAGCCCGAGCCGAAACCGGCAGGCGCAGAGGGGGTCGCGGCGTTACGAAGCCGTTACCGTACGGCAGTCCTCCCCGTCCTACGCTTTAGGCGTCCTGAAAGGAGGATCCCATGATTTCTCTGACACTCACCCACCGTCTCCGGACCGTTCTCATCTTCGCGACGTGCTCGTTGCTCTCCGCACTCCCGGCACCGGCGGCTTCCGGCGCCACCGTCGCGCCGTCGGCCGCAACTCCGCTCACCGAGCTCGCGTTCAAAGCGCTCTGGAACTATCCCGAATCGGCCGAAGTGGCGATCAAAGCGCTCCGTGCCGCCGGCCCCTCGGGAATCGAGGTGCTGCTCGCGGCCGACCGAACCCGGGGAGATCGCACGATCGGCGACGCGGAGTTCGGCCGGGTGCTCGATCGAGTTTGCGCGCAGCGCGACTGCGCCGGTTCCCACCTCTATTGGTACACCGACCTCGATGCCGCGCGCGCCGCGGCGCTCGCTGCGGCCAAGCCGATCCTGTCGCTCCGCCTGCTCGGCCGGCTCGACGAAGAATTCTCCTGCGCCAACAGCCGGTTCTTCCGCACCGTGCTCTATGCCGACCCGGAGATCTCTCGTGCCTTGCGCGAGCGGTACATCCTGCATTGGCAGTCGGTGCGGCCGGTGCCGCGGATCACGATCGACATGGGGGACGGCCGGAGCCTCACCGGTACGATCACCGGCAACAGCATCCACTACGCGCTCGACTCCCGCGGCCGGCTGCTCGACGCGCTGCCGGGTCTCATCGGGCCTCAGGCGTTCCTCCGCCACCTGAACGATCTCGACCGGGTCGCACGAGAAGTGACCGGGCTCGACCACGAAACGTTCGCGCGAGGCTCGGCCGAGCGCCATGCCGAGCAGGCGCTGCGCCTCTCCGGCATGTTGAGCGCCGATCTCGACCGGTATCAGAAGTGGCTCGCCGCTCCGGCCCGAAATCGAACGGGGAAAAACGCACGGGTCGAGCCGGCGATGATGGCGGGCGATCCGCCGACCGCGGTCGAAGCCTCGCGCCTCGCGATGACCAAGAGCGGCGTCGAGATCCGTTTGCTGAACGTCCTGTTTCCCCCTTCGCCCGGGGAGCGCTGGGGTGACGGAATCCCCTGGGTCGGGGTCGCCAACTACCATCGCGAAGATTGGCAGCTCGACCCCGCGGCTCGCGAACGGTTGCGCCGGAAGATGGGGCTCGGCGCCGGCCCGGAGGCCGAACGGATGGCGGCGAATTTCGAGAGTCTCCTGTCGCTCGACACCGTGCGCAACGAGCTGGGCCTCCACGCCGTGCTCCACGACTGGCTCGCAGCCGAGGAGTACGAAACGATCGATCTCGATGCCTTCAACGAGCGGGTTTATGCGGACCTGTTCCTCACCCCGAACTCCGACCCCTGGCTCGGCTTGAACCCGGACGATGTGTTCACCGGTCTTTCGGCGCAGGGGGCGGCGGACAGGGAGCGGTAGCTCCGAGCGTTTCGGCCTCAGCAAGCTGCTCTCCCGGCAACCACCTGCCCTCCGGCCCGATTCGATCGGGCCGGAGGGAGCCGCGAGCCATGCTGCGGAGACTTCAGTTGGCGCTGTAGTTGGAGAAGCGGGGGACGGGTACGACCAGATTGTCGTCGTCGGGCTCGGCCGGGTAGAGGGTGAAGCTCCAGGTCTCGACATCAAGGCCCGAAAGCGGGAAGAGCAGGCGTACGCTCGATGCGGTCGGATAGTCGACCGGGATGCCTTGCGACTGTGCCCAAAGGCCGATCGCCGTCGTGACCTGGGTGGGAGTGTCGGTCCCCGGGAAGGTCGTCACATAGTCGAGTTCGGTGGTCGTGCCGTCGGGATTGAGGACGGTGAGCAGGACCTCGACCCCGTACCAGGCGACGTTGCTGCGGCCGACCATGATCACCGCCGATGGCAGGCCCGCGATGCGCGCCTCGTCGAGGCCGGACTCCCGGGCCAGGTTGCCGGTGAGCTGGTTATTGATCCGCTTCTTGCCGTTGTAGACCTTCAGGTGGCCGTGCCTCTTCTTGCCCTCCTTCTTGGTGACCACGTTCTTGATCGTGTGGCCTCCCTTGAGCACGAGATCCTCGGCCTTCAGCTTGCCGGTGTCGCCGCCGTACTTCTTGTGCGTCGTCTCTTCGCGGCAGGCTGCTTCTTCGGCGAGCATGTTGATGGCCGTTTTCATCCGCTCGGCAGCCGAGCGCGAGCCGGTTCCGTCGGGGACTGAAACCTTGATCGGTCCCTTGGTATTGACCTTGTTGCCCGCGGCGTCGCACAGGTCGAACTCGATCGTCCAATCCTGATCGACGACGCCCTGGGCACCGCATTCGACCGCTATGGTGATCCGCGTCTGCTGGGTCTGAGCTTTGAGGGGCGCAGCGCCGAGCCACGCGAGAACGCCCGAGGCGAGGAGGGAGACGAAGATTCGATTTTTCATCATGGGGTTTCCTCTCGGGCGAGCCGTCACTTCTTCACCGGATGAGTTTCTTTGACGACCTTCATTTTGACCTTCGGCTTGCCTGCCTCGTCCGGCGGGTACTTCTTCGGGCTCCCCTCCTTATCCGGGTCGGCGCCTGCATCGGTCGGCTAGATGGTGATTCCGTTGTCGGTCTTGGTGTAGCTGAACTGGAAACCCATCTTGATGCAGGCGTCGAGCTTCATTGCGATGTCGCACGCGTGCTGGATCGCGCTACGCCCTTTCACGATCTTCAGCTCGATCGTCTTCTTGACGAACTTCCCGGTGTTGTCCTTGACGTAGATGTCGAATGTGGCAGTCCCCTCGTTGCCTGTGTAGGGAGCATCCAACTGGCTGCCCGGCCAGGTGACATCGAGCTGAGTCCAGCCGGGGGTCTGCGCCGCGCCGGGGTGCGGGCCGAACAGCAGCGCCAAGAGGGCGAAGCCGGCGAGCCAGGGGATTGAAGAGCGGGAGCCACCGCAACGGGCCAGGGGGCGAATCATGCACACCTCCTCGAACACGCAGGCAACCGGGTATTCGGCGGCCCTACAAGAAGGTGTGCAGCGAAGGGCCTGAACCGTGATTGCGTAAGGGAATCCGCAGGTTCGCGGATGCGGCGCGCTACGACTGGTTCGCGAACGAAGCCGACACGATCGATCTCGATGCCTTCAACGAGCGGGTTTATGAGGACCTGTTCCTCACCCCGAGTTCCGACCCCTGGCTCGGTTTGAACCCGGACGATGTGTTCACCGGTCTTTCGGCGCAGGAGGTGGTCACCGATGGAGGACGGTAGTTTGGAGCGTCGCGCAGCGTCGTACGCTGGTCCGACGACTACCTGAGGTTTTCGATCTGGGAGAGGCTCGCGGAGAGATCCCTTTCAAAAGCTGAGAAGGCGGGAAGTTGGCGCAGGAGCATGGGGTTCATCAGCTCGGCGATCCGGGAAACCGCCACTTCGAGGCGGAACTTCTTGAGCCGCCGACCGCTCAACTCGGCGGCTTCGACCAGAGCTTTCTTGAGCCGTTCTTTCGGCTGGTTGGTCGCTTCAATTTCGGAGAGCGGCGGTAGGCCGAGGTCTCGACGACCGTTAGGATGACCGGCGGCCTGTCGAATCGCTCGCTCTTCGAGGAGTAGCCACGCTTCCGTCTCTCGCACCGGAATGAGGCAGACGATGGGCGTCCGCAAGACCCCGGCCGAGGCCGCGGCGTCCAAGATGTCTCGCTCGCGCGTGCCCCGATCGGGCTTGTCCGCATCTCGATGAACGAGCAGCAGCTCGCAGGGGTACTCCCTCACCACGCTTTGAATGCGCTCGGCCAGGTTTCGCGTCGAGGTCATAGCGAACTGAGGCTCGGCGAAATCGGAATGCCAGTGCTTCTCCAGCAGCCAGCGGAGTAGAGGCACAAGGGCGCGATCGCCAGGCCCTTCGGCCAGGAGGGTTGTTCGCAGCACGGATTTACGAGAGCAGAAGGAGCTGCTCGGGATCCCGGAAATCGAGCACGCGGGGCTTTTTCGGCTCGACGTTGCGGCGCCGTCTCATGGGGTCCAACAGGGCGTGAATCGTTGCAAGCGGAACGGCTGTTTCGCCGGCTTTCGATCGCCAGGTGCCTTCGACCGCCCGGAAATCGGGTCTCCGGCTGGGGCCCTGGTCCCCGTGGACGTATCTCGTCGTGGCCATCAGGAGATCGTCCGGGGTGACTTCTTCGATGACCGCAGGGGAATGCGAGTTGACGATCACCTGGCGGAGCGGATTGTCCTCACCGATCGGAAGCTCGGGATCGACGGCGATGTCTTCAAGCAGGTCGCGCATCGCCGGGATCCGTTCCGGATGGATACCATTCTCCGGTTCTTCGAAGCAAAGCACGCCCGTCGCCTCGGGATCGGTCTCCAGGACTCCTAGCGCAATAAATCGTAGGGTGCCGTCCGACAGTGCCCGAGCTTCGTGCTCCGTTCCGGTTTCATCCGTCAAGATCAAGGTAAGCAGCTCTCTCCGGTCATCCGCCTCGATCCGGACGGAGCGGACGCCATCGATCAGTTGCGAAAGACGATTGGCGACCTGAGCAAATACCGCATCCGGATCTTTTGTGGTTCTCGGTCCACCACCGGGCACGATTCCGGCGAGACGGGCGAGTGTTGCGGGGACGTGGGCGCCGTTCGATGCGATGGAGCGAAGTGCCGAATAGGGGTCCGAAGTGCGCAGAGCGGAGGGTTCGAGCTGCAAGATGCGCCACGACTGCATCTCTCGACGTGCGAGGACGGTGGTCGCGCTGTCAGCGGCGTTCGCGTCCGACAGGACGGTCCGCGGCAGGCGATCGGCGACGTAGGGCCGCGGCCGGCCCCCTCCCTTGTAGCCTTCGCCCATGTCGGTGTGCAGCCGGACCTGGCCTCCCTCGGTCGAAATGAAAGGCGCCGAGCGCTTTCCGGCGATCGCGGAGCGACGCCAAGCTGCCGTATGGGGGAATTTGAGCTCGCCCTTCGCCGTGCTCTGGGAAATATAATCGAGGCTCTCTCGGCGGATCTTGATCTCGCCCTTCTGCAGCTCCAGATCGAGCCCATAGCGGAGAAAGGTGATGGCCGCTTTGGCAGGCTGACCCAGATCGTCCACTCCTTCGCGGGGAACGATCATCTCCGCTTCGAAGCTCATGGTCGGTGTGGTCTGCTCGCCGACGCGAAAGAAGATCGCCCGCGGATCACCACCGGCCCCGCCCTCGCTTCGCACGGAGAGCGCCGCCTCCAACAGGGACTTGTCGGCGAGCGCGCCCAAGAATCGAATGGCGTCGAAGAGGTTGGACTTGCCGACCCCGTTCGGACCCGCGATGCAGGTGAAGGGGCCGAAGCGTACGTCGACGTCTACCAGGTTCTTGAAGCCGGAAACCTTGAATCGGGTCAACATAGTGGGCTGGTGCTCGTGAATAAGTATACCGGTTCGCGTTCTTAGAATTGGCCACGCCCTATAGGTTCTCCTTTCGGGCAATCGCGTCGGCGCCGCGAGAATCGGCTCGCAGGCTCCGAGGGGCGCCATCGCCGTCGGATAGCCGCTATCGGCTCCGTAGAGCGGCTATCGCTGCTGGAAAGCGACTATCGCCCTCCGTATAGCGGCTATCCGCTCCGTATAACGGCTATCGCCTCCAGGATAGCGGCTATTCGCTCCGTATCGCGGCTATCGCCTCAGGGATAGCGGCTATCGGCGGTCGATAGCGGCTAACGCGCTTCGTATCGCCGCTATCCAGCTCGGATAGCCGCTCTACAGCTCGGAATCGGAGGTTCGGAGGCGTGGCTGGGCTCTGGGCCGCCGAAAGCGGCTTTCAGCTGCCGGCTCCCGGTTTGAACGGGAGATGGACTTCGAGCACGCCGTGATCAAACCGCGCGGCGACCCGGTCGGGCTCGACGGCGAAGGGGAGCGGGAGACGCGCATGCAAGTGCTCGTACCGTTCGCGGCCAGGATCCGTCTCGTCCCAACCGTCGCCGTCGAGGACCAGATCGCCGTGGTCGATCGCGACATGGACGTCGCGCATCGCGAAGTCCTGCAATTCAGCCGTGACGATCAACTCACCGTCTTTTTCATGGACATCCACGTTCGGAGTCCAAGCTTCCGGGTCGCCGCCGCCGAGGGCCTGCTTCTGGAAATCCAACATGGGGGGCTCCTTTCGGTGAGTGTCGCCGTCCTTTGATGCCTAACTTACCGAGACCGAAGCGCCGGGGCGACACCCCTCGGGGCGGGAGCCGTTCGAAAATGGGTAGGGCCGGAGCCGGCTGTCGAGGTAGGGAAGGGGCGCGCTATGCTGCGTTCCCACCCGACAGGTCGGACGGCAGAAAGCCAGAGGAGCGAGAGCGCATGAAAACGCCGCACCTATTGCGGGTCGAACAGAGGGCTGCGGAGTTTGCGCCGCTGTTCGCGGCCGCCCGCTCGCTCGATTTGCGCATCGGCTGGCTCGAATTCGACGAGGTCACCACACCTCTGCCGTCGAGCCTCGAAGCGGCGGCGGCGGAGGGGGTGCTTCGGGCGGTTTCGGTCGGCGGCGGGCGGAGCGTGGCGGTCAAACCGATGCAGGGCGCTCCTGTGCTGCGCGACCTGCTGCGCGAGCACTTCCGCGGTTGCGCGTTGGTGCTCGTTCAGGGTGGGTGCGCGGACGTGCCGAGTCTTTCGCGCGATGGCGAAACCTATCGGGTCGCATCCGGTGCGATCGTTCGCACATTCGAGGCGGCGCACCTGGCGGTGGCATTGCGTCGGCCGCGGCCGTTTCCGCCGGAGAGCGCGGGGACTTAAGAAGGCCGCCTCCAGAGGATTGACACCTTGAAGTCCCGGCACCTATACTCGGTCGCCCGAGATTCCGACGAGTTAGAGTTCCGTTGAGCTCGGAGCCCCCACCCTTGCCTCAACAGGCGTGCCGCTTCCGCCTGAATCCAAATACCAAGGAGGTAGCACCCCTTATGCCGTCTCATTTTGACCAGGACCAGCTTACCGCTGAGTCCACAACCGACCAGGAGTTGGATTACCAGGCGCTCCTGGCGCTCTACGACGAGAGCATGCGGAACTTGACCGAGGGCGAAATCGTCCCCGGGCGCGTCATCGGCGTCACCGCCAACTCGGTGATCGTCGATGTCGGCTACAAGTCCGAGGGTCTGGTCCCCATTGACGAGTTTCTCGACCGCGACGGCAAGCTCTCCGTCAGCGTCGGCGACGAAGTCGACGTGCTGCTGGAAAAGACCGAAGACCAAGAGGGGCATGTCCTCCTCTCCCACACCAAGGCCCTGCGCATGCGCCGCTGGACCGAGGTCGATCGCGCGTTCAAAGAGGGCCGCGTGATCAAGGGACGGGTGATCGAGCGGATCAAGGGCGGGCTAACGGTCGATGTCGGTTTGCGCGCTTTCCTCCCCGGCTCGCTGGTCGACATCAAGCCGGTAAAGAACCTGGAAGCGCTGCGCGGCATGGAGCTCGAGTTCAAGGTCATCAGCCTGGATCGTCGGCGCAACAACATCGTGCTGTCGAGGAAGGCCGTGCTCGAGAAAGAGCTCGAGAAGAAGAAGACCGAGACGCTCAAGCGGTTGGAAGAAGGGGCGCGCTTGCCCGGTATCGTCAAGAACATCACGGACTATGGCGTGTTCGTCGATCTGGGCGGCATCGACGGGCTGCTGCACATCACCGACATCTCGTGGGGTCGGGTCAACCACCCCTCCGAGCACTTCAAGGTCGGCGACGAGATCGAGATCGTGGTCTTGAAGTTCGACCCCGAGACCGAGCGCGTTTCGCTCGGCTACAAGCAGCGCTCCGAAGATCCGTGGCACCTGGTCGACAAGAAATACCCGATCGGCTCGCGGGTCTCGGGCCGGGTCGTCTCGTTGGTCGATTACGGCGCGTTCGTCGAGATCGAAGAGGGTGTCGAAGGGTTGATCCACGTGAGCGAGATGTCGTGGACCAAGAAGGTCGTGAACCCGGCGAAGATCCTCGAAGTCGGTCACGAAGTGGCGGCGATCGTCTCCGAGCTCGACATGGACCAGCGGCGGATCTCTCTGTCGCTGCGCCAGACCGAGCGCAACCCGTGGGAGGAGCTGGCCGACAGCCATCCCGTGGGCAGCGTGACCGAAGGGAAGGTCCGCAATCTCACCGAGTTCGGCGCCTTCGTCGAGATCACCGACGGCATCGACGGCCTGATCCACGTCTCGGACATGAGCTGGACGAAGCGGGTCAAGCACCCGAGCGAAGTGCTCAAGAAGGGCGACTCGGTCAAGGCTCGGATCATCAACATTGATGTCGACAATCAGCGCGTCTCCCTCTCGCTCAAGGAGTTCATGCCGAACGAGTGGGACGACTTCGCGGACGGTCACCGGGTGGGCGATGTGCTCGACGGCCGGGTGGTGAACGTGACCGACTTCGGCCTGTTCATCGATATTTACAACGGCCTCGAAGGTCTGGCTCACGTGAGCGAGATCGACGTGGTGCAGGGGCAGCGTCTGGAAGATCGCTTCGCGGTCGGCGAATGGGTGCGCGCGCGCATCCTGCGCATCGAGGAGGGGGACAAGAAGGTCGGTCTCTCACTTCACGGTGTGTCGCAGCCGAGTGGCGAAGAGCTCGATTCGCTCAAAGACGATGCGACCCGGCGCGCGGCGGATGCCGGTAAGTCCACGCGCGAAGCGGCGATCCGAGCCGGTGTCGTCAAGCCGAGCGAGGAGCCCGAAGGGAAGCGTGGCGCCGGGGCGGATGCGGCCGACGCCGAAGAAGGCGTGGATGGCGGCGGGGCGGATTCGTCGCCGGCTGAGGATACCGCGGAGAACACGGAGGCCACGGAGGCTACCGAGGAAGCTCAAGGCGTTTAAAATTGCGGTAGGCTTGGACGGCGGCCTTGAACTTCAAGGCCGCCGCTTTCATCTCTGGGAATCAACTCTGGCAATCATCTCTGGCAACGGGGGGCGACGGTGTTCGCACGAGACGGAATGACCAAGGCCGAGCTGGTCGAAGAGGTCGCCCGCACGACACAGCTGACGAAGAAGCAGGCGGAGATCATCGTCAACGAGGTGTTCGACAGCATCGTGCTCTCGCTCAAGTCGGGCGAGAAGATCGAGCTGCGAGGCTTCGGCAGCTTCCGCATCCGCCACCGCGGTGCGCGCACCGGGCGGAATCCGAAGACCGGCGATAAGGTCGACGTGCCGCCGAAGCGGATCCCGTATTTCAAGCCGGGAAAAGAGCTGCGCGAGCTGCTCAACGACGAGGCGTAAACCGCCTCGGAGCTGTTTCGAGCCGGCGCTTGAGCGCGCTCGTGCGAACTTTTGCGCGGCGAAAAGGAGTGAGCGTGACGGAAAACGAAACGCCGGTCGCCCCGGCGCCCTCGGCGCCAAATCTCGGGTTCGCAACGGCGTCGGCCGCTGCGGTGATCGCCTGGTTGATCCCCGGTGGCGGCCATCTCTATTTGAAGCGGTGGGGGCGCGGGGCGGCATTCTTCGTCCTGGTCGCCGTCTCGGTGGTCCTCGGCCTCATCCTCAAAGGCAATCTCTATCGGCCAATCCCGGGCGAGCCGCTCGCATCGCTCGGCGCGATCGGCCAAGGCGGGGTGGGAGCCGTGTACGGTGTGCTCCGCTACGTCACCCACTACGAGGGGGATCTCCGCGGACCCGGCTTCGAGTACGGCACCGCCTTCCTGCTCGCCGCAGGCTTGATGAATCTGTTGTTGGTGTTCGACGCGTGGGATATCGCGTCGGGCAAGAAGGACTGACGGGCCGCCCGAATGATCAGCCACTTCCTCCTGATGGTGACGTTCGCTCTGATCGTGAGCGTGTTTTTCAGCCTGCTCTGGCGGCGCGGACGCGCCGATCAGATCCGGCTGTTCTTCCAGATCTTTCTCGGCATGGTCCTCGGTGGGCTCGCGCTCGCTTGGCTGATGTACCCCTTCCCCCAGGGTCCGCCGGCGCCGATTCCATGACGCAGCAGCTCCTCGCGGTCGCCGGGGAGGCTTCGGGCGATCTGCATGCCGCGCGGCTCCTCGCCGAGCTCGGGCGGCTCGAGCCGGATCTCTCGGTCTTCGGGCTCGGGGGCGACGAGATGCGCGCGACCGGTGTCGCAACGGTCGCCGATTCCTCGGAAATCTCGGTGGTCGGCCTGGTCGAGGTGCTTAAAGTCCTCCCGCGGGCGAGGGCAATCTTCGCCGCACTGCTCGCCGAAGTCGAGCGCAAGAAGCCCGCAGCCGCCCTGCTGGTCGATTTTCCCGACTTCAATCTGCGCCTCGCCAAGGAGTTGGCCCGTCGTGGCGTGCCGGTGATCTATTACATCAGCCCGCAGGTCTGGGCGTGGCGCAAGCGACGGGTGCACCAAATCGCCCGCGACGTCACCAAGATGCTCGTCCTGTTTCCGTTCGAGGTCGAGTTCTACCGCAGCCACGGAGTGGATGCGGTCCATGTCGGCCACCCGCTGGTCGACGAAGTCCCGCAGCTGCCTCAGATTTGGGATCGTGCACCCGCCACGGGCGGTACCGCGGTCGAGCCGTTCCGGATCGCTCTGCTGCCGGGCTCGCGCCGGTCGGAGGTGGAGGCGCTGCTGCCGCTCCAATTGGGGGCGCTCGCGCGGCTCGCGAAGACGGTGCCGGTGGTTGGGCGGATCATCCAGGCGCCTACGATCTCGCGGGACTCGATCGAACGCCATCTGGCGGCGGCCGGGCTTGGGGGCAACGGCACGCCGCCGGTCGAGATTGTCGCCGCCGACCGTTTCGCGGCGATCGCCGACTCGCACCTCGCGCTCTGCGCCTCCGGCACTGCGACCCTCGAGGTCGGCCTGCTCGGCACGCCGATGATCGTCTGCTACCGACTTTCGGTGTGGACCTACCGGCTGGCCCGCCTGCTGGTGCGGCTGCCACACGTCTCGCTGGTCAACTTGGTGCTCGAACGGGGCGCCGTGCCGGAAAAGCTGCAACAAGAGGCCGAGCCGCAGCCGTTGGCGGCTGAGGCCGAGCGGCTGTTGCGCGATTCCGCAGCGATCGCCACCATGCGCGGCCATCTGGCCGAGCTGCGCGGCCGCCTCGGCGCGGGCGGAGCGAGCGGTCGGGCGGCGCTCGAAGTGGCCGGGTTGCTGCGGCAGCGGGCGGCCCTTTGAGCCCGATCACCTTCTTCTGGCGCTACGTTCGCCGCTATACCGGGTGGGCGGTGCTCGCGGGCCTTGGGGTCTTGACCTTCGCCGCGGCGACCGGCGGGATCGTCTCGTTGATCGAACCGGTGTTCAGCGAGGTGCTGCTGGCCAAGGACAGCGCGCCGAATGTGCTCGGCGTGCCGATCGCCAAACCCGCCGCCGCGGCCGAGTCGAGCACGACGCCGGATTGGCTGAAGCGCTGGCAGCGGAAGCTCGACCTGGAGCACAAGATTCAGAAGAGCTACGAGTCGCTCAAGCGGCAGTGGGGGATCGGCGAGCGCGAGGTCATCTGGTTCGTGCCGCTTCTGTTCGTGATCGTCTTTCTGCTCCGCAGCTCTTCGGACTTCGTCTCCGGCTACTCGTTTCAGCACATCGGCTTGGGCGTCACCACCGACATTCGCAACGATCTGTACCGCCGCATCCTCTCGCAGTCGAGCCGCTTTCATGCCGAGCACCCGTCGGGGGAGCTGGTGGCGCGGGTGATCAACGACGTCGCGATGATGCAGAGCGCGGTGTCGAATCGCCTGCTCGACCTGTTCCAGCAGTCGTTGACGCTGGTCGTGCTGCTCGGCCTCCTTCTTTCGACCCACTTCCAGCTGGCGCTGATCTGCCTGGTCGTGGCGCCCATCATGCTCTATCCGATCGTCCGGTTCGGGAGCGGAATGCGCAAGACCAGCCACCGCAGCCAGGAGCGGATGGCCGATCTCGCGAGCCTGATGAACGAAGGGATCCGGGGCCACCGCGTAGTCAAAGCGTTCGGCATGGAGCGCTTCGAGCTCGGCCGCTTCGAGGTGGCGACCCGCCGCCACCTGCGCACCAACCTGCGCGCCCAACTGCTCGCCAGCGTCTCGGGGCCGGTGGTCGAGTCGCTCGCGGTGGTCGGCGCGGCGGCGCTCTTGATCTACGCCGGGCGGGCGATCCGCGCCGGGGAACTCACGGCACCGGAGCTGATCAAGTTCTTGACCACCGCGCTCATGATGTACGACCCGATCCGCAAATTGAACAAGGTGAACCTGGTCCTCCAAGAGGCGCTCGCCGCCGGCCAGCGCGCCGTGAGCCTGCTCGCGATCCCCGACGAGGTGCAGGAAAAGCCAGATGCGCGGACGATTCGAAGCGTCACCGACCGGATTCGTTTCGAGGGGGTCGAGTTCGCCTACCAGGATCGACCGGTGCTGGTCCATCTCGATCTGGAGATTCGGCGCGGCGAGCTGGTCGCCCTGGTCGGGCCGTCGGGCGCAGGGAAGTCGACGCTGGTGAACCTCTTGCCCCGCTTCTTCGATCCGGTCGCCGGAAAGGTGACGCTCGACGGCATCGATCTGCGCGATCTGAAGCTCAGCTCGTTGCGCGCCCTGATCGGCATCGTCACCCAAGACACCCTGCTGTTCAACGACACGGTGCGCAACAACATCGCCTATGGGCGCTCCGACCTGCCGATCGAGCGGGTGCGCGCCGCCGCGACCGCGGCCTACGCCGACGAGTTCATCCTGGAGATGCCCCGGGGGTACGACACGGTGATCGGTGAAGGCGGCATGCGCCTCTCCGGCGGCCAACGGCAAAGGCTGGCGATCGCCCGCGCGCTGCTCAAGGACGCGCCGATCCTGATTCTCGACGAGGCGACCTCGCACCTCGACACCGAGTCCGAGGTGTGGGTGCAAAAGGCGCTCTACAATCTGATGGAGGGCCGGACGACGCTGGTGATCGCGCACCGCCTCTCGACCGTGACCAAGGCGGATCGGATCATCGTGCTCGAAGGAGGGCGGATCGTCGAGGAGGGGTCGCACGCCGAGCTGCTGGCGCACGGCGGCTCGTACAAGCGCCTCTACGATCTCCAGTTCCAGGCGTGAGCGACGAATCGGAACCCTCCCATCCCGACCGAAGCACCGGGCCGATCTCGTGGCTCGCGGCGTTGTTCATCCGTGCGCTCCGCGCCACCTGCCGCCTGGAATTTCGAAACGACGGCGAGATCCGCAGGCGCGAAGCGGCGGGCGAGCATTTCCTGCTCGCGTTCTGGCACCGCCACCTGCTGCTGATGCCGTACGGGTATCGCGGGGAGAAGATCTCGGTCCTGATTTCGAGCAGCCGCGACGGCGAGCTGATCGCGCGCACCGTCTCGCGGCTCGGCATCGATTCGAGCCGCGGCTCGACCACCCGCGGGGGAGCGGCCGGCCTGCGCGAGCTGCTGCGGAAGGCAAAGCTCGGGTTCGATATCGCGTTTACTCCCGACGGGCCGAAAGGTCCCCGCGGAAGGGTGCAACCCGGAGCGCTGCTCGCCGCCGCGGCGACCGGATTGCCGATCGTACCGGTGGGGCTCGCCGCAAGTCGTGCGAAGCTGTTGCGCTCTTGGGATCAGTTCGTGGTGCCCTGGCCGTTTTCGCGCGTCGTCTTCGTTTACGGCGAACCGCTCAAAGTCGAGCGCGGTGCGCCACTCGAACCGTACGGCGAGGAGCTGGAACGCCGGCTCGACGCCTGCGAAGCCGAGGCCGAACGGTGGGTTCGGTCGAGGGCGGACACGTAGGTCCGCCCCTACAATGGGTGGGGATTGGTAGGGGCAGACCTACGTGTCTGCCCTCTTTTGGGAGAATGCCATGCGCAGCATGACCGGATCAGGCCAGGCGACGGCGGAGAACGCGCGCTACGCGATCACCGCGACGCTCCGTGGCGTCAACCACAAAATGCTCGACCTCCAGGTCCGGCTCGACGAGGCGTATCGCGCGAGCGAGACCGACCTGCGCGAGCTGCTCGCGGCCGAGCTGCAACGCGGCCGGGTCGAGCTGCGGCTCGATGTCCGGGCGCTCGGGCAGGTGCCGGCCGAGGTCCGGATCAACGCCGCTGTGGTCGAGGCCGCGCAAGCGGCGGTGCGTGATCTGGCGGCCCGCGGCTGGGTGACCGGCGAGCTGTCGGCCGGCGATCTCCTACGCCTGCCCGAGGCGTTCAAAGTCGAAGTCGCCGCGCGCGATTGGAGCGACGACGACCGCGACCTGCTGCGCAGCGTGACCCAAACGGCGCTCGCCCAACTGGTCGCGGCGCGTACCTTAGAAGGGGGAAAGCTCAGCGCCGTTCTTCTCGGCAGGCTCGATGAGCTGGCCGAAAAAGTCGCGAAGATCGACGCGCTCCGCGCCCCGGTCCTCGCCGAAGCGAAGACGGCGCTCGACCGCCGCCTCACCGAGCTCATGACCGGTGCGGGCGCCGGGCTCGACCCCGCCCGCCTCGCCCAAGAAGCGGCGATCCTCGCCGACCGGAGCGACGTGGCCGAAGAGATCGACCGCCTGGGCGCCCACCTAGAACATTTCCGCGAGCTGGCCCTAGGCGACGCCGCGATCGGCAAGCGCCTCGACTTCCTCACCCAAGAGATCTTCCGCGAGCTGAACACCCTAGGCGCCAAATGCCGCCACCCGGAGGTCGTTCGCCTCGCGCTCGACGCCAAAGTGCTGTGCGAGCAGCTCCGCGAGCAGGTGCAGAACGTCGAGTAGGGGTCGGCCGAGCCCGCCCACCGCTGACGCCGACGCGCCTACCGGTCGCGAGGTCGCCCTCACCGGTCTTACTGCTCCGCCCACCGGTGTACTGACCCGGACCGCCGGTAGGCTGGTCCGCGCCACCGGTGCTCTGGCCCCGCACACCGGTGTGCTGGTTGGTACCACTGGTGCCCTGGCTCAGTTCACTGGTGTGCCGGCCCGTACCACCGGTGCTCTGGCCCGGCGCACTGGTGAGCTGGCTCGTACCACCGGTGCTCTGGCCCGGTGCAGTGGTGTGCCGGCTCGTACCACCGGTGCCCTGGCTCGGCGCACTGGTGAGCTGGCTCGTGCCACCGGTGCTCTGGCCCGGCGCACTGGTGTGCTGGCTCGTACTACCGGTGCTCTGGCCCAGCGCACTGGTGTGCTGGCGCGTGCCACTGGTGCCCTGGCCCGGCGCACTGGTGAGCTGGCCCGTACCACCGGTGCTCTGGCCTGGCGCACTGGTGTTCTGGCTCGTACTACCGGTGCTCTGGCCCGGCGCACTGGTGAGCTGGCACGGATCAGCGGTGCGCCGACCCGGCGAAGAGGTGTCGCGGCGCAGCCCCTCGGTGTTCCGGCTCAGCGCAGCGCTGTCGCGCCCCGCGGAACGGGGAGTGCCGTCCGGCCCACCCGCGGTGCGGGCCGTGGAGCTGCCGGCGTGTCGAGAGAAACAGGATCACCGTCCGCGCGGCGTCCTCATCGGGTCCCGTCCGAGACCGGGCTGGCGGGATCGGGGAGTTTCACGACCGGCCACAGTGCCCCCAGGGTCGGCGACGAGGACGCTCACCCGCCGCCCTGTATTAGGACCCGCCGACGCGGGCGAGGTCTTCGCCGCGCGATCTGCCCGGCTCCTTCGTCTGGAGGTAAGGATATCGCCTTTTCAGGACGGTAACACGGGTTCGAGTCCCGCTTCCAATCGGTCGCCGGATGTGGGTTAGATAGCTGAGGGTCCGTCTCTCAGTTGTAGTAGGATGAATCAAACTCGGAGCTAGCTCCCCGATGGCGCCGAATGAGCCACCCAATCCCGATGCCGCAAATCGGCTTGTCGCCAATCTCCAGGCGGGTTTTGATGTTGAGGATTCGTTCAGGCAGTTATTTCAGGCGTACGGTTCGTCGGTCGAGAGATTCTTTCTCGTGCGACGCTGCCCTCCCCAGGAGGCGGGGGATCTGACGCAGGATACTTTCGTCAACGCCTTCCAAGGCATTCACACCTACCGTCACCAATCGAGCTTAAAGACCCAGTAGCCGGGATCGAGCGCGTGGCGCTCATAGCAGTTCAAAGCCCAGTAGCCGAGAACGGCAGGAGCCTAGCAGCATGAATATTTGGGAAGATGGCAGGAATTTGGAGGAGCTTCCGATTCAGGGGGGCGAGTTCGCCGACGACGCCTTCCGGTCGGTTGAGATTCCGATTCGCCTCGAGACGCTCCCAACCGGGGATGAAGCCTTAGTCGTCGGCGAGCCCGAGCGCTACGGCGAGCTAAATCACCTCCAGGGCGACAACCCGTTCGGCTTCACAGGCACTTGCGGTCTCGTCTCCTGTGAAGACGTCCTCAAGCAGTTCGGAGTCCAAACCTCCGAAGCAGAGGTAGTGCAACACGCCATCGAGCACGGTCTCTGCTTCACTGGCGGCGATGAAGCCTCAGAGATGGGCGGCACGACGATGCGGGATCAGGCGCAAATCCTGACCGACTTTGGTGTGCCTGCCTCGGAAGCCAGCGGCCGCTCCCTGGACGACTTGGCCCTTACCGTCGAGTCCGGTCGCGGTGTCATCATCGAAGTCAACGCCGGTGTACTTTGGAACGACCCTGACTGCTATGCCTTCGGAGATGCCAATCACGCCATCACGGTCACCGGCGTTGCCCGCGATCCCGAGACGGGTACCGTCCTCGGCGCGTTCGTGAACGATAGCGGGCGTGGCTTCCCCGAAGACTCCGGTCGGTTCATCGATGCTGCCACGCTGAAGACCGCCTGGATCCAAGCCGGGGGCAATTGTGTCGTCACCGACATCGTCACTCTCTAGGAGTCTCGCCATCATGTCCAATCTCCCTATCCTGCCCTACTCCGAGATCCGAGAGCGGATGCGGGCTCATCCGCTGCGCCAGGTGGAAATCCCCGTCGAGCATGCGGTCTCGCTCGCCATGCCGACCCGGCGTTTCGGGGCTCCCGGCTATGCCTATTTTGCCAGCCCGACGACTCGCCGCGTCGGCGAGCCGGTGCGCCAGAGCCCACCGGACCGCTGGTGGGTGCTGTCGGCACAGACGGGTCGTCTTTTGATCTACTCGCTCGTAGAGGTGCAGCCGTTTGCCGAGCCGGAGTGGGCCGCCTGCCAGCTGCCCCCCGTCCTTCTGTCGGTCGCCGAGCTGAGGCAAGCCCTCGAGAACATCGAGCAGCTCCTCGACCAGGTCGTCCCGGGCTTCTTCGCGGGTCGCGCAGGAGATCGCGCAACCCTCCGCGCGCTATCGGACCTGCTCGCCGTCCATCTCCCGGTGCCGATGCTGCCGCAATACAAGGCCCTCGCGGCCGATTTTTTCGCCTGGCTCGACTTTGGCGAGGGAGTTCCCCGATGAACGCTCAACTGAGAGAGATTGCCGACGAGCTCCTGCCGCTCGCCCGCCAGCAGGACGCAAATGGAACCGCCGTCGCGATCTGCACCCTGATCGCCACGGACTCGTTCGACGAGATCGTCGTCGCGGCAGCGCGCCGGGAGACCGCCGAGGCAACTCGCGAACGGATCGGTCGCCCCGCGACGATCGCGACGTTCAACCCGCTGAGAGAAATGCCGCTCGCAGCCTGCAAGGCGAGCCTCCTGATCGGGGCTTTCGAATGCGGAGAGCTGATCGAGGCCGCGGACCTCGAGACGATCGAGCAGCTCTTTCTCACCCGCCCGGTGGGAACCTATGGATTCCTGTTCCTCGGAACGGAAAAGCTCGCCGACGACGAGGATCGAGAGCGCGCGGAGCGAGCCGCCTGGCGCCTGCTGGTTCCCGAGCCCAAGATGCGCTGGGGCCAACAGGACCTCGCCGAGCACAATATCTTCTTCTCTCGCGGCGACGCGGTCACGAGCGGCCCACCGTCCCAGGAGCACGGAAGAGGACTGACCGATCTGGTGTCCGTTCCGCCGCAGGCAGTCACGGAGATGGCGGCACTAGCCCTCCACCGGGTGATCGACGAACTGGAGGAGAAGCTCGGCCGTTCCAGCGAGCCTGCCGCGGCGGCTCCGCCGAGCGCGATTGAAGCTGTTCAGGAAGAGATCACGACGCTTCGGCTGCGGATGCGCCGCAAGATCGAAAGCGCGACCCTCGAGATCCAGCAAGGCATAGAGACCTCGGTGCTCCGCCTACGCCAGGACCTGCTCAACGGCCTCGACGCGGCCCTGCGGGGAGGCGGCAGCCACAGCGACCGATCCGACCTGAGGCGTAACTTCCAGCGCTTCCTGTCGAGCGCCGTCGAGAGCTGGTCGCAAGGCACGGAGCCCGAGCTCCGGCAGCGATTGAACGAGATCGCCGACGAGGCGAGCGCCGCGGCATCCTCGGTCGACTGGGAGCAGATCAATCTCGCGGCCAGGCGAGCCCATCTCCCGGCCCTCTACCCGGCTGCCTTTCAAGATGCGCTCCACGGCGCCCATCTCACGAGCGGCTGGCCGCAGAGCCTCCCGTTCGCGAGCCAACCCGCGGGCGAGCCCGCCGCCACCGATGGCAAGCTGGCCATCCTCGGCGGCGGAGGGCTGATCTACGCCCTCTACGCCTTAGCGGGCCCGCTGCCGGCGGTCCTTGGCGCTCTCTTGCTGGGGACGAGCGGCTGGGCGATCTACCGCTCCGAAGGGATACGGCGCTATCGCGAGTACGGCCGCAACACGATCGTCGCCGTCACCGAGCAGCAGCTCGCCCAGGTCGAGGTGGTGATCTCCGATGCCGTCCAAGAGCTCCGGCGGCGTCTCAAGTCAGAGTTGCAGGAGATCGAGAAGATCCTGTCCATCGCGGCCGGACAGACCGCCGTCGACACCCATCGCACCGATTTGCCGTTGCCGCATCTCGCGACCCTTCGCCAGTTGCGGCAACGGCTCGAAAACGTTCACTGAAACCATTTCGTCTCGAAACGGGAGAGACCGAGGTAGGCCATGCCCATCGACCTCAGCGCGAGCAACGCAATCAAGAAGACGGCGACGACCTCCATCGAGAGCGTCGCCACCGTGGCCCGACAGCTCGAAATGAAGGAGAGCGACAAGGACCTGCGGACCCAGTCCCGCCAACTCATGGAGGACTCGTTCCGCATCATGGTTGCCGGGCGCTTCAAAAACGGCAAATCGACTCTCCTCAACGCCCTTCTCGGCAAGCCCGCGGTTTCGGTCCCTGGTATGCTCGACGATCAGGGTCCGATGCCCGTCCGCGACCTCCCGGCGACGGCGGTCCTCACTTCGGTCTCCTACGCAGAGAAGGCCTTCGTTCGCAAGTGGACCCTTGACGGCAAATGCGAAGAGTGGACGATGGAACGCTACCTCCGCGAGGCCCGGGTCAAACCCGACCAGGAGGAGACCGAGAAGTTCTTCGCCAACATCCGCGAGTTCCAGATGGGGTTCCCGGCCGAGATCTGCCGCCAGGGCGTCACGATCATCGACTCGCCCGGGACGGACGACATGCCGCAACGCACTATCATCACCCAGGACGCTGCCAGGACGTGCGACGCGGCCATCGTCGTATTCCGCAGCGACGTGCTGGCGGGAGGTAGCGAACGGGAGTTCGTCGATAATGTGCTCGCCATCGACGGGACCCACAATTTTGTGGTCGTCAACCTGATGCACGGCAAGATGATCGACGAAGAGTTCATGCAATTCACCTGGAATCGTCTTGTGAAGCTCATGCGTGGGGGGCCCCGCTACATGGGCCAGGACTTCGCATCCCAGGACATCTATTTCGTCGACGCCAAGATGGCCGAGAAGGGGAAGCTCACGGGCGATGCCGCCATGGTCAAGGCCTCGGGACTCGATCTCCTTGAAGGGAACCTCGGCCGCTACTTGACCACCGAGCGCCACCGGCAGCACATCGAGAAGTTCGTCAAGGGCGCCATCCGTCTCACCCAGCCGGTCGAGGATCAGATCCGCCGACGGTCGGCAGCTCTCCACGCCGAACGGGCGATCCTTGAGAAGGGGTACGCGGAGGTCCAACAGCAGCTCGAGCGGATCGACGAGCCGAGGAAGAAAATCCCGACGATCTTCGAGAAGTATCGGGCGCGGGCGCTGCGGGAGGTCACCGCCAGCCTTGAACGGGAGATCATCCATCTCGAGCGAGAGCTACCCGCGCTGCTCGACGCCTACCCGCTTCCCTCGGCAGGCTGGAAGTCCCTGATCCAACAGAAGAAAATGATGCAGGAAGCGGCCGATTTCTGCCAACGGACGATCTCCGAGCGCCTCGCCCAGTGGTCTTCTGCGAACAATGGCGGAGCCAAGAAGGCCCTCGACCCAATCATCGAAGAGCTGCTGGAGGACGTGCAGCACGAGATCAAGCAGACCGAGAAAGCCTACCGCAACTTCTATCTCAAGATTCTCGGCCCCGAGCTCGGCGAGGCGAGCCAGGATCCCATGAGTTGGTACGAGCGTGCCGGCTGGGTCGCCGCCGGGCTGTTCTTCCACGATGTCGGTCTCGCCGTCGGCGGTGGTGCGCTCGGCTGGCGCGGAGCCGTTACCACCATCGGCAGCTACGTCGCCGCCGGGCTCGCCAGCACGCTGCTGGGTTTGTCCTTAACCGTCGCGCTGCCGCTGGCGATCTTGACCGCGCTGACGGCACAGATCTTTACGGGAAAGCAGTACTTGGAAGGGGCCGTCAAGAAAAAGGCGCTGCAGGAAATCCTCAACGGCAATCTCAGCGCGAATCCGCCTCGGCCGCCGCTGTCGGCGCTGTCCCAGAGCGCGGCCCCTGCTCTCGAAGCCTCTCTGACCGAGCAGCTCGGCAACATGGAGCAGGCCCTCATGACGAGTATCGCCACGATCATCGCCGAGGAGCAGCGTAACCTCAAGGCGATCATTGAGAACAGCCAGCGTAGTGCGGCGGAGAAAGAGCAGCGGCTGGCGGAGCTCGCTGGCTTGGCCCAGCAGACGGCCGAATCCAAGAAGCGATTGGAAGGGATTCTCGCCGAGGCGAAGCAGGTTCTCGCTTGAGACGGTTCTCATCGAAAGGGTGATCAGCGTGGAAAGAAAAGACTCCTCGACCGTCTCGTCGCCGCCTGTCGCCGAACAGGCTACCTTGGATATCGCCGCCGCCTCGCGCCGCCTTCTCGACAGTTGCAGCGCGGAAGAGTCGCCGCCGCTGCGTGCGCTGCGCCGCGCGGTCGTCGCCGTCGAGAGGCCGACGGTGACGATCGCCTTCGGAGGTCACTTCAAAGCCGGAAAGTCGTCGCTGATCAATGCTCTCCTGGACCGTGCGATCCTGCCGATCAAGGACCGTCCCGAGACCGGTGTCGCCTGCCACATCCGGTCCGGCGAAGCGGATCGCTGCTCGGCGGAGAGTGTGGACGGCATCGTCGAAATTCCCTGTACGACCGCGGGGATCGCCTCGGTCTCCACTCTGCTCGACGAGCGCGGCGAAGCGCGGAAGAACCTCGCTACGATCCGGCGAATCCAACTGATGCTGGAGAACGCCCCCCTGGAGCCCAACGTCATCTGGATCGACCCGCCCGGTCTCAACGATGTCCCGGAGATGGACGATCGCCTGCGCGAAGTGGCCGAAGAGGCGGACCTTCTCGTCTGGGTACTGAACTCGCAACAGCTTCTCTCGGAGGTAGAACAGGCCTTCCTTGCCAGGCACGCGGCCGCGCACGGCGCGAGCGCCCTGGTCTTTATCGTCCATGTTTTCCTGCAGCAGAACCCGGAAGCCGAGTGGAATCGCTTCCTCAGCCAGAGCTCGACGCAGCTGCTCAACAAGATTCACGGCTTCGCCCGCGAGGTTGGTGGCCAGACGAGCCAAGAAGCGCCGATCTTCATCGCCAGCGCGGTGGGTATGCAGCTGAATTTCGCCCAGTATGGTGGTACCGCCCTCCGTGAGCTTCTCGGCGGCGGCTCCAACGATCTCCGCGAGCTGGTGCACAAGGCCCGCCACGAGCGCCTGAGCCTGGCCATCCGAGAATCCTTCGACCTCGTCGAGGAGCGGGCTGGCGCCGAGCGCGTGCATCTCGCCACGGCGAAAGCCGAGAGCGAGCGAGCGCGGGCGGCTGCCGAAAGTCGGATCAGCGATTACCGCGCCGCCTTGCAGAGCCTGCTCCGGGGCTTCGTCAGCCTTTTCACGGTGGAGGTGCGGCGGATCTCCGGCACCATGACGAGCACCGCCAAGCCCGGGATCCTCAAGCCCGACGGCGCCTACGGAAGGGATCTGACGAACGACCTGCGGACCCTGGCCGCTCAGCTCCTGGCCTCGCTGGACAAGGACCTCCGGGCCGCGGCCCGAAGCGCGGGCGTCCTCCTACCCTCCGCCTCCGTCATGCAGGCCGTAAACGCCCAGTTCGCGATTGCCGATCTCCTGGCGCCGGTACCACCACTCGCCCAGACCGAGAAAATGGCCACGGCGAAAACGATCACTTTCATTGGGCTGATGCTCATTCTCGTTGGGGTGGGCTGTGTCATTTTTCCCATCGGTTTGGTGATGCTGGTTCTCGCAGGCCTGGACACCAACCAGAAGCGCCAGGTCGAGAACGACCAGCTACAAGCGACCTGCAAGGGAATCACCGCGGCCGCCGAATGGATGATCGGCACCTTCGGCTCCCGCGAGGAGGTAGCGCTGAACCTCCTCGTCGAGGCGGCCCGGGAGGCCGTTCCCGAGCCGGCCGTCGATCCGCGGACGCAGCGCCTACTCGAGATCAGCGATACCCTTGCCGCGCTGCGCACCGCATCGGAGCCGCGAGCTATTCCGACATGAACGCCTTCGGCATCGATCACCAGTCGACGTACACGGCGATCTCGCTCCGGGAAGAGGCGGCAGAGGCCGTCACCCGCCGGATCGGCGATGGGCGCCAGCTTCTGATCCCGAACCTCGTCGCGGAGCCGGGCCTTTGGGGAGCGGCGGCTGTCGCAGGAGTCAACCCGCGGCCGCTGTATGCGCAGGGCTCGGCCGATGCTGCGGCGCAGGGCCACTTCTGGGGTGGTCTCACCGCGCATCTCACTGCTTATCTGGGCCGGCTGGCACCCGTGCAAGAGAACGGCTACCGGGTCGTTCTAAGCATCGGCGATGGTCTCGATGCCGGGGCCGTCGCCTCCGCCGCCCGCAGGGCCGGGCTGCACGATCTCGACGTGATCACACCGGTGGAGGCTCTGCGCTGCCGCTGGCTGATCGCCCCAGGCGAGCGGCCGACCCGGCCGCAGACCGTCGTCGCGATCAGCTGCGGCGACCTTACGACGACCCTCGAAGCCAGCGTGATCGATCTCGCGTCGCCGGGGCCGCCGGTGATCCTCGCCCGCTCGGCCGGAGCCCGGATCGAGGCCGCCGGATACGCGATCTGGGGACAACGGCTGATCGACAGGCTGCAGGAGAGCGCCATCGAGCCGCTGGGCCCGGACTATGTCTGGAATCCCGCCGTTCGGCTGTCGATCCGGCGTCTCGTCTCGCGCTTCGCGCGCGAGCGGGGGACGATCGAGTGGGACGGGGGCCTCCCTCGGCGTCTGTTCGCGCCGGTCCGGATCAGCTTCGAAGATTGCCAGGGTTGGCCGGAGGTGGTCGCCGCCACTCTGCGCCTCCGAATGGCGGTCGACGACGAGCTCCGCAGCCTCTCCGTATCGCGAGCCGACGCGCTCCTCGTCGGCGGCATCGGATCCATCTGGCCGTTCATCGCCGACGCGGCGCGGAATCTCGGCGATGTCTGGACCAGCTGCGATCCTAGCGAAGACCTGGCTTCGGGAGCGGCCGCCTGGCACCAAGTCCGGGCTCGGAGCGAGATGCCGGCCACGCCGAGAGCGACGAGCCTCTCGGCCCCCACCAAGCACTTGGCGGCGGGCGAGCCCGTGGCGATCGCAGAGGAGCCGGTCGCGGACGAGAGCGACAAGCCTCTGCGCCCCCCCTGGATCGAACGGCGCGAAAATCTCGCGTTTGAGGACTGAACCGCACTCCCCCAACTGGACATGGAAACGCATCCCATCCCTCTTCGCCCGCCGCTCGAGCTGACCCAGGTCGAGTTCACCGAAGGGCTGCCTCAGGCCTTGATCGCCATCCTGGAGCGGCGCTATCTCGCGAGTTTCGACGCCGACGACTGGGAGGTGACGATCCGCGATCGCGACAGGGGAAAGCCTCTCTTGCGCGAGGTCCTGTCCCTCGGGCGGCCGGCGAATTCGCCGCACGGCTGGCCGGTGGCCATGCCCAGCGTCCTCGCGGCCTGCCACGATCCCGGGCAGGCGCTGGTGACCCTTCTCCATGCCCGCGACGGAGCGAACCGCCTCTACTTCGGGGCGCGGCGCGTGGTAGGCGTTGGCGCGTATTCAACGGCGGATCACCTCTCCGCGCAGGAGAGTGCGCTCAAGGCCACCTTCCCCGGCATCGAGCTGGGACCGATCCGGAGCCTCGAGGACGAAGAGATGGGAGAGCTATCGACTCTCCTCGCCGCGACCCCCTGGCTCGCGGTGATGACCGGCGTCCCATCGCGGCGGGCCAACGTCGCGACGAGCCAGAGCATCGACCGCGTCGTCGCCGCCGTCGGCCCCGGGCGCTATGCCCTGATGGTCGTCGCCGAGCCGCTGCCGGAATCGGACATTAATGCGGCCATCGATCACTGCCGGCGCCTCAAGAGCGAGATCCACGCCTACGTCCGTCTGACCATCCAGCGCAGCAGAGGCGAGAGCCGTAGCGAGACCAGCAACTCCACCGACGAGTCCACAGCCTGGAAAACCGGACTCCCCACTACGCTGTACATGCTAGCCAGCTTCTGTTCCCAGTTTCCTGCCGGACGGATGATCCGCGGCGCCGTTCTGGGAGCAGCGATGATCGGCTCGGGCGCCGGGGCGCAGCAGACGCGCTCGGCGACGACGGGAGAAAGCTGGTCCCAGTCGGGAGGCGTCGAGCTCCTTGATGCGAACGCACAGGCCTGCGAACGCATCCTTGACCGCCAGATCGATCGGCTGCAACGGGCGCGCGCCGGCGGCTGGTGGAAGACCGCCATCTACATCGCCGCGGAAACCGAGGCCTGCCTGCGCAAAGTCGGCGGCGCGCTGCGTGCCCTCATCGCCGGCGACGACGGCGAGACCGATCCGGTGCGGATGGTCCAGCCGCCCGACGAGATCCTGCGTGAGAGCATCCTCCACGGCCGTCTGATGCGCCTCCGGCCCCGGCGTGCTGATCGCGGCCATCCGCTCGGCGAAGCGTTCGATGCTCTCGCGACCTGCTTGACCTCCGACGAGCTTGCGGTGCTCACCGCGCCTCCGCAGGAGGAGATCGCCGGCATTCCGATGCGCGCGCGCGCCACGTTCGCGCTCACGCTCCCCGCGGAGGAAGGCACGATCGAGTTCGCCTCGCTTGAGGATGGCGGCGGCCATCTCCTGGCCCCAGTTCGCCTGACGGCGGCGCAGCTGAATCGTCACGTCCTCATCGCCGGGGTTTCGGGGTCAGGGAAAAGCAACACATGCATGCGCCTGCTCCTCGCGGCTCACCGAGCCGGCAACACGCCGTTCCTCGTGATCGAACCGGTCAAGCGGGAGTATCGGACTCTGGCTACCCTGCCGGAGTTGCGCGGCCGCCTGCGGGTCTACGCGGCGGGAAGCACCAGCGGGCTGCCACTGCGCCTCAATCCCCTCTTGCCGGTGGCGGGGATCTCGATTGGCCGCCACGTCGACATGCTCAAGGCGGTCTTCAACGCCTCCTTCCCGATGCATGCCGGCATGCCCTACGTCCTTGAGGAGGCTCTGATCGATGTTTACGTCGAGCGCGGTTGGAGCCTAACGGACGTTTACAACTCCCATCTTCCCGACGACGCGGACATCGACCTGCGTAGCGCGCTCGTGCCGGACCTACGCGACCTCCACGACAAGGTGGACGAGGTGCTGGCGCGCAAGCATTACGCCCAGGAAATCCAGCTGAACCTCGGAGCCGCCCTGCGCTCACGCCTCAACAGTCTGCTCGTCGGCAGCAAAGGCGCCCTCCTCGACACTCGCCGTTCGACGCCGGTGGAAGACCTCTTTGCCGGGCCGGCGGTCATCGAACTCCAAGATCTCTCCGACGAGCACGAGAAGGCGTTCGTGATGGCGCTGCTGCTGGCGCTGCTCTACGAGCACACCGAGATTCGCCAGCGCTACGCCCCCGATCGCTACGACCAGCTGCAACACCTGACGCTCATCGAAGAGGCGCACCGGTTGCTTTCCACCTCCCAGGGGCCTCGGACTTCCGAAGTTGGCGATGCGCGCGGGAAGGCCATCTCGATGTTCACCGACATGCTGGCCGAGATGCGTGCCTACGGCGAAGGGTTTCTAATCGCCGATCAGGTCCCGACGCAGCTGGCACCCCAGATCGTCAAGAACACCGGTCTCAAGATCCTCCACCGCATCACGGCCCCCGACGACCGCCAGCTCTGTGGCAGTTGCATCAACTTGTCGGAAGAGCAGACCCGCGCCCTCAACAACCTCCGGACCGGTCAGGCGGTGATCCACGACGAACAGATTGGCGAAGCCGTTCTGGTGCGAGTGGCCGCCACCAAGCCACCCCATGCGGAGGGAGATAGGGCGGGCCTGGGTCTCGTGGACGGCGCATTCGTGCGGCGCACGTTGCAGCGCAACGCCGGTTGCCGCTGCTGTCCAGCTCCGTGCGATTTCTACCTGCGTCTCCGGGAGAAGGGCGCTATCGATCCCGACCAGGATCTCGTGGCCTTCCTGGAAGCCCTTCTCTTCACCGAGGGTTCGGATCCCTGGCAGGCCTGGGGACACTGGAGTGCGCGGTGGGCTGCTCGAGCCGAAGGCTATTTCGGCCGCGCCGCCGACCGTGACCTGGCCGCGTACTGCGCGGTGACCCAAGGCGCCCATGCCTGGCTGGGGAAATATCTGGCCGCACGCAGGAAAGGCCTCCTCACCCCTCAGGACCATTTCGCTCGCGAAACCGCCGCCGCCGCCATCGGTGAGCTCGCCGCAGCCTGGCTCGGCGCTATTGTGCTCGATGCCGGCGGTCGCCTAGCCGCCCTTCGCGCCGCCCAGACGAGCTTGCGTTCCGTGCTTTCCACCCATCCGCCGGTCGATCTCGCAGGCTGCGCCCTCTGTCCCTGCCGCTGCCAGATGCTACCGTTCGTCAACCCACAGATCGACGGCGTGAGAAAGCAGATCGGGGTCGCCAGCGGCATGGCGTCACGATCGCTCGCGGCCCTCGAGCGCACGCTTGACCCGGTCTGGAAGCGAGCACAGGCGAGCGGGCTGAGCGGAGCGCGGCGCCGATCGTGGATGTATTGCGTCGTCGCCCACCTCGACCTGCCGCAGCAGGACTCGCTGCTCTTGGCCCTTCGCGAACCGATCCCGGTCGCGGAGCGCCAAGAGCTGAGCGACGTCTTCGGAGGCGAGGGTGCGCCGGATGATTGAGTGCTTGGACTTCGACACGGCCTGGCAGCGCTCCGCTCGTCAGCCCTACGCGAGCTGTCTGGGCTCCACTGGCGATCGATCCCAGACGGACGTGATCTGGCGGCGCCCCTCTTTCTGCCCAGCTCAGCGTAGAGCTGCAGATTCTCGTGGAGGGCCCGCGCAGAACAGCGGAGAGCGGGTCCCTTCTGGGCGGTTTACTATTCAAGCTCCTTCGCCCACTCTTCGCTGGTGATCAGCGTGGAGTCACTCCTGCCACGGTTCGATCCAGAGCTCTTCGCGCCCTGGCCGCAACTGTGCTGGGAACCCCGGCCTCCTGATTCGGATCTCCCTCGACCAGCGATCGAGCCGAGGAGATCACGCCCCTCTGTTTCGCCAGGAGGGCCAGCCCGAGCGTGCCGGTAACTCGGACGGCCAGAACGGTCGCGAGTTTGCGGGCTGCGTAGTCGTCGATGATGGCATGCGCTGGGCGATGCGCTTGTGCCCACTCGAGGGCCGCCGATTCGCCGGCACCCAAGTCCCAGCTTCGAACGAGGGGTAACCTTTCCGCGTCGGAAACCGTGCGGAGCCAATCGACCGATTTGAGGACGGCAGCTGCTTCGTCGAAGTGCGCCTGCACTTCGCGGCGCACGGACTCGGGGACGTGAATCGGTGTGCCTAAAACGGTCAGCAGGTCGATCCTGCCGGCGCGCGCCAGGATGATCAAAGGCGATGCGTCGACGACCAGGGGATCAGCCATCGACCAGCTCGGCTGCGAGCTCGTCGAGGTCGATTTTGACGGTGTCCAGCCTACGCCGCGCGAGCTCGTCGAGAAACGCGAGACGGGTCAAGCCTGCGATCTGCCCGGCCTTGCTGCCGCTGATCAGCCCCTGGTGGTACCACTGGACGGCCGCCGCGAACCGCAGCTCCTGGGCGAACTGCTCTGGGTCGATCCGCAGTGCCGAGAACGCCTCTTCAGGCATGTCGATCTTGAGCGAAACCATGGGTACCTCCTTCACCGAGACAGCATCGTACTCCACGAAACAGGACTTCCTCGGCGGAACAGGCTACTGGCAGCCGTTTGCCGCAAGTCGAGTAGGAGGCAGGCCTTCCCGACGCCTGCCATCATCAAGCCGGGTGGATGCAAAGGAGGACCCATGGCCGTTCACGCAGTGACGCTTCGACTCCCTGCCTCCCTCTACGACTTTTTTTCGAATCGGGCCGAACGGGCTCAGCGGAGTCTCGAGGCAGAGCTTCTGGACGCTGTAGCCACGGTGGTAGCAGATGAGGAGGAATTTTCTCACGAGCGGTCCGAGGCGGCCCGGTTGGTTACGGACTCAATTCTTCAGTCCAATCAATCTGGACCAGATCCTCCGGATCACCGACGATGAGGTCGCGCTGCTGGAGGTTGGCGAGTTTGCTCTTCAGCTCCACCGCAGGAGACGCGACGCCGTCGATGGCCAGCTGCTCAGCAAGCCGCTTTCTCTTCGACGTAAGACCCGGCGCCAGGAAATGGCGAGAGTAGGCCTCTTCGATATTGGGGTCACCGGTCTTGGAGAAGCGAAGTGGAGTCCGCTGGCCTTTGCCCCATTTCACGTAGGCCGTATGCGACGGACATAGGTTCAAGTCGTGCACATGCAGTCGGAGGAGTCGGAGAATCCGACTGGCTTTGCTCAAATTACAGTGGATGACTTTCTCCAGATAGGGCACGCGGCCGAAACGCCACGATTCGACATCTGGCCTGGTGAGCAGCTCCAGGTGAACGAACACGTCGATGGCAGTCACGACCTCGGCGTTGGCCAAGATCGCCGCTACCGCCCGAACTACTTTCGGGTAGTACTTGTCTTGTCTGTAGTTCTCTACGGTGGGCTTCTTCATGGGATGGGATTCGGGGAAAGTGCGCTATCGCTCGTGTCCTCTTCGAGAAAACGTGCAGTAAGCCGCCGTGCCCGCGTTGGGTCTCCCGCGGCGAGGGCCGCTCGCACAGCGCCGCGGCGCGCCAGCGCCCCTTCGGGATCGGCGGCGGGGAGCATTTCGGCGATCCTCTCTTCGAGGAGCGAAACTTCCAAATGCGCAGCCGGTGCCTCGGGATCGCCAAGATCCTCCAGCGCCTCGGCGCGTCGGATCGCCTCGCAGATCAGTGGATAGAGGATCTCGGTACTCATCGGGAGCCGCAAAAGCGATTCGTTCAGGTCTGGCGTCACCTGATCATTTTACTCTCGAAGCACGACTTCGCGCTTAAAGCCGATGCTCCGAGGAACCGAGCCCGGGTGACATGCGGATCATCCTCGAGCCGGTGGCCCAAGGCGCCTGCTCAGGTTTTGAGGACAGAGAACGCTATTCGTGAGGACCCGGAAGATCCCGCGGCTCCATGAGCAAATAGATCCCGTTCAGGATCTCTTGAACTCGCTCGGGGGCGAGAGAGACATCACCCTGGCGGATCACCACTCGCCTTTCACCAGCTCGCGCTGTTTTCGTCCCATGCCGCGCAGCAGCCTCTTCTCTTCTGGATTCGGGAAATCATCATAGGCGCGGTTGAGGCCGTCTAGGAGCAACTGACTCTCGTGGCGCTCTAAGAACTCCTCAACGGCTCTCGCAAATAACTGACTGCGCGAGATTTTCTGCTGCCGGGCAAGAGAATCCACCCTCACGAACAGGGGCTCTGGAAGCGAGATCGCGGTCTTGACGATAGGCACCGTAGGCCTCCTTGAGTTCTCCTCGGTAGGAATGCTCCTGATACCATGTGGCGTCCTAGAGCGCGGACCGCAGAATGACGAACCAAATGACGAACCCTGGTTCGGCATCGGAATGGTGGTTTCCTGGTAGCATCGCGATCTCGACCGACTCCCGACATCCGCTTGAGCCAGAATCCACCCCACCGCGGCGAGTTGTTCATTCTGTCGGCCCCTTCTGGGGCGGGCAAGACGACGCTCATTCACAGCCTGCTGCATGGCGGGATGCTCGGGCTGTCGGAGATCGCGTTTTCGGTCAGCCATACGACCCGCTCGGCGCGGCAAGGGGAGCGGGACGGGATCGACTACCACTTCGTGGACATCTCGACGTTCCAGGGGATGATCGTCGCCGAGGAGTTCTTGGAGTGGGCCGAGGTCCACAACAACTACTACGGCACCTCGATGGCCGAGGTCTTCCCGCGGCTGGAGCAGGGGATCGACGTCTTGATGGACATCGACGTCCAAGGGGCGGAGCGGGTGCTCGCGCGCTACCCGGAAGCGCACAGCATCTTCATCATGCCGCCGAGCTACGCCGACCTCGAACATCGGCTCGCCGGCCGGGCGCTCGACGACCATGACGCGATCGCGCGCCGCCTGGCGGTCTCCCTCTGGGAGATCCGACGTTACGATCGGTATCGATATGTTATCGTCAACGACGACGCGGTCCGCGCGAGCGAAGCGCTGGCGGCGATCCTCCTGGAGAAGCGCCACCGCCGCGAGCGGATGGAGAACCGGCTCCAGGGCATTCTCAAAGACTTCCAAGAACGGGGCGCAACCTAGAGACCCGCCGGTCGGGAATCTGGAGAAACCATCGGGGAAACCAGACACCCGGCGGGCAAGCCCAACCTGTTCCTGAACTCAAAAGATCGGAAGAGATCGACATGGCCACGAACATCGACAGCAAGTTTCGCTACGTCTTGGTCGCCGCCCGCCGCGCGGAATATTTGATCCGGGGTGCCCGCCCGAAGCAGGACAACCCGCACGGCCACAAGCCGACGCGGATCGCGATGGGCGAGATCGACACCGACCAGGTCGCCTGGGGCCTCGGCCCGGCGCCGGTGGTCGAGGTGGCGGCCGAAGAAGCGGCCGAGCCCGGCGCGAACTAGCCTCAACCTCCAAGAAAGACTTCAAGGAGCTTCGGGTGAGCCGCAGTCCGCGCATTCTACTGGGCGTCACCGGAGGGATCGCGGCCTACAAGGCCGTCGAGATCGTTCGCCGTTTGAAGAGCGCCGGGGCCGAGGTGCGGGTGGCGCTCACCAAGAGCGCGCACGCGTTCGTTTCGCCGCTCTCCCTCGAAGTGCTATCCGGCCAGCCGGTCTATGGCGAGGAGTATCTGGCGCCGACCGGCACGGGCGAGGAGCTGCACATCACGGCCGCCGCCTGGGCCGATGTGTTGTGCGTAGCGCCCGCCACCGCGCATTCGATCGCACGGCTCGCGCTCGGGATCGCCGACGATTTTTTGACCACCACGGCGCTCGCGTTTTCGGGGCCTGTCGTGATCGCCCCAGCGATGCATTCCCAGATGTGGGAAAAGCCGGCCGTCCAAGCGAACGTCGCGGCGCTCGACGGGCGCGGCGCGCGCCGGATCGGTCCGACCACCGGGCCGCTCGCCTCGGGCGAGATCGGCATGGGGCGGATGGCCGATCCGGAGAGTATCGTCTCCGCCGTGATGGCGGCTGCGCTCTCGGCCGTAGCGGCCCCGGCGATCGGTGCTCCCAGGCCGCTCGCGGGGCGCTCGGTGTTGATCAGCGCCGGCCCGACCTTCGAGCCGATCGATCCGGTGCGCTTCCTGGGCAATCGGTCGAGCGGCAAGATGGGGTTCGCCATCGCCGCCGAGGCGGCCCGCCGCGGTGCGCGCACGATTTTGATCGCCGGACCGGTCGCGCTGGCGACACCTCAAGGGGTCGAACGGATCGATGTCCAAACCGCCGCAGAGATGGCCGCCGCGGTGGCGGCGACGGCGCCCGATTCCGACCTGGTGGTGTTGGCTGCCGCGGTCGCGGATTTTCGCCCACGGGCGGTGGCCGGACAGAAGATCAAGAAGGACCAGGGCGTTCCGGCGTTCGACCTCGAGCCGACCGAAGACATCTTGGCCGGGCTCGGCCGCATCGCGCCGAACGCGGTCCGCGTGGGGTTCGCCGCCGAGACCGAACAGGTCGAGGAGAACGCACGCGCGAAACTGCTGCGCAAGGACATCCATTTCATTGTGGCCAACGATGTCTCGCGGACCGATATCGCGTTCGGCCAGGACGAGAACGAGGTCCTGGTGCTCTCTCGCGAGGGCGAACCGGTCCACCTGGCGCGGCAGGGCAAAGCGGGAATCGCGGCCTCGCTGCTCGACCTTTTCACCTCGGCCTTGCCGCCGACCCGAGCGGACGAAGGCGCGGGCACTTCCCTGTGAGCCGTCCGGTGCTCGATCCCGCCTTCCGCGATTTGCTCGGTTACCTCAGTGACATCGGGTACGGCGACCTCTATCTCCGCGCCCAGCCCGAGGGGGCGGCGGTAGAGGCCGTGGAGGGAGAGCGTTCGGTCGCCGCGGTGGCCGAACCGAATTTCCAACGCAGCGCGGTGGTCGCCCGGGTGGCGCCCGCCGATCTCGACGAACGGGTCGCCGCCTTGGCGGAGATCGAGCAACGCGTCTCCGCCTGCACCCGCTGCCGCTTGAGCGAAGGACGGAACCGCACCGTATTCGGGGCGGGCAATCCGGCCGCGGAGCTGATGTTGATCGGCGAAGGCCCCGGTGCCGAAGAGGACAAGCAGGGGCTGCCTTTCGTCGGTCGTGCGGGCGAACTGCTGACCCGGATCATCCAGGCGATCGAGTTGCGCCGCGAAGATGTCTACATCGCCAACATCGTCAAGTGTCGGCCGCCGGGCAACCGCGACCCTCAGCCCGACGAGGTGAGCGCCTGCCGCGGCTATCTGGAGCGCCAGATCGAATTGATCCGGCCGCGGGTGATCGTGGCGCTCGGCCGGATCGCGGCGCAAGCGTTGCTCGGCAACGAGGACCCGATCGGCCGGACGCGTGGCCGCTGGTTCGAGGTGCTCGGCGTGCCAACCCTCGTGACCTACCATCCGGCGGCGCTGCTGCGCAATCCGGCGCTCAAACGCCCAACCTGGGAAGATATGCAGCAGGTGCGGGACCGGCTCCGCGAGAGCTGAACCCCTCCAGTCGTCAGTGTCGTCAGCGGCTCGCCCTCGGGGCCGGGCTCGTGATACCTTCTTCGGAAACTTTTGGACACGACGAATGCAGGATAATGCCCCAGAGAAGCTTACGAACTCGTTCGACGAGCTCCTGGAACGTATTGAGCCTCGCCTCAAGGGGCTGCTCTGGACCTATCGCATTCCGACCGACGACGCGGCGGATCTCTTCCAGGACACCTTCTTTTCGCTCCTGTACAGCGCGCACGAGATCAACGACCCGGAGGCCTGGCTGCTCGGCACGCTCAAGCGCAAGTGCCTGATGTATTGGCGACGGCGAAGGCGGAGCCTCTACAATGCGGTCGACGAGACCCTGCTCGAATGGCTGGCCGCCCCGATGGCTGCACCGCAGGAGCGCGAACAGCTGCTCGCCGACCTCGCGAGCCTGATCGAGCGCCTGCCGCCCAAATGCCGGAAGGTTTTGCGGCTGCGCTTCCTGCTCGGCTACGAGCCGCAGGAGGTCGCCCAGAAACTCGGCTACAACCCGGGCAGCATGGGCAAGACCACCCATCGCTGCCTTGCGGCGCTCAGCCACCAGATGTTTCTCTCGGAGCCCGGCAACCGGACGAGGTCGAATGCGGCCGGATCGGCCGGAACGCTCAAAACGGCGGAACCTCCTCGGCGCTGATTCGGGTTTTGCGGTCTACCTTGGGCGACGGATTCGGTCGCAGGGAACGAAACCCTGGAAGCGCGGCACCCGTAAGGCCGGATGGAGGATGCGATGAACCGTTCGACCCAAGAGCTTCTGACCCGCTGGCTCGCCGCCGAAGACGACCTCGATGACGAGGTAGCCGAGCGGGCGCTCGCCGAGTTGGCCGCCGAGCTTCCCGACCTGGCCCCAACACCCGGCTTCGCCGCTCGCGTGATGGTGCAGGCGCGCACGGCCGAGCAGCCCGAAGGTCTGCTGGCCGGACGCTTCGGACGAATCGCGGTGCTTTTGGGAGTGGCGCTTTCGGGACTTGCGGCGCTCTGGCTGCTGCCCTTGGCCTGGGTGCTCGCGCCGACGCCTTCGGCTCCGGCCGGTGTGCGCATGACCGCCGAGCTGTTCCGACGACTCGGCGGTGCCCTGGTGGCTCTCGCCGGCTGGGCCGATCTGCTCGGTACGCTGCGCAGAGCGTTGGCGGCGCCGTTCGATCACCCCACGGTGCTGGCGAGCTTGGCGATCCTGGTTTCAGTCGCGGGCGGCGCCTTCATCCTCCTCCAGAACCTGATTCGACGTGAGAGGAGTTGGTCCTATGTTGATCTTTGAGAAATGGCTCTCCGGGCGTTCGGCCCGGCGAGCGTTCGGCTGGTTTTTGTCTCCGCTCTTCCTTCTGACGTTGCTCTTCGGTGCCGGCGGTTTTGCCGAAGCGCAGCCGGTCGCCTCAAATCGCACCGGCGCAGCCGCGCCGACCCAACCGCTCCGCCAGGAGCTCCTTGGCCGCTATGAGGTCCTGCCGCTGCGCGACGGTGTGATGCTGCGCCCGCGTACCGAGCGCGCCGGCGCTCGGTCGATCGAAGTGAGCGGAGATGCGATTGCGGTCAACGGTGAACGGGTGAGCGAAAGCGTCTTGCGGGCGTGGCTCGCTGAGGATTCAGGTGCGTTGCTGCGGCTGCTGGCTCTGCCGGTCGCCGAGCGTCGTGCCCTGTTCGGGTTCGGGGCGTCCGGCGGCGCCGCCAGTACCGGTGCCGGTGATTCCGCCGCTCGCGCTGGGTCCAGTAGCTCCGACACCTCCGGTGACTCTGACGGCGCGGAGGCTTCGCCCGAGTCCGACGGCTCCGGGGACGGTGTGGTCGAAATTCCTCCGGTCCCAGATGCTCCGGTCGCGCCAGAGGAACCCGAGGAGCCGCAAGGAGAGGACGACGATTCCAAGTCCGGAGCGGACGTGCGAATCGGCACGCTGGTTCGCTTTGCCGGCAGCGCCCGGGTCGACGCCGACGAGCAGGCCGAAGAGGTGGTGGTGATCGGCGGCCCGGCGATTATCGACGGTGCCGTACAGAAAGATGTGGCCGCGATCGGCGGCCGGGTCACGGTCAACGGCCGCGTCGGTGGCGATGTTGTCGCCGTCGGCGGTTCCGTTCGCCTCGGTCCGAAAGCGGAAGTCGGTGGCGACGTCACAAGCGTTGGCGGCTCGGTCGAGCGGGCGCCGGGCGCCAGGGTTCGCGGTCAGATCAATGAGGCCGCCGGGATCGGGCCGAGAATCCACATCGGCGGCCACGACGACCGGGATTTCGACGCCTGGCCCTTGTGGGGTCCGTTCGCCGGAGCGATGCGTCTGATGTGGTCGATTCTCGCGCTCGCGATCCTGGCGCTGATGGTCGCGGTAACCGTGGTCGTTGCCCGTGACTCGGTGGCGCGGGTCGAAGCGAAGCTCGCGACCGAGCCCTGGCAGTCGGGCCTCGCCGGTTTCCTCGCTCAGCTGCTGTTCATCCCACTGTTCGTGGCGATGACCGTGGTCCTGGTGGTCTCGATCATCGGGATTCCCCTCCTGATCCTCTATCCGTTCCTGTTCCTGGCTCTGATCCTCGGCGGCCTGGTCGGCTTCAGCGCGGTTTGCCTTCAGGTCGGCCGGCTGATCGATCGCCGGTTCGACCGGCAGTTCGGCAGCGTCGTCGCCACGGCCCTGGTGGGTCTGTTCGCGATCGAAGTGCTCCGGATCTTGGGCAACCTGTTCGATCTGGGCAGCGGGCCGCTCGGCCTGTTCGGCTGGTTCTTCTCGCTCTCCGGATTCCTGGTGGCCTACGCCGCTTGGACGTTCGGCTTCGGTGCGGTGATCCTCACCCGGTTCGGCCTCGGGCCGCGCCGTCCCCGAGGGGGCTCAGGCGAGGCGCCAATCGTCGCCGAAGTGGATTCGATCGCCCGGATGGCTCCGATCCCGCCGATCGTGCCACCGCCGATCCACCTGCCGGAGGATGAGCCCGAGGCGCCGATCGAGCCTGAGCCCGAACCGGAACCTGAATCCGAGTCCGACACCGGCCCCGAGTCCGAACCCGAAAAGCCTGGCCGCTAACCGCGCAGCCGTTCGGCCAGGCGGCTAAAGCGCGTCTCGCTGCGGCGGTTCCCAACCGCCGCGGCGAGCGCTCTCGGCTCGACCACCAGGACGGCGAGCTTGCGCGCCCGGGTGAGCGCCGTGTAGAGCAAATTGCGTTGCAGCAGCAGGTGGTGTTGGCTGTGGAGCGGGATCACGACGCAGGGATACTCGCTTCCTTGCGCCTTGTGGATCGTGCAGGCGTAGGCGAGCTGCAGCTCATCGAGGGTCGCGAGGTCGTACTCGACGTCGCGGCCATCGAAGTTCACGATCACCTGCGACTCCTCGTCGTCGACGCTTGTGATCCGCCCGAGGTCGCCGTTCCAGACCTCGAGATCGTAGTTGTTGCGGATCTGCATCACCTTGTCGCCCGCCCGCAAGGAGCGACCGCCCCGTTCGATCTGCGCACCGTCGGGATTCAGCCGGGCGCGCAGCTCGGTGTTCAGGCGCTCGGTGCCGAGCGGCCCGCGGTTCATCGGGGAGAGGACCTGGATGTCGGTGAACGGATCGAGGCCGAAGCTCGCCGGGATCCGCTCCGCCACCAGATGCTCGACGGTCTTGGCGATCTCTTCCGGCTCGCGCCGTTCGATGATGAAGAAGTCGCCCTCTCCGGATGGCGAACCGAACGGCATCTCGCCGCGGTTGATCCGGTGGGCGTTCCGGACGATCGCGCTCTGCTCGGCCTGGCGGAAAATCTCGGTCAGCCGGACGACGTCGACGGCGGTCGAACGGATCAGATCGCCGAGCACGCTGCCCGGTCCGACCGACGGCAACTGGTCGACATCGCCCACCAGGATCAACCGGCCGCGGGCGGGTAGTGCGCGCGCCAGATTCCAAGCGAGCTGCGCGTCGATCATCGAGGCCTCGTCGACGATCGTCACCTCGGCTTCGAGCGGCCGGTCGGGATTGCGCTGGAAGGCGCGCAGGCGAGGGTCGAACTCGAGCAGCCGGTGGAGGGTCGAGGCCTCCGCCCCGGTCGCCTCGGAAAGCCTCTTCGCCGCCCGGCCGGTAGGGGCGGCGAGCGCGATCTTGATCCCCTTCTTGGTCAGGATGCGGACCAGGCCGTGGATCAGCGTCGTCTTGCCGGTTCCCGGGCCGCCGGTGATCACCAACAGTTGGCTCGCGAGCCCCTGGCGGATGGCTTCCCGCTGTTGCGCCGCGAGCTCGATCCCAGCGCCCTTCGCCAGCCAGGCGAGCGCGCGCTCCGGATCGATATCTAAAGGTCGGGGTGGCGGCGGGCCGTGGAGCAGCCGACGGAGGCGCTCGGCCAGCTCCGTCTCGGCGGCGTAGAGCAGCGCCGGGTAGACGGCGCTCTCGCCCGCGGGGCTCGGTTCATGTTTCGCTTCGGTCTTTTCGGCGCGACTCGCCTCGATCAGATCTTCGACCACCGCGCGGCCGTCGGCGGCGATCTCGCTCAGAGCCTTCGCCAGCAGCGCCGAATCCGCGCCGCCGAGCAGGGTTTCCGCCTCGACGAACAGCCGCTTCTTAGGCAGAAACAGGTGCCCTCGATTACTTGCCTCGGAGAGCGCGTGGAGCAGGCCGGCCTCCAGCCGGCGCGGCGCATCAGCCGGCAACCCGAGCGCGAAGGCGATTCGGTCGGCGGTTAGGAAGCCGATGCCGAACACGTCGGTCGCGAGCCGGAAGGGGTCTTCGCGCACCACCGCGAGCGCCTCGGCGCCGTAGCGTTTGTAGATCTTGACCGCGTGGCCGGTCTGTACGCCGTGCGATTGGAGAAACACCATCAGCTCGCGAATGCCGCGCTGCTCGTCCCAGGTCTTCCGGATGTCGGCGCTCCGCTTCCTGCCGATGCCCGCGACCTCGGTGAGGCGCTCCGGATGGCGCTCGATCACGTCCAGGGTTTCGAGGCCGAACAGGGCGACCATCCGCTTCGCCATCTCGACGCCGACCCCACGGATCAGCCCCGAGCCGAGATAGCGCTCGATGCCGGTGAGTGTCGAGGGGGCGACGGTCTGAAACGAGTGCGCCCGAAACTGGCGGCCGAACTTTGGGTCGTGGAGAAACTTGCCCTCCAGCCGGAGCGTCTCGCCGGCCTGAATTCCGGCCAGCGGGCCGACCACGGTCGTCGACTCGCGCTCGCCCGAGACGGTCAGGCGGAGGACGGTCCAGCCATTCTCGGGATTGTGGAAGACGATCCGCTCGATCGCACCCTGCAAGCTCTCGATCGAATCGTTGGGCGGGGGCGGCCCGAAGGGGAGGGTCATCGTAGCGCGGAAGTCTACGACAACGTCGGGTTTCTGCCGCTCATACGGCCTTACGGCAGGGGGCCGCGCCAGTTCTCGATCGTCAGCCCTTCGACCCGGAGCGCCACAAATCGGCGCGTAACCTCGGGTCGGCGGGCCGAGAGAACGCCGATGAACGCGTTCGAGTCGAGAAGGTACCTCACTCGGAATCGAAATCCGGGCCGGGGCCCAAGGGAGGCGGCTGATCAACGTATGGAAAATCGCAAGGCGTCGCGATCATCTCCAGAAATTCGGGACTCCAACTCCGTTGCACCGGTTCGAGGATCACGCGGTGGCCCTGACGGGAAATCCGAACCTCGTCCTGGCCTTCGAAGCGAAATTCCTTGGGTAGGCGGACGGCCTGGCTACCACCGGTTTGGAATAGCTCGGCCAGCTCGTGCATAGGGCGCCTCCTTCTTCTTGCGGGAAGTATATACCTGAAGACCAGCCGACCGCCTACCGCCTCAGCCCCCCGCCCTGCTACGATCCGCCTCCCTGTCGGAGGTTTTTCACCATGGCGATGTTTGATGGTCTGCAAAACAAGCTGCAAGAGGTCTTCCGCAACCTGCGGGGCGAAGGGCGGATTTCGGAGGAGGTGCTTGCCGGCGCGCTCCGCCAGATCCGGCTCGCGCTGCTCGAAGCGGATGTTCATATCCGGGTGGTCAAGCCGTTCGTCGAGCGGATTCGCGAACGGGCACTCGGCGCGGAGGTGATGGAGAGCCTCTCCCCGGCGCAACAGGTGGTGAAGATCGTCCGCGACGAGCTGGCGCTGCTGCTCGGCGACGAGGGCAAGGAGTTGCAACTCACCGGCCGCCCTTCGATCGTTCTGCTCTGCGGTCTCCAGGGCTCCGGCAAGACGACCACCGCGGGCAAGCTCGCCAAGCGCCTGGTCGGCAAGGGTCGGCACCCGATCCTGGTCGCGGGCGACCTTCAGCGCGCCGCGGCGGTCGAGCAGCTGCAGCAGGTGGGCAAGATCGCCGGTGTGCCGGTCGTGGCCCCCGAACCGGGGGAGGACGTGTTCCAGCTCGCCGAGCGGGCGATCCGGGTGGCGAAGGACCGCGGCAACGACGTGGTGATCATCGATACCGCCGGCCGGCTCCACATCGACCAGGCGCTGATGGCCGAGATCGGCCAGCTCGCCGCGCGCTTCCCGCCGGACGAGGCGCTGTTCGTCGCCGACTCGATGACCGGCCAAGATGCGGTCAAAAGCGCCGAACAGTTCGCGGCCGTAGTGCCGCTCACCGGCGCGATCCTGACCAAGCTCGACGGCGACTCGCGCGGCGGCGCGGCGCTGTCGATCCGCACGGTCGCCAAGGTGCCGATCAGGATGGTCGGCACGGGCGAAAAGGCCGACGACCTCGAGCTGTTCCACCCCGAGCGGATGGCCTCGCGGATGATCGGCATGGGCGACGTCTTGTCGCTGATCGAAAGAGCCGAGAAGGGGATCGACGTCGAGGAGGCCAAGCGCTTGGCCGAGCGGGCGGTCTCAGCGGAGTTCTCGCTCGAAGACCTGCGCGATCAGCTGCGCCAGATGAGAAAGCTCGGTCCGCTCGCCTCGGTGCTGGAGATGCTGCCCAAGATGGGGCCGCTGCGCGACCTCGACGCCTCGAAAATCGACGAAGGCGGCCTGGTCCGCATCGAGGCGATGATCAACTCGATGACCCCGCAAGAGCGGCGCCGGCCGGACGTGATCAACGGCAGCCGCAAGCTCCGCATCGCCAAAGGCTCCGGCACCTCGGTTCAGGAGATCAACCGCCTGCTTAAGCAGCACAAGATGATGAAAAAGATGATGAAGGGCGTCCAGGGCAAGTTCATGCGCCGGGCGATGGGGATGAAGGGAAAGATGCGGTAGTTGCGGATCAGAGATCGAGCACGAGGCGTAGCCCGGCGTCAACGTCCCGAAGGCTCTCGGAGGGGAGTGCCCTGACGGGTTCGATGAAATCCGAGCGAAGCGCTTTCTGCACGTCGTAGACGTTCGCGACCGACTCTTTTGAAAGTCCGGTTGCTCGTCGTGAGAGCTGGACATTGCCCGGCAACCCGGCCAAGTGAAGGCGGCTGGTCAGCGGCACTACGAGAAACGTGCGAACCCGAGGTTCTCGTACCGCGTTGCTCTGGACGACGATGGCCGGTCGGAGCTTGTCCACACGCACCCACCACACCTCCCCGCGACCCGGTAGCACCTCACCACTCGTCGTCACGGTACTCCTCGGCCATCCGCGCCTGTTGGTACTGCCGCCAACGCTCTTCGTCGTCGGCAACATCCCAGCCGTGTTTGTCGATGTAGCGCCTGACCTGGGCCTGGACCTGCTCCACTTCAAGCAGGTGGGCGAGGAGGCCGGAACGGGTGGTGCCCCTGCGCTCTGCTTCTTCGTCGGCGAAGGCGAGGAGGTTGGCGGGCAAAGAGACCCCGATCTTCATAGGCAGAATCGTATCACCTTGCGGAGATACTCGGGTATCTCCAGTGCCGGGCCTACCCGTAGTCTACGTCGGCTGGTCGAGTGTCGGTCATGCATCGGTCATCCGAGCCCTTGGCCGCTCCCGCCATTTCTGTTAAAGTCCCGGCCTTCGTGCGGTCGGCGCCTCTGGGCGAAGCCTGCGCAGACACCCGTGGGCGATTCAGATAACGAGATTCGAGGTCAAACGAGCATGGTTAGAATTCGGCTCCGCCGGATGGGCGCGACGAACGCGCCGTTTTTCCGGGTCGTAGTGTCCGACACCCGCCGTACGCCGTCCGCAGCCGCGGTCGAGGAGATCGGCTGGTACGACCCCAAGAAGCAGCCCGCCCAGATGAAGATCGACGGCGATCGCTTGCAGTATTGGGTCAGCAAAGGCGCGCAGCTCTCGCCCACCGTCAAGAAGCTGTTCGCAAAGGCGTCCTGACCGCTGTGGCAGATGTCCGGAGCGAGGTCGAGGAGATCATCCGTCGGCTGGTCGACCAACCCGAAAAGGTGAAGGTGGCCGAGTTTCCCAGCCGCGACGAGATTCTCCTCGAGGTGGAGGTCGCTCCGGAGGACCTCGGTAAGGTGATCGGGCGGCAAGGGCGCACGGTGCGTGCGCTGCGAACCTTGCTCGAGACGCGCAATGCGCGCGAAGCGATCCCCTACGGCCTGGAAATCGTCGAAGACTGAAACGTCCTTGGCGGCTCTGGGACGGGGGGGTGATGATCCCCGGGCTCCCATGGCTCTGATGGCCTACGCCCCCCATGGCCAACTCCGAACCTCAGCGCGACGATCTCCCGCCGACGGTCACCGTCGGTCGGGTCCTTCGTCCGCACGGCCTGCGCGGCGAGCTGTCTGTACTTGTCGAATCGGCGGTTCCGGGTCGGTTCGAGCCGGGTAGCGAGCTGCTGGCAGTCGTTCCGGGAAAACCGGCGCGGCGGGTCAAGGTGGCAAGCCATCGCCTGTTTCGCGGCGGCGCCCTGGTCACCTTCGAAGGGCTCGCCGATCGCGATGGCGCCGAGACGCTGCGCGGCGCCGTGTTCGAGGTCGAACGCGAGCGCGTGCCGCCGAGCGAACCGGGGGTCTACTACCACTTCCAGTTGATCGGCTGCCGCTGCACCGAGGCGGGCCGGGAGCTGGGGCGGGTCGTGGACGTGATCGAGGATGGCGGCGGCTTGCTGTTGATCGTGGCGAACGGCGAGCGGAAGCTGCCGATTCCGTTCGTCAGAAGTTTTTTGCGCGAGGTCGATGTCGAGCGGGGGTGGATCGACCTGGTCCTGCCGGAAGGTCTGATCGAAACGTGCGCATCCAGGTCTTGACGATCTTTCCGGAGCTGTTCGCGCCGTTCCTTACGACCAGTTTGATCGGCAAGGCTCTCGGCAAGGGTCTGCTCGACATCCGGGTGCTCGACCTTCGTCTCTATACGGACGATCGGCACCGGAGTGTGGACGACGAGCCGTACGGCGGTGGGGGTGGGATGGTGATGACGGCCCCGCCGTGGATTCGCGCCGTGCGGACGGTGTCGGAGGGGGCTTCGCCCTGGCGCGTTTTGCTTTCGCCGCAGGGGCGGCGGCTGGACGAGGCGAAGGTGCGCGAGTTGGCCCTACGGGGTGACCTCGTGTGCCTCTGCGGGCGCTACGAGGGGATCGACGAGCGGGTGCGGGAATCGGTGGTCGACGAGGAGATCTCGATCGGCGACTACGTCCTGTCGGGAGGGGAGTTGCCGGCGATGGTGCTGATCGAGGCGATCTCGCGCCAGATCCCGGGGGTGGTCCAGCTGTTCGGGTCGGTCGAGAACGACAGCTTCCGCTCCGGGTTGCTCGACTTTCCGCACTACACCCGGCCGCCGGTGTTCGAAGGGCGAGAAGTGCCCGAGGTGCTCTTGTCCGGCAACCATGCGGCCATCGTCCGTTGGCGGGAGCGGATGGCGCTCCGGGCGACCTGGGCAAAGCGCCGCGATCTGCTGGCCGGAGCGGCTTTAAGCCCCGAGCAGGAGCGCGAGCTGGCGGCGCTCGAAGCGGGGAAGGGCTTGGAGTAAGGGGCAAATTTGGCAGCGGCTTGCCGCGCCGGCTTGCGCGGGGGAGTGTCTTTGAGAATAATCGGCGGCTTGGCCGGCATCGGCCGAGTTCGCAACATCAGGATTCGAGGTGGGGACATGAACAATCTACAGCAGGTCGAGAACGCCTACTTACGTCCGGGGATGCCGGATTTCCGCGCCGGGGACACGGTCAAAGTCCACGTTCGGGTCAAAGAGGGCGACAAAGAGCGGATTCAGATCTTCCAGGGCGTGGTCATCGCGCGACGCGCGGGCGGCACCCGGGAGACGTTCACGGTCCGCAAAATGTCGGGCAGCATCGGCGTCGAGCGTATCTTCCCGCTCCACGCGCCGTTGGTCGACAAGATCGAGGTCATTCGGCGGGGCCGGGTGCGTCGCGCGAAGCTCTACTACCTGCGCGATCTGCGCGGCAAAGCGGCGCGTATCGAAGAGCGTCGGGAAGACAAACGAAGCTAGGCGTCCGAACCGACGCGGCGTGAAAGGAGCGCGGTGACGAAAATCTCGTCGTCGGTCGCTCGGACGAGCCCGACGTTCCTCGAGCTGTGTGCCGAGGCGTATCGCCTGCGGTTGCTACGCAGTCTCGAGGAACTCTTGGGGCGCTGTGGTTTTGCGCGCATCGCCGGGGTCGACGAAGCCGGGCGCGGCTGTTTGGCCGGCCCGGTGGTGGCCGCTGCCGTGATCGTCGATTCCCGGGTGCTGGTCCCGGGGGTCGACGACAGCAAACAGCTGAGCGCTCTGGATCGTGAGCGTCTGGACGCCCTGATCCGCCGGACGGCGGTCGCCTTTTCCGTCTGCTCGATCTCGGCCGAGGTGATCGATCGGGTGAACATTTTGGAGGCCACCCGGCTGGCGATGCGTGGAGCGCTCCTGGGCCTTGCCCCCGCGCCCGACTGTGCGGTGATCGATGCCCTGTTCATCTCCGGCCTCTCCTACCCCTGCCTTCCCGTAGTCCGTGGCGACTCGCTCAGCTACGCGGTCGCCTGCGCCTCGATCCTCGCCAAGGTCGCGCGCGACGCCTCGATGGTCGCCCTGGAACAGGAGCATCCTGGCTACGGTTTTGCATTCCACAAAGGGTATGGCGTGCCCGACCATCTCGCTGCGCTTCTCCGCCTCGGGCCGTCGCCGGTGCATCGGATGACGTTCCGCAGGGTCAAGCCCGACCTTCTCGGAGCCTGCTGATGGCCGTGGCGCGCGATCAGATCGTCCAGACCGCCGAGAAGTACGTCGCGCGCGGCAAGATCGAGCCGGCGATCCGGGAATATCGGAAGCTGCTCGCGGACAACCCGAACGACATCAACACGCTGAATCGGATCGGCGATCTGTATGCGCGGATCCAACGGGTCGACGAGGCGATCGATTTCTTCACCCAGATCGCGGAGCGCTACACGGAGGAAGGGTTCTTCGTCAAAGCGATCGCGATCTACAAGAAGATCATCAAACTCAACCCGACGTTGCTCGAAGTCTACGAGGCGCTCGCCGAGCTGTACGCCAAGCAGGGGCTGCAGAACGAGGCGCGCACGCAGTTCCAGGTCCTCGCCGACTACTACCAGAAGCACGACAACGCGACCTCGGCGAGCGCGATCTACAGCCGGCTGGTCGATCTCGAGCCGGATAACCCGTCCCATCACGTCAAGCTGGCGGAGATCTACCAGCAGCAGAAGCTCTACGAGAAAGCGCTCGGCGAGTATCGGACGATCGCCGAGCTGATGCTCGCTGCGGGCCACGTTCCGGAAGCGGCCCAGGTGTACGAGCGGGCTCTCGCGATAGATGCGCAAAACATCCCGTTCTTGACCGACGCCGTGCTCAAGCTGCGCCAAGCCGGGGGGGCGAGCGCCGCGGCACGGTTCTTGGCGCTCGCCATCGAGCGCAACCCGGAGGCTGAGCGGGTTGCGCGCCTGATTGGGGGGGAGGGTACCGCGACCGGAACGCATCCGCTGTCGGTCCTCCCCGCAGAGCCGCCGCCCGCCGCGAGCCCGGCACAGGGTCGCGCCGCTTTAGCCACCGAGACCGAGCCGGCGGTGGTGACTCAGCCGTTTTCGATCGATCTCGACGATGACGAGCCGGAACCGGCCCCGCAGCGGGGAACCGGTGCGGGGGTGCCCGCTTGGGACCGCGCGTTCGAAGAGGCCGCCCGCGCCGCCGGTGCGGCCCCTGTGGTGCAGGAGCGGGTCCGCGAGGAGCCGCCCGCGGAGAGCGACGAGATCGAGCTCGATCTCGACGATGTTTTCGTCTTGGAGTTCGAAGAGGACGAGCCGGCGAGCCTGGTCAAGCCGCCGCCCGACATGCTCGGAGGGGCGCCGCGCCGGCCGGCTTGGGCGCTCGACGCGGAGACCCCGGAGACTTCGGTGCCGGAGAGCTTCGAGGCGGCGGCACCGCTCGCCGAGGCGTGGGGGGCGGTCGAGGAGCCCCCGGTCCGGCCGGACGACGAGGCGTTGTGGAGCGAGATCGCCGAGATCGATCTCGGCGAGATGGGGCGGACCGGCTCCTTCGAGTTGATCGATCCGTTCCACGGCATGCTCGAAGCCGGGCTCTCCGACGAGGTCGCCGACTCGTCCGGAGCCCGCCTCGATTCCGAGGAACTCGAACGGACCGCGGCCGGCCTCCACGCCCGCCTACCCGAGCGGCAAGAGGACCTTCTCACCGAGGCGGAGGTGCTCGCGCGGTACGGCCTGGAGGACAAGGCGATCGAGCGTCTGCACGACGCGATCCGCGCCGATCCCCGCCATCTCGAAGCGTATGCGCTGCTCGTGCAGCTCCACCTCGATCGGGGACGGATGGGACTCGCCGCCGAGGTTGGCCAAGAGATGGCCCGGGCGGTTGGACGTCGCACCTCCGAGGTCTGGGACCGCGTACGGCGCCAGCTGGCAAGCGTTGGCATAGCGATCGAAGAGCCGCGGGCCGTTGGGCTGCCGCAGCGCGCACCGGAGCTTTCCCCGCCGGTGCGGTCCGATTTCGGGGAGATGTTCGAGGAGTTGTCGCCCCCGCCCCCGCCGACGCCCCACGAGGCTCCGCTCGCTCCGACGACCCTGGCCGCTCAGGGCCCTCCGATCGCGTCCGCCGAACCCGAAACCGCGTCGGACCCGGTGGCGCCCGCCGAAGCCGCGGCCACTCCATCTCCGGCTCCGGCCGCCAAACCGCGCTCATCGAAGGTCATCGACCGCGAGCTGGCCGCGCTGATCGGCTCTCCCTCGACCCGCCGGCCGGTTCGTCCGGCGGTCCCTCCCGTTTCGATGCCGCCGGCTGCCGTGGCTCCGGCCGCCGAGGTTTCACCTCCAACTCCCCCCGTGGAGCCGGCGGCTCCCCTGGTGTTTCAAGCAGCGCTCGCGCCGCCCGAGCTGTTCGATCCGCGCGGAATCGCGGCTTCGCTCGAGGACCTCGACGACGAGGACTTCGTCGTTCCAGGGCTCCGCGGAGCGGCTCCGCAGCTCTCCCCGAGCGCCGAAGCGGCGAGCCTGGACGATACCGGGACGAGCTGGCTCGACGAGGCCGAAGCCCTCCGTTCAGCGGTACCGAAACCGCCGGCCCCCGCGCGCGCCGACCGACTGTTCGCGGAAGACGATTTCTTCGACCTGGCCGGAGAGCTCGAACAAGAGTTGGAGCGCGAGGTGGGCGGCGGCGATCTGCTCGCCGGTCCGGCGGAGCAGACGCTCGAAGAGATCGTCGAGGGGTTCAAGAAAGGGGTCTCCGAGAACCTGTCGTCGACCGACTACGACACCCATTTCAACCTCGGGATCGCCTACCGCGAGATGGGGCTGATCGACGAAGCGATCGGCGAGTTCCAGCTCGCGGCCAAGGAGCGCAGCTATCTGGTCTCTTGCTGCTCGAACCTTGGCCTCTGCTTCTTGGAGAAGGGGATCCCCGAGCTGGCGGTCAAGTGGTACCGCCGCGGTCTCGACGCTCCGGGGGTCTCCGAAGACGATTCGCTCGGGCTGCTCTACGATCTCGGCAGCGCTCATCTCTCTGCGGGAGACAACGAGACGGCGTACAAGACGTTCGTCGAACTCTACGGGATCAACAGCAACTACCGCGACGTCGTGGCCCGAATCGAAGAACTCGGCCACCCGCATTGACCGGTGGGCGGTAGGAAGGCGGACAACACAGGTCCGCCCCTACGACGGGGATTGTTTTCGTAGGGGCGCACCTACGTGTGCGCCCTCATCAAGGCCGCCTCTACCCCGCGAATTTCCCTTCCGCGATCCGCTCCTCGCGCTTCTCGGCGAATTGGGCTTTCAAGCGCTCCATGAATTCGGGGAGTTTCTCGTACAGCCGTTTCGGCTCGCGCCGTACCCCTTTGCCGAGGATGTAGGCGGTGAGCAGCGGCAGGACGATCGTCGAGTCGTTGTAGACCACGACCGCGTCGGGGAGCTTCTCCGGATCGACCTTCCCCCACGAGACCGCCTCGCCCGGTGTGGCGCCCGAAAGGCCGCCGGTGTCGGGTCGCGCGTCGGTGATCTGAAGGAAGTAATCGTGGCCGGCCTCGGAGAGTCCGAGGACCTCCTGGATCTGGGGCTCGGTCTGGAGCAGGAAGTTCTTCGGGCTGCCGCCGCCGACGATCCAACAGGCCGACTTGCCGCCCGACTCCTTCGCCTGCCAGACGATCGACGCCGATTGGTTGACGTCGGCGTTGATGTCGAAATTCAGTTTCGAGCCTTCGAGCGACAGCTCGGCGACGTTCATGCCGATCGAGCTGTCGCCGGGTGAGGAGGTGAAGATGGGCACCGCGTGGCGATAGGCCGCGGCGAGCAGCGAGGTGCCGACCAGGTCGAGCTTCTCTTCGACCGCGGCGACGTAGCGGCCGATCCGATAGTGAAACTCCGGGGTGGACATCGGCCGGTCGAACTCCGGCTGGCGCATGACCATGCGGTAGAACTTGTCGGTCTCCAGGAGGACCGAATAGTCGAACACGATGTCGTAGATGCGGACCACGCCCTCTTCGCGCAGCACGACGTCGTTCCAGTTCGGATTGCCGCGGTGGAGCTTCAAGCCGATCGCGTGGTGGGTGTCGTGGTAGAGGTTGGCACCGGTCGAGATCATCCAATCAATGCAGCCGGCCTCGATCAAGGGTACCAGGCACGACTTGCCGTAGCCGCCGGGGGTGAGCGCGCCGGAGAGCGACATCCCGACCGTGACGTCCCTCCGCAGCATCTTCTGGGTCAGCAGCTCGCACGCTTCGCGCAGCCGCGCCCCGTTGTAGGCGGTGAACGCCCGATCGATCACTTCGACCAGACTCTCCTGGCCGGTGAGCGGTTCGGGAAAGATTCGCTTGCCTGAAAGGTGCCGGCCTGGGGCGTGATTCATCAAAATCTCCTCTTTTAGGGCGCGGATTGTATCGGAGGCGCCGCGTCGTAGGGGCCCACCTGTGTGCGCTGCCAAGCGCGGGTGAGGCGTCACCCGTCGCGCAGGGGGACCAGCCCTTCGCGCACGGCGAACAGCGCGGCCTGGGTGCGGTCGAGGACGCCGAGCTTGGACAGCACGGCGCTCACATGCCCTTTGACCGTCCCTTCGGAGAGGTGGAGGGCCTGGGCGATCTCTTTGTTGGCGCGGCCGCGGCCGATCAGCTGGAGCACGGCGAGTTCGCGCTCGGTCAGCTCTTCGGCAACCGGTCGGTCGCGGTTCGCGACCCGGCGCATCAGGTGCCGCTGCGCCTCCGGATGGAGCGCCGGGCGCCCTGCGGCGACCTCGCGGATCGAGCGCAGAAGCTCCTCCTTGAGCACGTCCTTGAGCAGGAAGCCTTGGGCGCCCGCCTCGATCGCGCGGCGGACGTGAGGCTCGTCGGCGAAGGATGTCAGCACCAGGACGTGGATCGTGGGCGCCTGGGCGTGAATCCGACGCGTCGCCTCAATGCCGTCGATGCCCGGCATCATCAGGTCCATGATCACGACATCGGGAGTGAGCGCCAACGCGGCAGCGACGGCCTCCTCGCCGTTCTTCGCTTCGCCCACGACCAGAAAGTCGGCCTCCTCGGAGAACAGTGTGCACAGCCCTTCGCGGACGATTTCGTGATCATCGGCGACCAGCACTCGGATCGGTGGATTCATCTCTACAGCGCCCCCTTGCCATGGATGATCGCCTGAACAATGGTGCCGCCCCCCGGTCGGGAGGAGACGCGGAATCGGCCGTCGATCCGCTCGATCCGTTCGCGCATTCCGTCCAGTCCGAGCCCGGAACCCGCCCTCCCTGGGGAGGTCTCGGTCGGAAGCTTGCGGGTGGCCCGATTGCGGGTCGGCTCGAACCCGACGCCATCGTCGACCACCCGGATCTCGATCCGCGTCCCCTCCTGGGCGAGCAACAGGGTCGCCTCGTCCACCTGGGCATGTTTTGCCACGTTGCTCAAAGCCTCCTGCGCGATGCGGAATAGCTGATGCTCCAGCCCGTCCTCCTGCACCTCGTAGCCGCGGAGAAGAAAAGCCACCTTCAAGCCATCTTTGGCGTGCTCGCGAATCAGATTGCGCAGCGCTGCGATCAGCCCGCCGCGGATCGGCGAGCAGGGCTCGTCGGGTGTTGCGACCTCGCCGAATTCGAGCGAAGGAGGACGGAGCTCGGCGAGCAGGCTGCGCATCTCGGCAAGTGCGGCTCCGGACAGCTCGACCAATCGCGTAGTGCGGCGCTCGCCCTCGGCAGGATCGCGCTTCCAGGCCGCGGCGAGGGTCTGTGCGATCAGCGCCAGGCTGAACATTTTTTGGGTCACCGAGTCGTGCAGCTCGCGGGCGAGTCGATTTCTCTCTTCGAGCACCGCACTCTGCTGAACGCGCTCGTAGAGACGGGCATTCTCGATCGCCACCGCGGCGTGGCGACCGAACTGAGCGAGGATCTCGATATCCCGCGCATCGAATCTGCGCGGTGGCGGCGCTCCGATCCCGAAGAAACCGATCAGGCGTTCGCGCCAGAAGATCGGCATGCCGAGCACCGCGTTGGCCGCGAGTTCGGGGAGCATGGGCAGCACTGGGCGGGGTGCCTGGTCGTAGCGGTCGAGCACGACGGCGGCGCGGCGCTCCAAGACCAGACCGGCGAGGCCGACGCCGGAACTCATCTCGCGCCCGAACTCGGCGATCGGCATGCGATAGATCGCCTCGGTGCGAAAGACCTCTCGCTGGCCGTCGTAGAGGCCGATCGATCCGTCCCAGGCGTCGAGCAGCTCGCAGGCGTGGCGGACGATCGAAGTGAGGAGCGGTCGCAGCTCGAGTTCGCTCGAAATCTCCTCGATCACCTGGCGCAGGCTGTCGTACTGACGAACCAGGAGCTCGAATCGATCGGCTTGCTCCGCTTCCTTCAGCAACTCCGGATCGCCTGCCGGGCGGGGCATCATGACTCGGGCGAGAGGGGAGGGTCGATCGGCGTCGGTTGACCGTGGGAATCGACGTGGACGTAGACCACTTCCGCTTCGGTGACTTTGACCCGGATGTGTGCCTGGTGACCGCTCTGGCGCTCCGCTTCGACCACCACGCGCACGGTGACCGAAGTCCGGCCGATCCGCTCGGTCTCGGTGAAGAACGAAACCAGATCGCCGACGAACACCGGCTGGTGAAAGACCACCTCGCGCATCGCGACGGTGACCAGCCGGCCCGCACCGTGGCGGTGGGCTTCGACCGCGCCGGCCTGGTCGATGTAGGAGAGGATGATGCCGCCGAAAATCGTGCCCAGGGCGTTGGTTTCCTTGGGCATCATCAGCACCCGGATCGCGGGCTGCCGGATGGTGTCGCTTTTCGCTTCGCTCATTGGAGTTTCCTTTGCGCGGTGCATGCTATCCTAGGCTTCCCAAAGAGGAGCGCTCTTACACCTTCACCATCCCTAAGGGCCCCGATCGGTCTCCGCCTTGATGCCATCCCTAGCGACCCCCGCGACTCCCGAAAGTTCCGCGACGACACCGGCGGTGGTCACCGACGCCTTGTTGTTGCGGCGCATCGGCGAGCGCCAGCCGGACGCCCTTCAGGAACTCTACCGGCGCCACGCGCCGAACCTGCTGGCGTTGGGCAAGAGAATTCTGGGCGCCGCCGAGGACGCGGAGGAGGTCTTGCAGGAAGTCTTCCTGCGGGTCTGGCAGGAACATCTCCGCTACGACTCTCTGCGCTCTTCGGTGTCTACCTGGTTGGTGCTTCTGATGCGCAGCCGGGCGATCGATCGCCTACGCAACCGGCGGGTGGTGGAGCGGGTGCACGGGGCGGCGAGCGACGAGGCTGGAGAGGCGTATACATCTCCGGAGGGCGCGGAGAACGTATTAGATCGACAGAGAGAGGCCCGGGTCCGTTCCGAGCTGGAGACTTTGCCGCCGGAACAGCGGCAGGCGCTTGAGCTGGCTTTCTTCGAAGGGCTCACGCAGAGTGAGATCTCCGAACGGACGGGTATCCCTTTGGGCACGGTGAAGACGCGAACATTGCTGGCGATGAAAAAGCTGCGCAAAAACCTTCGTCAAGAGATCCGAGAGCTGCTGTGACGACCGAAACCGACCCATTGGTCCCCGATTCTGCCGATCCCGAAGATCTGGCGATCCTGGACGCGCTCGACGCGCTCGCCTTGGGTGAGTTTGCGTCCGCGGGTCGTCCGGACGAGTCTGCGGTTGGGGTGGCGGACGAGACCCTGCGGCGGCTCTACGTCGAGGTGCTCGGCCTGCTCCCTTCGAGCCTCGATCCGGTTGCACCGAAGGATCGGGTCTTAGAGGGTTTGATGGCGAAGCTCGATCTTCCGGCTCCCTCGACACAGGTCGCTCCGATCATTCCAGCTACAACCGCCGCTCCGGCTGTAGCCGCCGCTTCGGTGATCGCTTCTCCCGTGGCGGTTCCTGTTGCGAGCGTCGTTGCGCCACAGCCGCCGGTCGTCGCCGCTCCGAATTACGCGCGGGCGGCGGCTCGGCGCTCTTCGCGCTGGCCCTTGGCGCTCGCTGCGGTGCTCGCGTTTGCGCTCGCGGGCCTCTCGCTCTTCCTCTTGCGCAACCTCGAGGAGCAGACCGAGCAGGTGGCGTCGCTCTATGTGAAGCTCGCCGCGGCGGAACAAAAAGTCGCCGACCTGCACAAGACCAAAGGGCATCTGGCCGAGATGGAGAAAAAGTACTCCCTGGTGACGAACCCGGGGGGGTCGATCGATCGGCTCGCTCCTGCCGGCGATCCGCAAGCCCAGCCGGACGCCCGTGGCCTGCTGTTCGTCGCCGCCGATCACCAGCACTGGGTCCTCTGCCTCGAAGGTCTAGAGCCTGCGGCAACCGGCAAGGGGTATCAGCTCTGGTTCGTGAGCGAAGGCGCCACCGTCTCCGGCGGCACCTTCTCGTCCCGCCCGGGTGAGATGGTGGAGCTGTCGGCGGAGTCGATGCCCGAAGGGACCCGGGCGGTGCTGGTGACCCTGGAACCCGCCGCGGGATCTCCTTTGCCGTCGGGACCGCAGGTTCTGGCGACCGCCGGCTGACCCTCGGCCTATGGGTTGGCAAAAGCGCTACGCAGAGAAAGTCGGATCTCCCGCCGAGGCGGTCGCTCTGCTTAAAGCCCATCAGCGCATCCTGATCGGTTCCGGCGCCGCGGAGCCGGGCCGGTTGGTCGAGGCAATGGTCGCTTTCGGCGACCATCTCGAAGGCAACGAGATCGTCCATCTGATGACCCTGGGCCGCGCGCCGTACGTGGCGCCGGGCCTCGAGACGCGGTTTCGTCATACGGCGTTCTTCATCGGTGCGAATGTCCGAGCGGCGGTCCAGGAGGGGCGCGCGGATTTCATGCCCGTCTTCCTTTCGGACATCCCGACTTTGATCCGCTCCGGCCGGGTGAAGGTCGACGCGGCGTTGATCCAGGTTTCGCCCCCCGATCGGCACGGGTTCGTCAGCCTCGGCGTCTCGGTCGATATCGTCCGCGCCGCGGTCGATACCGCCGACCTGATCCTGGCCGAGGTGAATCCGCACATGCCGCGCACGCTCGGCGACTCGTTTCTGCCGGTGGAAAGGATCGCCCGCCTGGTGCCGGTCGATGATCCGTTGCCCGAGCTGCACGCCGAACCGCTCGACGAGGTCTGCCGCTCGATCGGTCGCCACGTCGCGAGCCTGATTCCGGACGGTGCGACGCTTCAGATGGGAATCGGCCGCATTCCCGATGCGGTTCTCGCGTCGCTCGACGATCGGCTCGATTTGGGCGTTCACACCGAGATGTTTTCCGACGGCGTGATGCGCCTGGCCGAAGCGGGGGTGATCACCGGGCGACGCAAGTCGTTCCTACCGGGCAAGATCGTCACTTCGTTCATCATGGGTTCGCGCGCCCTCTACGATTGGGTGGACGGCCATCCGGCGGTCGAGATGCGGCCGAGTGGCTTCACCAACGACCCGTTCCAGATCGCCCGGAACGACCGGATGATCGCGATCAACTCAGCGCTCGCGGTCGATCTGACCGGTCAGGTCGCGGCCGACACGGTGCGCGGCAAGTTCTTCTCCGGCATCGGTGGCCAGGTCGATTTCATTCGCGGCGCTGCGCGCAGCCGCGGGGGGATGCCGATCATCGCGCTCCCCGCGACGGCCAAGGACGCTCAGGTGTCGCGCATCCAGACGGTGTTCGAGGAAGGGACCGGCGTAGTCACCAGCCGAGGCGACATCCATTACGTCGTCACCGAGTACGGCATCGCCGACCTGTGGGGCAAGAACATCCGGAAACGCGCCGAGGCGTTGATCGGCATCGCCCACCCCGACTTCCGGGCGGAACTCCGCGTGGCCGCCCGCGGGCGCAAATATCTGACCTGAGCGGCAACCCTTGAATCCGGGCAAGATCTTCGATCTCGAAGCGGAGGGCGCTTGAGCCGCCCCGATCCCGCCCGGTGGCTCGAAAGTCTCGTCGCCTCCGGCACCGTCTCCGCCGCTGCGGCGATGGTGGTGCGCCCCTCGGGCGTCGTCTGGAACGGCGCCGCGGGTGAGGCGCGCCCAGGTCTTCCTGCGACGATCGAAACCCGCTTCGACCTCGCGTCCCTCTCCAAACTGTTCGCCGCGACGCTCGCGCTGGTCCTCGATGCCTCGCGCGACCTGCGGCTCCGGACGCGGATCGGCGACATCTATTCCGAAGTTGATGCCGACTTCGAGCGCCGCTCGCTCGAAGATCTCCTCCGCCACCGCTCCGGCCTGGCCGCCTGGGTGCCGCTGTCGCTGCTCTGCCGATCGCGCAACGATGTGCTCGATCTGCTGCTCTCGGGCCGTTTCCGCAGCCCGAAGCGGGAGACCTACAGCGATCTCGGCAGCATCCTCTGGGGTTTCGCGGCCCAGGATCTGCTCAGCCGGTCGTTCGCGGATCTGCTCGCCGAGCGGGTGCTCGCGCCGCTTGGGCTCGGAAACGTCGGACCCTCGCCGGGAGATCTGCCGGGGGTCGCGGCTTCCGCGATGGATGGCGCCAAAGAGGTGGCGCTCGCCAACGCCCTCGGGTTCGAGCTTCCTCTCCTCGACGCTCCCGCGCCGGGCGAGCCGCAAGATGGCAACGCGCGCTTCCTCCGTTCTCTAGGGGTTGCGCTGCCCGGGCATGCCGGCCTGTTCGGAAGTGTGACCGATCTCGCGAGGTTCGGGCTCGAATGGTTGGCCCCCGGTCGCCTTCTTTCGCCGCAACAGGTGGCGAGGGCGCTTTCCGGGGGCCGCGGGTACGGCCTGGGTTGGGCTCGGCGATCGACCCGCGGCAGCTCCGGCCCCGCGCTCTCCCGTACCGCGTTCGGCCTCACCGGATTTAGCGGCGCGAGCCTGTGGATCGATCCAGAGCGGCAGGCGGTCTTCGTGCTGCTCGCTCACCGTCGCTCCGGGCTGGTGGATTGGAACCCCTACCGCCGGCGGTTTCACCGGCTCGGGGTCGCCGCCCTCGTATAGGATCTTCGGCGAGCCGCTGATCGGCTCGTTATGGGAGGAAGTGTTTCGATGGACATCAAGAACTTGGTTTTAGTCGACGGGGTCCGCACCCCGATGCTCTCTTACAACGGCGATTTCGCCGAGATTTCAGCGATCGACCTCGCCGCTCACGCCGCCAAGGAGCTGTTTCTACGGACGGGGATCGCGCCCTCCGAGATCGACCAGACGTTCGTGGGCAACGCGCTTCAGACCTCGTCCGACGCGATCTATGGCGCGCGCCACGTGGCGTTAAAAGCCGGGGTGCCGAAAGAGGTCCCGGCGGCGACGGTCAATCGGCTCTGCGGCTCGGGGATTCAATCGGTGATCTCCGGGGCGCACGCGATCCTCGTGGGTGAGGCTGTGACCTGCCTGGTCGGCGGCATGGAGAACATGTCGCAGGCGCCGCACGTGATCCGCGGCGCGAGGAAAGGGTTCCGGCTCGGCCAGGGGCAGCTCGAAGACCTGTTGATGAGCTCGCTGATGGACCCGTTCTGCGGTTGCTACATGGCCCAGACCAGCAACAACCTGGCGAGGGATTTCTCCATCTCGCGCGAAGAGCAGGACGCCTTCGCGATCCGCTCGCAGCAGCGCGCCGGGGCGGCCTGGGCCAGCGGCAAACTGGCAGAGGAGGTGGCGCCGATCGAAGTGGGGAAGGGGAAGCGGGCAAAGCGGATCGAGCGCGACGACCACCTGCGTCCCGAGACCTCGATGGAAGATCTCGCCGGTCTGCCGACCGCGTTCGACAAGGACGGTTTCGTCACCGCCGGCAACGCCTCGGGCATCGTCGATGGCGCGGCGATGATGATCCTAGGAACCGCAGAACGGGCGGCGGAGCGCGGCTGGAAGCCGGTCGCTCGCATCCTCTCCTGGAGCGTCGTGGGGGTCGAGCCGTCGCGCATGGGGATCGGTCCGGCGCCGGCGATCCGCGCCGCGCTCGCAAAAGCGGGGATGGCGCTTTCCGACCTCGATCTGATCGAGATCAACGAGGCGTTCGCGGGTCAGATCCTCGCGGTGGCCAAGGACCTCGACCTCGACATGGAGAAGCTGAACGTCAACGGCGGCGCAATCGCCCTCGGCCATCCGCTCGGCGCTTCCGGGACGCGCCTGCTGATCACGCTCACCAAAGAGCTCGCGCGCCGCGGCGGCGGCACCGGTGTCGCGTCCGCCTGCATCGGTGGCGGACAGGGGATCGCGATGATTGTGGAGTCGATCGGCTGAGGCCGGGGGGAGGGCGGCTCCTCTACAGCCGCCCTTCCTCCGTCGCCTTCAAGTAGCCGAGGCATTTGTAGACCAGCTTCGCGGCGACGAAGTCGCTCGCCGGCAGCGGGCCGAACGGGGCCAACTCGACCAGATCCATCGCGACCACCTTCTTGGTCTTGAACAGTTGGCGCAGCAGCCGGAGCGTCGGCCACCAGGTGCCGCCGCCGGGCTCCGGCGTGCCGGTCGCCGGGACCAGCGAGGGATCGAAGTAGTCGATATCGAACGTCAGGTAGATGTGCTCGGGGAGGGTCGCCAGCATTTCGGGGAACATCTCCTCGGCGCGATCGAGCTGGTGGCCCCAGATGACGGGCAGGTTTTTCGCTCGGATCAGCTCGGCTTCCGGGCTCGACAGCGAGCGGATGCCAATGCCAAGCGATGGGATGCCGTCCTCGTGAATCCGGCGCAGAACGCTCGCGTGGCTGTACGGCGTCCCCTCGAACTCCTCGCGCAGGTCGGAGTGGGCATCGAACTGGACCACCCCGATCTCTCCCTCGGCGGCCCACGCCCGCCGGGTGGCGCGCACCGGGCCGATCGACAGCGAATGTTCGCCGCCGAGCACGGTGAGAAACTTCTTCCGCTCGACGTGAGGGAAACAGGCTGCCTCGATCTCGGCCATCGCGTCGGCCATATCGAACGCTTCCGGGTGAAACGGCGGCAGCGTGGCGATCCCTTGCGTGAACGGCTCGTCGCCCAACTCCTCGTCCCACAGCTCCATCGACTGCGATGCCCGGACGATCGCGGCCGGGCCGTGGACGGTACCTTTGCCGTACGAAGTGGTGCGTTCGAACGGCACGGGCAAGACCACCGCCCGGGCGGTCTCGTAGCGGCTCGCCTCGTCGTCGAGCAGGCCGAAGTTCTGAGACGAGTGGGACATGATGGTTCTCCTTATCGAGTCGGCGCGGTTTTTAGCAGCGGAGCGTGAGGGTGTCAAACCGCTCGGAAAACGTCTCTGGGCCGAATCGTCCAGATTGCACCCCCCGTTTCGCGTCTTTAGGGGTCATGAAACCAAACCGCGAAGGATTCCCCTCTTCTCATTCCCAGAAAGGCGCCCAGAAAGCCGCCCAGAAAGGCGCCCAGAAAGGCGCCCAGAAAGCCGCTCCGACGAGCCTGACGATGCGGGAGCTTCCCCTTGGCGATCGGCCGCGCGAACGTCTGTTGGAACAGGGCGCCCAGGCGCTGGCGGACGCTGAGCTGCTCGCGGTCTTGCTGCGCACCGGAAGGTTCGGCGCCTCGGCGCTCGAAGTGGCGCGCGAGCTGCTCGCCGCGCACGGCGGCCTCTCCGGGCTCGAAAGTGTCGACCCGCGCGAGATCCAACGTCTCGGTGTCGGACCCGCCAAGGCGGCGAGCCTGCTCGCGGCCTTGGAGATCGGCCGCAGGCTCGCGCGCGAACAGCTGCCGGAAGAGCCGCTCACCCGGCCCGCCGAAGTGGTCCGCTACCTTCAGCTCCGCTATAGTGAGCGCGACCAGGAGGTGATGGGCGCGCTTTTTTTGAACCTGCGCAACCGGCTGATCGGCGAGCGCGAGATCTACCGCGGCACGATCGATCGGGCGTCGGTCGAGCCGCGCGAGGTGCTCAAAGAAGCTCTGTTGCGCGGAGCCACCGGCTTCGTCGTCTTCCACACCCATCCGAGCGGCGATCCGGCGCCGAGCCTCGAAGACTACGAGTTCACCCGCCGCCTGGTCGCAGCGGCCGACCTGCTGGGCCTGCGCCTGATCGATCACCTGATCTTGGGCGGGGGAGGGCGTTTTGCGTCGATCCGCGATCGGCGGCCGTGGTAGCGTTTCGGCTATGCGTTCACCCACCGGTTCGGTTCCCCCTGCTCCCGACGCCCCTGTGCACCTCCATCTGGACGCCGCGAGCGGGATCGCGGGCGATATGTTTCTCGGCGCCTGCTTGGACGCCGGTCTGCCGCCCGAGGTGCTGGTCGAGACGATCGAGCGGCTCGGGTTACCCGGAGTCGGCTTCGAGATGCGGCGCGCGGTGCGCGGCGGGGTGACCGGCGTTCGCTTCCGCGTGTTGGAGCACGGCCGCTCGATCGAGGGGCCGGATCCGGAAGAGATCGAGGCCGGCGTGGCGCACGGGCACCACCCTCACCCACACCCGCACGCTCATCCTCACAGCCACGATAACGACCACAGTCATAGCCACAACCACGGACATTCTCACGGCCGGCATCTTTCCGAGATCCGCTCTCTGCTCGCCGCGAGCGGCCTGGCTGCGCCGGTTCGGGAGCGGGCCGAACGGCTGTTCGTTCGCCTCGGTGAAGCGGAGGCGAAGGTCCACGGCGTACCGATCGAGCAGGTCCATTTCCACGAGGTCGGGGCGGTCGATTCGATCGTCGATTTGGTGGGCGCGGCGGCGGCGATCGAGCACTTGCGGCCGGAGCGGATCACCGCTTCGGCGATCAACGTCGGCGGCGGGCGGGTCACCGCGGCCCACGGCGAGCTCGCGGTCCCGGCCCCGGCGACCGCCCTGTTGCTCGCGGGGATTCCGATCTACGGCAGCGGCGGGGGAGAGCTGACCACGCCGACCGGCGCCACCCTGCTCGCCGAGCTGGTCGACGAGTATGTCGAGTTCCCCTCGATCGTTTCCGAATCGATCGGCTACGGCCTCGGCAAGCGCGATACACCCGGGAGGCCGAACGTCTTCCGGCTGATCCGCGGCCGGGCGTTCCAGGGATTTGCCTCCGCCTCGACTCCGCGTTCGGCAGGCACCCTCGGTTCGCTCGGGCGTCTGGCCGAGGTGGTGGTGGTCGAGTGCGAGATCGACGATCTGCCCGGTGAAGGGTTCGGCTTCCTGATGGAGCGCCTGCTCGGCGCGGGCGCGCTCGATGTCTACTTCACCCCGGTCCAGATGAAGAAGAACCGGCCGGGTACGCTGGTGACGCTGCTCTGCCGGCCCGACCAAATGGAGCCGCTCGCCGGGCTGCTGCTGCTCGAATCGGGCTCGCTCGGCTGTCGCATCCAGCGGGCGGAACGGATCGAGGCGGAACGCGAAGTGGTGATCGTCGAGACCGAGCTGGGCCCTGTAGCGGTCAAACGCGCGCGGCTCGGTGGACGCCTGTTCGCCGCGGCGCCTGAGTTCGAGGATTGCCGGCGGATCGCGCTCGCTTCGGGTGTCGCCTGGCGCGATGTCTATCGATTGGCATCGGCCGCCGCGGCGTTCGATCGCGCGGCGGGGGTGGCGGCATGAGCCTCGCGGGGGCTCAAGGGATGCTCCGTTCGGGACTTGCCGGGGGAGGTTGGTTGCGCTGGGTGGCGGTCGATGTCGCGCCTGTGGTCGCCGACGTGCGCGACCGGCTCGACCTGTCGCCGGTCGCCACCGCCGCGCTCGGCCAGGCGCTCGCGAGCGCCGCGCTGTTGCTCCGCCTGTCGCTCAAGGAGATCGGCGCGGTTTCAATTGAGCTGCGCGGCGACGGGCCGCTCGGCAAGGTCTACGCCGAGGCCGACGCCCTTGGCAACCTGCGCGGTACGGTCGGCGAACCGCGGCTCGATCTGCCGCCGCTCGCCGGGGGCGGCCTCGCGGTCGCGGCGGCGATCGGCCAGGGGACCCTCCGCGTGGTGCGCGAGCTGCCCGACGGCGCGAGCCACGACAGCCAGGTGGCGCTCCGGTCGGGGGCGATGGGCGACCAGCTCGCCCACTACCTCGACCAGAGCGAACAGACCCGCTCGGCGGTGCTGCTCGGCGTGCTGCTCGAACCGACCGGCATCGGTGCCGCGGGTGGGGTGATCGTCGAGGCGTTTCCCGGCGTCGCCGAGGAGACGCTCACCCGCCTCGAACAAAACATCGCCGCCCTGCCGGGGGTGGGCTTGCTACTCGGCCGGGGCAACCTCGACGCCGCGCTCGGCACCCTGTTCGAAGGTCTCGACTGGGAATCGCTCGACGAACAGCCGGTCCGCTACCGCTGCCGCTGCAGCCGTGGCCGCCTGCTCGAAATGCTGACCCGCCTGCCGCGCGAAGAGCTGACCCCCCTCCAAAGCCCCGAAGACGGAGCGATCCCCGCCGAATGCGCCTTCTGCGGCGCGATCTACCGCTACGCGATGGACGAGATCTCGCCGAACTGAGGGGCGCGCCTACGGCGCGCGGATGATGTTGCTTCAAATCAACGCGCCGTTTCTGGTCGCCGTTGACAGCCGTCCGGCCGCTCCAGCAGGTAGTCCCAATGCCGGGGTGTAACCTCCTCCCAGCTTCAGAACACCTCGACTCGCGCGGAGTGGCCCGGCGCGCGGCGGATGCGGCCGTCACACGTGAGGAGGGTCGCTTCGAGGATCTCGGCCAGTGCGACGTACGCGGCGTCGTAGGCGGTGAGATTTTCCCGGAGTGCCCACACCCGAGAGATCAGAACGTCGTGGGAGTAGCCTTCGAGAGGCAGGCCCGCCAGATCTTCCAGAGCTTGGCGGGCGCGGTTCGGAGTCACCTCATTTATGCGAACGAGTCGGCGCAGAGTGTCGGCCCCCCACGGCAACAGAAGGCGAAAGGCGTGTTTACCCTCTTCGAACCGGCAAGATCCGTTTGACGAGGGGAACGGCCAGTGAAATTGCCCGAATGTTCGAAGCGGACCCCAAGTCGGTCTTCTCAGCAAGTCCGCCCGAGAGATCGTTAAAAAGTACGGCGGTTCGCTATTTCGGCCCGCGGCCTTCCGCGCCCTGGTCGCAGCCTCCATCGAACAGGCGAGGTCGCACGGTTTGATCGAGTAGTAGTAGGGCACCGGGGAAGCATCCGCTACCATTCCCTGTTCTCCCTCCGCGGCCTTTCAAGCCGTGGTGAGACTAACGATCCGAATGCCGAAGCCGTTGAAAGTCAGCCCCGTCTCGATCGAGGTCGAGAACGCTTGGACCCACAACCTGAAGGGGGTCAGCTGCCGGGTGCCGCATGGGGCGGTGACGGTGGTGACCGGGCCTTCGGGGGCGGGCAAGTCGTCGCTCGCGTTCGACACGATCTATGCCGAGGGGCAGCGCCGGTTCGTCGAGTCGATGTCGACCTATGCGCGGCAGTTCTTGGACCAGATGGAGCGCCCTCCGGTCGATGACGTGCGGAACATCCTCCCCGCTGTCGCGCTGGAGGCGAAAAACGCGGTCAAGAACGCGCGCTCGACCGTGGCGACGCTTACCGAGGTGCACGACGTATTGCGCCTGCTGTTCACCCATCTGGGCGAGGTCACCTGCCCGAACGGCCACGGCGCGGCGAAGAGCTTCACGCCGGAAGAGGCCGCGGTGGACCTCGTGGCGGGCGGGGTCGGCGGGGTCGGCGCGCCGTTCCTGCTGGTCGCCTGGGTCGCCCGGCCGAAGAAGCAGGCGGATGCCGCTCTTCATGAGCTGGTCCGCCAGGGGTTCCAGCGCCGGCTGGAGGCCACGACTTCCGGCGCAACCGGCGCGGTGGTTCGGATCGCGGCGTCCGACAAATGGCCGGCCAAGCTCGATCCGCTGCCGCTCGTGCTCGGCCGCTTTCCGGCGACCGAAGAGGCGATTGGGCGAATCTTGAGCACGCTCGAAGAGGCGTATCGCTTGGGCGCCGGGCGCGCCGAGGCGCATGGGCCGGCGGGGGTGCGGATCTACGCGCGGGAACTCGGCTGCCCGGTCTGCGGTGAGGTGCTGCGCCGGCCGACTCCGCCGCTCTTTTCGTTCAACTCTCCGCTCGGCGCCTGCCCGCGCTGCCAGGGGTTCGGCCGGGCGGTCGGGATCGATCGCTTGCGGGTCGTCCCGGACGGCAAGAAATCGCTCGCCGAACGCCCGATCGCCCCTTGGAACACCCCTGCCTACGAAGAGCTGTACGGTGACTTGCTCGTGGCGGCGAAAAAGCGCGGTCTGCCGCTCGACCGGCCGTGGGCCGAGCTCGACGCCGCCGACCGGGAGTGGGTGTGGAGCGGCGGCAAAGGCAAGGCCAAACGAGGCGGCACAGGCTCCGCGTTCGTCGATCTCGACAGCTTCTTTTCTTGGCTCGAAGGGAAGACCTACAAGGTCCACGTTCGGGTGCTGCTCGCGCGCTATCGCTCGTACACCCCGTGCCCGGAGTGCGGCGGCACGCGGCTCAAACCCGAGGCGCGGGCGGTGCGCCTGGCCGGGCGGACGTTGCCTGAGCTGGTCGCCCTGTCGGTCGAAGAGTTTCGCGCCTGGCTCGCCGCCATCCCCTGGAGCTCGCGGCAGCACGAGCTGGCCGGGCACCTGTTGGAGGATCTGGCCGAGCGGATTGAAACGCTCCATCGGGTCGGGCTCGACTACCTGACGCTCGACCGGCAGGCACGCACGCTTTCGGGCGGCGAGACCCAGCGCATCCATCTCGCGACCGCCTTGGGCTCGGGGCTCACCAGCACCCTCTATGTGCTGGACGAGCCGACCATCGGGCTCCACCCCCAGGACAGCGAAAAACTGCTCGCCCTGCTCCGCGATCTGGCGCACAAGGGGAACACCGTCCTGGTGGTCGAACACGATCGGACGTTGATTCGCGGCGCCGATCATCTGATCGACCTCGGGCCGGCGGCCGGCGAGCAGGGGGGCCGGGTGATCGCGGAGGGGACGTTCGAGGAGATCCTGGGGGTCGAAGAGTCGCTGACCGGGCACTACCTGCGCCGGAAACCCCAAACCTCGGCGCGCAGCCATATCGCACGGTTTCGCCGCGAGCAGGGGTTCGATCCACACGGCCGTGAACTCGAAGCGCTCCCCCGGATCGCGATCCGCGGCGCGCGCGCCCACAACCTCACCGGTTTCGACGTCGAGCTGCCGCTCGGCGCCCTGGTCGCCGTCACCGGCGTTTCGGGTTCGGGCAAATCGACGCTGGTCGAAAACGTCCTCTACGGTACCTACCAACGGAGCAAGGGAATCGTCGACGTCGATCCCGGCGCCTGCGATGCCCTGGTGGGTCTCGAAGGGTTGGCCGATGTCGTACTGGTCGATCAGCGCCCGATCGGACGCTCCAGCCGGTCGAACCCGGTCACCTATTTGAAGGCGTACGACGAGATCCGCAAGCTGTTCGCGGCGAGCCCGGACGCGGTGGCGCGGGGGATCGGCCCGGCTCATTTTTCTTTCAATGTCGAGCGCGGGCGCTGCCCGGCCTGCCAGGGGACCGGGGTCACCGAAGTCGATATGCAGTTCATGGCGCCGGTCACCGTCGTGTGCGACATCTGCCAGGGGCGGCGTTTCCAGCCGGAAGTGCTCGGGGTTCGGGTGCACGGGCGCAACATCGCGGAGACCCTGGAGCTGACGGTCGATTCGGCGCTCGAGGTGTTCGCGGCCCAATCCGCGCTCTGCCGCCGGCTGGCCGGGTTGGTGGACGTGGGCTTAAGCTATCTGCGGCTCGGTCAATCGACCTCCACCCTCTCGGGCGGCGAGGCGCAGCGGCTGAAGCTCGCGAGCTTCCTCGGCGCCCCGGCCTCCCAGGGGCGCCGGTTGTTCCTGTTCGATGAGCCGACCACCGGCCTGCATCTCGCCGATATCGATCTGCTCTCTAAAACGCTGCGCCGGCTGGTCCGGCGCGGCGACGGGGTGATCGTGGTCGAGCACAGCTCGGACCTGATTGCCCGGGCCGATTGGGTTGTCGATCTCGGCCCCGGCGGCGGTTCACGCGGGGGTGAGCTCCTCTTTTCCGGACCGCTCGAACCGTTTCTCGACCATGCGACCGGGCCGACCGCGGATGAGCTGCGCCGCCACCTTCGTTGGCCCTTCGGGGGCGACGGCGGACATCACGGCCCGGCCTGAGTTGAAGACGGATGGCAAGACCGAAATAGCAGACTACCCTTGCGGACTGAAACGGAGTACACTTTCATCATGCTCTCAAGGGTTCGAGGTGTGACGTGAGTGCGCTGGCGGCCGATCCCTCGCCCAGCGTTTGGCGGTTCGATCTTCCCGGCAGGTCGGTCGCCCTGTTCGAAGGGGAGCTCAACCTAGGCCGGAGCCGCGGCTGCGGCATCGTGTTGGCCGATCCCTGCATCAGCCGGGTGCATGCCCTCGTCACGATCCGCGCCGGCCGGGTGTTCGTCCAAGATCTGCGGTCGAGCAACGGTACCTTCGTCAACGGCGAGCGGATCTTGGAAGAGCGCGAGCTGGTCGAAGGCGATCGGCTCGCGATCGGCAACTTCGACCTGATGCTCTGCGCAGGGGCACCGGTCGAGACGTCGTTTCCGGGAACGGTCACCAACGACCCGGACGCCGATCCGGCTGCCGATCTCGACCCAGGAGAGGCCGGCGCCACCCGCGAGATGGACGCGGAACCGAGCCTCTGGCAGCGTTTCACCGATCGATTGCGCGGCTAGCGGAGCCGCAGGCTTGGCCTAAAGCCCCTCTCCGTCGCCCCGAACAGTTGCGGTTCGTTGGACCTGCTGCATAGGATCGTCGCCGTATGGAACTCACCGACGCGTCCGCGCCCCTCGCTTCCTCCTCTTCAAAAGGCGCCCTGCCGGCACCCTGGCGCCGCGCATTGGGCCTGTTCGGCGCGGCCGTGCTCGGTCTCGTCCTGCTCGTCGCGGCGGGGGCCAAAGCGCTCGACCCCGACTCGTTCGCCGAGCAGATCCGGGCGGAAGGGCTCGAGATCGTTTTCTCCGCCAAGACGGTCGCGCTGATCGGTCTGGGGCTGGAGGTGGCGGTCGGGCTCGCGCTGCTGCTCGGAATGCGTCGGCTCTGGGTGTTGATCCCGAGCGCCCTTCTGGTCGCCTTTTTCGTGTTCTTGACCGCCCGCGGCTACGCCCGCTCGCTCTCCGGCGAGGAGCCGGCCGCAGCGGCGTGCGGCTGTTTCGGCAACTTGGTCCAACGAACTCCGGCGGAGGCGTTCTGGCAGGACCTGTTGATGCTGGTGCCGCCGCTCGGGCTCGCGTTCCTCGGCCGGCCGCGGGGCGGCCGTTTTCCTGCCAAGCGTTTCGCGGCCGTGGCGCTCGCGACCGGCGCCGTGGTCGCGTTCGGCGCGAAGGCGGCCGATCTGCCGCTGGATGACCTCGCGACTCGTCTTGCGCCCGGCGCCCTGACTTCCGACATCTGCGCGGGCGTTGGCCCGGAGGCGGTCTGCCTCGCAGCGCTGGTGCCGGGTCTCGCCAAGGGCGATACTCTCGTCGTGCTGGCGGATCTCGACGGCGCGGTGTTCACCGCTCTGGTTCCCGAGTTCAACCGGTATGCTGAGAGCCAGGCCGAAAGCCAAGCCGAAAGCCGGGCGGCTCGCCCCCTGGTCGTCGTCACCGGCTCGGCCACCGAGGTCAAGACCTCGTTCTTCTGGAAATTCGGTCCGGCGTTCGAAATCCACGAGGCACCGCCCGCTCTGCTGCGTCCGCTCTATCGCCGGTTGCCGCGCGCCTTCGAGGTTCGGGACGGACGGGTGGTCCGGACCTTCTCGACCGAGGTCGAGATCCGCTCGGCGCTCGGTGGTCCGACCTCCTCACCCTCAAGATAGCTGCGAGCGTTTCATCGCACCTCAGCCCTTTTCGAAAGGTAACCCACAGATGATGCACTCACGCACCCTGCGCTTCGGTCTCCTCGGCGTCGCCCTCGGCGCCCTTCTAGCGGGCGGTTTTGGCGGTACGTCCGCGGTCGCCCAGGCCGGTGCCGACGCCTTCCTGCGCGGTTTCGAACGGTCGGGGGACTTTCAGCTGGTGGTCGGCAGCAAGCTGCAACCGGCCGCCGAGATCTACGCACTCCCTTCCGGCGTGCCGGCGTTCCTGATCCTCTCCTCCGCGCTCCCCTCGCCGGTTCTCTTGTCGCCGCGGGAAGGGTCGGTGCAGACCGTCCAGTTGATGAAGATCTTGAAGCGGCCGGACGGCACCGTCGACCTGATGGCCGACGCGGCGCTTCTGCCGCAGGGTAATTTTCAGGTGGTGGGCGAGGAGGTTCGGTTCAAGACCGAAGGGCGCTCCGCGGTGCTCCAACCGCGTCCGTCTCTGCTCGGGCTCAAGAAAGCGGGCGACCTCACCACCTACAGCCCGGAATACGCGCGGAAGGCGAAGGCCTATAAGCCGAACGACAAGGCGGTCCAACAGCTGCGCAAGCAGGCCCAGCCGGTCCGGGTTCGGGTCTACTTCGGCTCCTGGTGCCCCCACTGCAAGGAGCACGTGCCCTTCCTGCTCAAGGTGGAAGAGCAGCTGGTGGGCTCCAAGGTTCAGATCGAGTATTTCGGTCTGGCCAAAGGGCTTGCCGATGCCGATTCGAAGAAGTTCGGCATCCGCTCGGTACCGACCGGTGTGGTCTATCTGAACGGCAAAGAGATCGGCCGCCTGAATGCCGCGGATTGGTCGGCGCCGGAGACCGCTCTCGCCGGATTGCTCGCCGGCAAGAAAGGCTGATCGGCGGGCCGGCCGGCACGGGTCCGTTCCAGAGTCTCGGAGATCTTCGCGCTAAGGAGCATTTCGGATGAAACCCGCCGGGCTTCTGGACGCTCGAACAGAATGATGATAACTTCGATCACAAATATCAGAGGTCGGCGGCGACGCCGACCTCGAACGCAAAAAAGGAGCCGCAAGGTGAGCGATATCGAGAGCCGCGGATACGTCAAGCCCGAGGTGCTGGTCTCGACCGAGTGGGTGGCCGAGCACCGTTCCGATCCGAACGTCCGGATCATCGAATCGAACGAGGACCCGCTGCTCTACCCGAGCGGTCACGTCCCGGGAGCGGTCGAGGTCGACTGGACCCGCGACTTGAACGACCCGGTGCGCCGCGACTATCTCGACCAGGAGGGCTTCTCGGCCCTGATGCGTCGGATCGGAGCCTCGCGCGACACCACGCTGGTGATCTACGGCGACAAGAACAACTGGTGGGCGACCTACGCCTTCTGGGTGTTCCAACTGTTCGGCCACACCCAGGCGAAGATCATGGACGGCGGCCGGGCGAAGTGGGCCGCCGAAGGGCGCGAAGTGACCCGCGAGGTGCCCCACTACCCGGAATCGCACTATCAGGCCCCGCCGAGGAACGACGAGGTGCTCCGCGCCTATCGCGATCAGGTGCTCGCCCACGTGGAGAAGAAGGGCAAGCTGATCGACGTCCGGAGCCCGCAGGAGTACACCGGTGAGCGGATGCACATGCCGGACTACCCGAACGAGGGCGCCCTGCGCGGCGGCCATATCCCGGGCGCCAAGAGCGTGCCCTGGGCGCGCGCGGTCGCCGAGAACGGGACATTCAAGACGGCGAACGACCTGCGCTCGATCTACGAAGGCGAGGCGGGCTTGGCCCCCGGCGACGACGTGATCGCCTACTGCCGGATCGGCGAGCGGAGCAGCCACACCTGGTTCGTCTTGAGCTACCTCTTGGGCTACCCCCAGGTGCGCAACTATGATGGCAGCTGGACCGAGTGGGGCAACCTGGTCGGCGTGCCGATCGAAAAGTAGCGCGCACCGTTCCACCGCTCTTTCCTTCGATCGTTCCCTGCGGCCCGGGTGCCTGACCACCCGGGCCGTGATCTCTCCGGAGCTTTCCGATGGCCGAAACCGCGACCCTCCCGCCGAAACTCGCCGAAACCCTGGATCTGCTGGCCCTGATGCCCGACCGGGCCGACCGGATCCAGCTGCTGATCGATCTGTCCGATCGGTTCGTCGATGTACCGCCCCGCGTGGCCGTGCGCCCGTTCTCGTGCGACGACCGGGTCCCCGCCTGCGAATCCGAAGCCTACGTCTGGGCCGAGCGCCGCCCCGACGGCCGGCTCGATTTTCATTTCGCGGTCGAAAACCCCCAAGGCATCTCCGCCAAGTCGTTCGCCGCCGTCCTCCGCGAAAGCCTCTCCGGCCAACCGCTCGAACAGATCGCAGCACTTCCCACCGACCTGGTCTACGACGTCTACGGCCAAGAGCTCTCGATGGGCAAGTCGATGGGCTTGATGGCGATGCTTCAGATGGTCAAGGCGCTGTCGAAGAAGGCGTTGGGGGAGGGGGTGGTAAAGGAAGAGGTGGTGGTGGCGTCGTAGCGGCGCCCGACCGGCCCGACCGGGCTTGGACGTCGCCCCTTTAACCCCGATTGTCCACGCGCACCTCTCGCTCCATTTGAAGTCCCCGCCCCGTGCCCAGGTACCGAGGTATAATCCAGTGACCATGTCGCGATCGCTCGCCGAGCAAATTGACTTCGTCGTCGCCCATCAGGGCCGGGGGGAAGCCGAGGTACTGGCCGAAGCTCTACGGGCGGGTCTCGCGTCGATCTATCAAGATGCACTCGTACAGGCGTTCCTCGCGGGGGAGGTGCCGCGCGCCTGGATGCTCGACGAGATCGGGGCGGATCGGCTCCGAGAGATCGAACAGCAGCGGGCTGCCTTCGAGAACGACCTCGCGTGGGGCTTGAAGGGTGCCTGAGGCGATCGCCGATACGGGACCTGTCCTCCACCTCCACGAGATCGGTTGTCTACATCGCCTCGATATTTTTGATCTTCTGCGTCTTCCGGATCGGGTTGTGGCTGAGCTCGACGTACGTGGAATCGAACTCGCGGATCTCAAGGCGGCGGGGATTTCTTGGCGAACCTTCGAAGTCGATACCGCTGCGATCGAAGGCTTGAGATTCTCGGCTCCTCATCTACAGCAGACAGATCTTGCCGTGCTGTTCGTCGCCGAGAGCCAACGGCCGGAGAGGATCATGACGCTGACGGACGATCTTGCCTTGAGGGTCGCTCTCGAAACCCGCCATCTCCCGGTCGCCGGCTCGTTCGGAATCTTGGTCAGGGCGTATTCAGAGGGACGTTTTGGGCGTCAGGAGCTTGTTCGGCATGTCGATCAGCTCCTGAACCAGAGTTCGCTCCACGTCGGGCGAGGGTTTCGTGCCTACGTCCACTCCCTGCTGCAGCAAGTGCCGTAGGGAGCTCCGTCTTGTAGGTGCCAGCTCGAATTCGTCGTCCTGCTATTGACAGCGTTTCCAGGGCGCGATGCTAGGATCAACTCGGAGGTGGACCATGGCGCATCCACGCTACTTCAGTGACGAGATCGCCGAGCGCGGCCAGATTCTTTACGAGCGCGACATTCGAGGTTCTCTACCTGGCAGCGCCCGAGGAAGTTTTCTCGTGCTGGATATTGAGACAGGGGATTACGAGATGGACCGCGATCAGCTCGCCGCCGTCAAGCGAGCTCGGGCGAAGCATCTCGACGGCGCCTTCTATATCCTCAGGGTCGGTCATTCGGCGGCCTATCACCTCGGGCACATGGGCCTTCGTGCCGTTCCGGTCGCCGGCTTCTAAGCTCGCGCGCAGAGGGTCACTCCGATGAGTCAACCACTGCTGAAGGCTGAGATTCCGTCTTATCCACACGTTGAGTTTCACGACGACGGCGTGCCGTACATCGCGGGAACGACCATGAAGATCGTCGAGTTGGTGGATTCCAAGGAAGCCTATGGCTGGAGCCCGGAGGAGTTGCATTTCCAGTTCCCACATCTGACGCTCGGCATGGTCTACGGTGCGCTCACCTACTATTGGGACCACAAAGAGGAAGTCGATTCCGACCGGGAGCGACGCCTGCGGTTGGCGGAGGAATACAGGTTGCAGGACGGCCCTTCTCCAATCGCCGCCAAGATTCGCGCCCTTGGACTCAAGACTTGAGTCTTAGGTCGTATGTGGATGAAAACATGAACGGTGCAATTTCCGATGGCTTGAGAGGCGTGGTCGTGCTCGTCGTTCGTAGCGCAACCGGAGGCCCGGGAGATCCTCGGATGCTAACTCTGCACTGAAGGCTTGTCGCCCGGATGAAACGTTGAAATCGGGCCCCTGCGCTATTTGCGGGGTGGTCGGCCCTCTCACCCGGGATCACGTTCCCCCACAGGGCACAGTTCCGCCTGATAAAATATTGATACAAAAACTGGAGGATTACCTGACAGGCCGTGATGGCGAGATTTCTAGCCACCCGAGGGTAGAGTTTCGTAGCCGACATTTCCCCACCTTGTGCAGAAAATGCAATGGTGAGCTGCTTGGATCGATATACGACCCTGCCCTCATCAGGTTTGCCGAGCAGGTTTCTATTTGGCTTAGGCTTAAGTTTCAACACGACCTCACGCTCCCTCCTAACATTAGCGTCACGGCTATGCAGGACAGAGTGGCGCGGGCTGTCGTCGGTCACCTCCTTGCGGCTGTGGAGCGCGACCGAGTGCCGGTTCGGAGCGCCCCTCTTGTGAGCGCCATGCGTTCGTATTTCTTAAATCCACCATCGCCGCCGCCGGCCGACCTCCGTGTGTATGTTTGGCCGTGCGCGGGTCGAAAGCAGGTGATTCTTCGCAACTTTGGTGTCACAGCCATTGTCAAGCCTCTCTACGAATCACCGCTCGTCGGCGACCTGTTGAAGTTCTTTCCGTTAGCGTTTTTCGTCACCACCGATCCGGCGAGACCTCCGGGCTTCCGCCTCGGGTCCCTGGCTCTCGAGAACACCAACGATCCCAGTGAGCTGCAGATACCGCTTTCAGGCGCCCCTTACTCAGATTGGCCAGAGCGGCCCCGGGACAACGAGGCTTTGATCATCAGCAACCGCGTTGGCTCGGTAGCCACAAAGCGCGATCATCCGGGCTAATCGAAAAGGGCACCGACCTCTCGAGAGTGCCATCTAGAAGGAGGAAGCAGCTGCAGGATGCTGCGAGAATAACAATTGGACCGAGCATTCTCAAAGAAAGTGCAGAAACGCCGAGGAGGGAGGAGTCTCAGAGTGGCAAAAACACAAACACGCCCGTGGGATGTCGTAGAGCATCTCGAGACCGACGAAGACATGGCGGCCTATCTGGAGGCCGCCCTCGAAGAGGACGACCCGGCACTGATCGCCGCCGCCCTTGGCGACATCGCTCGCGCGAAGGGTATGACTCAGATCTCCCGGGAGGCGGGTCTCGGGCGCGAGAGCCTGTATAAAGCGCTCTCCCCGGAAGGCAATCCCGAATTTGCCACGGTGCTCCGAGTGGTGAAGGCGCTCGGACTGCGGCTGCACGCTTCTCCTGCGGGGGCATAGGCTTACCGGGAATCGCCCCAGACAAGCCGACTGACCCGAGCGGCAACCACGCAGCGACCCTTCCAGTCTGAGGCCATCCGACGTATCGTCGGAGTTGTACTGCCAAGAACAGGTTGAAGCGACCCACTAAACCGAGCGACTTATAGGAGCGCAGTAATGAACGTCGTCGAGATCGTCTACTGCCCCACCTGAGGGGGCAACCAGGCCAAGGCCGCGGGTCTCGCGGCCCTCATCAAGCAGCGGTTGGGCATCGATGCGGTGAAGACGCCGGGCAAGACCGGTCAGTTCGAAGTGAGGGTTGACGGCGAAAAGATCGCCGAGCGCGGCGGGAACTGGTTCACGCGGAGCTTTGGCGCCGGCTATCCCGATCTCGAGAGCGTGGTCGAGCAGATCGAGACGCGCCGTGCCGGCGAGGGGGCGCGGTAGACGGCAATTCCCCGATGCCGCCGTCGAGCCCGCGGCGTAACTCCTGCCTCGCCGTTTGGCTCTGCTATATTCAAGCGTCGACGACCGGGGATCCGCCGGGGTGAACGACCGAGCGCCGCAACGGAGGTTGGGAGTGAGGCGCTGCGCCCGAGCCGAGGGACCGAGCCGCCGTGAATCGATGCGCCGCACCCAGGTCCCGGTCCATAGGCTCCCTCTCGGAGTGCCGGGCTCTCGGGGCTCGGTGAGCGGCTGCCGGGAAGTAGGAAACGTTTTTCGGGAAGCGGTGCATCGCAAAATTGCACCGGTGCAAAGTGTGCGAGCACCCGTGCAATCTTCCAGCGCACCTGTGCAAAGCGCGGGAGCACCACTGCAAAATCTCGGTGCACTTGTGCAATTTTTCAGTGCACCAGTGCAAAGCCTCAGTGCACTTGTGCAATCTTCCAGTGCACTCCTGCAAAATGCGGGAGCACCTGTGCACTGCGTCGGCGCACTACGGCAATGTTTCGGCGCACCAGAGCAAAGCCCGAGCGCACTCCTGCAAAACGTCGGAGCACCTCTGCAAAACTCCAGAGCACCAGTGCAAAATCATAGATTCCTAAGAGCCGGGTCGGTCCGGATGGAAGCGAACGGGCTGACACTTCCGCCCGAGGCGCGGGTCCTTGGCTGCAACCAGGAGAAGAATTCGATGGCTGATCGCGCAGTGCTGGTCCTTTTGCTTTCCATCGTGGCGGGTCCTCTCGTCGCCCAAGTTCCTGCCGAACCGGCGGCCCCGACCCTCGAAGTAGGCAGGTTCCGCCAAGAGGTCCCTGCTCGGGCGTTTGCCCCGTGCTGTCTGGAAGATCTTGGAGTGCGGCGACGCGTCGCCGCTTTGACCGGAGCCTCTCCGTCATCACTTTCGTCCCAAGCGCCGACGCGTCGGTGCACTCCAAACGGGCTCAACGAGTAGAGCCCAGGCAGATGGCAAGGGCGAGAGCCAGCATGGCCAGGGCGGGCAAATATTTCTTCAGAGGATCTTGAACCTTCCAGTGCATGGCGAGCGCTCCCACCATCAGAATGCAGACCAGTAGGGCCGCGGGAAGCACGAGAGCGGGAAGCCAGAGCCCTGCAATGAGGGCGAGAGCCGACCCTACCTTGAGGGCCCCGATGACGTACGCGAACCACGGCGGAAGCCCATACGCAGCGAATTCCTCCCGCATCGTGCCCGCGGCCCCGCCGCGATAGGGTGTGCGTCGATTGAAACGAAGCAGCCAAACATTCAACAGGCCGAGCGCCGCAATCACCTGAAAAGTAGCTATCATGGTGTTCATGTGTGTTCCCGCCCCTCTTTTGTGAGGACTTCGTTTCACTGAGGTAGGAGTCTATAACCGAACAGGAACCATGCAACTGGCCACTTCTCTTGCGCAGGGCATCTCGATCGTTTCGTTCGCAGGGTACGGCATTAGCTGTTTCTGCTCAAAGAGGATGGTGGCGGAGTTCGAACGCTACGGTCTTGCTCGAGTTCGTGGGCTCACCGGAACTTTGCAGCTTGCGGGAAGCCTTGGTCTCTTCGCGGGTTACTTCTCCCGCCCCCTTCTCCTCCTGTCCGCCGGAGGCTTGGCGGCGATGATGTTTTGCGGGATTCTGGTCCGCATAAGGATCCGGGATCCACTTTTCGCCATGCTTCCGGCGTTCGCCTTTTTCTGCCTCAATCTCTTCCTTGCGTTCTCCCGGTTGTAAGGTCTTGCCCCAAGCGCCGACGCGTCAGAGAACTCCAAACGGGCTCATGAGGGCCGTTAGGGAGGCGTGCTAGGGTTTAGTCATGAACGCGATCCCTGGGCGTATACACCTCTCGGGGCTTCGCCTGGCCCTGGCCCTCCTGGTCCCTGCCGGTGCCGCCTCGGCGGCTACGTTTACGGTGACGAACCTGGCCGACTCCGGCCTCCACGCGGATCTCGATCTCGAACCAGCGCCTCGACATCCTTGGCTCGCGTCACATCGTCGGCCCCACCGCTCAGAACCAGGAGCGGCACATGGTTGTTCAATCGCAGTTTCTCCTGGTTGGAAGGATAGTAGAGGACGGCCGCCCAGATCCCGAGAGCCGCCTGGAGCCCTGTTCGATGTTGGCCATGTCGTCGTCCACGACTTCGATACGCTGGTCATAGAAGGGGACCGCCATGGCCCTATGGTAGCTCAGCGGTTAGAGCTTGGGCGAGAACGGTAGGCTCCGTATTTCCCCCTCCGAGCCCGAGACGGAGGATCGTGGGCGAGTGCTGGAGGCGACTTGGATCAGGTGCTATTCTTTCCCTATGGCAAAGACCTCTCATCAACTCGAAACCCGAGGACCTTTCCGTGCGGATCAGCTTCGCCCGGGCGATCCGTACGAGCTGTCGAACGGCCACCCGATTCTCTGCCTGCCCACGGGGGGGCGAGGGGGAAGGGCGACGAATGTGGGAGGGGGAGTCCTCGCGAGCGATCCGGCGGTCAAGGACGTGGGCGTCGATGTCGGCTTTTCCCCGTCGCCGGATGTCCTCCGCGCGCCGGACCTATCTGTCGGCGAGTTGCCCGACCAGCCGGGCTGGGTGCAAGGCGCACCTCCCTTGGCGGTCGAGTACGCCGACACCGGCCAGGACGAGGCCGAGCTGCGAAACAAGATTCAGGAGCTTTTCGCCGCCGGGACGCAATATATCTGGGTGGTGCGCCTGACCGGCCCGCGGCGGGTGGAAGTGCATCAGCCGGGCCAGAGGATGCGCATCGCGAATCCCGGCGAGCAACTCGTGGCTCCCGGAATCCTCGCCAATCCGGTGCCGGTCGAGGCGCTCTACGACCGCGAAGCGGCGCGCCCGGTGATCTTCCGCAATCTCCTGGAACGTCAAGGCTACTCCAGCCTGGACGAGGTCCGGGCCGAGGGAGAGGTCCTTGGCCGTGCCGAGGGAGAGGTCCAAGGATTGCGCAAGGCGATCGTAGCGGTGTTGTTGGGCCGCGGCCTCACGGCAGACGACGACGTGCAGGCCGCCCTCGCCAACTGCAGTGATTCCGGCGCGCTCGAATCGGCCCTCCGCCAGGCGGCCATGGGCTCTGCCGCCGACCTTCTCGCCGCCCTCCGAGCTTGAGCCGGACTGCCTCAATCCTCGCCGTAAGGCATGTCCGGCACCTTGCCCAGCAGGCGGGCGTAGACGGCGAGCGAGCCGCGGTGGTGGCCGGTGTGATCGACGATCGCTTCGATCGTGTTGTAGCGGGGGCGGTTCTCGAGGATGGGATTGTCGGGCAGGGGAGCCGCCAGCTCCTCGTTCGAGCTCGACTCGACCGCCTGGCGCAGCCGCTCCCAGGCGTCGGCCATCCAGGTGCGGGCGGTGGTGAGGGAGGAAATCTCGGCCGTCGCGGTGAGGAGCTTCTCGAAATCCATCTGCCAGTTGTTGGCGAAGCCCCCTTCGCGGAACCAGTCGAGGGTCTGGGCAGCGTGGGCGACCTGCCCCGCGACGGTCATCATGTCGGGCGTCGGGCGGAAATTGGAGTCCTCTTCGGTGAGGCAGCGCGTGGCGCGGTTCCAGAACTTTGCGGTCGCTTCGATTTCGTACAGGGCTTCGGTTTTGAGGTCCATGGGGGAAGATCTCCTCGGCACGCCGACGGATCTGTCCGTCAACGTTCCGCGGAGTGTGGCACACCCCTCCTGACAGCGTCGTGTCAGCAGGGGTGCGCCGTCTTCAAGAGATCAGCTCGGTTTGGCCGCTTCGCCCTTGTCGTCCTCGCCGTCTTCGTCCTCGTCGTCATCATCCCCTTCTTCGCCGTCGTCTCCGTCCTCATCCTCCTCGTCGGCCAGCACGAGCTCTAGGAAGATCGAGGACAGTTCCGCCGACAGTGCCTCGGCGCCGTCGCGCGCGATCGGTCGCAGATCGTCGAGGTCCTCGGGTTCGAGCGGGAAGAGTGCTGCGGCCAAGTGCCACCCCTCCTCGAACGGCACCAGCCGGGCGGCGATCAGGTCGCCGGTCTCGACGGCGCTCACGATCTCGGCCTCGGTCTCGACCGCGATCTCGGCGGGCGGGTTGGCGAACGGCTCGCGCAGCCGGAGGGTCTTTGCGCCGGAGGCTTCGAGCACCTCGTAGACGCTCAACGGTCGCCCGGAGAGCGCCTGGAGCCAGGCGCTCTCCTCGGGCTTGAGCGACGGGCCGCCGGGGCCCAGGATCAGCTCGGCGGCGAGCACCTCGCGGTCGGCGACTTCGAGCTTCGCTTCGGCGAGCACCCAGTCGCCGAGCTGATCGCGAAACGCGTCGTCCGCCGCGTCGTCGAGATCTTCGAGCTGGGCGGCCTCGTCGTCGTCGAGCCGGCCAAGGAATTGGCGGCCGACCGCTTCCTCCACCGCATGGCGGTGGTTCGTCCAGAGCCAATCGAGGGCGGCGTTCATGCCGCTCTCCACCCGCTCGAGCGCGGAGTAGGGCTCCTCGCGGAGGTCGAGATGGCAGTTCTTGTATTTTTTGCCGCTGCCGCACGGGCAGGGGTCGTTGCGGCCGACGTTCGATCCGCCGGGTGCCGGGTTGGTAGACTTGGGATTCGCCACGGAATAGACCTCGGGTAGGTACGGCGTTGTCGGCCGATCGTACGAGAAAGTTCGCTCCGGATCGAGGAAACGACCGGCCCGAGATAGAATCCCGCCCGACTCGCGAGGAATCGAACCCATGGGATTGAAGGAAGTCTTGTCGCGCATGAAGCTGGTCGAACTGGCGGAACCGGTACCGGTCGCCGGCTCGGGTGCACCCGGATCCTCCGGGAGTCGTCCGGCCGGGAAGGCGTCGGCCGGCCCTGCCGCGCCGGTTCCCGATCTCGATCAGCTGCTCGCCTCGATCCCGACCTCCCGCCTCGACGAGGGCACGCTCGCGGCGCTCGCCACGGCGGGCAGGTCGTCCCAGTCGGCCACCTCCGAGCCGGGGTCGGCCGGGGTATCTGGAACGGGCGGGGCGGGTGCCCCGGGCGAATCGTCCGAGATCCCGGATTTTGCCGCGATCTATCGCGCCGCGGGCATCGAGGTGCCGGGGCATGGCTACTCGGCGTTCAAGATTCTGGAGATCTTGGAGAGCCCTGACCTCGCCCCGCTCGATGCGAAGGCGAAAGCCGCGGCGCTCGGCGGGTTCCTCAAGATGAACCCGTCCGGACCGGTGCCGCTCTCCGACATCATCCAAGACGCCGTGCGCCGCGACCAGGCGCTCGACCGTTTCGAGGAGTTTCTGCGCGGCAAGCTGGATGCGCGCGCGGCCGAGGCCGAGCGCCAGAACGCGGCGCTCCAGGCCGAGATCGACGAACTCACCGCCAAGAACCGCGCGACCATGGAGACCAACCGCCGCGCGCTCGAAGCCGACCGGACCGGGCTCGAAGGTTGGCGCGCGCAGAAGGAAACCGAAGAGCGCCGCCTGTTCCAAGCGGTTTCGCCCTTCGTCGACCAAAACCCGATCACCGCCGGCACTACGCCCGGCCCGGCCACCGCCAAGCCTTAAAACCAATCTGCCCTAGAGCCCATCCGTTCTAGCGACCGATTTTCATACGAGCCTCTTAGGAGAACGCCCCATGTTCCGCCGTCTCGCCCGTGTCTTCAAATCGTGGATCGGCTTCTTCATCTCCTTTGCCGAAGATCCGGAGGTCATGCTCCAGGAATCGATCGAGGAGATGCGCAACACCATGCCTCGGCTGAACCAAATCCTGATCACCACGCGCGCCACCGTGATCCGGCTGGAGCAGGGGCGCGACGAGCTGGCGCGGAAAGCAAAGCAGCTCACCGCGTCGATCCAGGCCGCGCTCCAAGACGGCAGCCCCGAAGCGCGCCGGCTCGCCGAGCAGGACGCCGTGGCGCTCCAGGGGACGCGCCAGGAGCTGGCCGCGACGTTGGAGCAGCTTGCCGCTTCGGAGCGTGCGTTCGAGAACGCCAAGCTCTCGGTGGAGGACATCAAAGAGAAGCTGCGCGCAAAGATCGAGCAGAGCCGAAAGGCGATCGCCGAATCGAAGAAGGCCGAAGTGATGCGCGAAGCCGCGAGCGCGCTCACCGAGCTCGACAGCTACGGCACCGCCTCCACCGCCGACAAGTATTTGGAAGAGATCCAGCAGAAGGTTGCCGAATCGAAAGCCGCAGTCGAAGTGGCGACCGGCGGGCTCGATGTCGACCGGATCAACCTGGAGCGGAAGGCGCGCCAGATCCAGGCGCAGAGCATCCTCTCGGAGTTCGAGGTCGAGATGGGGATCAAAAAGCCCGATGCGGTCAAAGAAGCCGCACCGTTCCCCACCGACGCCGCGGCAGCACCTGTGGCACAGAAACTTCCGGAGGGGCGCTGATCCGCGGGGGATGACCCCGTACCCGGTCGAGCCCAATGGGCCTGCTCACCCGCTATCCGGCGCTCAAAGCGGCGCTCGCCAATCAGTATCAGGCGATCCTCGCGGCGGGAGCCGTGGGGTTTTCGGTGCTGATGCTGTCGCCGCTGCCGCTCCTGTTGTTTGCCGGGGTCGAGCTGATGGTGATGCCGATGATGATCGACCGCATCCGGCGCCGGATGGAGATCGAGAAGAAGTTCGCCGCCAGGAATGCCGTCGAGATGAGCCAGAAGGAGCAGTGGGATGCCCTACCCGCGGTGCATCGGGCGCGCTTCGAACGCTTGCGCCAGTTGGTGGGGAAAGTCCAGGCGAATTACAAGGGGCTCTCGGTCGCGAGCCAAGGGATCGTTGCCGAGCAGGAGGCGAAGTTCGATGTCATTCTCGCCGCCTGCTTGAAGCGCCTCTGGCTGCTCCAGAAATACGACGAGATGCAAAACGCCTTCGATGAGCAGCAGGTCGAGCAGGAGATCGCCGAGCTGCGCGCCGTGCTCGCCGTGCCGGTGACCGAGAGCGACCTCGAGCCGAGGGTGCGCGAAGCGATCGAGAAGAACCTTGAGATCAAAGAGCAGTTGATCGGCGCGACGAAGCAGAACGCGGGCAACCGCCGCGCGCTCGACGCCGAGATCGATTCGCTCGAATCGCTGCTTCAGCTCCTGTTCCAAAAGTCGGTCGCGGCGACCGACGCCGCGGCGTTCACCCTGGAGATCGACGACGTGTTGCACCAGGTCCAAGCCGATGCCGCGAGTGTCGAGGAGATGGAGCGGATGCTCGGCAGCCTGCCCGATCTCGACAGCCGGCCGCGCCTGTCCGCGCAGATCAAACAGGGGATTCCGCCCCCGCCGCCACCCGCTCCTCAACGCGCCCGCGAAGGGCGACGGTAAGGGCACCGCCATGACCGAACCGATCGCCCTCTCCGCCGCCCCCGGATTTCTCGACTCGCTCCCCGCTTGGGCGGCCCGCCTGGTGCGCGCGGTCCGGGCGAAGCAGGCGTCGACGTTCGTGATCCACGGCATTCCCGCCGATCTGGTCCCGGTGCGCGGGAGCGCCGGCTTGCGCTTCCTCGGCCTGGATGATTTCCTCACGGCGGAGCTGTTCGCCGCCTGGCCCTCGATCGTCACGTTCAATCGCGCCGAGGGGCTCGGCTTCGCCACCCCCGCCGCCCGCTCGCACTTCCAGGAGCGGATGAAGGCGTACGACGCGGTCCACGGCACCACGTGGGGGGACGGGCTGCCGCGCGACGCGCCGAACTGCTTCGCCCTGCTCGATTCGTATTTCCGCCACGCCGCGTCGCTCAGTCCCGCGCGGCCGGTCGTCCTCCTGCTGCCGTTCGCCGAAACCCTGGTGCCGAACGCCGAGGCCTCCTACCGCACGCCGGAGGATCGCGCGGTCCTGGTCTACCTCCGCAAGTGGTCGCAAGATCCGGTGCTGCTGGCCAAGAACATCGTGATCGTGATGATTTCCGAGAGTCTGGCGGAACTCGACCAAAAGCTGGTCCGCTCGCACGCCACCCGCGAGCTGGAGATCACCCGGCCGGACCTCCCCGAGCGCCGCGCCTACTTAGAAGCGGTGCGCGCGCCAGACTGGTACGAGCGGCGTTCGGACCTACCCGCCGTGCGCCTGGCCGAGCTGACCGCGGGGATGACCCGGGTGCAGATTGCGCTGCTCCTCGACGAGGTCGATGCGGACGGGGCAACGCTCTCGCTCGATCACGTCAAGCAGGTGAAGAAAGAGGTGATCGAGACGGAGGGGCTTGGCCTGCTCGAATACGTCGAGCCGAAGTACGATCTAGCAATGGTCGCCGGCATGCCCGCGGTCAAAGGGCGGCTGCGCCGGGCGGCGCGCGCGATCGCCCGCGGCAATCCGGCCGCGGTGCCGATGGGCTACCTGGTCTGCGGTCCGGTCGGCAGCGCGAAGACCTTCCTGGTCGAATGCTTCGCCAAGGAGATCGGATTCCCGGTCGTCAAGCTCAAAAACTTCCGCTCGATGTGGGTCGGCTCGACCGAGGCGAATCTCGAACGAATCTTGAAGATCCTCGCCTCGCTCACCCCCGTGGGGGTGATGATCGACGAGGCGGACACCGCCCTCGGCAATCGCGAGCAGTCGGGCGATTCCGGCACCCAAAGCCGCGTGTTCGGGCAGATCGTGAGCTTCATGGGCGACACCCGGAACCGCGGCAAGATCCTCTGGTTTCTGATCACCGCCCGCCCCGATCTGCTGCCGATCGACTTGAAACGCCAGGGGCGGGCGGAGGAGCACATCCCGCTCTTCTACCCCGAGACGATGCACGAGTACGACGAGGTTTTCCAGGTGATGAAGACCAAGCTCGGCCTGCGCACACCGGTGGCCACCCTCGCCGAAGTGACGACCCCCGAACGGCTGATCGGCTACTCGGGTTCGGACCTGGAAGGGGTCCTGGTCCGCGCCGTGCTCGAAGCCGAAGCGGCCGACTCGTCCCAAGTCGCGGTCGAGCACATGAAACGCGCGTTCGACGATTTCATCCCGACCACCAACAGCCGCGAGCGCCAGATGCAAATCCTCGCCGCCGTCCTCGAATGCACCAGCCGCGAGCTGCTCCCAGAGGCCTACCGCGACCTGGACCGGGGGGATATCCAGGCGCAGATCGCGCAGATCAAGCTGGAGCTGCGGTTGCTGTGAGGGGAATTGAAAAGACGCCCGGCGTTCTGGGTGGAGATGCCTGCGTCGCTGGCACTCGAATCGCTGTTTGGATGATCGAAGGCTATCGCCGCCTCGGCTGGACCGACGCCCAGATCCTTGAGAACTACCCGTCGCTCGAACTCGCCGATCTTGAGCACGCTTGGAGCTACGCTGCCGCCCACGGCGACGAAATCGATCGGACAATGCGTGAGCACGAGGAGACCTAGCGCGAGGTTCGTGTCCGTGGTCGCAGCCACTGGTTCTTAACGGCCTCCTCCTACGGGTCAACCGACCCGGTTTACCTTAGGAAGAGGCTTTCCCGGAGGGTAGACAATGAACATCATCCTGTTCCTGTTGATCGGCGCAATCGCCGGCTGGCTGGCTGGCCAGCTCTGGAAGGGGCACGGCTTCGGCCTGCTCGGCAACATCGTGGTCGGCATCGTCGGTGCGTTCTTGGGCAATTTCCTGCTCGGCAAGCTCGGGGTCACTCTCGGTGGCGGGACTCTAGGAACGATCCTCACAGCAACACTCGGGGCGCTGGTTTTGCTGTTGATCATCGGGTTGGTCAAACGGGCCTGAGCGATGGAGGGGGGCGACGGCGGGCGTTGTCTCCGTCGCTCCCGGCCGCCAACGGGTTTGCGCTACCGACCGGCAGGAGTTAATCTCTATCCATGAAGCAACCGACCATCTCCTGCAGCCCCGACGTGATGGGCGGAGCTCCGGTGTTCGCAGGGACACGTGTGCCGGTCCAAACCGTGCTCGACCATCTTGAGGCCGGCGAATCCATCGACGATTTCCTCGAAGGATTCCCGATGGTTGCTCGCGCGCAAGTGATCGATTTTTTGGAAGAGGCGAAAGATCTGCTGGTCGCGAAAGCATCGTGAGAGTCCTGCTCGACGAGTGCATCGATTGGCGGCTGTCGCGATATGTCCTCGGGCATGACATCAAAACCGCGCGGAAAATGGGCTGGGCGACGATCAAGAACGGCGAGCTGTTGACCTTGGCGGCTCAGCAGTTCGATGTCTTCGTTACGGTCGACCGAAATCTGTCGTTCCAGCAGAACCTCGGGGTGCTCCCGATCGCAGTCATCGTCCTTCGTGCGCATTCGAACCGGCTCGCCGATTTGCGGCCACTCATCCCGGCTCTTTTGGAAGCACTCGGCGCTCCCAAGCCGGGCGTCGCGCAATACATCGGTAGCTGAGAGACCGAGCCGGCACCAGACTCCCGCGGACCGCCTCCTGGTTCACGTTCTGGGTGACCGACGGCACCCCTGCCTGGACGCTGCCGCTCACCGGGCCAGGCGCAGATCGCGCAGATCAAGCTGGAGCTGCGGTTGCTGTAGGATCGCTTCCGCACAACCCGCCGAATTTCGTCCATTCTTTCTCCTCCGGGTCGCCTCTCCGGTGAGACCTGCGCGAGGAGGAGCCTCCTGGGAGAGCAAACAATGAACATCATCCTGTTCCTGTTGATCGGCGCAATCGCCGGCTGGTTGGCTGGCCAGCTCTGGAAAGGGCACGGCTTCGGCCTGCTCGGAAACATCGTGGTCGGCATCGTGGGTGCATTCTTGGGCAACTTCCTGCTCGGCAAGCTCGGAGTCACTCTCGGTGGCGGGACCCTTGGAACGATCCTCACAGCAACACTCGGGGCGCTGGTTTTGCTGTTGATCATCGGGTTGGTCAAACGGGCCTGAGCGATGGAGGGGGGCGGCAAGCCTGCCTGAAAACATCGCTTCGGTCATGCTGCGAAGCCGCACCCGGGACTTCGCGCTACACCTCGGGGCGGCAGCTCACGGGGCGGAACCGTTCGTGGCCTGCGGGAGACGCCCCGACGGCCAGCGCCCGGTCAGGATCGTGGTAGCGGACTGGGGGCGTCTCTACGCCCATGGCACTGGCGGTCACGAAGGGCGACGGATGCCCGTCACGCCTTAGCCACCATTGACACTCTCTCCGCCCCTCTGCTAACTTCCCGTCCCCGGTAGCAAGCAGGGAAGCCGAGGACGCTTAGGCCCGTAGCTCAGTTGGTTAGAGCGCTACGTTGACATCGTAGAGGTCAGCGGTTCAAGTCCGCTCGGGCCTACCAATAGCTTTGGCGGTCGCCGCGTTGGGCACCAAGGCGGCACAAACGCAGGAGCGAGGATCGCAAGGAGATCGGTATCGACGTGAGGGAGAGAGACAGCGCCGGCCGCAGCCGCACACCGCGGATCGCTCGCGTAGCTCGAAGCCCGATAGATGCCGAAACCTCGATCCTTGGCAAGCTCATGACCGGGCGCTTAGCTCAGCTGGTTAGAGCGCTACCTTCACACGGTAGAGGTCGACGGTTCGAGTCCGTCAGCGCCTACCACCCTGTCTGCTCGTGAGTTCGTGAGTACCGCGGTCCGTGGAGCTTCGACTCCTTGTCAGGACTCGCTTCCTTGGCGATGAGCACAATCACGGAAACCCTCCGCCTGACTCTGCCCGATGGGTCGGTGCGCGAAGTCGAGCCCGGCACCACCGCGCTCGCCGTCGCGCATCGAATCGGTCCCCGGCTCGGCCGCGACGCGATCGGCGCCGAACTTGGCGGTCGCAAGGTCGATCTGCGCGAGCCGCTCGAAGAGAGCGGCGCATTCCGCATCTTCACCTCGAAGAGTCCCGAGGCGGGCGAGTTTATCCGTCACAGCGCCGAGCACGTGCTCGCCGATGCGGTGAAGCGCCTGTTCCCGCAAGTCGAGATCGACGTCGGCCGCAAGGACCACAGCGAGAAATTCCAGTACGACTTCCGTATCCCACACGCCTTTTCGCCCGACGATCTGGAGCGGATCGAGGCCGAGATGCGGAAGATCGTCGCCGCGGGGGGCGACCTCCCGTTCGAGCGGAGCGAAATTTCGCGTGAAGAGGCGGCCGTTCTGTTCGCGGGGATGGGGGAGTCGCTCAAAATCGAGCGACTGAAGGACATTCCGACCGGCGACCGGATCACGCTCTACAAGCATGGCGGCCCGGACGGCTTTGTCGACCTCTGCCGCGGTCCGCACGTCCAGCGGCTGTCGCAGATCGGCGCGGTGAAGCTGCTCGAAGCCTCCGGCGTCTATTGGAAGGGCGACGAGACGGGCGAGCGCCTACAGCGGATCTACGGCACCGCGTTCGGCTCGCAAGCGGATCTCGACAAGCACCTGGAGCAGTTGGAGCAGGCGCGGGCGCGCGACCATCGGCGGCTCGGGCCGGAGCTCGACCTGTTCAGCTTCAGCCCGCTGGCGCCCGCGATGCCGTTCTTCCATCCGAAGGGTGCGTTCGTCTACAACCGGCTGATCGATTACGTCCGCGAGTTGTACGTCCGATATGGCTACGGCGAGGTGTTGACGCCGCAGATCCTCGACCTCGAACTCTGGAAGACCTCCGGCCACTACGCGAACTACAAGGACGCGATGTTCTTCGTCGAGATCGACGAGCGGGAGTTCGCGGTCAAGCCGATGAACTGCCCGACCCACTGCCTGATCTACGCCACCAAGATGCGGTCGTATCGCGACCTGCCGATCCGCTACGCCGATTTCGGCCGCCTGCACCGCTACGAGCGGAGCGGCGTCACCTCCGGCCTGCTGCGGGTCCGCTCGTTCTGCCAGGACGACGGCCACATCTTTTGCACCGAAGAGCAGATCGAGAGCGAAGTGTTGGCGCTCGGCCGGATGATTCTGGAACTCTACGGCACGTTCGGATTCGACGACGTCGAGATCGAGCTGTCGACCCGGCCGGCGAAATCGATCGGCACGGACGAGCTCTGGCAGCGGGCGGAGCGCGCGCTCGCCGCTGCACTGGACAAGGCCGGTATGGTCTATCGGGTGAACCCCGGCGACGGTGCGTTCTACGGGCCGAAAATCGATTTTCACGTCCGCGACGCGATCGGCCGGACCTGGCAGCTCGGGACCATCCAGCTCGACTATCAACTCCCGGCGCGGTTCGGCCTCGCATACGTCGGCGCCGATGGCGCGGAGCACACGCCGGTGATGATCCACCGGGCCATGTTCGGCTCGGTCGAGCGTTTCTTGGGGATCTTGATCGAACAGACCTCGGGCGCGTTTCCGGTCTGGTTGGCGCCGGTGCAGGCCATCGTTCTGCCGATCTCTGAGAAGTTCGCGGCCTATGCCGACGAGGTGCGTTCGGCGCTCGGTGCGGCCGGAGTGCGCGTCGAAGTGGACGATCGCAACGAGAAGCTGGGCTATAAAATTCGAGAGGCGCAGCTCCAGAAGGTGCCTTACATGCTGGTGGTCGGTGCCCGCGAGAAAGAGGAGCGTACCGTGTCGGTGCGCCGCCGCGTCGGGGACGACCTGGGTGCGCTGCCGATCGACGACTTCGCCGCGCGGGTGCGCGCCCAAGTCGCGGAGCGCAGCATGGAGCTTTGAAGCACCCGGAAGTGAGGGGAAGACGAACCGCGGCGCCGTGCTGCGGTTCGATCGGTCACATGCGACCGAAGGGAAAGGTGAGTTAGCCATCGACAAGACGGCGAGAGTCAACGAGCGAATCCGCGTCCGCGAAGTCCGGCTGATCGACGCCGAAGGCGGCCAGGTCGGCATCGTGCCGATCGAAGACGCCCTGCGGCGGGCCAAAGAGGCCCTCCTCGACTTGGTGGAAGTGGCGGCGGAAGCGAAGCCGCCGGTGTGCCGGATCATGGATTTCGGCAAGTTTCTCTACCAGCAGAAGAAGAAGACGCACGAATCGAGGAAGAAGCAGAAGATCATCCACGTCAAGGAAGTCAAGTTCCGGCCGAACATCGACGACCACGACTACGACTTCAAGCTCAAGAACGCGGTTCGCTTCCTCGGCGATGGTGACAAGGTGAAAGCGACGGTCCAGTTTCGTGGCCGCGAGATGGCCCGCACCGACCTCGGCTTCAAGCTGATCCAGCGCCTGGCGGCCGATATCGGAGAGAACGGCACGCTCGAAGGGAACGCGGAGATGGCGGGCAACCGGATGCACGCGATCTTCGGCGGGCCGAAGAACGCGCCGAAGAAGGTGGGCGCTTAAAAGCACCCGACCGAAGGAGAACGGAATTTTGCACGGCGACCTTTCGGTCGTCTGTGCTAGACTCTCGCGTCTTTTACCGCCGAGCAGGAGCGGAAAACTAGAGACGCCGACGAAGAAAAAAAGGAGAAGCCCTTGCCTAAGCAGAAGACCCACAAGGGCGCCGCCAAGCGGTTCAAGATCACCGGGACCGGCAAAGTGATGCGCCATCAGGCGGAAGTTCGCCACGGTTTGACCCAGAAGTCTCAGAAACGGAAGCGGAAGCTGGGCAAGGCCGTGCAGTGTTCACCGGCGTTCTCGGCGATCCTCAAGTCGATGCTTCACCGGTAGAGCCCTTCGCGACACGAGAGACAAGACGAAACCAGCCCGGCATCCGGTGGGACGAACCTGTCCATCGGCGCCGTCGGTCGATCCGAACGGACATCTGCTTTCAGAAGAAAGCCCCGCGGACGATCCTGACCGCTCCCGAGCCCCTCGGCGAGCAGAAACGAGGTTCCTCTGTAATTGATACAGGAGGTTATGTAATGAACTCCGATGACATTTTCGAGGAAGAAATAAACAAGCAGGTTCTGCTGGCTATTGAAGAATCTGACTTAATTATTTTTATGGTCGATGTCACTACAGGAATCACTGATCTGGACGAACAAATTGCAGACCACCTTCGACGTTCTAAAAAACCGGTTTACCTGGCAGTCAATAAAGTGGACAATCATCAACGGATGTTATTGGCCAATGAATTTTATGGTTTGGGATTTGACAATACGTATTTTCTCTCCTCCATCAGCGGCACCTAACATCCCTGATGTTACCTGATCTGCCTCTTCCGCTCGATTGGGTGACTTACCCCGG
>JANNIH010000087.1:0-86413 GCA_031404815.1 Holophagales bacterium | reverse complement strand
CCCGCCGTCATGGCTGAAGCTCTGGGCGGCACCGGTCATCCCGAGGGTCTGGCCCGCGGCGACGTTGACCGTGCCGGTGTTGGTCCAGGCGCCGGTGCCGGTGAGCGAAACGTTGGCGTTCAAGGTTCCGCGGTTGTCGAGGCTGCCGGCGATCCGGCGGGTGCCGCTGGTGCCGGCGTTGACGTTGATCACGCCGCCCGCGTCGTTGAGGAAGGCGCCGAGGACGCTCGACTCGAAGTTGGTGACTATGCTTTCGATGCGCAGCGTGCCGCGGTTGATCAAGCCGGCGACATCGGCGGTGGTGTGGCTGCCGACGCCGTTGCCCTGCACCCAGAGGGTTTGGCCGGGCGCGAGAGTGCCGCGGACGACGGTGCTCGCGCTACCGGTGGTGGTGAAGCTCGCGGCGTCGGTCGCGGCGAGGTTGAGCGTTGCGTTGACCAGGAAGACCGGAGTGCCGGCGACGGTTCCCGCGTTGTGGTTGAACGTGGCGCCGGTCGCAAGCTGGACGGTGCCGGCGCCGGAAATCGCCCCGCCGTCATGGTTGAAGCTCTGGGCGGCACCGGTCATCCCCAGAGTCTGGCCCGCGGCGACGTTGACCGTGCCGGTGTTGGTCCAGGCGCCGGTGCCGGTGAGCGAAACGTTGGCGTTCAAGGTGCCGCGGTTGTTGAGGCTGCCGGCGATCCGGCGGGTGCCGCTGGTACCCGCGTTGACGTTGATCACGCCGCCTAAGTCGTTGACGAAGGTGCCGGAGACGCTCGACTCGAAGTTGGTCACCAGGCTCTCGATTCGTAGCGTGCCGCGGTTGGTGAAGCCGGTGACGTCGGCGGTGGTATGGCTGCCGAGGCCATTGCCCTGCACCCACAGCGTGTGGGTCGGCGAGGAAATCCCGCGCAGGCGGCTGCCGGAGCCTGTCACGAACGCGGTGAAGGGATCGACGGCACCCGGACTTGCGGTGAGTGTTGAGTTGATCAGGACCGGCGGGGCGCCGGTCGTCATGCCGCCGTTCAGATTGAAGGCAGCGTTCGAGAGCTCGACGTTGCCGCCGCCGGTCAGCTCGCCGCGGTTCTGATCGAACAGCTGGTTCTGGCCGCTGATGATCAGGCGCTGGCCGGAAGCGATCGAGACCGAGCCCTCGTTGCGGTAGATGCCGTTCGCCTTCGACAGGGTGGTCGTGGTGTTGATCGCGATCTGACCGGTGTTGAGCAGAACCCCCGCGCCGAGCGTCCGCGCGCCGCCGGTGCCGACGTTGGATTCGATCCGGCCGGCATTGGTCAACGTGCCGTTGACGGAGAGGGCGGAACTCCAGTTCGTACCGCTGCTTTCGAGGCGCAGCGTTCCATGGTTGGTGAGGTCACCGTCGACGGAGAGGGTGGTATGCGCACCGGTGTTGTTGCCGTTAACCCAGAGCGTCGGCCCGCCGGCGATCACCAGACTTCCTACGGTCGCCGTGCCGGAGAAGGTCACGGTGTAGTTGCCGCCCAGCGTGATGCGCACCAGGTCGCCCGGCGCCGGGACGCTGCCGGTGGACCAGTTGGCCGGGTTGGTCCAAAGTCCGCCCGCGGGGTTGATCCACTGGAGCGGTCCGCGCACTCGGAACGTCCAGACGACATCGCCACCGATGGCATTGCCGGCGAGGTCGCTGACCGTGCCGGCGACCACCGCCCGGTACAGATCGGCGGGCAGGGCCGCCGACGTGGTGAGGAAGGCGGTGTCGAGATCGGCGCGGAACGATAAGTCGGCCGGGACCGCGACATCATCCGCCGTGCCGACGAGCTCGTCCGGTCCCGATGCGAAGAGGCGGAAGGTCGCGGTGCCGAGTGTCGCGAGATCGACGGGCTCGCTGAAGGTCGCCGAGACCACCGAGGTCGTGCCCTGGCCCACCGCGGCTCCCCCCCGCGGCGAGGTGGCCTTCACCCGGGGCGCCGTGGCGTCGGTGGTCAGAGTGACCGTCTGGATCGCGGAGCAGGTGCGGTTGCCGCCGGTGTCGTTGGCGCAGGCGCGGATCGTAAACGCCGGCTGCTGCGCGATCAGAGGCGTGACGAAGCGGTGCTCGAAGGGGAAGCTGCCGTCGGTTACCAGGTGCACGCCATCGGCGAAGAACTCGACGTTTCGGACCTGCACATCGTCACCGACCTCGGCCGTGAGGCGGATTTGCTGGCCCTCCTCCGCGACCCCCGTCGCGAAGTTGGTGGAGAGAGCGATCGTCGGGGGCACGCCTTGGGCGTCGTAGGGCAGGTAGTTCACCACCTGCAGGCCGGACAGGCTGTCCGCCACGTAGCCGAGGCCGTTGACGATGGCGACCGCGGCGGCCAGGCCCGGGGTCTCGAACTGGGTCAAGAAGGCGTTGGTTTGGCTCGGGTCGCGGACATCGTACAGCGAGACCTCGTGCGGCCCGTCATTGGTGCTGTTGGGGGAGACCGCCGCGAAGCCCAAGCCCGAACCGTTGGCGACGACCTGTTTCCAACCGCGCTGGGGCGTGTTACCCAAGGCGATCAAGCTCGGATGATCCGGGTCGGCGAGGCTGAAGGTGTTGTAGCCCGAGGTGTGGGTGGCATACAGAACACCGCCCCCGGCGAACAGCCGCAGGCGGCGTAGACCGGCGCCGACGCTGCCCGGCGAAGAGGCCGTACCGGAAACCGCCAGCGCGGTGCCGAGCGGGATGGCGTGGACGGTGCCGACGGTCAAGGCATAGAGCGTGTCACCGGTGAGCGTCACGTCTTGCACCGAGCCCCCGAGCTGGACCTGGTCGAGAATCGAGCCGGTCGGCAGATCGACCGCGAAGAGCCGCCCCGTGGAGGTGCCGACGTAGGCGATGTTGCCGCCGACCGTCACGGCTTGAGCCGAGCCGTCCAGGTTGACCTGATGGAGAATCCGCGCCGCGGGTGGATCGCCGACGTCGATCACCGCCAGCCCCGACGCGCCGTCGGCCGCGGCGATCAGGTTGCCGGCACAGGCCACGCCCTTGGCGTCGCCGGGAGTGTCGACCTGCGCCACAGCGACGGGGTTCATGCCGTTGAAGACGTTGAACACCGTCACGCCGGCCGCGGAGTCGGCCACCACCGCGACGTTGTTCACCGCGCAGACGTCCACCGCGGTCCCCGGCGTGTCGGCGCTGGCGATGACGCCGGTCCGCGTCGGCTGACCGTCGAGCGGATTGGTGCCCTGGTCCACCTCCGGGCCGTCCAAGACGCCATCGTGGTCGGAGTCGGTGGCGAAGGGGTCGGTGCCGTAGACGAATTCGACGGCGTCGATGAGGCCATCGCCATCGCTATCCGGAGTGTCCGGTTCGATGGCTACCAAGCCGAAGCGGGGGATGCGATAGCGCTGGTTGGCCAACGCGCGGGGGAACTGGGCGCTGTATTTTCGGCTGCGCGGATCGTAGAAGTTGAGGCGGCTCAAGGAGCCGCTGCGTGGGATGAAGAGGCTGAACTGACCGCGCGGCTTGGTGGTTCCGCGCAGGATCAGGTTGTCTCCCGGCGGGTTGCCCGGACGATCGATTTCCACCGCATAGAGCACCGGGTAGGGCGGGCCTTCGCCGCGCGAGACGCGCTCGCGCGAGTCGATCGGCGGCAGCTCGGCTTCGAAGTTGCGTTGCAAGCCACGGAGGAAACCTTCGGCGGAGCCGCCGCCGGCTGAGTTGGCCTGATCGAGCAGGGGGGGAATCTGATCGATCACGGATTGAGGAACTTGGCCGCCCTGGGTGAGGTAGGGCGCGACCAAGCTCTCGATTTGCTGGAGGATCGGTGATACCGGGTCCTCTACCTGCAGCGCCAGACCACCGGTCCCCGGTGGTCGCGGCCCTTGACGAGCCGAGGTGGCGAAGAGGCCGGCCAACTGGCCGTTCGGGCAGTTCGGCGGCGGGGTGGTCACGCTTTGTAGACACTGGCGCAGGTCGTAGCCGGCCCAGAACAGGCAGGTTTCGTGCCAGTCCTCGATCAGCTTGTGCAGGACGGTGCTCATGGCGACCACCTTGGCGACACACACGCCGATCGCAAGGGGGGTGCCGGCGTGAGCGCAGTGGGCGAGCTCGCGGAGCTGGTTGGCGTTGTCCGCTTTATTGCTCGCACCGGCCCAGAAGTCGCACCAGTTCACATCGCGTTGGTATTTCTCCTGACAGCGCTGCCGCTGCTCGTCCGGGGTTGGCCCGGAAGGCGGGCACGGTGGATCCGGCGGCTCGGGCGCGGGGGGCGGCGGCTCTTCGGGCGGTGGCCCCGAGCCGTGCCAGCCCGGGGCCTCGATGCCGACGCCGGGGTCGGTGCAGATCAGCCGGCCGTCGGCGGTCACGGTCATCGGGCCGACGTGGTACCACTCGCCGGTGTCGTGGTTGAACGAGAAGAGCGCGTTCTTGGTTCCCGGCGGCAGCGGCGCGCCGGTCGAAGGATCGGGCAGGTTGGGGAAGCAGGCGGGCAATGGCCGGTCGAAGTTCGTCGCGCCGTCCGTCTGGACGGTAATCACCACCGGGAACATCAGCCCCTCGGGCAGGGTGCCCGGCAGGCGGTCCGGAGGGACGGGCGCGATGCCCACCATGCCGCCGCGCGTGCCGTCATTGGCATAGAGCGAATCCGCCGGCACCATGATCTCCACACCCGCCAGCTCGGGGAACTGCGCGAGCACCGAGGGCGCGAAAGTGATCGGTGTATCGGCGGTCGGCGACACCGGCTGCAGAGTCCCGGCCGGCACCAGCGGCAGGAAGACATCGCCGACGTTGACCTGTCGGCCCGCCACCGATTCCCAGGTTTTCCCGACGAACGGATAGTAGGTGCCCGGCGGTATGCCCACCGTGGCCGTGCGACCGTCCACGTGGACGAAGAAGCGACCGACCGGTGCCGGGTCGAGGCAGAAGTTGCCCAGCGCGTCGGTGGTGACGAAGAGGTCGCCCTCCCGGCCGTCGACGCTGATCGTCACCCCGGAAAGCGGCCGATTCACCGACATGCCGGAATCGCTCGGCGCAAGCTCCGAGGCGAAGACCCGACCGCACACGCCGGTGCCCGGGATGGTGGTCAGCCCCAGAGTGTCGAAGTCGATCTCCGCCACGCCCCCCGGCAAGCCGTTGTGGTCGCCGTCGACCGCGTTGCCAAAAACATTCAGGACCGCATCGCCGGCCAAGGTGACCCGCACGCGGGCGGCGGGGGGCAGCGGTTCGTTGTAGAAGAGCGTCGCCGTCCGGCGGTCGGGTGCGACGTGAATGCGCGCCCCGAGCCGGCGGCCGGCGAACTCGGCGAACAGCACAGAGGAGTCGACGACGGCGGTCGGCGCGAGCGCGCTCGAAAAGCGGAGGATCGTTTCGCGGGTGCTCGCGACCCCGACCTCGCCGTGCGCCGGCGAGCTGGTGAGCGTGGTGACGGGCTCAAAGATGCCGGCATCGAGATCGGGGCGAGAACCGCCGGAGGGGAGAGCCAAGGGGCCGCTCTCGCCGGTGATCGGATCCACGTCGCTGTCCTGACCATCGTCGCCGCCCTGATCCTTGGGCGCGAAGACGAACCCGACGAGCGGCGAGACCCGCACCCGATAGGTCGCCGGAACGAGCCCGTTGAAGCCGTACCGACCCTCGAAATCGGTGCGTTCGACGCGCAGCGGCGTTCCGCTCTCGGAGCGGAGCTCGACCCCGAGATCGGCCAGGCCCGGCTCGGCGAAGTCGCGGATCCCGTCGCCGTCGAGGTCGGCCCAGACGCGGCCGGCGATTGCGGCGCCGCGAAAGAAGCCGGCATCGAAGTCGGCGGTATCGCCCGCGGCGAGCGTGACCAGGGCCGAAGTCCCGGTCGCCGGGTCGGTATCGCTGTCGACCGCGTCGTCGCCGCCCTGATCGAGAATCGTGAAGAAGTAGCCGGTGGGCGCGGTGGTGGCGACCGAGTAGGTGCCGGCGTCGAGGTCGTCGAAGCGGTAGCTCCCCGCGATATCGGTCGTGCGGGCGGCGACCGCGGTCGTGCCGTCTGCGAGAAGCTCGACCACAACCCCGGCAATCCCCGGCTCGCCGGGTTCCTGCACGCCGTCGCCGTCGAGATCGTGCCAGACGAAGCCGCCGAGGCTCGCCGCGGCGTCGGGCACCGTAAAGCCGGCGTCGAGGTTCCGCTCGTCGGCTCCGGCGAGCAGGTCGAAGGCAGCCGTCACACCGGTCGTCGGGTCGGGATCGGAATCGAGCGTGTCGTCGCCGCCTCGGTCGGCCGGGCTTCCCGCGTAGCCCGCCCGGGCGGTGAAGCCGACGGCGTAGCGGCCGGGGCCGAGATCCGCGAACTGGTAGAGGCCATCCGCTCCCGTAGTGGCGGTGTCCAGCGGGGCACCTCCTTGGTCGAGGAGCCGGACCACCACTCCGGCAAGGCCGGGCTCGCCGGCATCCTGAATGCCGTCGCGATCGAGATCCTGCCAGGCGAAGCCGCCGATCGAGCCGAGTGTGGCGACCGGTGTGACGGTGGGGTCCCTGAGCGCCGAGGTCGCCGGATCGTCGGTCGGGAGCGCCGGGAGATTGGCCGACCGCACCTCACCCTGGTTGCGAATGTCGTCCGCACCGGCGGGGAGTGGGTCGGCGATCTCGACGGTAAAGACCACTGTAGCGCTCTCGCCCTTGTTCAGGCGGCCGAGCGCGACGCCGACCGCGGTATCTCCTGCCGTGTTACCGGAGACGATTGTGCCCTGGGAGGTCACGACACTGCCGAGGGTCAGATGGCTGTTGGCGCCCGGCGCGTCGATCAAGGTCACGGTGCGGGCCTGGGCGTGGCCGCGGTTGGCGACCCGTATCAGGTAGAGGAGAGAGTCGCCGGCCCCGGGCCGGGAGTCGCCGTCCGCATCGACGAAGAAAAGGTCGGCCTTGGTCGCCTCGAGAAACGGCTGGTCTCGCCGCCAGAGAACGGTCGGATCGTCGAGGGCGGCAGACCCCGGGTCGTCGGTGGCGGTGCCGGTTGGGCTTGCCGCGGTGACGGCCCGGCCCTGGGCCGAAAGGGAGAGCACCTGGGGCGGTAGAGCGGAACCGACCCGAACGGTAAAGCGCACTTCCACGCCGGCACCCGGTGCGAGAGCGCCGAGGTCAACCCTCACTTCGGTATCTCCCGAAGTGTTGCCTCCGGTCACCGTGCCGCGGCTGGAGAAGACCGAGCCAATCTTCAGAGCGGTGTGCGCCGGAGGCGTTTCGGTGAACACAACGCCCGTTGCGGTGATATTGCCCCGGTTGACGATCACCGCGCGGTACAGCAGGCGATCACCGGCCCGAAAACCACGCGATTCCTCGCCCTCGTCGTCATCATCGTCACCGCCGCCTCCGACCACCTCCACCGTCTGCCGGGCCGCGAGAGACGGTCCGCTGCCGAGCGGAGTCACGGTCGGGTCGAGGAGGAGCGGAGTGTCCGGGTCGTCGCTCGCGAGGCCCGGCAGGTCCTGGGCCGAGACCAGGCTCTGTGCCACCAAGCGGTCGAGGCCCGGCGCCGGCCCGGCGGTGACTTCGGCCTGCCAGGTGATGGTGACGGAAGCTCGCCGCCGCAGCTCGTTGAGGTTGACCTCCACCGTGGTCTCCCCCGGTCCGTTGCCGCGCCGGACGGTTCCCTGCGAGGTCGTCACCGTGCCGGCCAGAATGACGGTGTAGGGGGCCGGGGCGGCAAGGAACGAGATCTGCCGGGCCGACCGTGACCCTTCGTTGCGGACCACCGCGGTATAACGCAGGACGTCACCGACGCTGACATCGTGAGAGCCGTCGGGGTCTGAAATCCAAGCATCGGTCTGCTCGAGCGCGAGGCTCGGTGCGGGGCTGGAGCCAGAATCCGCGAGCAGATCCGAGGCGCCGAGTGTGAGCAGAGCAGTCACCAGCGAGGCCACGATGCGAGGATTCATATGAACCTTTCGACCCGGTTCGCACCGGGCAGAGTGGAGCATTGGGCCAGAAGTCTCAAACTGCAGATCGTGTTTGCTGCGTTCGAAAGCGAGTTGGACAAAAATTAGCATCCCCTCCGAAGCTCGTCAAGACGGCCCGAGGGAAGGGAGTGCTGAGGGGGGCGGCCGTCGGTTCGATCCCGTTATTTAGTCACAAGACCTCCCCCCCCCCGTCACCCCCGAAACAACACCCCCAACCGCTCGATCCCATCCACCAGGCGTGGGCCCGGGCGGCTGAAGCAGCCGTTGGCGTCGACCGGGTGGACGCGGCCTTCTTGGACGGCGCGTAGGTTGTGCCACTCGGGGGTCGTGGCGATGCGGTCGATTTGGGCTTGGGCTCCCGCTTGGTCGAAGCCGCAGGGCATGACGACGATCAGGTCGGGATCGAGGGTGGCGATCTCTGCCCAGGTGAGCCGTCGCGAGCTGTCTCCGGGTTGGGCGGCAATGTCTTTTCCGCCTGCAGCTTCGATCATCTCCGGTACCCAGTGGCCTCCGGCGAACGGTGGCTCCAGCCATTCGAGGGCGAGGACTTTTGGAGGGACGCAGGGAGAGGCGGCGCGGACGGCGGCGAGGCGGGTCTTGAGCCGGGCCAACAGGTCGTCCGCTTCGCGCTCTCGGCCGATGCGGACGCCCACGGTGCGGATGTCGGCGAACACGTCGGCGAGGCGGCGGGGGTCGAGCGACAGGATCTCCGGGCAGCGGGGGAGGGGAGCGAGCGCGCCTTCCACCTGATCGGTGCTGACGGCGCAGACGGGGCAGAGCTCTTGGGTCACGATCAGCTCGGGATCGAGCCGGGCGAGCAGCGCCTCGTCGATCGTGTACAGGCTGAGACCGCTTCCCACCTGAGCGGAGACCGCGCGGTCGATCTCCGCCGGGGCGAGGTCGGAAGCGAGCGCGCTGCCGGTGAGGTACGGCCGTTGCCGCGCCGCGGGCGGGAAGTCACACTCGTGGCTCACCCCCACCACCTGGTCGCCCGCGCCGAGCGCGAACAGGATCTCGGTGCCGTTCGGCACCAGCGAGACGATCCGACGCGCGGGCGAGGGGGGCGCGATCACGGTGCCGAGGCCGGCGCGGGGGAATCGAACAGCGCGTCAGGGATCGCGGCGACCGAGATCTCGCCCAGCTCCAACTTGCGGTCTCCGCCGACTTGAACCCGTTGGCCGGAGAGCTGAATGGCACCGTAACGCTGCCATCCCTGCCAGAGCCAGGCCGAGGGAGCTGCGCCCGGTTCCGCGTCTTCGAGCAGGAATGCCCACCGATCCATCAGCCCGGTCTTCCGGTTGATGTAGGCCCAGTAGCGATCGCCGGGCGTGAGACCGACCTTGTCGAACGAAACCAGCAGCTTGTCGTAGGTCGTGCCGTCGATCGTCTCCTCGCCGTCGTTCGCGAGATGGACGCCCGGGTCGCGCAGCTTATAGGGCATCAACAGCCAATAGGTGTCGTTCACCCAGGTGCCGTAGCCGGTCACGAGCAGCTTGGCCGCCTCTTCGCCTGCTTGCTTTTGACCGTCGAGATAGGCGGTCCCTTCCTTCGTGTTCAGGTTTAGGAGCACCACGTAGGCGCGCCCCTCTTGGGTCTTTCCTTCGACCCGGTGGCGGCCGGTATAACGATCCCACCAGTGGGTTCGGCGGCCGGCGAACGTGAAGTGAACGAAGCGGGTGTCGTCCCACGCCTGCTTGCCGCCCATCGCATCGAGCACGCGATCGGCCAGAGCTTCGGGAGGTGGGGCGGCGGATGCGGAGAGGGCGGTGCCAAGAGCGAGGGCGAAAACGATGAGCGAGTGGCGGACGGTGCGGTGCATGCGGATGGCCTCCAAAGTGACGCGCAGGCAAGGGGCGCGCGCGCTTTGCTCCCCTCTCCCTTCGGGAGAGGGGCCGGGGGTGAGGGCTGTTGGCGGGCGGAAGCTTGGCCGGAGAGAAGCCTTCAGCGCGCCGGAATCGACAGCAGTTGGCCGGCTTTGACCGAGCCGCTGCGCAGACCGTTCGCCTTTTGCAGGCTCGCGACCGAGATGCCGTTCTGCCGGGCGATCTGCCAGAGGGTTTGGCCGCGCCCGACGCGCACGCGCTTGGTTGCGCTCTTGGCCGAATGCTTGGCCGAGTGCTTGGCCGACATCGAGCGAGCGCTCCGGCCGGACGACGACGAAGCTTGGCGCACCGAGCCGCCTGAGGAGGGGACCTTGAGCGTCTGCCCGGCCCTCACCGTGCTGCCGCGCAATCCATTGACCTTGCGTAGAGAGGAGATCGTCGTGCCGTGGCGTTGGGCGATCGACGAAAGCGTGTCGCCGCGGCCGACTCGCACGGTGCGTGCCCGAGTGGCGGCGGTTTTCGTTCCCGACCATTGAACAGAGATGCTTGCGCTCTCCGCGCTCTGCGACTTGGCCGAAGACGCACCGGGGATGCGCAGGCGCTGGCCGGAACGGACTGTGCTGCCGCGCAGACCGTTGGCCCGGCGGAGCGAAGCGGTCGATACTCCGTAGCGACCGGCGATCCGCGAGAGGGTGTCGCCCCGGCGAACCCGATGGGTCGCGCTGCGGGAGGCGGCGCGGGTGGCGCGCTCATTGGCGGCGATCACCGAGCTGGGCGAGGGGGCCCGTTCGGCGATCGAATCGATCGGGGGAGGAATCGTCGCCAGCTGCATCGGCGGCAGCTCGCGGCCTCCCTCGACCGCCAGCAGGTAGCTCGAAAACGCCTCGGGGAAGAGGGCCACATGGTAGTGGGCGGGGGAGCGCTCTTTGGTCGCCTCGAGAATGCCGCGGCTCTCTAATTCGAGCAGGGTGCTCTCCAAAAGGCCGCTGCACGCACGCCGAGAGCTACGGCGAAGATCCATCGCCATGCCGGTCGGGTGGACCGAGTGAATCGATGCGTTTCTCGGCTGATGGCTTTTGGGGCGAACCAGGCTGGTGGCGACCACCGGTTCACCGCAGCCGGTGCGGGAGAGGTGTCCCATCCACTCGAGGAAACGCTTGACCTCCGGTCGGGCGTAGGGGAACGACGCGCCGTCGACCAGGTATTCGCCGTTGCCCGGCACATAGACGAGCAGGCTGTGGCGAACGAAGACTTCGATGTCCTCGGGGTTGCGGAGATAGGTGAAGGCTTGGGTTTCGGCTTCGCGGTTCTGGCGGTCCATCGAGGCCGGTGAGCCGACGAGCGTTTGCGCGTGGAGCGGTTCGAGCGAGAGGGTCCCGGGGGTGAGGCCGGCGAGGGTGAGGCAAACGGCGAGACGGGTACGGCGCGATACGGTCCTGGGCGGCATCGATAAACTCCTCGATCCGGTGTGGGTCGCCAAAGAGGGCCGCCTCGCGAGCCCGGCTACGTCAGATACGAAACCCGAATGTAACACAGCACCTCTCGAAGCGGTAGCTCCGGCGAGGCATTTTTCCTTTTTTCAGGCCTATTTAGTAGTCCTGCGCACGTTCCCTTCGAGTTCGCCCGCCCTAAGCGAATTCGAAGGGGGATGGTAGAGTTCCGTTCATGGCATGGCAAAAGACTCTCCAACCGGGTGAGACCGTCCTTCATCGCGCGCGGCCGAGCCGCTGGGGGCTGGTCGTTCCGCTCGGCCTAACCGCGCTCGCCCTTGTGCTCGGTGGGATCGGCGGCACGCTGCTCGCCCAGCCCCTCCTGTACGTTGCGGGCGGAGCGCTCGCGCTCGCCGCGGGGGGATGGGCGGCGGTGCGCTGGATTCTTCTCGCGAGCAGCGTCTACGTGTTGACCGATCGGCGGGTGCTCAAGCAGGAGGGGCTGTTCAACCGCGTCTCGAAGGACGCCTACCTCGACAAGATCAACAACGTCGAGCACTGGCAGACGTTTTGGGGGCGCCTGTTCGGGTTCGGTGACCTGGAGATCGATACCGCGAGCGAGCATGGCGCCACGCGCTTTATTCGGATCGCCGGTCCGATCGAATTCAAGAGCGCGATCCTCGCTGCGGCGGACGAAGTGCGCAACGGTCGGGCGCGCCACGCCGCGGCACCGGTCTCCGGCGCCGACCGCTTGCGCGATTTGAAGCGCCTGCTCGACGAAGGGCTGATCAACGAAGCGGAGTTCGCCAAGAAGCGCGCCGACCTGGTCGACGCGCTCTAGAGGGCGGGTTTTCCCGCCCCAACCGGTAGATTTCGGAGGACCACCATGAGCGACCTGGCAGCCCAATCGTGCGTTCCGTGCAAGGGCGGCGTCCCGCCGCTCGATGAAGCTGCGCTCGGCACGCTTCATGCCCGACTCGGGCCCGACGGCAACGGCTGGCGGGTGATCGCCGGCCATCATCTGGAAAAGGAGTACGCGTTTCCGGACTTCGTGACCGCGCTCAGCTTCGTCAATCGGGTCGGTGCGGTGGCGGAACAGGAGGGTCATCACCCCGATCTGTTCCTCACTTGGGGGAAGGTCCGGATCACGCTCTGGACCCACTCGATCGACGGCCTGACCGAGAGCGACTTCGTGCTCGCGGCCAAGGCCGATCGGGTTCTCGCCTGAAGCCTACCGGCGGCCCTTGAAGAAGTCGCCCAAGGAGCCGAACGTTCCGGCGGGAGCCGCGCGCGGCGGTTCCGGCAGATCGTCTTCGTGGTGGCTTTCGCTGCCGTCGCCCAAGCCGAGCGAGATCCGGTGGCGGGCGGTATCGACGCCGAGCACGCGGACCGACAGCTCCTGACCGACCGAAAGCGCTTCTTTGGCGTGCTGGAGGCGACGACCGGAGCTGTTGCCGATCTCGCTGATGTGGAGCAGCCCGTCGAGACCCGGCTCGAGCTCGACGAAGGCACCGAACGTCTCCAGCCGGACCACCTTGCCGTGGACCATCGAGCGCTCGGGGAAGCGGGAAGGGGCGTCGTGCCAAGGATCGCGCTCCAGCGACTTCCTGGACAGCGAGATCCGCTCGCCCCGCTTGTCGTCCGCGGCGTGCTCGATGCGGATGATCTGCACCTCCACCTCTTGCCCGACCGCGAGCGCATCCTCGGGTCGCGCGAGGCGGGAGTGGCCGATCTCGGAGACGTGGAGAAGGCCTTCGACACCGCCCAGATCGACGAACGCGCCGTAGGTGGTGAGCGAAGTGACATGGCCGTTGATCACGGTGCCGATCGAAAGCGTCGCGCGGACTTCGGCGGCGCGGACGTCGGCCACCTCCTGGAGCAGCGAGCGGCGAGAGAGCACGATGTTCGGCCGACGGTTGCCGCCCGTCGCCTCTTCGAAACGCAGCACCCGGAAGGCGAGCGTCTGGCCGACGTAGGGGCTCGCGTCTTCGACGAAGCGATTCTCGATCTGCGAGATCGGGCAGAAGCAGCGAACGCCCGCGACATCGACTTCGAGCCCCCCCTTGTTGAGCCCGGTGATCCGGCCGTCGAGGGTGATCTGCGTTTCGAACGCGCGCCGAATCTCGGCGGCGGCTTCGGCCTGGACGGCGTTCTTCGACAACTTCCGCTTGAGCAGGAGGGTGTTGGTCTCGGGGTCGCGGGAGGCGACCGTCGCTTCGAGGCGGGCGCCGACCGCGACGGTGACATTGCCTTCCTTGTCGCGTAGATCGGCGGTCGGGATCACCGCTTCCGATTTGGTTCCGATATCGACCAGGGTCGTCTCTTCGCCGATCGAGATCACGGTCCCGCTGACCTTGCCCCCGACTTCTGGGTCTTTCTTGCGCTCGGTCGTCTGGGTGGCCTGCTCGAACTGGGCGAGGATGTCGCCGAATTCTTGCGGCGGCTCGGGAGCCGACGCCGAAACGGGCTCCTCTGGTTCTGCCACAGCCTGGATTTCGGGGGTTTCCTGCGGCGAATCGGGAGCCGGGTCGGCCACGGGTTCCTGCGGCTCCGGCGCGGCCTGAATCTGCTCGGATTCCTGCGCGATTTCCGGGGCCGGGGTTTCGTGGGTTTCCTGCGGCTCTTCTGGGGTCTGGTCGTCCATGGGGGAGATCCTCGTATTTCCGCCCGGGGGGCCCGTTCCAGCTCGCCTGGAATCTTCTTCCCGGTGCGACAGCGGGTCAAAGTATCACGGCAGCCGTCTCCCGATTGGAGCGTCGCCATGCCCTTCCAGTAGGGAAGAGTGCCGCGAACCGCGAAATAGGGGGCAGCTGCGTGAGAATCCGGTCGCGGCGGTTAAGATTCGTAAGACGGTCCTCGCCTCCGGACCGCGACCGCCCAGGAGAAACTCGCACGCCATGGATCTTCGTCCGCGCCTTGTTCCGCCTCTCGCAGCCCTCGCGGTTCTCCTCGCCACCTCACCTCTCGCCGCGCTCCCGGAAATCGGCGAGCCGCACCTGGGGGAGCTGCTCCAGCTCACCGCGGGAGGGGAAAACGCCGAGGCGTATTGGTCGCCCGACGGCAAGGAGCTGATCTTCCAGGCGCATGGGGCGGCCGAGTCGTGCGATCAGATCTACCGGCTGGCCGCGGACGGCTCCGGCGCGCCGATCCGGGTTTCGAACGGAGAGGGGCGGACCACCTGCTCGTATTTCCTGCGCGGCGGCGAGCGGGTGATCTACTCCTCGACCCGAGGCGCCGGCCCTCTGTGCCCGCCGCCGCCTGATCGTTCGCACGGCTACGTCTGGGCGGTCTATCCGACCTTCGAGATCTGGAGCGCGCGCACCGACGGCTCGGACCCGGTGCTTTTGACCGACAACCGGTTCTACGACGCCGAATCGACGGTCTGCGCCACTGACGGAACGATCGTCTTCACCTCGGACCGCGACGGCGACCTCGAGCTCTACGCGATGAAGCCGGACGGCACGGAGGTCCGGCGGTTGACCCACACCCCGGGCTACGACGGCGGCGCCTTTTTTTCACCCGATTGCACGAAGCTGGTCTGGCGCGCGGCGCGGCCGGCTCCTGGCAAGGAGCAGGAGGCCGATGCCGCCCTGCTCGCCCGGGGGCTCGTCCGGCCCGGCCGGTTGGAGATCTGGGTCGGCAACTCCGACGGCAGCGAAGCGCACCCGGTGACCGCGCTCGGCGCGGCCTCGTTCGCCCCTTCGTTTTATCCGTCGGGCAAACGCCTGATCTTCTCGTCCAACTACGGCGACCCAAAAGGGCGGGAGTTCGATCTCTGGGCGATTGATCTGGATGGCACGAACCTCGAGCGGATCACCAGCTCGCCCGGCTTCGACGGCTTTCCGCTCTTCTCGCCCGACGGCAAGCGGCTCGCGTTTTCTTCGAACCGGAACCAGAGAGCGGCGGGCGATACCAACGTCTTCGTCGCCCGCTGGGTGGAGGGCGAGATCGTGCCCGAGCCCGCGACCGACGCCGATCGCTTCGCGGCGGATGTCCGTTGGCTCGCGGACGAGCCGAGAGAGGGGCGCGGTGTCGGGACCCAAGGGCTGGGGGAAGCGGGCGGTTGGCTCGAAGAGCGCTTTGGCGCGCTCGGCCTCATCCCGGGTGCGGGATCGGCCGAGACCCCCTCCTTCCGCCAGGAGTTCGACGTGCCGGTCTCGATCGAGGCGGGCGCGGGGACGCGCGTCTCGCTCGGCGGGGTTGTGCTCGACGCCGAGAGCTTTCGGCCGCTCGGCTTCTCGTCGTCCGCTTCCGTCTCGGGCGAAGTGGTCGCCGCGGGCTACGGCGTCACCGCGACCGAACGGGGGATCGACGACTACGCAGGAGTGGACGCGAAGGGCAAAATCGTCGCGGTCCGAAGGTTCGTGGCGCCCGCCGCCGCGCCCCCGAAAGAACCCCAGGATGGGGAGGTGGAGACCGCCGACGAGCGCGCGGCGCGTGAGAGCGCGGCGGAGATCGAGCGGCGCGAATCCGACCTTCGCTACAAGGCTTGGAACGCGCGCCAGCATGGCGCGATCGGTCTGATCGTGGTCGATCTGCCACCCCCGAGCCGGCCGATCAAACCGACCGCCGAGCTGCCCGGGCAGATGCCGGACGAGGCGCCGCTGCCGAAGCTTTCCGTCGCCGACGCGGGGGATGCCGGTCTGCCGGTGGTGGTGGTCAGCCGCGCGGCGGGCGCGAGCCTGCTGTCACCGGGTGAGGACCGAATCGGGCAGGCGGAGATCGCGGTCGAGCTGGTGACCCGGATCGAGCGCGCCACCAATGTGGTCGGCGTACTGCGCGCGAGCGGGACTGAAAGGTTTCCCGGCGCCGTATTGATCGGCGCCCATTACGACCACCTCGGATTCGGTCCGGTCGGCTCGCTCGATCCCGATTCGAAGGCGGCGCACAACGGTGCGGACGACAACGCCTCGGGCACCGCCGCGCTGCTGCTCGCGGCGCAAACGCTCGCGGAGAAACGAACCGACCTCCTGCGCGACGTCTGGTTCGTCGCCTTTTCGGGTGAGGAGCGCGGCCTGCTCGGCTCGACCGCATTCACCCGCGAGCCGCCCCAAACCCTGCCGCTTTCCGACCTGGTCGCGATGATCAACATGGACATGGTCGGCCGGTTGCGGGAAAACCAACTCACCGTCTTGGGCGGTGATTCGGGGCTGGGCTGGGCCGGCTTGGTCGAGCCGGCGTGCGAGCGCGCCGGCCTGGCGTGCGCTTTGAGCGGCGACGGCTACGGCCCGTCCGATCACAGCTCGTTTTATGCCGCTGGCGTGCCGGTGCTCCATCTGTTCACCGGCACCCATTCCGATTACCACCGGCCGAGCGACGACGCGGAGAAGATCAACGCGCTCGGTGGCGCCCAGGTGGCAGGGCTCGCCGCCGACCTCGTCCGCCTGCTCGCGAACCGCCCCGAGAAAATCGCCTACAAGGCGGCTCCGGCCCCAGCCCCCGCAGGCGACATCCGCGGTGCCGGCGCCTCGCTCGGGACGATCCCCGATTACGCAGGGGACAAGCGGCCCGGCGTGCTGCTCGCCGGAGTGCGGGTCGGCAGCCCGGCGGAGAAGGCGGGGATCGGCCGTGGCGATCTGCTGGTCGAACTCGCCGGCACGGAGATCCGCGACATCCAGGACTTCATGTTTGTGCTCCGGCGCGCCACCCCCGGCCAGCGGGCGCCCGTGGTCGTCATCCGCGACGGCCGGCGCGTCACCCTAGAAGTCGAGTTCGGGGTCAACACTCGAATGCGCTGATATCGCTGTTGGGTCCTTATCACCCAAGGAGGTACCGCCATCGCACTCCGCCACCATTTCTGGACGATCCTGCCCCGGATCGCCCACTCGCTTCGGCCGGTCGCCTGCCCGGAGGGGACGCCATGGTCGCGGACGATCGACGACCCGAAGATGGGGTCGGTGCGCTTGACCGGGCGGCTCCGGGATGTGCGCACCGAGGGGCGCCCCGAGGGTTCAGGCCAAGATCTCGTGGTCATCGTCCACGGGCTCGGCGGCTGTTGCGAGAGCCAGTACGTCCGCCGCGCCGCGGCCGCGGCCGAACGCGCCGGTCTCTCCTGTCTGCGACTCAACCTGCGCGGCTCGGACCGGAGCGGCACGGACTTCTACCACGCCGGGCTCACCACCGATCTCGCGGCGGCGATGAGCAGCCCCGAGCTCGCCGGCTTCTCGCGCCTCCTCCTGCTCGGCTATTCGCTCGGCGGCCACGTCGCGCTCCGCTTCGCCAGTTCCGAGCGCGAGCCGCGCCTCTCGGGGGTCGTTGCGGTCTGCGCGCCGCTCGATCTGGCGCTCTCCGCCGTGGCGATCGACCAGCCGGCGCTCGCGCTGTACAAACGCCACCTGGTGGCGCATTTGAAAGAAATTTACCAACCGGTCGCGGCGCGCCGGCCGGAGCTCATCCCGTTCGCCGACGTTCGCAGCATTCGTTTCCTGCGCGAATGGGACGACCGCGTCGTCGCCCCGCGCCACGGTTTCGCGAGCGGTGCCGACTACTACGCGCGGGCGAGTGTCGCGCCGCACCTCGGCGCGCTCTGTGTGCCCACCCTCCTGCTCCAGGCGGAAGGCGATCCGATGATCCCGGCGGCGACCGTGCGCCCGGCCCTGACCCAGACCTATCCGAACCTCGAAGTGCGCTGGCTCCGGCGCGCCGGGCACTGCGGTTTTCCGGAGCCGATCGAGCTCGTGCTCCGCGCCGATCGAGATCCCCGGCTAGAAGACCAGGCGATCGGTTGGCTCACCGCCCTCTAGGCCGGATTCTGAGGCCAAACTCTAAGGAAATGCCGAGCCGCAATGCCCCGTCTGGCGGATCGGCACGCGCGCCGTGCCGGGGGTTGCGGCCGCGAGCGCTTCGATCCCCGGGCGGCGGCCGGCCGCGGTCCAGCGGGCCTGGTCGCGCAGGTAGAGGCAGGTGCAGTGGGCGCCCTGGTCGATCAGCTCCTGCTTCTGCTGCGGCGTCAGGTTGAAGTCGAGGGTGGAGATCCCGAGATCGTTCAGGATCGCGGTGCGCTCCAAGTTCGCCGGATCGTGTTCGAGACCGATCACCTGTGCCGATAGGATGGCTTCGATCAGCCCCTTGCCATAGCTCCTGAGGTCGTGGATCTTGCGAATCGGCGGCGAGCTGCTCGTATTGGCGAGCACGAACCCCAAGGTCTCAGGGTTCAGGCCGGGCTCGCGATCGAACGCATTGACGGGATAGTTCAAGACCACGCCGCCATCGATGAAGATCTTCCTTTCGTTCTCGATCGACGCGAAGAAGAGCGGAAAAGAGCCGGACATCCGCACCGCGAGCGCCACCTCGAAATCGGGGCTCTTTTCGTACGACAGCTCGCGCACGTTACCGGTATTCAAGTCGGTCGAAAAAACTCGGAGATCGAGGAACCCGTGGTCATGGAGATGGCGGAAGGTCGCGCGCTTCAGGCCGGTCTTGGCGCCCACCAGGCAGCGCATCAGCTCTAGATAGGTGTCGCCGCGAAAGAAGCCGTAGCGCCGGAACAGGCGGAAAATACCGGTCGCGCGGCCATCCTCCAGCTGGCTGAAATCGAGGTCGAACAAGAGCTTGCGAATCTCGCTCGGCGGGTAGCGGAGGGCGACCAGCATGGCGGTGATCGCCCCGGCGGAGGTGCCGGCCACGCGCTCGATCTGCGGCAGAATCCTCTGCTCTTCGAGCACCTGGAGCGCGCCGCCGTAGGCGAGCCCCTTGATGCCGCCCCCTTCGAACACCAGGTTCCGGAACGGATAATCGCGCGGCGCCGGGCAGTCGGGTGCCGCAGCTACAGGGACCGCGGGGCCGACGATCGGGCAGGCGAACCGGGTCGAGCGGCAGCCCATGCCAACGACGGCGAGAAGGGCGAGCGCGAGGGCAACTAGAGAGCGGCGGGCGGCCGGGCGACGCATGGCGTGTCTCCTCAGAAGGTGGAGAAGAATAGCAAGGAGTGGCCCGGTCGGGGCCGGGCTCAGCGGAAGACGACCGGCTTACCCCGGAACCAGAGGCGCTTCGGCAGGAGCGGCAGCCCCGGCCGGTGGACCACTTCGAGCTCCCAACCAGGGGCGTTTTCTGGGCCGGGGAGGACGGCGCGGTTCGGCAGGAAGAAGCGGTCGAGCCCGAGGTCGATCGTACCGGTGAACCGACTTTCCTCACGCCGGATGCTGACCTGCCCTAGCGCCCAGAGGGTGGTTCCCGATGCGGGTGGACGCGGCGAACCGGGCAGGGTGAGGGCGCAGAGGGTTCGAATCGCTCCGGCCGGGCAGAAACCGATCTGAGCGCTGCCGCGGTACGAGGAGGAGGGGTCCCAAGACCAGGGGGATGCGCTGATCGCGCCCCATGTGAGGGTCGAGCCGAGGACGGGCTCTGCCGTGTCGAAGCCGGCGCCTTTCGGATTCAGGATGAAATAGCGACCGCGAAGGACATCATACGGATCGACCGGTGCGAGCGCGATGCGAAAGGTCGGCGCGCTCTGCCAGAGCCGCTCGTGGTGGCCGGCCCAGCCGAGGATCGTTCCGGCCTGGACGAGCGCGAGGATCGAGATCTTCATCCGGGCGTTCATTCGCCACCTCCGGAATCGACGCCGACCGCGGCCGGTGCCGCCGCGAGCGTCCGCCGCCGGGCGCGTTCGAGCAGGGCCAAGACGACCAGCACGAGCACGCCGGTGAGCGCGAGCGCCGCGCCGCCGCGAAGATAATCACCGAACAGATCGAAATAGCGGGTGAGGATGCCGGCAAACAGCGCGAGAAAGCCGAGGTTGACCCAGAGCGCCGAGCCGCTCCGGTTGGCCGCGCGAATCAGCAGCAGGGCCGCGAGGATCTGCACCACCCAGGCAACACCCACAGCGAATTGATCGAGCACCACCGTGCCGTCGAACTCGCGGCCGATCAGCATCCAGGGGAGGAGCGAGAGAACCAGAATCGCCCGCGTACCCCACGCGCCCCAGGCGAGCGGCAGCGTTCGCGCCGGCCAAACCAGGGCGGCCACCAACCCCAACCCGACGACGATCCAGGCGCGGCCAAGATCGTTCTCGTCGAACGAGCGCGTGCCCCCTGACACGCCGAACACCAGCAGGAAGAACTGCGAGGCGATGAACACCCAGGCGCCGAGCCACCCGCGCAGCCAGCTTGGCGGCCGCGGCAGCCAAGAGACGGCGAAGAGGGCGAGCAGTGGCAGCGCCAACCAGAGCCAGGGGCTCTCCGCCTGGTCGGCGGCGAGCAGCGACTGCGGGTCGGCCACCTCGGCGATCAGCCCCGCGCCGAGCGCCACGAACGCGACCGCCGCGGTCGCGAAGCGGGGGAGGAGCCAAGCGGCCGGTAGAATCAGGACGAGCCAGAACCAAATCCCGTTCGCCGGTCGGCTGTTCAAGTGGAAGATCTGGCTCACCAGGGCGATCCCGGCGAGCACCCAACCGCCCGCCAGAAGGGTGAACGCCTCGGCGAGAAACGGCCGCTCGAATCGTTTGCCGCTCTCGTACGCCGCGAGCAAGAAACCGATCTGCAGCAGCGCCCAAGCGGCGAGCTTGCCCCAGCGCGGGATCAGCTCCCAGTTCTCCGCCACGATCAGAATCAACCCGGCGAGCAGCAAGCCGCCCCCTAAGAGAGCGAGCGCCCAGCGCGTCCAGGCGACACCCTCCCGCGCGAGCAGCGGTTCACTCGAAACCCGCAGCCGCATCTCCAACTCCGGCGGCACCAACCCCGCCTCGCGCCAGACACCGAAGTGCCGGTCGAGCAGCTTTCTTTCGTCCATAGGGCGACTATATGCGAGGCGGCCGAGATGGACGGCCGTTTAGGTACCGTGGGCCAGCGCCTCCATCGCCGCCCGCGCCAGGAAGCCGCTCCTTGTGTCGCCGATCTTCTTGGCTCGCGCATCCACGCGTGCCAGGAGGCGGCTGGGAAGCGTGATGTTGATACGCTCCGCCTTGTCCGACAGGTGCGACAAGTCCACTTCGACCACCGCCCAGATCCAGCCGTCGAACTCCGAGTTCTCCCGGTGCCTCTCGATCGGCTTGGCGGCGGGCGCAACCTCGCCGCGCTCCACCACATCCTCCAGCCATAGGGCGATGGCCTCGGGAGCGTTGGCAATCGCCTCATCGAGCGTATCGCCCGCCGAGAAACAGCCGGGAAGGTCCGGCACGACCACACCGTAGGCGTGCTTCGCGTCGCCGGGTTCGATCGCAATCGGGTAACGCATGGTCACCTCCTACTTCAGGCCGGCTTGCTTGCGGATCGCGTTGACCAAGCCCTTGCCCAGGTCTTTCTTGGGATGCGGCACAACCACCGTGCCGGGTTTGGTGGCGTGCTTGAACATGTGATGGGAACCGCTGATCCGATCCAGCGCCCAGCCATCGGCTTTGAGCTCTGCAATCAGGTCTTGGCTACTCATGGTGTGTATTGTACACACGGCGAGCGTGATGGCAAGCACCGACTCGGTGGTCGACACGCGTTGAGCCGACCCCGAGCCGATTCCGCCTCCGTGAAGATCGCCCGCGGCACCTCGGCGGTCATCGATTTCGAGCACATCGGGCCGACCCGGCTTCCGGTCGAGGTCGCCGGAACGTCGGTGAGGCGGCGCTGCCGTTCCGGGCCGGCATGAAGCGGTCGGTGCTGTCCGGCCACCGACCGCGTGAAGCCTGTGGGCGTCAGACCACGCCGACGCACCCTCTTAGCCGGCAGTGATGTTCTTGCCGTCACGGCAGGTACAGCCGCAGGGCCAGAGGTTGACCATGAAGATGCGCTTGCCGGCGGTATCTCGGCAGAAGGTGACCCGGTGTCCATGGTTCGCCGCTTCCAGCAGGACCTGGGCAAAGTCGTTCAAGTTGGTCGCGCTGGCGCTGGACAGCGTGTCACCGCTGTCGAAGAGCACATAGTCGAGGTCTTTGGAGCTGTCGCCGTAGCGCAGCACCTGGATGCAACCGCCGTTGGTGCGAATGGTGCCGGCGATGATGCCGGTGAGGCCTGCCTGAGTGACGGCCAGGCCAGGATTGGTCGCCAGGACGGCGGCGAGATTCGTCGTATCGATCCGTTGATCGGCCATTGTGAAGTCTCCTTTGGTGAGAGTAGAAGCGTTGGGAACGGGTGAGCGAGCCGAGTGATGCCCATTGGATTGGGGCAACCGGCGGGCCACGGGGCGTGCCAAGGAGACGTCTTTTTGGAACTGGCATTTCCACCTCCGGAAACGTGCGTCCTGCTGCCAAGAGGTGTTTGCCGCGGAGGCGAGTTTTCTGACGACTGCTGGCACGGTCGCGGTCCATCTCGGTTTCCACGATCGACTTCACCTCCGACGAAGTGCCGGTCGAAGTCGGCCTGGACGACCTCGCGTTCAGCCCGACCCCGGAAAGTCAGTCACATCGCGTGGCTGCTTGAGCTCGGGCCGGTGCAAGTGCCACACTCCGCCGCAGGACTCGAAACCTGATGCGCCGACCTCACGATTCGTCTGTCGAGGCTGCGCCTCGCCCTGCCGGGGCCGAGGTGACAGTCCTGCTCGAAGCCTGGCAGCAGGGCGACCGCGCGGCGTTCGATCGCCTGGTGCCGCTGGTCTACGACGAGCTGCGCTCCTTGGCCCGGGCGCAGCTGCTGCGCGATGCCGGGCAGTGGACGCTCCAGGCGACGGCGCTCGTACACGAGGCGTATTTCCGGCTCGCCGGGGCGGAGATCCGCTGGGAGGGGCGGAGCCACTTTTTCGCGATTGCCGCGCGCGTGATGCGCCAGGTTCTGGTCGATGAAGCGCGGCGGCGCCAGGCCGAAAAGCGCGGCGGGGGTGTTCGCCCGCTTGAGTTGATCGCGGGGGCGGCGGTCGAAGACCCTTTGGGCGGCGCCGAGGCGGAGGAGGACTTCCTCGCGCTCGATTCTGCGTTGGTCCGACTCGGGGCGCTCGATTCCCGGCGCGCCCAGGTGGTCGAGCTCCGCTACTTCGCCGGTATGACGATCGAAGAGACCGGGCGGCACCTCGGTCTGTCCCACGCGACCGTCGAGCGCGATCTCAAGCTGGCGCGCGCCTGGCTCGCGCGTCAGCTCCGCCGGAGCGCCTGATGGAACCTCAAGGGTGGCGGCGCCTCGCCGAGCGCTTCGACCGCGCGATGGAGTTTCCGGAGCAGGCGGGGCGAATCGTCGCCGAGCTGATGGCGGAAGACCCGGCGCTCGCCCAGGAGCTCGCGGCGCTGCTCGCCGAGGCGGAGGGGCATGGCGCGGCGGCGAACGATCCGGTCGCGGACATCGTCTCTCGCGCCTCGGGGTGGCTGGCGGGGGAGTCGGAAGGTTCCACTGTCGGCGGGACGGGAGAGGGGGCGCTCGGTAGTGTAGGGCCGTATCGGCTGATCCGCGAGCTCGGCCGCGGTGGGCTCGGGACGGTCTACCTCGCGACCCGCGAGGAGGAGGGGTTTCCGCTCGAAGTCGCGCTCAAGATGGTCGATCGGCGCTTCTCCTCACGCCGCGATCGCGAGCGGCTGATCGAGGAGCGGCGGATCTTGGCGACGCTCACCCACCCGAACATCGCGCGGGTGTTCGATGCCGGCACCGCCGCGGACGGCACCCCCTATTTCGTGCTCGAACGGATCGAGGGAGAGCCGATCGATGCGCACTGCGACCGGTTGCGCCTCTCGGTCGAGCAGCGGATCGAGCTGTTCTTGGGCGTCTGCGAAGCGGTGGCCTACGCCCATCGCCGGTTGGTCATCCACCGCGACCTCAAGCCCGGAAACATTCTGGTCTCGGCCGAAGGGGTTCCCAAGCTGCTCGACTTCGGCATCGCAAAGGTGCTCGACGACGACCGGGAGGGGCTCACTCAAGCGGGGGAGCGCCTGCTCACTCCGGAATACGCGAGCCCGGAGCAGCTGGCGGGGGAGGCGCTCACCACGGCGACCGATCTCTATTCGCTCGGCGCGCTGCTGTACGTTCTGCTCGCCGGTCGGCCGGTGTTCGCTCTGCGTGGCTTGCGCCCCGCCGAGATGGAGCGGCAGGTTCGTCACACCACGGCCACCCTGGTGAGTGTCGCGGTTGGCGACCCGGAAGCGGTGGCGGCAGACGCAGGAAGCCCACGGGCCGAGCGGGTCGCGGCGCTCCGGAGAAGCAGCCCGGGAAAGCTCCGAAGGCGGCTGCGCGGCGATCTCGACACAATCGTCGCCCAGGCGCTGCGCAAAGAGCCCCACCGCCGCTATCCGTCGGTCGAGCAGCTCGCCGAAGATCTGCGTAGGCATCTGGCCGGGCAAACGATCGCGGCGCGCGGAGATTCGGGGCTCTATCGCGCCGGGCGGTTCGTTATCCGCCATCGCGTTCCGGTCGCGGCGGCCGGCCTTGTGCTGCTGGCGTTGATCGCCGGCTTGGTCTCGACCGTCTTTCAAATGCGCCGGGCACGGCTCGAACAGGCGCGCACGGAACAGGTGGCGAGCTTCCTGGTCGGCCTGTTCGAGGCGGTCGATCCGAACGTGGCGCGCGGGGCCGAGCCCTCGGCGCGCGAGATCCTCGACCGCGGCGGTCGCGACCTACTGGTGCAGCGAAATTCGGGTATGGGGCCACAGGTCCAGGCGACCCTCGCCGGCACGATCGGCCGGGTCTACCGCCAGCTCGGCCACTACGCCGAGGCCGAACGCCTGCTCACCCATGCGCTCAAGCTGCGCCGGCAGCGGGAGGGGCCGGCCGAGGTGGCGCGCGCGTTGGTCGATCTGGCGCAGCTTCACGACGACCGCGGCGACTACGAGCGCGCGGCGCGGGAGCTTCTGCTGGCGCTCGATCTGGAGAGCCGGAGCCTGCCGGCCGATGCGCCCGATCGCGCGACCACGCTCTACCGGCTCGCCTCGGTGGAGGTCGGACGGGGCCGAGTTGACGAGGCGGAGCGGCGGCTCGGGGAAGCGCTCGCGATCCGTCGGCGCGCGTTCGGCGAGCATTCTCTTCCGGTTGCCGAGGTACGCCATGCCCGCGCGCAGATCCTCTACCGCGCCGGCCGGCTGGTGGAGGCCGAAGCCGAGCTGAACGCCGTCCTCGCGCTGCGCCGCGCGCGGCTCGGTGAGGATCATCCGGCGTCCCTCACCGTGCTCAACGACCTGGCGTCGGTCCGGTTCGATCGCGGCGATGCCGCGGGCGCGCTCGCGCTGCTGGAGCGGACGGTCGCCGTGCGCGAGAAAGTGCTCGGGGCCGATCACCCCTATGTCGCGACCGCCTTGCTCAATCTGGCGACGGTGGCCCGCCAGGGAGGCGACCTGCCGCTCTCCCGCCGCGCGGCGGGGCGGGCCCTCGCGATCTACAGCAAAGCCTTTGGACCGGAACACGCTCAGGTCGCCGAGGCGCTGTCGCTGCTCGCCAAGGTAGATTTCGCCGCGGGCGATCCGTTGGGCGCCGAGCGGCTCGGCCGCCGCGCGCTCGACCTCCAGCGGCGGTTGCTCGGCCCGAAGAATATCGAGATTGCGCGTACCGCGCTCCAGCTCGCCACGGTGCTCCGCGCCCGCGGCGAGGCTCGTGAGGCCGAGGAGCTGCTGCGCGAAGGCCTGGCGATTCAAGAGGCGGCGCTGGGCCCGCGCGATCCGGCGCTCACCTTTGCCCTACTGCCGCTCGGCGAGCTGCTCGCCGAACGCGGGGAGGAGGGGGAGGCCCTCGGGCACCTCCGGCGCGCCCTGGCGATCCGCGAAGAGGCGTTCCCCGCCGGCCACCGGCGGATCGAAGAAGCACGCGCCGCGCTCGCCCGCTGTCTCCGCGCCTCTCGCCCCTAGTTGGGCAACACGGTGCAGCCCCAATCGTTGATCCGAACCCCGGCTTCAAACGCTCGGTAGAAGGGTCGCTTCCAGTGCCCGAGCAGGAGATCGGTGGGACCGAGCTCTCGTGCCGCGTCCTCCACTTCGGTGCGCACCACGACCGCGAAATAGCCGCTGCGCAGGCCCCTGGGATCGCCAAGCCAGATGAGGTGAGTCGAGAGCGGCCTGTCGTCGCCGCCGATCACCTCGCCGCTCGGACCGACGGACTCGCGGGCTTCGACCAGCGGTAGCAGATCGTCCCAGGTCGGGCGATCGGGGACCAGAAACACCCGCGCGCTGGTCGGTGCCTTAGGGCCGCGAAAAGTCAGGTAGATGTCTTCGTCGGGAGCGAGCCGCCCCCGAGGGCAACCGGTGGCGTCGCTCACGTAGACTTGAACGTCACGGGTCGGTTCCAGAGTCAGGGCTAGAATGTCGAGCACCGCGGTGCCCGAGACCAGCTCCACCGTCCATTTCGCGCCGGTGAGCGCGCGCTCGGCCTCCTCGAAGGTGGTAAACGTCACCGGATCGAGCTGAACGCGTCCCTTGCAGTCGCACCCGACCACGCCGGTGCGGCGCCAGAGGAGATCGAGCGGAATCTCGCCCACGTTGTCGGCACGCAGTCTCAGTTCGGCGACCGTGGCACCGTTCGGATCGCGCAGCCGCAGGTCGGCTGCCGCGCCGGGAGCCAGACCACGTGCCCCCACCAGGAGCGAATCGCCGATTGCAAACCTTCCGTCGCCGCCCCCTTGGGGGCCGGGCGCGAAGATCAGCTCCGCGGCGAACCCCGGCGCGCTCGCGACTCCAAGTAGCAGCACTCCGACCAGCAAGCATTTCCAAGCCTCTTCGATCCGTTCTCGATTCATAGCTCCTCCGTCCGCTCGATGCGGTGACACCTGCCTCGAACAGTTCTGCGAAATCGACACGCAGACTCCCTCAAGGATCTCATCTCGGGGTTCGAAACGAGCGTCGAGAAAGATTCTTGAGGGGGTTTCCGGCCAATTCCCGCAGAGATCGACAAGGCCGAGATTCGTAGGTGCCCGTGTGCGGTGCTCGAACGTTCGGCGAGAACCACTTCGTTTCGATTGTCTGGAGGTCGCGATGAAAAACCTGTCGAAGATGTTCGCCCTGGCTCTGCTGCTCGCACCGGGTGCCGCGCATGCGGACCAATGGTGCAACGGCGATGACGAGCATGTCTGGAGATACGCCTTTGGGCAGACGACCTACACCTTCCAGTGCGATGACGTCAACACGCAGACGGTCACCCTGGCCAGCAATTACGCCTACAACACGTGCCAGCTCGCTTGGGACAACTTCGCATCGAACGTCGTTACGGTTATTGACAATGCCGGATTTCAGTCGTCCATCTACTCCGTTCCCGTGTCCGGCATGTCCGGCACCTGCCGGTGGAAGTACCGCTGCCGCGCCTGCCGGACCGGCTTTCCCTTCCTCGATCCCCGTCCTGAGGTTCTTGGACCGGCCGTAGTGGGAGGTATCGCGACAGATTTGGTCGCCGGGAAGGTGCTCTCGATCGCCCTCCACGACGCCAGCGGCGACCGGCCCTACTATCTGGTCGATATCCTCTCCAAATTCGAACAGGTGCAGGTGGAAGTCGATGCCCAGAGCGGTCGCGCCGAGGTGGTGAAGGAGGAAGAAGGGGGTGTCTGCCGTCAGTAAGGGGAGGGGAGGGGCGTAGCGCGAGCCTGTTCGGGGCCGGCCCTTCGGTTTCAAGCGGGGGGCCGGCGTATCTTCCACCAAGCGTGCGTCGTGGCCGGTACGAGCCGCGCGCGGACGAACGGCCATAGAGGGGCCAGCAAACCGCCAAACGGAAGGGCGGCCACGAGCGCCACCAGCCGAAGGCGCCAACGGAGGCTGGCCGGAAAGCGGGGATCGAATAGCTGTCTCCAAGAGACAGGCCAGAACAGCCAGTTGCCGTAGGCGCGGACGAGGAGCAGATGCCAAATAGGGGAGAGGAGCGCGACCGTTGCGAGTATGCGGAGTGCGATCTGACTCCACAGAGCTTCCCGGGTCACCAGCGCGGCCAGCCAAGCGACGGCGATCCCTGCGAATGCGGCGTTCCAAGGCTTTCGCTCTTGGCGGCCCCCGACCAGGTCCCCCATCGACAGAAGCCACTTAAACATCGCTGCGAGCCCGCAGATCAAGGCAATAAGAGCCCAAACCCGCCGAGAGTCTTCGGGCCCAGAGAAGTAGAGTCCGGCTTGGACACCGAACGCCACCGCGAGGCACGTCACCCCAAGGGAAAAGCCGGAGTCCTTGAAGCGGCCGGCGCGGCCGGTTTCGTTCTGAAGTCGAACGTTCTTCCGCAGCAGGGCGAGCCAGGTCGCGAAGCCCAGACCTGAGATCCCGAGGATGGCGAGGGTTAGGGCTGTTTCTCTTCCGCCGGCGAACGGCCGCATAGCCGGCCATCGGCGGCTCAACTCGTGGAGTAAGGGCGGCAGGAGCCCGGCTTCCAACGCGAGAAGGAAGGCTTGCAGCCGCAGGAAGGTGCGGCATCGCTCAGCGGTGAGGCTCGCCCTTGGGGCCGGCGCCGAATCGGGAAGACCGAACGCGGGTCGCCAACGTCCCCTCGCCGCTCTGCGCTGCGCGAGATCTTCGGCCATTGTGCGGAAGCCCGCCGAGCGCCGCTCCGCACTCCGATCGGCGAACGCTCTCCAGACTAGTCCGTCGGTGGTTCGCTCGGAACGTTCGAGGAATCGCAACAGGAAGGCCGCGAGTGGTCCCGGAAAGGGGAGGAGGCAGCACGCGGCGAGCGCATGACGCACAGCAACCGTTCGGGGGCTCATCTGGCGTTCCGCGCTTTCCTGGCGCAGGCCGACGCGGGCGCAGGCATAGCTCGCAAGGTGGAGAACCGCGAAGCCTGCGAGGACTGGAGGGGTCGAACGCAAAACACCCAGCCGTCCCAGGCCGAAGCCGAGGGAAAGCAGCGCGAGGAAGCCGGAAAGAAAGCTCGGCAGGAGGGCGAACTGCGTCAACCGGACGCGCTGCGAGGCCCGCCAGTTGTTCGGTCGGCGCGCCTCCGCCTCGCCCCCGACAGGCACCAGGAGTTGAGGGTACTCGGCCGCCCGGGATCGGAACGGCCATCGCGGACGCTTCTTGATGAGCCCACCCCAGGTGGGCAGCGCGACCATCCCGGCCAACGGCAGGCTCGCGAGCAACGTCCGAAGAACGGACACCCATGGGGCCACGGTCAGGTCGCGCGGCGTTTGTAGGTTGAGCAGTCGATGGAACAGATACGCGTTGCCCAGAATGATGGCGACGGCCAGCCAAACCAACATTTGGGCGATGCCTTGAGACAAGCCCACATCGGCCCAGCTCCAGCCCCAGAGCCAGGGCTCGAAAAGCGAGATCACGAGGACCGCGATCGCCTGGGTCGGCCATGCGCCTTCTTCGATCGACCACCGTTCGAGATGGTAGCGGCCAATCCCGAACCAGCGGGCCGAGCGCAAGCGAGCGTGAATGCGCTCGGCCCGGATGTCCGCGGTGCCAGGCTTCATGGCATAAGGCGTCCGGCTACCTTCCACCAGGTCCTACCATCGCGCCTCGCGCGCCGACTGCGGTGATGGAGCCAGAACGGCAAGAAGAGGCCGCCAAACGGTAGGAGCGCGGTTGCGGCGCGACCGGCTAGGTTCCAGCGCAGGGAGCCGGCCAGGAGGCGATCGAAAACACCTTTCCACCCCAGCGGATGGAGCAGCCAAGGCAGCGCGCGACCCCCAAGCACCAGGTGCGCGAGAGGGCTCGCGAGGATCGTCCCGGCAAGTAGAGGCGCTGCGCCCGGCAGACCCGCCGAAACAAGCAAGCCGACGACGGCAAGAAACTGTAGTCCGACCAGCCAGAGGATACCCCGGCCGAAAGCCAGATCGAGGGTTCGCTTCGTCAATTGCGCCAGAAAGAGGGACAGAAAGGCTGCGACTACGAGTACCACGATCGCCGGCGCTATGGCGGCGAGCATGCCGCCAGCCTTGGTGGCGCCTAGAGCAACAAAGCGCCAGCCGAGGAAACCGCCGAGCCCGAAAGCTGCAGGACCTACCGAGATCGCAAAAGGGATCGGCGGGCGAACGGGCGCGTCAGTTCGATGCCACCGGGAGAATCCCCAGGGAACGAAACGGCCGGCCGCGAGGATCGGGCCGATCGCGAGCGCCGCGAAGGCGCTGTACAAGAGTACGAACGACCAGGGCTCGAGGATCTCGATCTTCCTGTGGGCGAGCAGCGCGCCGAGCAGAGCGCCATCGGCTGCGAGCAGAGCCGTCTTGAGCTCCGTGAACCGGCGCCAGAAGCGGTCGTGAGCGCCGACTTCCCCCCCGCCTTCGGTGCTGCCGGCCATGCGCAGCGTCGACGTGCGAGGGCCCGCGGCGATCGTTTCGAAGAGACTCTTCTTGCCCAGCGATTCGAAACTACGCCGACGCCAGATGTGGGCTCCGACCAAGTTCATCGGTAGGGGAAGCAGAAAGGTGAGCGGCAACCAGGTGAGCAGGTGCGCACGCAATCCGGTGAGCTGACGCGCCGCCACTTCGCGCCGCGTGTAGAGAAGAAGGCAGACCGCAGTTGCCACATGCATCGGCAGGAGGAGTGCGATCTGTAGTCCAAAGTGATTGCGGAGCACTGCGGGGCGCGTTGCCCACGCAACGAGAGTAAACCAAGGAATCAGTTGACCTGCGAACATCCAAGCGAGAATCCAGGGCAATCGCTGGGCATGCCGATGGAGCCAAAGATCCAAACCCAGACGGCGGAGGCCCCATTTTGGCAAGCGGTCGAGCGCGAGAGAAGGCGCCACCGAATCGGGCGCCGGTCGTTCGTTTGCAGATGCCCGCCAGTACGGAAGAGCAAGAAGGCCGCCGACGGGAACCGCGGCGATCACGGCGCGCAGGATGCGCCGTTCAAGCGGGAGCCGGGCTGAACCTCGGCACTTCCAGACTAGGATTCGATGCAGGACCCATCCCGAGACGGCCGCGAGGATCAACGCGATCCAGGGATGGGAACCGAGGGCCTGAATGGGCGAGAGCAGCGGACTCTCGCCGGAGAGAAGGGCGACCTCGATGAACCCCGTAGCGAGCAGCAAGGCAACACCGAGGACCGAGAGGTAGTAGCGGGCATCGAACGAGTCCCAGCGAGAGAGGCCCTCCGGTGTCCACCGCCAGCGCGGCCAATGTTTCTCGATTCGTTCGCGGCGCCTCAGGTCGAGCGCGGCGCGGTCGGCGGCGGTCACTTCGCCTCCTCGCGAAGAGGAGTGCCCGTCGCGGGCGCGAGCGACAGCGCAGACTCGAACGCCGCGAGCGCCTGGCTGAGATCCTCCTCCTTATCCGGCCGATCGGAGCCGAGGCGCGGTGCGAGGTGGGCGTGGAGGAAGAGTCGGAGCGCCGCTTCGCCGCCGGCCCGGCCGCCGGTTTTCAAGGCTTCGAGAACGGCTTTCGCCAGCCGTGGCCGGCTCTCGTCTTCATCGCATGTCCAGAGGCGGTGGAGGATCGGGCTGAGCGCGGTCGAGTTGGGGTCGATCTCGCCCTGGCCGATTCGCTGCGCGAGCGCGTCCAGCCATTCGGCCTCCGAGGTGGCTTCCGGCTCTCGCTGAATCTTGGCCGTGAAATGAGGTGCCACCTCTGGCCACCGCACTCCGAGTTCGGCTCGCAAGGTCTTGGGCTCGATCTCGTTCGGCAGCCGGGCCATCGCCGCGAGCGCCCTTTGGACCGGTTTGGTGAACTCCGGTTCGGTCGCGAGGAGCCGGGCGATTCCGACCAGGCGGGAAAACGCAGCGAGTCGTTCATCCCAGGAGATGGTTTCGAGGCCCAGCAGTCGCCGCGCGGCTTCGCCCAGCTCGAGGTCGGCGCGCTTGGGGTTCAGTCGCGCGGCGATCAGGGCGACATCGGGGGTCGCCGCGGCGAGCTCGCTGTCGTTCTCGAAGCCGATCCGGGCGCGTAGCAGCTCCAAGGGCGCGAGGAGGTCGCGCATGCGCGGCCTGAAGCGCTGTTGAAACGCGAGCGAATGTTCGGCGAGGCGAAGGAGCGCGCGGACCTCGGCAGGGCGCTCGGAGATCTCGGCGAGTCGGCGGTCGGCGACCTCGACCGGATCGAACGGCGGCTCGAACAGAAGGCCCAAGCCACGTGCCTCGTCGGTCAGCGGTTCGACCCGGGCGAGCGCGGCGTAGAGGTCGCGGGCGCGAATCTCCGGTTGGTCCTTCGCCACGGCCTCGGCTTCCAGGCGGGCGAGCAGGCGCCGCCGTCGGTCGCGAATGTCTACACCCACTTCGAGCGCAAGATCCGCTCGGCCCAGGCGAGCGAGCGCCCGCGCCAGCTCGAAGCGCAACTCGTCTTCCTCGTCGGGCAGCAGGAGCTCGACCGCCGGGGCGAGCGGTTTTAGGCACTGTAAGAGAAGGCAGCGTCGAACCGTCGCCGCGCCGCGCAGTTGGCCGCGCAGGGTGAACCCTTCGGCTTGGGTCTTGGACACCGCCGCGGCATAGCGCTCGGCCCGATCGGCGAGCAGGGCGAGCACGGGATCCTGTTTCGCCTTGCGGGCGATCTCGAGTAGACGAACGCCGTCCGCACTGGGCGCCCAGGCGATGCCGTCGAGGAAGACGCCGAGATCCTTCTCCGAAGCCAGCTCGGCCGCGAGGTCCACGAAGCGAATCAAGTCCTCCGTCGCCGCCTCGAACTGCAGCTCGTCGAGGTGGCCCGCCACCGCGAGCAGTTGGTTCTTGGCCGCGCCGTCCGGTGTGCGCGGTCGCGCTTTGAGAAAGCGCAGCGCCCGATGCAACCGCGCGGCGGGGTCGGTGATCGCGTGGACCGCAGCGACCGCGGCCTCTGTGGCCTCGGGTCCGGGTTTCGGTTTCGCTGTGAGCACGGCAGTGCGGAGAGCCGCGCGAGCCTCGGGGGTGGCTGCATTCGCGGCGTACTCGGTGAGCCGTTCAGTCGGCAGGTGGGGGAGGAGAGGTTGGAGATCGTCGGCGAGCTCAGCCGTCCATTCGAGGTTGGCGTCTGCTCGGGCGAGCCAGAGGTTTGAAGCTTCTTTGGGGTGGCGCTCCGAGAGTGCCGCAAAGAAGCGTGCCGTCGCTCGGGACCCCAGACCGGCATCTTCTGCGAACAGGCCTTCGAGCCGTCCGAGAAGGCGCGGCACGGCGGCCGGCATGGCGAGCTCTCCCAGTCGTCGCGGCGCGAAGTCGAGCACGCCCGGGAGATTTCGGAGGTTGGCGAGGGCCTGCCAGAGTTCATCGCGGTTGGGTTGGCCGAGATCGAGCCAGGCTTCGGCGAGGGCTCGACGGACGCTTTCGGCTGCAGACGGGGCTTGCGCATATCGTTCGATCCAGCCCGCCCAATCAAAGCCGACGATTCTGCCGAGATGGCGGGCGACGATGCGCAGCGTGGAGAGAGCGAGCTCTGGATCGTAAGGAGCGGAGCCCGGGGTATCGAGCTGCGCGCGGGTTCCTGTGAGCAGGCTCCCCAAGTCTTCGTTCTGCTCTCCATCGGCGAGAGCCGCCAAGGCGCTCCATGCCTGGGCGCGGAACCAGGTGTCGGCGATCCGATCGGCCGCATCGGACGCGAGGTCGAATCGTCCGCCGCGTGCGAGGGCGACCACCATCTCTTCGTCCGCAAGGTCATTCGCAACACCGCGAAGATTTTGGGCAACCGCCCCGAAGCGTAAGAAGCTGGGCCAGTCTCCGACCTGAATGGCAGCAGCCAAAACATAGGTCTCGAGATTCTCCGCAGTGACGGTGAAGCCTTCGAAATAGTCGGCTTGCTCGGCCAAATAGGACGAAGACTCAAGATGTTCGAGGAGGTGGCTGAAACTGCCGGCCTCAGCCAAATGATAGGCGAGCTCGCCGAAGAGCTCCTCCCTTTGTTCTTCTAGTTCCTCTGCTTCCGCGAACCGGCCAGGTCCGTTCATGGCGAATTCGCGAGCAGGCGCTCCGCGATCCTATGGTGCATTGCCCGTAGATGCACGCGTTCGTCCTCAACCTCGTCTTTGGCGGCGATAAACTCGCGGAAGCTCTCGTGGTAGAGCCGATAGCGGGGCTCTGAGCGACCGGCCTCACGACTTCCTTCGACTCGGTGCAAGAAGGGTTGCCACTCGTCGAGTACCTGGCGAATCCGCGGGCGATCGGCGATTCCTACGATGTCGGAGATTCGGGTCATCGATATTGGCGTTCGCGAGGCAGTGAGCGCAACGAGTACCGGCAGCTGAAGGCCAAACCACCTCTCCTCGTCGCGCTGCCGGATCTGCCGCCAGTGTGCGGCGTAGTAGCCGAGGAGCCCGTTTGGAAGTGTCTCCAGTTCCTGGTCTTGGTATTCACCGGCAGCCAATTCTGCGAGCACATGCCGCAGGTACATGAAGTTTCCTTCGCTCTTCTCGGCGAGGATTTCGACGAAGGCCGCAGCGGTGCGTACTGGGTGTTCGAGGTACTCCTGAAGCTTGGGACTTTCGAGATGGGTTTTGATGAGCTCGCGGACATCGACGAGGTTTTCTGGCGACTTCGGCTCTAGATCGAGAATCTCGACGGCTCCGCGAAGATCGAGCGGCAGATCACCCCGACGTGTTGTGAGAAGGGCGAAGAAACCGATCGGCAGCTCAGGGGGAATGAAGAGCACATTCGCCCCGGTTCGGAGAGCCGACGCATCGGCCTCATCAAGGGCGTCGATCATCAGGAGTACCTTCTCGCCTGGTTTGAGCTTTCCGGAACACTCGTCGAGTAGACGAATCAAGTAGGAGCCGTCCTCACCGGCCTCCAGGGGGAGACTGCTGTGCTTCAGGGCATACCTTTCGACGAGCTGAGCGCAAAGGCTTCTTAGCGCCGGCTTCGCTGTATTCACGCCACTCCCTCGTTGATTGAAATGATGCACGTTCTTCGAGAGCTTGACTCTCTGTGCGACAAACGCGGTCTTGCCGATTCCGGGATCACCGCGGAGGACAAAATGTCCGCTTTCGTTCTCTTGTGTAAAACGCTCTATTCGATCGAATAGCCATCGGCGTCCGACGAAACCAGATGTTTGCCGCTGGATCAAAGGAGCAAAGGGGAGGATCGCTCTCCGGATCTCTTCGGACGCGCTGCCGGGATCGACGCCCGGCGCAAACAGCAGGCCGTCCTGCGACCGGGCATAGAGCGCAGGGATCGCCCACGAAGCGGGGGAGCCGCCGGTTTCCGCCGCTTTCGTTTGGACTGCCAGCCGCCCTTCGGCGACCGCTGCGTCCAACGGATCGTTCTTTGCCAGGCGTTCGTAGAGCTTCTGGCTGAAGGCTTCCGCAGCGCTGCCTCGGATGGGAAACTGCATCGCCACCACCGCCGGAATTCCATCGCGGACCAGCGCCGGGGCAACGCCTGCGAACGGATCGAGGTCCGGCCGGTCCGTCGCCCGCCCGCTCCAGCAGGCGTTGAGGACGGCGAGGCGAAGGCTCTCGTGGTCGCGGAGGAGATTTGCCAGCCGGTACCCAGGGAGGTACATCTTTCTTCCGTGGGCGCCTTCGAGGATGAGGGCGCCTTCGCCGCTCTCCGGGTCGAAATCGGAGTGACCGATGAAGTGGAGCACATGGACCGGTGCGCCACCGACCAGCGCGTCGCGCAGACTCTGCGCCGTGGCTTTGTAGAGCGGCGGGAGCAACTCCACCTGCGCCACCCTGCCGAGCGCCGCCTCAATGGCTCGGACTTCGCTCTCGACACCAATCGGTGGGACGCCGAGCGGTTCGGCCGAGGCGATCAGGACGCGGAGGTTCCCTTCGAGCGGTGGGCGCACACCGCGCTGCAGCTCCAGGTGACGAACGAAAGAGACCTTGGGGCTTAGGAACAGGAAGCCGCCCCGAACGGCCGAGAACGCGAGCTCCCAAGGGAGGCTGGAGAAGCGGAGCGCCTCGCGATTTTGGAGGTCGAGCTGGAGGCGAATCCGCAATCGGCGCTCGGGGTCGCCCACGAGTCGTGCTTCGATCCGTTCGAGGGCGCGAAGGATCGGCTCGGGAAAGAGCGCGGCAAAAAGTCTCTCGCCGAGGGTGCGAGCCTCGGGCTCCGTGAGCGGGGGAGCGCCATCTTTCTCGGAGAGGACGGCGAACAGCCGCGCCCATTCCTCGTCGGAGAGCGGCGCCCGAGAAGTTCCACGCGCGTCCCCCTGGAGCGGGCCCGTGGTGGCGAGGAGGAACTCCCCATTTTCGGTGGGTGTCACCGTGAGAACGAAGTCTTCGTACTCCAAGCAGCCCTCCACAGACGCTCGATGGCAATACAGTTGTCCGAAACGATGCTCTAAGAGTACGCGAGATTCGAGGGCGGCAAGGGTCATGTGGCCGCCCGATGACTTGGCCGTCCCGTCCTATCGGTTCAGGAGCGCGATCGTTCGAAGCCGGCTCGCGGTCGCTGGATGGGGGTCGTTCGCAGCCGGCTTCGGATGCCGCAAAAATCGCTCTTGACCCTTCAGATCTCGCTGCCGATCGCTCGTTTTCGCGGGGACCGGGAACTCTTTCGCTCCGACGGGCTCGCCCCGGGTGCGCAGCCGGCGAACCCGGTTGTCCAAGCAGCGTACGGGCAAAGGTTACACCGGTCGGCATTCCTCCGACGCTCCGCGCTGAAGCGCCTGAAACGCGAACCGCCGGGTCTTGTCGACCCGGCGGTCCGCTTCGAACTTCTGTCGTACGACCTACCCGATCATTTGATCTCGAAGTCCAACAGGCTGACCGGGGTGGTTCCGGCGATGTTCGTGTCGTTGGCCGGGTTCGGATCGTTTTCGTTGCCATCGACCATGGCCGTGTTCGAGACCGATCCGCCGACCGTCTTGGTCACCACCAGGTTGATCGTCGCGCTGCCGCCTCCGAGGAGGGTGCCCAAGGTGCAGGTGACGGTCGTCAGGCCCGAGCAACTCCCTTGCGTCGTTGCGGAGGAGACCAGGCTGACTCCGGCCGGCAACATGTCGGTGACGACCACTCCGGTAGCGCTGCCCGCGCTCAGGTTCGTCGCCACGATGACGTAGCTGAAGTTCAAGCCGCTCGCCACCGGTTCCTGCATGGAGATCTTGGAGAGAGCCAGGTCGACCTCCGGTACCGTGGGATTCAAAAGCACGCTCGCCGCGTCGTTGCCGGCGACCAGATCCTGCTCGGTCGCCATCGTCTTGGTGAAGGTCTGGGCGACCGTCGTTGCGACCGTATTCGTCATGGTCAGCGAGAGCGTAGCCGACGCTCCCGAGGCGAGCGTTCCGACGCTCCAGGTTCCGGTACCCGGGACGTAGGTTCCTTGCGACGGCGCATTGGTGACGTGGGTCAACCCCGCGGGGAGATTGCTGGTTAAGACGACTCCCGTGGCGGTCGCGGGTCCGGCGTTCTTCGCCGTGACCGTGAAGATGACGTTCTGACTGATCGCCGGTGTGTCGTCGTCGACCGACTCGGAAACCTGGATGTCGGAGAGTGGTGCTCCATTGAGCCGCACCGTCGCGGTGTTGTTGCTGCCGTTGCCATCCTCTTCGCCCGCGGCACTCTTGCTCGCCTGGTTCACCATCGCCTGGGTCCGGTTGACCGTAGCGGTGATGCTCAAGGTCGCGGGGGCGCCGTTGGCGAGCGCGCCGATCGTCCAGAGGCCGGTGGTGTTGTTGTAGCTGCCGAGCGAAGGTGTCGCCGAGACGAACGCCAAGCCGACCGGGAGCAGGTCGTTCACCTGGACGCCGGTCGCGTCCGACGGGCCGTTGTTGGTTGCGACAACCGTGAAGATGACGTTGCTGCCGAGCGTCGGGGAGGCGACGTTGACGCTCTTCGTGATCGCGATGTCCGAAGCGCCCACCAACGTGTCGGTGTCGGTGGCGCTGTTGTTGCCCGGGTTCGGATCGGCGCCTCCGCCGGTGATCGTCACTGTCGCGGTGTTGGCGAGGGAACCGGTGGCCGAAGCCGAGATCGTGCACGAGGCCGTGTAGTTGACCGATCCGCCGACCGGCAAGGTCGCCGCGTCGTTGATGTTGCCGGCGCCCGCGGCGGTGCAGGTGCCGCCGCCCGAACCGGCGCAGGTCCACGTGCAGGTGAGAGAAGCGGGGAAGGTGTCGGCGATTGTGCCGGTGGCGTTCGACGGCCCGGCGTTGCCGGCGATGATCGTGTAGGTCGTGCTACCGCCAGGGGTGGCGGTCGACGTTCCGTCGTTCTTGCTGACCGAGAGGTCGGCCGAAGGCGTGAGCGTATCGGTGTCGGTCGCGCTGTTGTTGCCCGGGACCGGATCGGTGGCGGCGCCGGTGACGGTCGCCGTGTTCGAGAGCGAACCGGTGGCCGAAGCCGAGATCGAGCAGGAGGCCGAGAAGATGACCGAGCCGCCGACCGGCAGGTTGACCGCGTCATTGATGTTGCCGGAGCCCGCCGCGGTGCAGGTGCCGCCGCCCGCGCCGATGCAGGTCCAGTTGCAGGTAAGGGTGGCGGGGAAGGTGTCGGCCACCGTGGCCGTGGTGTTCGACGGTCCGGCGTTCGACGCCATGATCGTGTAGGTCACGCTGCCGCCCGGAGTGGCCGTCGTGACGCCGTCGGTCTTCGTGATGTCGAGGTTTGCCGAAGCGACCAGCGTGTCGGTATCGGTCGCGCTGTTGTTGGCGGGGGTCGGATCGCCGGCCACTCCGGTGACCGTGGCCGTATTGGCGAGGGAGCCCGTGGCTGCGCCTGAGATCGTGCAGGACGCCGTGTAGGTGACCGACCCGCCGCTCGGCAGCGTCACCGGGTCGCTGATGTTGCCGGCGCCCGCCGCCGTGCAGGTGCCGCCGCCCGCGCCGACGCAGGTCCAGGTGCAGGTGAGCGTGGCTGGGAAGGTGTCGGCCACCGTGCCGGAGGTGCTGCCCGGTCCGGCGTTCGAAGCCGTGATCGTGTAGGTCGTGCTGCCGCCGGGGGTGGCCGTCGTGACGCCGTCGGTCTTGGTGATCGACAGGTCCGCCACCACTTCGTCCGCACCGATGGACGGAGCCGTCGTGGAACGGGTCTCGTTGTCGATGTCGATCGGCACGCTGGCGATCGGAACGCCCGCCGAGGCCAAGGGGCTCGCCGGCGTCAGGTGGAGGTCGGTGGCCGAAAGGTAAGGAACGGCCCCGGTCGAGGCGCTCGACGCGTTGTCGTTCGTTCCCGCGGGGGACAAGGTGCTGGAATAGGCGGCCAAAGCGGGAAGTGTGGTGAAGAAGTTCGTGCCCGCCGTCGTTCCGGCCTGCCCGACCCCTTGCCTCGCCACGTCGGTGCCGAAGAAGTAGGCGTTGTTGTTCCAGGTCAGGTTCATCGCCGACGTGCCGCCCGAGGGCAGGAAGACCGACACGTGCGCGATGGACGTCGTGCCGCCCGTGATGTTGTTCGCGAAGATGTTGTCGCGAACGTCGATCCCGGTCTGAGCCGTGGTGCTGATTGAGAACGCCGCCGACAGCAGGCTCGTCGTTGCCGTTCCCGGATGCGGGCCGAACAGGTTGACCGAGTTGTTGTAAACCTTATGCCCGGTGCCGGCACCCAACCGGATTCCGATCACCCCGAAGTCAGGAGTGAAGGCGGCGCCGCCGGTCATGTTGTGGTTGACGTCGCTCACGAAGTTGTTCTTGATCACGTCGTCGTTGCCGGCGGTCACGTCGATCCCGAACGATCCGAAGGTGCCGGTGTTGTTGTTGATGATGCCCTGGATCCTATTGCTCTGTATCGTCACGCCACCGCCACTCACGGCAATGCCGCGCAGGCCGGTGCTACCGGTCGTCGACAGGTTCGTAACAGTATTGCCGCTGAAGTTGTTGCCAGATGCCGCGAGCCCCGAAGATTCACGGATACCGAAAGGTGCAAATCCGGTCGTCAGGGTCATGCCGAGATTGGTCACCGTATTGCCGGACACCGTTGCATTTCCGGTTCCGGTCGCGAGCCAGATGCCGGTGTCGTTCTCACCCTCGACGTTGCTGAAGTTGCCCACGCTGTTCTGGCTGACCGTAGCCCCCAGGACGCCCTGCATGTAGAGACCGACGAGGCGGATGGCGTTGGCGCCGGCCGTGTCGACCTTGTTCTGAGTGTAGACCAGGTTCGAGCCGCCCTGTGGGGTCGTGCCGCCGGTCGCGAACACGCCGACGAAGGCTCTCTGCACGTCATTGTTCTGGATCGTGATGTTGGAGAAGAGACCCGCGTTGCCCAAGACCGTCGCATCCGAGATGACGACCGCGGAGCTGGTGTTGACACCGTTGATCACGATGCAGTTCTTGAGCGTGTCGTTGGTCACCGGCGTGGCACCGACGGAGCCGAACAGGATGACGCTCGGGGTCGTGATGCTGGTGTTGCTGATCGTCAAGCTGCGATCCGTACCGACGCCACCGATCGAGCCGTCGATCGTGACGCGGCTCGCGCCGTTCATGCGGATCAGGGCGCCATTGAAGGCGCCGGTGATCGCTCGCGCGACACCGGTCGGATAGATCCTGACCGTGAAGTTGCTGCCTGCCGGCTGCTCGGAGAGGAGATTCAGGCCATTCATGCCGTCTTCACCGACCACCAGGTCGCCCGCGATCTGGATTTCGACGTTGCCGGTGGCGACGCCGTCGTTGATGGCCTTGAAGATGCCGGTGGCACCGGTCAAGGTCGGGAAATCACAGCCCGAGGCGCAGACCGTCTTGATCCCGGTAATCGGTGCCGAGATCAGGTAGCTGTTCGGCGTCGTCGGTGGGGTCGCCGCCGCGGGCGGATTGGCCGTGAACCCTCCCGCACCGGAAACCGGATTCGAGATGACGTTCGGCGTCGCCGCTCCGTCTTGGGCGACCACGTAGTACTGAATCGTGTCGCCGATCGCGACGCTGCCGCCGGCCACCAGCGAATAATCGATCGTGAAGTTGTAGACGCCCGCGCCGGCGGAAGTCGCCTGGGTCGAGGCGAACACGCCGACGTTGCCCTTGCGGAAATAGATCACCGGTAGACCGATTCCGGCGGTGGGCACGCCGCTTCCCGCGTCCGTGATGGTCGCCGCGAGAGGACGGTTGGAGGTGCTGAGCGTATTGGCGAGCGGGGTGTAGACGATGTTCGGCGGGCCGAGGTCGATGCCGTTGAAGTTGCCCGCGTCGGCGCCGATGTCGACCGGCGTCAAGCCGCTGCGGGTCTGGCCGTCGAAGTCGTCCGTCACGCCGACGTCCACGCCGTTGCTCTCGATCACCGTCGCGTTGGTCGGATGGATGTGGAGATCGGGTGTCGCGTTGGTCGGATCGTTGTACTGCGGGTTGCCCTCAATGCTGGCGGAATCCTGGCCGACCGCCGCTTTCCACGCCGCCAGGTTCGCCACGTCGAGCGAGTTGAAGAAGCCGAACACCGCGCCGGTGCCGTTGGCGAAATAAACGTTGTTGTTGATCGTCAGGCCGGTCGGGTTCGGCGTCGTGCCGTTGATCTTCACCGCGTAGTTCTTGCCCGTGGCGCCCGCGTTGCTGCGGGCGTTAAAGAAGATGTTGTCCCGGAAGCTCCGGGTATTGATCGTCTGGGTGCCGTTGAAAGCGTACGACGCCCCGGTGCCGGCGGTGGGAGCGCCGCCGATGTAGACGCTGTTGTGAAAGAAGCTGTCCGTACCGAGGAACTCGTTGATGCCGTTGATGCCCGTCGCTGCCGAGTTCGTTGCGACCCCGCCGAGCGCATTGGTGATGCCGGCGCCGATCGCGATCATGTTGTTCCGGTAGATCGTCGTGCCGCCCGCCACGCGAATGCCGTTGACCTCGGCCGTCGCGCTGTTCGTCGCGCTGGTCAAGCCGTAGATCAGGTTGCGCGCGACGACGTTCGCCGTGGCGCCGGTGAACTGGATGCCGGTGACGATCGTCGCCGCGGTCGTGTTGGTGTTGGCGAGGTTGAAGATCGTGTTCTGCGACAGGGTGTGGTTCGGCGTCGTCGTGGTGACCGACATGCCGATCACCGAGGCCGCGGTGGTGGTTCCGGTTCCGTTGTTGTTGGTCAAATTGCGGACGGTGTTGGACGTCCAGTTGGCGGCGGCGTTGGTGGTCACCATGCCGATCACCTGCGACGCCGTGCCGGTCGACGTAACCTGGAGCGAGTTGGCGACCGTGCCGCCGATCAGGTTGGAGGTGGCGGTCCAGCTCTTCGTGGTCGAGGTGTTGGCGCGCATCCCGAACAGGATGTACGTTCCGGACGCGGCGGCGTTGGTCACCGAGATGCCGCCGACGCTGTTGCCGGCCGCCGTCCAGTCGTCCACGCTGAAGTTGTAGATGCCGATTGTGTCCGTCGCGGTGGTCGAGTTGGTCGAGAACGTCAGCGAGCCGGTCGCCGACTGGCTGCCGATCGTGTTGTTGCTGGTGTTGGCAAGGCCGTTGGTGATCAAGATGCCGATCATCGGGCTCGCCGTGCTGGTACCGCTCGAAGTCACGCCGGTCAGGCTGACCGCGGCCACGGTGTTGCTGTTGACGTTCGAGATCGTTCCGCCGGTGATGCCGTTGAAGACGATGCCGATGAATTTTCCGGTCGAGCCGGTCAAGGTGTAAGTGCCGGTCTGCGTGTTGGAAGCGAAACCGACGATGTTGCCCGTGATGGTGAACGCTTGAGCACCGCTCGTGGCCGTCGTGTTGGCGATGTTGATCGCGTTGTGGAGCGCCCCGGTGGTCCAGGTGCGCGTGCCGGTCTGGTAGAACCGGTTGTTGGTGATCGACCAGGCGTTGCAGCCGCCGTTGATCGCGATCCCCGCGCTGGTCACCGCCGCGCCGAAATAGTCGAAGATGTTGTTATTGGTGATGACGATGCCGCTGTTGCCGATCGCCGTCGTCGTGGTCGAACCGTTGCCCAGGATTCCCTTGGTCGGCAGGTTCGCACCGGCGGGGCCAATGTTGTTGTTCGAGATCGTGTTGTTGTCGTTGCCGCTCGCCGTGACGGCGTCGGTGGAAAAGAAGATGACCGCGCCGTTGGTCGCGACCGACATCGTGCCCGATCCCTGAAGGTTCGAATTGGTGATCGTGTTGCCGGTCGCGCCGCCGATGAAGCGGATCGTCGACGTGACCGTGGTCGCCGAAACCGTCGTGTTGGCGATCGTCAGGGCATTGCCGCCGGTGTTCAAGCCGTCGATCGTCACGTTGTCGGCGCCGTTCAAGTCGATCAGCGGCGACCCCGCGACGATCGCGCCCGAGATCGTGCGGGCCGCGCCGCCCGTCGGACTGATGCCGATCGAGGTGTAGAGGGCCGCTCCCGCGCCGCTCGCGTTCAGCACGGCGGGCGCCGTTTCGGTCGTGTCGCCACTGATGCCGATCGTGATCGTCGCCTGGTGGGTACCGGCGTTGATCGCGTCGAAAGCGCCTTTGAGCGTCGTGTAGCTCGCGTTCAACGTGCCGGCCGTGGCCGTGACGTCGACCTGGGCCGAGGCGGGGGAGGCCGCGAGCCCGAACAGGATCAGGAGGCAGGCCAGAACCGCAAAGCGCCTCGGTAGGGGGGTGTGACCGGCTCCTGCGGCTGCGGACAGGCGAACGCTGGCAATCATGGGCGTCTCTCCGAGAAAGTACCTATCTAATGCCCTGTCGCCCGCACCATGGCCTGCGGCCGGTCTCGGGCAAACCCGTCCGGTGCGGCGGACAACAGCTTCAAGCTGATCGAATGACTCTCCTGGAAGGATACCAGAGTGGGGGGCCGGATCGTTAGGGGAACTTCGACCGGACTTTCCAACCGATGGCTCTATCTCTTAGGGATTGACAGGTCGTTGTGCGTGCGTAGAATTTCAAAACCATGAGACCACTCCGCCGGCCCTTCCTCTTCGTCTCCCTGTTCGCCGCCCTCTTCTCCCAAGCCGTCCTCGCCGCCAACCCGGGCCAATGTCCGGCCGTCCACCGGCCGATGCCCACGGCCGAGGAGCGGCAGCATCTGGAGCCGCACTTCATCCTGCGTTGCTTCCTGTCGATCGCAGAGCTCGACCTGGTGGCCGGCGCGCTCGATCACGACGCGCAGACCACCGTCGCCGATCCCGCCTTCGACAGCGGCCAGCTCAACCCGGACGGTTCGATGCGGCCTCCGCTCTCCGCCGCCCAGATCGCCGCCTTGATCAAAATGCATTTGGTTCTGGACCAGGACATGCGGGCCGGCGCGATCCTTCGCAAGTTCATTCCGAATTCGGACGTCGGCGGCTTCCTGTTCGGCCGCACGGTCATCGGCTCGCCCGCCTCGCCGCAGGTGGTCGCGACCAACACGGTGCGCGGCTTCGTCGGCCTGGAGCGCAACACCAACGGGCTCGGAGCGGGGGAGACCGTAGCGGCGCTCGGCCTCGATTTCGAAACCGGTGCGCTCGGCCAGTTCACCGACGCCGCGGGAGTGGCCTTCCGCCGCAAGATCTCGGTGGAAGTCCTCGCGCACGGCCTCCATTCGATCCGCCACGTGATGAGCGCCCAAGCGGCGAGCGACGCCAAGATCCCCCTGGCCAAGGATCTCCGGGATGCCGCCATCGCCGCCGCCGCGAGCTTTTCGAGCCGGTCGCTCGAGATGAACCGCAACGGCCAGAGCAATCCCTACACCGGCCTCGGCTATTCGGCCGACATCGGCGTTCTGACGATCAAGCCGAACGACGGGGACGCGGGCTACCCCCTCCATCTGAACGAAGAGGACGTGATGACCGTGCCGACCCCGCTTTCGGTGGGGGACGAGCTGTTGATGCGCAAGGCGGACGGCTCCGACCGGAGCGAGCGGGTGATCGCGCGCTACCTGCCGGTGCGGAACGCCGACGGCACGGTGACGAACCAATGGCTGATGGCCCGGAACCTGCCGAGGGCGCTGGCGCGCTACTACAACGGCCTGTTCAACCAGGCCAAGGCGCGGGTCCTGGCGGCGGGAGGGTAGTGCCGCTTCTGCGCCGCGAGACGGGCGACGGGACGGCGTGGGTCCGGCCGCCGTTCCGGCCCGAGGACTACGCCGCGCCGGACGACGCGGTCGCCTGGTTCAAGCGCTGGCAGGGCGACGCCTTAAGCGCCGAGGCGATCCTCGCCGACCGCGAGAGCCCGTTTGCCAACTACGTGGAAGTCGCCCGGCGGACGAGCGACGGGCGGACCTGGATCACCCTCCTCGAAGCGAGCCGCGAGTTCGCGATCGAAATCGAGGCGCTCCGCGAGGGCTTCGGCGAGGTCGTCCCCCAGCCGCCGCGGCGCGCCTACGAGCTGGCCTGCGCCCGCGATCCGCTCCGCTCGCGGCCGGTGATCCGGGAGGGGTAAAGCCGCCAGATGGTGGACGAGCCGATCCTTCCACTCGCGGTCGCGGTGGCTGTAACTCACGAAGACCGTGGGTTTCGACATGTGAGGCAATTCTACTCGCAGGAGAGGGGAACTTGAGGCCGCTCCCGAGCCTACAGCACCGGCTCCCGCCCGACCACCCGGCGGAACGCTTCGAGATAGCGCTCGCGGGTTCCGGCGACCACCTCTTCGGGAAGGGTGGGGGGCGGGCTCTGGTGGTCCCAGCCGGAGGCGTCGAGCCAGTTGCGGACGAACTGCTTGTCGAACGAGGCGGGCTCCTTGCCCGGCTCCCAGGTGGCGGCGTCCCAGTAGCGGGAGGAGTCGGGGGTGAGCGCCTCGTCGATCCAGAGGATCTCGCCCTGGTCATCGAGACCGAATTCGAACTTGGTGTCGGCGAGGATCAGGCCGACACTCGCGGCGTGCTCCGCCGCCGCGCCGTAGAGCGCGAGGGTGAGGTCCCGGAGCCGGCCGGCCAGGTCGCCGCCGAGTTCGTCCGCCATCCGCTCGAAGGTCACGTTCAAGTCGTGCCCCTCTTCGGCTTTGGTCGCAGGGGTGAAGATCGGCTCGGGCAGGCGGCTCGCCCGCTTTAGGCCCGCGGGCAGCGGTAGGCCACAGACGGTTCCGCTCGCGAGGTATTCCCGATGGCCGCTGCCGGCGAGGTACCCTCGCGCAACGCATTCAAACGGCACCACGCGAGCTTTCCGCACCAGCGCCGAGCGCCCTTCGAGCAGAGAATGGTAGGGATCGAGTTCACGAGGGAGGGCGCCCGATAGCAGGTGGTGGCGGACGATCCCCCCGAGGCGCTCGAACCAGAAGACCGACATCTGGTGCAGGATCTTCCCCTTGTCGGGAATCCCCGGCGACAGGATGTAGTCGTAGGCCGAGAGCCGATCGGTCGCGACGATCAACAGTCGGTCGCCGAGGTCATAGACATCGCGGACCTTTCCGCGTTTCGGCTGGGGGAGGGTGGGCAGCTCGGTCCGTACGACCGGTCGAGACAGCGGTGTGGCCATCGAGGGATCTCCGAAACGGGGGTCAGCGCGAACGGCCCCGGCGACGCAGCTCCCGGTCGAGAGTCGCGAGCAAATCGCCGGGCGGTAGGGGGAGCCAAGCGGCGCTCGGCAGAGGTGCGGCGTCGATGATCTCGTAGACCGGCAGCTCGTCCAGTCCCTTGAGCTGCGCGCTGCCGAGCGGCCGGAAGCCGACGGGAATCCGTTCGGCGCCATCCTCGAACGAGACGACGCAATAGATCCGCTCCCCTTCGCTCGCGCGGTGGATTTCTTGCGGACCGCGCTCGCGGGCGAGCTGGGCGACGTAGGCCTGGGTGGCGACAATTCCCTGGTTGATCAGGCTGCCGTTGCGGTCGAGGTAGGCGTAGAACGGGCGCGCCTCTTCGTTCTTGTCGACCGTTTCGATATCGCGCCGCTGGAGCGGCTCGAAAAAGCGCTCGACCGCCTGCGCCGGGTAGCCAAAGTGGAGCAGGAGTTGCTTGATGTCCTCGACTTCGCGCGTGGTCTTGCCGGTCACCAGGCGCGACAGCTCAACCAAGCCGTGACCGAAGAACTCGTAGCGCTCTCCGCCGTGCGGGCCGCTGTCGCCCATCGGGATCAACCGGTAGTGGCCATGGTTCAGCGCAATGCGCAACCCCTGATCGAACGGGAAGCCTTCGGTGAGAGCCTGGGAATAGGCGCGCTGGATGTGGATCGCGGCGATCAGAGGTCGGGTGGCCTCGCGACTGGAGTAGAAGGCGCCGTCGCCCAAGTATTTCTCGAGCTTGACCCGGCGCGACTGGGCGAAGCGATTCACCTTGCGCTGGTAGCGAAACATCATCCGGAACGCCTCGTCTTGCGAGCCTTCGCCGGAGCGCTGGAGCAGCGAGACCGTCTGGGAGAAGTCGCTGATGTCGTAGATCAACCCGAAGCGGTCGACCCGCGGGTCGACCACCCACGGTTCGAGAAAATCGTGTGGCCGGGTGGCAGGGGAGACCGCGACGCTCAAGCCGGGGCCGGCGGCCCGGAACGGGCCGGGTTCTTTGCACAAGAGGCGCCCGTCGCGCCGCTCGACCGAGATGAAGCTGCGCCGCAAGGCGTGGAGCAGCTCGAACTCCTTGAGCTTCAAGAGCAGGTTCTCCCACACTTGGACCAGGGGGGGCGAAAACAATCGAGTCGGGTTCCAGGCCTTGCGCGTCGCGAGGAAGGTCACATATTCGGGGCGGGCCAACAGATCGCGGGCCGAGGTGCGGGGATCGCCGCCCGAAGCCGCCCCGAGCAGGTAGACTGCGGTGGCGGCGAGTTCCCGGTCGGTCGCGAGCTGTTCTTCGTGCCAGCGGGTGAGCTCTTCGAAGCGCTGGCGGAAATCGCGGCCATCAATGCGGAGACAGGCGGAAAAATAGACCGACAGCTCGGCGAGATCGTGGGAGATGTGATCTTCGGTGAAGATCAAGACGTTGTCGCGCATCCGGGTGAGGAGGCGGGCGAACAGCTCCTCTTCGACCTCTTCGGTCGCCAGGGCGACTTTTTGGGCGACTTCGTAGGAGGTCGCAAGGACGCGATCTAGATAGCGATCGAGCACCCGATAGCGGATCTGATCGCCGTGGCGCCGCCCCAATTCGGAGTCCTGCCGCAGGACCCGCCGCGGCGTCTCCTTGAGAAAATGGGCGACCTCGATCGAGTGGTGGAGCCAAAAAGCGCTCGGAAACTGGCGGCCGAAGGAAGAGATTGTCGCGTTCTCGAGCGCCCGGCCGAGCAGGGAGCGGTAGCGCTCCCAGGCCTGAGTATGGATCTTGCGGTCGAGCGTCTCGCGCGACAGGACGGAAACCTGGACCGCCTCCTCGGCGGCCAGAAACTGACGCAGGGCGCTCCGCAGCATCTCCATCCGCTCGGATGCGGCCACGGCGAAGCCGAGAATCGGGGTGGCCCCTTCGTCTTCGAAGAAGATCGGCCGTGGCGTCGGGAGCGTCCGCTCGAAGTCGGGGACCAGGCGCCGGAGTTCTCCGCCATCGAGGCGGAGAAAGTTGAACGGCCCGGGTAGGAGCTGAAGGAATCCGTGAGCGTTCATGTGTGGTGGTTCCGGACGGACGCAAGAGAGCGGTCGCAAGAGAAGGGACCCGGGGCAACAGGGAGGCAGAGACGCATCGGCGAATGCGATTACGTATAGCATATCGGCCTCGTTTCCGTGCCCTTACCCCATGCCAAAGAGAACCGGACCGGGCGAATCCATCGCGAAGAGGCCCAGCAAGACGGAGAAGAACGACGGGGCAGCCCGGTCGAACCAAAGAGACATGGCAGAGAACGATTCGCTTCCCCCGTTTCGGCCGGGGTCCGCCCCTTCTTCGGCGCGGTTGCCGCTGCTCGCGGTCGCAGGCGGTGCCCTACCCAACGTGGAGATCCTGATCGCCACGGCTTTCGAGGGCGAGCCGTTGGCCCAAACCGAGATGGCGTATGCGGTGCCTACTTTGGGCGAAGCCTTCGAACGCCTCGGCCGGCGACCGGGGTTTCGTGGGGTGGACGACCAGAGGGCCGAGGGCGCCTTCCAGTCGGCCGGAGCCCACCTGGTCATCGCCCTCGAAGGCCTCGGTCCGCGCTCCGATTTCGATGCTCGAGCCTTGAGCTTATGGTTGGTGCGAGTCGTCGAATCGGCGCGAGCGAGCGGTGCGCGGCATCTCGGGGTGGTCCTCCCCGACCATGCCACGACGTTGGGCGAGGCGGCCGCCGAGCGCATCCTTGCCGCGCTCGCCCTGGCGGGCTATCGCTACGAGCGCTACCTCGGCCTCGAAGGTCGCAAGCCGCCGTTGGCGGAGATCGTCGTGCTCCCACCGCCGGGCCAAGAGGCCGCTTACCGGCGAGCGCTCTGCGTTGCGACCGCAATCGCCGGTGCGAACGCCTATGTCCGCGACCTGGCCAACTCGCCGCCCAACGAAGCCGGACCTGATGGGCTCGAGGCTGCGGCGCGCGCCTTGAGCCTCGAACGAGGGTTTCGCGTGGAGGTCCTCGATCGCGACGAGCTCGAACGGCGCGGCATGGGCGGCCTGCTCGCTGTGGGCGCCGGTTCGAGCCAACCGCCACGGCTGGTGCGGCTCGAGGTGGGGAACCGGGGGCCCATCGTCGCGCTGGTCGGCAAAGGAGTGACGTTCGATTCGGGCGGCATCTCGATCAAATCGGCGGCCGATATGGACGAGATGAAGTTCGACAAAGCGGGCGCCTGCGCGGTCCTCGGCATTTTCCGGGCTGCGGCCGATCTGGATCTACCGGTTCGGCTTCGTGGCTACCTTGCGGTGGCCGAAAACCTGCTCGACAGCCAGGGGTACCGGCCGGGCGACATTCTCCGGTTGGCCAACGGCAAGACGGTCGAGATCACCAACACCGACGCCGAGGGGCGGCTGATCCTCGCCGATGCGCTGGTCTTGGCCGCCCAGGAGGCGCCTGACGCGCTGATCGAGCTGTCGACGCTCACGGGAGGATGCGTCGTGGCCCTCGGATCGCACGCCGCCGGCCTGTTCGCCGCCGACGATGCGCTCGCCGACGAGCTGCTCGCCGCGAGCGCGAGGTCGGGCGAGCGAATCTGGCGCCTGCCGATTGGACCTGAATATCTGGAGGAGATGCGCGGTCAGCACGCCGATCTGCGCAACTCGGCCGGCCGCAATGGCTCGGCCTGTACCGCGGCGGCGTTCCTCTCCCAGTTCATGGGCGAGGTCCGGCGTTGGGCTCACTTGGATATCGCAGGCGTGGTCAACAAGAGTGCTGAGGATCAGCCGCAAAAGGGGGCCACGGGCTTTGGCGTGGCGCTCGTGATCCGTTGGCTCCGCGACCTGGCCGGCGGGCCGCCTGCGGCCTCCTGACCTCGGACGAAGGAACCGCGAGGCTCAACCCTTGGCTGCATCCTCTGCCGTCCCACCTTCGGTCCTCCTCGAGGTATCCGCTCTCTCGATCGAGTTTCCGGTCTCTGGGCGGCCGCGCGAGGTCGTCTCCGAGGTGTCGTTCGCGGTCGCCGCCGGAGAGGTGGTCGGACTGGTGGGGACCTCCGGCAGCGGCAAGTCGATGATCGCGATGGCGTTGCTGCGCATGGTTCCGCCCCCGGGGCGGATCGCCTCCGGACGGGTGGAACTGGACGGCGAGGATCTCTTGGGGCTATCCGGCACAGCGTTGCGCCGTCTGCGCGGTGGCCGCATCGCGCTGGTCGCCCAAGACCCGGCGAGCGCGCTCGATCCGCTGTTTCAGGTCGGTGACCAGGTGGCGGAAGTGGCTCGCGCGCACGGCTTGGATCGGCGCGCCGCACGCCACGAAGCGCACCGACGCCTCGCCCAGATGGGTCTCGCCCCCTCGGTCGCCACGTCGTACCCCCACCAGCTCTCCGGCGGCCAGCGGCAACGCGCCTCGCTCGCCGCAGCGCTCAGCGGCCGGCCGAGCCTCCTGATCGCCGACGAGCCGACCAGCTCGCTCGACGCCACCCTCCAGGGGCAGGTGCTCGACCGGATCGACCGGCTTTCATCCGAGGGGCTGGGCGTCCTGCTGATCACCCACGACCTCGCCGTCGTCGCCGCCCACTGTTCGCGGGTTCTGGTGCTCAGAGAGGGCCGGATCGTGGAGTCCGGTCCGACGGCCGAAGTTTTGGCCGCTCCTCGGCACGAGGAGACGCGCCGGCTGCTGGTCGCCGCGCCACGGCTCGGCCGGGGCGGCGGCGCTCCAAGGGCTGTCGGCGTCGAGACCGATCGGAGCCCCGGCAGACCCAAGCGCCCGCCGTTGATCGAGGCGCGCAACTTGAGTCGAACCTTTCCTCTCCGCGAGGGCCTGTTCGGGCGGCGGGTGGGAGAGATTCGCGCCGTCCAGGGGGTCGACCTTGCGATCGAGCCGGGGGAGGCGGTCGGCCTGGTCGGCGAATCGGGGAGCGGCAAGACGACGATCGGCCGGTGCCTGGTCGGCCTGGATCGGCCGACCGAAGGGGCGGTGTACCGGCAGGGGGCCGATCTGTCCGCTCTCTCGCGGCCCGAGCGCGCCCGAGTCCGGCTCGGGCTGCCGATGATCTTCCAAGACCCTTGGGGCTCGCTGGATCCGCGCGCGACGGTCGGTACGTCGGTGGCCGAAGCGCTACTTGCGCGCGGCGTCGCGCGCGAGCTCCGGACCGCCCGGCTCCACGATCTTCTGGCCGAAGTCGGACTCCTGTCGGTCTACTCCCGGCGCTACCCGCATGAGCTCTCCGGGGGGCAGCGGCAACGGGTGGCGCTCGCCCGCGCCCTGGCGTGCGACCCCGAGCTGCTGGTGGCCGATGAGCCGACCTCGGCGCTCGACACGGTGAGCCGAGAGCAGGTGCTCGCACTGCTCGGCCACCTGCACCGCGAGCGGGGGCTCGCGATCCTCTTGATCTCACACGATCTGGCGGCGGTCGAGCAGGTCGCCGAGCGGATCGTGGTGCTTTACGCCGGCCAGGTGGTCGAAAGCGGTCCGACCGCGGATCTGATCGCGCGACCGCGCCATCCCTACACCCGGGCGCTGATTGCGGCGAGCCCCGGACTAAAGCCTCGGGAGTTTGCGCCGGGCTTGGTCGCCGGGGGTGGTTTGAGTTAGCTTGTTCGCGCCCGGAACATTTCGCGGGCCGGACCGTACATACATGAGGCGGCCGTCGGGGGAGACCTGCGACCGCCTGAGACTTCAGCGAACGAGGAATATTATGGTCGAAGCGCTAGATCGACGGATTGGGCAGGGCAAGAAGGTAGGACTCGTGCGGCTCTTGGGTGCGGCCGCGGCCCTTTGTGCCGGGTTGGCGATCAACGGTCCGGCGGCGGCGGCGGCCATCAATGTCGCTTCAACCGTTGACGAGGATTCGTCCGGTGCCGAGTTGGCGGTGGTCGACGGCAAGATCGAGCTCGCCCTCGACCAAGCGTTGGCTATCGCGCTTAAGCACAACCTCGGGCTCAGGGTCCAGCGCTACTCTCGGACCCAGTCTTGGTACAGCATCCTGCAAACCAAAGGGATCTACGACCTCAATTTGAGCGGTCGGCTGTCGATCTCCGACAGCTCGGCTCCATCGGCCTCGCAGCTCCAATCCTCGAGCTCGAAGGATCAAGTCTGGAACCTGGGCCTGACCCAGTTGGTGGCCGCCACCAACGGCGTAGCGGACGTCACGTTCAATAATTCCCGGGCCGAGAGCGCCACTTCGTTCGTCAACCTGAATCCGCGTTTCAACTCGGCTCTAGCCTTCGGCTTTACTCAGCCCTTGTTGCGCAATTTCGGCCGCTCACCCGCGACCCGAGCCCTGCGGGTGGCGCGCGCCGGCGACGCCGCGACCGGCAGCGACTTCGAGCGTCTGGTGAGCGCTACGATCGAATCGGTCGATCGCGCCTATTGGCGACTGGTCGAGGCGTACGAACAGCTCTATGTCGCCCGGCAGAGCTTGAGCCTCGCCGAAGAGCTGCACGGGCGGAACAAGATCCAAGTGGATGTCGGCACCATGGCACCGCTCGAGCTGGTGCAGAGCGAGGCGGCGATCGCGACCCGCGAAGAGGGCATCATCCGCGCCGAAGCGGAAGTCGGCAACGCGGCCGACCAGCTGCGTCAGCTGCTCGCCTTGCCTGCGGGCGCGTCCTGGTCGGCGGAGATCGTCCCCACGACCAAGCCCGAGATCGAGCGCATTTCGATCGACGTTGACCAGGCGATTGAGACCGCCCTCGCCTCGCGCGCCGAGATCCGCGTGCAGCAGAGCCAGATCGACCGCCTGGCGATCGAGGATGCGTTCTTCCGCAACCAGCTCAAGCCGTCGCTCGACCTGAACGTCGGCTACATCTTGAGCGGCCTCGGTGGCACTCAGACCCGAGATTCGGAGACCAACGAGCTCTTGCTGAAGCCGATTCCGGGGGGGTACAGCGATGCGCTCAGCCAGATCCGTCGCTTTGATTTCGACGGCTGGGCCGCCACGCTCACCCTGGGAATCCCGATCCAGAATCGGGCCGCGAAGGCCGGTAAGGTCATCGCGGGCCTCGATCTCGAACGGGGGCAAGTGGCGCTCGATCAGGTCAAGCTACAAGTGACGACCGAAGTGCGCACGGCCGCTCGTGCGGTGGTGACCGCGGCCAAGCAGATCGATGCGGCGCGAATCTCGGTCAAGTTCCAGGAGCGCAACCTAGATGCCGAAAAGAAGCGTTACGAGAACGGCATGGCCACCAGCTTCCGGATCAACCAGGTCCAGGACGATCTGACCCAGGCGCGCAGCCGCGAGGTTTCGGCGGTGGTCAACTACCGGACCTCGCTCGCCACCTATTACGGCGCGATCGGCAAACTGCTCGAGCAGCAAAACGTCGAGATCTCCCAGCCACAGGGTGACCCAAAGGCCCCTTGCAACTGTGACGTGAAAGACGCGAAGTCCAAGGAAGTCGAGGCGCCGCCTCAACCGGTTCCCGCCGCTGCCGAGGCGGTCGAACCCGCACAGAGCGGAGGGGCCGGGCGTTGATCGAACAGGCGGGTCGGTTGTTCCGAGTGTTCGTGGCACCAGGGGAGACGTTTCGCGAGCTGCGCCTAAAGCCCACCTGGGTGCTCGGGTTCCTCCTGTTCTGGGCGCTCAGTGCAGGCGCGGGCTTTCTCCTGTTGTCTCGGGTCGATTTCACCGAGATATTGGCGGCCCAGTTCGAGGCGCAGGGACAACAGGCACCGCCAAACCTCGACCAGAGCGCCGGCTTGGTGCGCGGCTGCTCGACCGTTGCGAGCTTGATCGGGCCGCCGATCTTCTGCCTCCTGATCGCGTTGCTCTTTCTCGGCTTCAAGGTGGTGGGCGGAGATTTCAACTTCAGGCAGAGCCTGGCGATCACCGTCCACGCGCTGATGCCGCGGGCGGCGGCGGCGTTGGTCTCGATCCCGGTGATTCTGGCGCGCGACTCGTTCTCACCCCAGGAGATGCAGTCGGCTTCGTTTCTGTTCTCGAATCTGAGCTTTTTGGCTCCCGAGAACGCCGCGCCGTGGATTCTGGTCCTGCTGGCGAGTCTCGATCTGTTCACCTTGGGGACGCTTCTGTTGTTGGCCATCGGCTACCACGTGGCGGGCCAGGTGCCGCGGACTCGAGCCTTCATGGGAGTCTTCGGCCTCTGGCTGGTCGTCGTCGGTGCCCAGGTCGGTCTCGCCGCGGTGCGTGGCCACATTTGAGTTTCGGACTTCTAAGGGAGACGACGATGAAGCGGGTCGCAATCGGCCTGGTCGTCATTCTTGCGCTGGCGGGGGTGGTGTTCGCGAGTCTGCGCGCCAACCGGGGCAAGAAGGGACCGAAGGTCTATGTCGAAACCACGAAGCGCCGCGAGATCGTCCAGGTGGTCAAGGCGACCGGCTCGATCGATCCGAAGGAGAAGGTGAACCTCTCCTCCCACGCGGTGGGCAAGATCGAGAAGCTCTACGTCCGGGAGGGCGATTCGATCCGCGCCGGGCAGCCGGTCTTGGAGCTCGAAAAAGACACCTATCTCTCCACTCGCGATCGCTCCAGCGCCCAGCTCGCGAGCGCCAAAACCGCGACCCAAAAGGCCGAGGTTACGCTCGCCGACACCCGCGCCCGGCTCGCCCGCGCGACCCGTCTCGCGGGCGAAGGGGTGGTCTCAGAAGAGCAGCTCGAAGCGGCGGCGCTCGCCGAGTCGTCGGCGCGCCTGACGCTCGACGAGTCGCGGGACGCGATCGCGCAGGCCAAAGCGAGCCTCGACCAGGCGAAGACCGATCTGGGCAAGACGACGATCTACGCGCCGATCTCCGGGCGGGTGATCAAGCTCTCCGCCGAGGAGGGTGAGGTGGTGGTGTTCGGCACGATGAACAACCCGGCCTCGATCATCGGCGTGATCGCCGACCTGTCGGAGATCCTCGCCAACGTCGATGTCGACGAGACCGAGATCGTCAACATCCACCCCGGCCAGACGGCGACGCTCAAGGTCGATGCGGTGACCGCTCGCGAATATCATGGCCACGTGGTCGAGGTGGGGAGTTCGGGCTCCTCGCGCCCGGCGCAGCCGGACGTCACGTTCTTCGAGGTCAAAATCCAGCTCGACGACGCGGACGAGGCGCTGCGACCGGGGATGTCGGTGCGCGCTTCGATCCGCGCGGAAGCGAAGCCTGAGGCGCTGGTGGTGCCGATCCAGGCGGTAGTCGAGCGGCCGCCGCTCGATGCCCTGGGCAAACCGGTCGAGGGTCCCGCCGGGGGGGGCGAGGCGGACGAGGTGAAGGTGGTCTTCGTCGTGGCCGGGGGACAGGTCCGGCAACGGGCGGTGACGCTCGGGCTCTCCGACGAGACGCACATCGAAATCCTATCGGGGGTCGAGCCGGGCGTTCAGGTGGTCACCGGCCCCTATCGGACGTTGCGCGACTTGAAAGACGGCGAGATCGTCCAGGTGAGCAAGACGACCGAAGCGGAAGACCGCCGCAAAGCGCGGGAAAAAGACCGAGATAAAAAAGAGCAGGACGAGGAGTAGAGCCCATGGCACTGATCGAGCTGCACGACGTCTACAAGATTTACGATATGGGCGCCGAGAAGGTCCGGGCGTTGAATGGCGTCGACCTCGCGATCGAAAAGGGGGAGTACATCGCGATCATGGGCTCGTCCGGCAGCGGCAAGTCGACGCTGATGAACCTGCTCGGCTGTCTCGATACGCCGACCGAGGGCCACTACGTCCTGAATGGCACGGCGGTCGAGAAGCTCGACGACAGTCAGCTCGCGGGCATCCGAAACAAAGAGATCGGCTTCGTCTTCCAGACCTTCAATCTGCTCGCGCGCACCGACGCGTTGCACAACGTCGAGCTGCCGTTGATCTATGCCGGCCTGCCGCGCGCCGAGCGCCGCCTACGCGCGAAGAATGCGCTCGAGCGGGTGGGTCTCGGCGATCGGACGCATCACCAGCCGAACGAGCTGTCGGGCGGCCAGCGCCAGAGAGTGGCGATCGCCCGCGCGCTGGTCAACGAGCCGTCGATCCTGCTCGCCGATGAGCCGACCGGCAACCTCGATTCGGCGACCTCCAAAGAGATCATGGAACTGTTCGATCAGCTCCATCAGGGGGGCAATACGGTGATCCTGGTGACCCACGAGCCCGACATCGCCGAGCACGCCCATCGCCGGGTTCAGCTGCGCGACGGCAAGATCGTCGGCGACCAGCCGACGACACGCAACGCGTCCGCTTCGGCGTAGCGCCGCGACGTTTTGCCTGAGCCACCGGATCGCAAAGGGACCGTTCGTGATCATCGCCGAAAACTTTCGCCTCGCGTTTGGGGCGATCCTCGCGAACAAGCTGCGCTCCTTCCTCACCACCCTCGGGATCATCATCGGCGTCTCCGCGGTGATCGCGGTGGTCTCGTTGGTCCAGGGGCTCGAACATCTGGTGACCCGCGAGCTGCAAGGGGTGGGTGCCACCTTCATGGAGGTCGGCCCCGATTTCGGCGACCAGCAGCGCGGGCCGGGGATCGTGCCCCGCCAGGTGCGGCTCACCTGGGACGACTACCAGGCGGTCGATCAACGGGTGCCCGGGATTCGCATCATGACGCCGGTGGTGCTCGGCCGATCCGCGCTCAAATATCGGGACCGATCCCACCAGCCGAACCTGATCCTCGGGGTCAACCAGAACTGGCCCGAGGTGCGCAACCACACGGTCGAGAGCGGCCGGTTTCTGTCGAGCGTCGATCTGGAGAAGCGGCGCAATGTGGTGGTGCTCGGCCGCACCACGATTCGCGAGCTCGGATTGGGGAGCCAGCCGATCGGCAAGGAGATCTATGTCGGCCGCTACCCGGCAACGGTGATCGGCGTGATGGAGAAGAAGGGCCAGGCGGTCGGCGAGGATCTCGACGACCTGGTGTTCGTGCCGTTCGACGCGGCGGTGGTGCTGTTCGGCAGGAGCGCCCGCGACCTCGTTCGCATGCGCCTCCAGGTCGAGTCGGTCGAGCGGATCCCGCAAGTACGCGACGCGATCCGCTCGATCCTGCGCCAACGCCACAAGATCGCCAAAGGGCAGCCCGACGACTTCCGCATCCGCGTGCAGGACGAGATCCTCAAGACGACCCAAAACATCCTCGGCTCGATCACCGCGGTGGTGGCGGGCGTGGTGGGCATCGCGCTCTTGGTCGGTGGCATCGGCATCATGAACATCATGCTCGTGTCGGTGCGCGAACGGACGCGCGAGATCGGTGTGAGGAAAGCGGTCGGCGCACGGAGCCGGGACATCCTGGTGCAGTTCCTGGTCGAAGCGGTCACCTTGTCGTCGGTCGGCGGCGCGATCGGGCTCGGGCTCGGCTGGGGCGCCGGCGCGCTGCTCGCGACGATCCTGCCGGGCGATTGGCCGCCCGCCTATGTGCCGCTCTGGGCGGTGGGCCTCGCGGTCGGGTTCTCCGCCCTGGTCGGCATCTTCTTCGGCAGCTACCCGGCGAGCCGCGCGGCGCGGCTCGATCCGATCGAAGCGCTCCGTTTCGAGTAGAGGCGAAAACGAGCCATGCATCTCGGCGAAAACTTCCGCGTCTCGATCGAATCTCTCTACGCCAACAAGGTGCGCTCGCTGCTCACCGCGCTCGGTATCGTGATCGGCGTTGGCGCGGTGATCGCCGTGGTGTCGATCGTTCAGGGGCTGCAGTTCATGATCACCGGCGAGCTCCAAGGGGTGGGCGCCAATTTCATGGTGGTTGTTCCCGATGTCCAGCAGGATCGTCCCGGGGTCTTCTCGCGGCCGGTCAAGCTAACCTGGGAGGACGGTCAGGAGATCGCGAAGCGAGTCCCCGGGGTGACCCGGATCACGCCGGTGATCGCGGGCGTGCGCGAGCTGCGCTATCTCGACCGCCAGCACAAGCCGCAGTACGTGCTGGGAGTGAGCGACGGGTGGCAGGAGATCATGAACCACGCCGTGGGGGAGGGGCGTTTTCTCTCGCGCGTGGACCTCGAGAACCGGCGTCGGGTGACCTGCATCGGCCGCGATGTGGTGGACGAGCTGCGGCTCGGCCGGCAGCCGATCGGTCGCGAGATCTACATCGGCGAGAGCCCCTTCACTGTGATCGGGATCATGGAGGATCGCGGGGAGAACCTCGGTATCAACCTCGACGACCTCGCGTTCGTGCCGTTCGATTCGGCGCTCGCTCTGTTCGGGCGCAACGCGGGCGACCAGGTGCAGCTCCGCTTGAAGACCGCCGATGCCGAATCGGTGGAACCGGTCCGAGACGGCATCCAGGCGCTGCTGCGCCAACGCCACCGCCTGGTGACCGACCAGCCGGACGATTTCGAGATCCAGACGCAGGACGACTTGATCAAGACGATCGGCACCATCCTGAACGGAGTGACCGCGGTGGTCGGCGGAGTGGTCGGCATCGCGCTCTTGGTCGGCGGCATCGGGATCATGAACATCATGCTCGTCTCGGTGACCGAGCGCACCCGCGAGATCGGTGTCAGGAAAGCGCTCGGCGCCAAGCGCGGCGACATCCTGGTCCAGTTCCTGATCGAAGCGCTGCTGCTCTCGGCGATCGGCGGCCTGCTCGGTCTCGCCTTCGGCTACGGTCTAGGGGTGGTGATCGCGAACGTCCTGCCCGGAGATTTCCCCCCCGCCCACGTTCCCTGGTGGGCGATCGCCCTCTCGATCGGTTTTTCGTCGCTCGTCGGAGCCTTCTTCGGCAGCTACCCGGCCGCACGAGCCGCCCGGCTCGATCCGGTGGAGGCGTTGCGGTACGAGTAGGGGGCGCCGGCAGTGGCCGACCGGTGGGAATCAAGAAGGGACGAACGGGCGTAGGGGCGCGCCTGCGTGTGCGCCCTGGCGGTCCGAATGCGCCCGAATCAACGCGGGCAGACACGTAGGTCTGCCCCTACGAATCCGGCCGGATTGGCCACCCTGCGCTACACTTTGCGCTCAACCACGCGATGGCTACCCCCGCGAAACCCGTCCGAACCGGTTCGGCGCACACGCTCTCCTTCGACAAGCTCGCACCGGGAGAGTTCGAGCGCCTCTGCCTCTGGCTCGTGCGGAGCGAGAAGTACGAGCGGGTTGAGCACCTCGGCGAAGCGGGCAGCGAAAGCGGGCGCGACGTGGTGGGCTGGAAAGATGGGCGACGCTGGGTCTTCCAGTGCAAGCGGGTGCGGGCGTTTTCCGCGTCGCAGGCCAAGAAGGAGATTGCGAAGCTCCGAACCTTGCCGGAAGGGGAGCAGCCGCACGAGTTGGTGTTTGTCGTCTCGCGGGCTGTCGGGATCAAAACACGCAATGCCATCCGCAAGGAGTGGGGTGACGTGGCGACCTGCCACTTCTGGAGCGGCAACGAGCTCGACGAGAGGGTCAAGCAGCATCCGGGCCTTCTCGACCAGTTCTTTCAATTGCCGCCCGCAAAGACGCGGGCCTCGTTCCCGCACAACCTCCCTTTCGCCTCCCTCGGTGAGCTTTTCCAAGGCCGCGAAGAGAAGCTCGCGACGCTACGCAAAAGGCTCACTGAGGGGAAAGCCGGGCGGGCGACGGCGATTGCGGGCAAGGCCGTCCACGGCCTGGGCGGAGTAGGGAAAAGCCGCCTAGCCCTCGAGTACGCCTGGCGCTACGCTGCGGAGTACTCCGCCCTCCTTTTTGTCGGCGCCGGCTCGCCGGCCGATCTGCGGCGCAACCTCGCCGCGCTCTCGAAAGCGGATGTGCTGAACCTGCCGGAACGGGAAGCCACCGAAGAGGAAATCCAGGTGGCGGCAGTCCTCCGCCGGCTCGGGGAGCAGCCGGGGTGGCTGTTGATTCTGGACAACATCGACTCGGAAGAGGCCGCGGTGGCGGTGGACACCCTGGTCGCCCGACTCCACGGCGGCCATGTTCTGCTTACAGGCCGTCTCGCTCACTGGGGCGCGGAAATAGAGCCGATCGAGCTGGATGTGCTGGCGGAAGTGGCGGCCGTCACCTTCCTGCTCGCGCGGACCGAGGGGCGGCGGAGAGCGACGAAGGAGGATGCCGAACGGGCGAAAGTGCTCGCCCGCGAGTTGGGTTGCCTGCCCCTGGCTTTGGAGCAAGCCGGTGCCTACATCGCGGAGCGCCGACTGACTCTCGACGGCTATCTGAAGGAATGGCATTTACGGCACGACCAGGTTTTGACCTGGTTCGATACGCGGGTGAGCCACTACCCAGCGAGTGTCGCCGTCACCTGGCAGACCTCTTTCGATCGCCTGACCGCCCCGGCCCGGTGCTTGCTCGAACGGCTGGCGTGGCTGGGACCGGAGCCGATTCCGGAATCGCTACTGGACGTGCCGGTTCCGGATCCTCCAGACGCCGAGGCGAATCTGGATGCACATGAGGCCCTCGTGGATCTCGCGACCTACTCTCTGGTGACCCATGCGGCCGACATGCCCACCTTTACCGTCCATCGCCTGGTGCAGGACGTCACCCGCCGCAGCTTACGGAACGACCCCTGCCAAGGGCCACTAAACGAGGCGCTCCGTTGGGTGGACGCGGCATTCGATGGTGATCCCCAAGACGTACGCACTTGGCCCGTCCTCGATCCCCTCGCCCCACATGTGCGCGCCGTCGTCTCGTTCGCCGATTCGCTTGAAATCGCCGCCCCTACGTCAACGCTTATGAACAACCTTGCCCAGCTACTCGATGCGAAGGCCTTGCTCGGCGAAGCCGAGCCGTTGATGCGCCGGACGCTTGCAATCGCTGAGAAGAGTTTCGGGACGAAACACCCCGAGGTCGCCATCCGCCTCAACAACTTGGCTCAGTTGCTTCAGGCCACGAACCGCCTCGCCGAGGCCGAGCCGCTGCTGCTGCGGGCACTCGCCATCGACGAGACGCTCTTCGGGACGGAACATCCCAGAGTTGCCGTCCGCCTCAGCAATTTGGCAATGCTGTTCCACGAAACTAACCGCCTTGCCGAAGCCGAGCCGCTGTTGAGCCGGGCACTCGCGATTGACGAAGCAACCTATGGGGCGGAACACCCCAACGTCGCCCGAGATCTCAACAACTTGGCCCAGCTGCTCGATGCCAAGACCCTGCACTCCGAGGCCGAACCGTTGATGCGCCGGGCGCTTGCAATCGACGAGAAGAATTTCGGAACGGAACACCCAAACGTTTCCCGAGACCTCAACAATTTAGCTCAGTTGCTTAGGGACACGAACCGCCTTGAGGAGGCCGAGCCATTGATGCGTCGGGTATTGGCGAACGAGGAGCGTAGTTTCGGCGAGCATCACCCCAGAGTCGCTGTCGCTCTAAACAATCTGGCTCAGCTACTTCAGGACACAAACCGCCTAGCTGAGGCCGAGCCTCTGATACGCCGAGCGCTCGCAATCGACGAGAAGGCCTTCGGGCTAGAACATTCCAAGAACGCTATCAATCGCAACAACCTTGCCCAGTTGCTCCTAGCCACGAACCGCCTCGGCGAGGCCGAGCCGCTAATGCGATGGGTGTTGTCGTCAATAGAACCTAGTTTGGGAGAGAACCACCCCAACGTCGCCGCCGCCTTCAACAACCTGGGCCAGTTGCTCCAGGCCACAAAGCGCCTCGTTGAGGCCGAGCCGCTGATGCGCCAGGGCTTAGTTATCCTCCTCGACTTCACAAACCGTTTCGGGCGCGAGCACCCTAACCTGCGGACAGCCTTTGACAACTACTTGGGTGTACTCCAGGAGATGGGCAAGTCGGACGCCGAGATCGAGGCGGAACTCTCGGCGCTGGCTCGTGGTAGAAATAGCGAGTGAGAGTTCAACAATTCCCATCGGCCAAGGACTCGATCTTCGATCTTGTGGATTTCTTTGACACCCACGATATGGGCGACCTCTGGGCTCAGATGCCAGAGTTGGACTTCGAGATCGATCTACGCCGACGAAAGCACCTCGTGGCTGAGAAGCAGGCAATCGGCTCAGAGTTCCGCGAAGCCCGATGCTACACTTCTCCCGGAGGGGAAGATGACCGCGGCAGAGGCAGCGACGACCCCGACTGACGCGCGCGATCCGCGGCTGAAGGATGCGCTCCGGCGGTTGATCTCTGCGTACCGGCCGGAGCGCATCTACCTGTTCGGCTCCCATGCGCGAGGCGACGCGGGACCGCACAGTGATTTCGATCTGCTTGTGGTCGTCCCCGACGATACACCTCCCGAGCGTCGGGGAAGCCGGCTGGCTTACGAAGCGCTGAGTGGAACCGGAACGGCCGCCGATGTTCTCGTTTGCTCGCGCTCCTACTTCGAAGCCCGCCGCCACCTGAAAGCGTCGCTTCCCGGCACGGTCCTGCGCGAAGGCCGACTGCTCCATCATGCATGATCCCGCGATCACCGAGGATGTCCGGGCCTGGCTCCAGCTTCTGAGCGATGCCCTAAAGGATCTGGTCGGGGCGAAGCCTGGCTACGACGCCGCCAAAGCGCGCGCGCTGGCCCGTCTGATACACGGGTACGACCTCGATTGGGCGCCGCCCGCCTCCCGCGACGAGCTGCATGACCGATAGGTGCTTATTGGACATGCGCCTAAGTCAGGAAGCATCCAGATGCCGCTCCAGCATGCGAGCGAACACGGCGATCATTGGCTGGTGATCGCCTTGCATTGAAGACGCCGAAGCCACGCCGTAGTAGAGACCCTCCGGTCTGGGCTTCAGTCTGACGAACGGTGCCAAGCCATAGCGGAGGGCGCACCAGTTCGCCCAAAGCCGGGCGGTTCTCCCGTTTCCATTAGCGAAAGGATGGATGCGCACCCATTCGCCATGGGCATAGGCGCAGAGAGTGAGGACGGATCTGAGCAGCTCGAAATCGGCCGGTAGGTCGCCAGGGCGGATGATGGGATCGAGCACGCCAACCGCCCGTTCCATGGCCGCTTCAAAGTCTTCGAGTTGCTGCGGTACAAGGCTTGAGTCGATCCCCTGGTGTGCCCCAACACCAACCTCGTAGCCGTACAGTTCGGGGAATCTCGAATCGCTGTCCCGGATCTCGCCCACGTAGTAGGACACGGGCACACCCACACCCTTGTAGATTTGGCGGTGCCACTGGCGGGCCATCAAGAGGGTTGGCGCTCGCCGAAAACGAGCCTGCTGAGCGATCTTGCGGAGGACATCAGTGAGGTTATGGACGATTACTGCCGCGTCGCGAGGATCATCCTCGTTCCACGGGGTGGCCAAACAGCGCTCCTATGCCATGGGCGTCTGGAGACTCGGCAAAGCGGGATCGGAGAGGGTCCTCGAAATCCACCTCGCTCTGAGCGAACTCTTGGATGCTCCGTTCGAGATCGCTGGGGCCATTCGACTTCAGCTGGTCGAGAACTCGGACCAACCTACCCTCAAGGCCGACGATACCCATAGCGAGCTCGCGCTCTATGGCCGATTCGGCAAACTCATCCTTGGAAACACCCAGCGCTTCGGCGGCCTGCTCCAGGTTGCGGAGCGTCTCTTCGTTGCGGAAGTGGAGGGTGAGGACGGCGTTGCTCATGAGCTTGAGTTTACACCTGTCCGAAGCAGCCTGAGCGCTCTATCGGTCGAAGGACTGCGCCACGAGGGGCTACCCGTCCGGACTCAAGGCGAAGAGATCGGCCAAAGTCACAACCCTCACGCCTTCGTGGGGTTCGGGTACCGCGCGGCCCGCGAACTCCGGAACGAACAGCGTCCGCACGACCGACAGGCTCGCGTATCGCGGAGCCAGCGGTGGCGCCGGCCGAGCCGCCAGCTCGCCGATCGCTTGTGCGAGCGCCCGCCGATCGAACGGCTTCGCGCTCCATTTGACCTCGCCGAGCAGCAGTCGTTCGCCGTCGATCGACTCGCTGATCACGTCCCACTCCGGGGCATCTTTCTGCCACCAACGCGAAGCAGGACCTCAGGTCGCCGGTTGACGAAAAACATTATGCCGATCAGCATAATGCAGATCGGCATAATCTTGGGAAGGTGGAGCCGGCCTCGCCGGCCGGGCCGCTATCGCCGGCTGATCGTGAACTTGCCGAAACTCACCCCCAGCTCGACGCCGGTGCCATTGCCGGCCAGGGCGAGCGACACTTCGCCTTTGGTTAGCGCCTGGGCTTCCACGGATTTTCCGGCGCCCGCTGCGGCACCTCCCGCAACGTAGGTTCCGAACAGCTCCTTGATATCTCCGACTTCGGAGAACTTGCCGAAGCCGTCCCGGACCTTCGAGCGGCCGGCGGTCAGGCCGCCGCCTTTGCCCGCGAGGCGCACGGAGACCGACTGGCCGTTGTTGCAGCTGATCGTGCCGGTCCCCTTGCTGGTCTTGTAGAAGATTGACCAGCTGGTTAGGCTGAATTTCATCGTGCAATCGGTCGCCTGCGCCGCCGGGGCGGCGAGGGCGGCAAGAAGTGCAGCCAGAGTGAAAGCGAAGGCGAGATGTCGAGTCATGGTCCGGGTTCTCCTCCAGGTTCGGTTTTAAGATGCAACCTGACGCTGCCCACGCCCTGGGTTCCGGGACGCGTCGTCATAGAGCTCTGCACGCAAGATGCGAACCGTCGCGCCCAAGAGATGGCCGCGGAGGCCGCCGGAATGGGATACTTGCCCGATTTTTCGCTGCGTCGAACCAGTAGGGCTCATCCCTTGGAGGAAGCATGGCGTCGGATATCGAAATCGCACAGCAGGCAAAGCTCACGAGCATCTCGAAGGTCGCAGAGGAGCGGCTCGGGATCGCTCCGGATCACCTGGAACCGTACGGCCACTACAAAGCGAAGATCTCGCTCGACTACCTCGCCGGGTTGAAAGATCGGCCGGACGGCAAGCTGATTCTGGTCACCGCGATGACCCCGACCCCCGCGGGCGAGGGGAAGACCACGACCTCGGTGGGCCTGGGCGATGCCTTGTGCAAGATCGGCAAGAAGGCGCTGATCTGCCTGCGTGAGCCGAGCCTGGGGCCGGTGTTCGGGATGAAGGGAGGGGCGGCCGGCGGCGGCTTTGCCCAGGTGGTGCCGATGGAGGACATCAACCTCCACTTCACCGGCGATTTCAACGCGATCGCGCTGGCCAACAACCTGCTCGCCGCCCTGCTCGACAACCACATCCACCACGGCAACGAGCTCGGGATCGACGTCCGGCGGATCACCTGGAAGCGGGTGGTGGACATGAACGACCGGGCGCTGCGCGAGATTGTGGTGAGCTTGGGCGGCTTCGGCAACGGCTACCCGCGGCAGGACGGTTTCGACATCGTGGTCGCGTCCGAAGTGATGGCGATCTTCTGCCTCGCCACCTCGCTCGCCGATTTGAAGGAGCGGTTGGGCAACATCGTGGTCGCCTATACCCGCGACCGGAAGCCGATCCGCGCCCGCGACTTGAAAGCCCACGGCGCGATGACCGTGCTGCTCAAGGATGCCCTCCAGCCGAACCTGGTGCAGACGCTCGAAAACAACCCGGCGATCCTGCACGGTGGGCCGTTCGCCAACATCGCCCATGGCTGCAACTCGGTGATCGCCACCCAAGCGGCGCTCAAACTCGCCGACTACGTGGTGACCGAAGCCGGTTTCGGCGCAGACTTGGGCGCCGAGAAGTTCATCGACATCAAGTGCCGGAAGTCGGGGCTGCGCCCCGCGGCCGCGGTGGTGGTGGCGACGATCCGCGCGCTCAAGTACCACGGCGGTGCCGATCTAAAGACGCTCACCACCGAGAACCTCGACGCGCTGGAAAAGGGGATCGTGAACCTGGAACGCCACGTCGAAAACGTTCAGAACGGCTACGGCCTCGCGACCGTGGTGGCGATCAACCGGTTCTCCTCCGACACCGCGGCCGAGATCGCGTTGGTCGAAGAGAAGATGGCGAAGCTCGGCGTCAAGGTGGCGCTCGCCAGCCATTGGGCCGACGGCGGAGCGGGGGCGACCGACCTCGCGGAGATCGTGGTCGAGCTGTGCGAGCGCCCCTCGACCTTTCGCTTCGTCTATGAGGATGCCGACACGCTCTGGGAGAAAGTCGAAAAGATCGCGAAGACGATCTACCGCGCCGACGGAGTCATCGCCGACAGCAAGGCGCGTACCCAGATCGACCGCCTCCAGGCCGACGGCTACGGCCACTATCCGGTCTGTGTGGCGAAGACCCAGTACTCGTTCTCGACCGACGCCACGCGCCGCGCCGCGCCCACCGGCCACAAGCTCGACATCCGCGAGGTGCGCCTCGCCGCCGGAGCCGAATTCGTGGTCATGGTCTGCGGCGATGTGATGACCATGCCGGGCCTGCCGAAGGTCCCGTCGGCGCAGTCGATCGATCTGGACGAGAACGGTAGGGTGGTGGGGCTGTTCTAGCGCTACCGTAAGGCGGCCGACGTTCTCCCGTGTCCGATAATCGTCGGCGCGGGAGGATCTCTACTCTCGGCGCGCGCGATCGGCAAGCGGCGGCGGATAGCCGCTATCCGCCGTGGATAGCGGCTATCCGGCGCAGATCTGGCTTATCCCCGCTCGGATAGCGGCTATCCGCCAGCGAGATGCGCTATCCCGGCACGGATAGCGGCTATCCAGCCCAGATAGCGACTATCCGGCGCGGATCTGGCTTATCCCCGTCCCGATAGCGGCTATCCGCCACCGATAGCGGCTATCCACGGCGGAGATCGCGACCCCGTCGGCGCAATTCGGCGTTTCGGCGCGCAAAGCCGCTCTCCGGCTTCGCGAGCGCATCTCCTTCTCCGCATCCCGATCTCCGGCACCGAGAGCCGCAATCCACCGTCGAAAGCACCCGGCGGGCTCGAAGGGTGCAGCCCGCTGCGCTACACTCTTCTCTCAACCACGCCATGGCGACTTCTGAGATCTTCCTCGACTTCACGCGCCGCACCGGGCACGAGCATCCGCATCTGGAGGTCGTTTCGGCGAACTACCGGGGCCTGCTTCAGGCGATGGGCAAGTCCGACGCCGAGATCGAGGTGGTGGTCGCGATGCCTCTGTCGCCAGAGGAGGGAGCGGTCCTTGACGGATTCGAGACCTTCCGGAGTGAGCATCCGATTCGCTTCGCGAGTCTGGCTGAAGAAGAGGACCGATGAGTCCTTTACTTCTCGACACCAACACACTCGCGCTCTGGTTTAGAATTGACCGGGCTCTTTGAATCCGCCCTCCAGAGGTGTCCTGTGACCCTTACCCTTGAGTTGACTCCCAATTTGGAGCGACGCCTGACCGAGCTCGCTGCCGGCCAAGGCCTTCCGGTTGAGCAGTACACCCGAAGCCTCCTCGAGAGCCAATTACCGGTAGAGAACCGAGCCGCTGCGCTCTCGGCATTGATCGACTCGTGGATCAACCACGGGGATGCAGAGGAGCAAAAGGAGACCGGCGAGTACCTGATCCGGGTTCTGGATGAAGATCGGCTTTCGGATCGGAAGCTGTTTCCTAAGGAGAAGAAGGGCTGGACCTGGTGAGCCGAATCGTTTTTCTGGATGCCGGGCCGCTCGGTTTGGTCACCTCCCATTTTCGACCGCAGCCATCCGCCAAGCGGCACTCTGGGCGCTCGCTCGCCAGAGAGGGATGCCGGCGGCGAGCGACAAAGCGATCGATGGCGACATGATCCTCGCAGGGCAGGCGCTCACGTTCGGATCACCGGATGTCGTCGTCGCCACGACCAACGTCGACCACCTCACACCCTGGGTCTCGGCCGCAGAATGGCGTGACATCCACTAATCCAGATCGAGGCGGCGGTCGCGGTGCCGGTCCGGATCACGCCGCGTTCAGACGCGCCCGGATCGCCGCCACGAAAGTGAGAAGGTCGTCGAGGTGATGGAGTGCGATGTCCTCGACCACCACGGGATCGACAATCTCGTAGCCATGGACGAGGATGTTGCGGAAACCCACCATGCCATGCAGAGTGGTAGCGAGTTCTTCGGGAAGCCAACGGTTGCGCACCAAGAGCTCGAAGAGCTGGCGGTTCGTACGCGGTTCGCCCATGCGCTCACCCGAGACAATGTGCGCAGCCACGTCCAGGGCCGCCTGGATCGAGATTTGGATCGTGTAGGCTTCGAACCGAAACTCTCGGATATCGGTTCGGATCTCTGCCGGGCGGCCCAGGGTCTTCAGCTCGTGGACGCAGGTCTCGATGACGACAAGCTTCTTGCCGATGAGATCGGTATCGATCATGGGCGTGTGACGCTCTGCCCTCGATAGAGGCGGAGGTAGGGCTCGAGGTCCCAGAACTCATTGCGTGAGGCCACTTCAAAGCCGATGCGGCGCAAAGGGTCGCGATCGAGTAGCAGCTTGCCGTCCCGGAGCACGCGGACAATCAAGTCCACCGGAGCCTGGTTGAGGTTGACGACTTGGACGGGGAGGCCGGTCGCCTCGGCGAGATCCTCTTCCAGCCCGAAAACACGCCCAATCCCCTTGAGTGTCCTGGGCGGGGCCTCCCGGTAGAGGACCCCCACGTCGACGTCACTATCCGGCCGTGCGGTACCTCGGGCCACGCTTCCGAACAGCCAGGCCGCAACGATCCCTTCGGCTTCGGCACGGGCGCCAAGCTGCTCCCGCAGCTTGCCTGCCGCTGCTTGCGTGCCGATGAGGACCGCGGTCATGAAACGAGTATAACGTTCCCAGGAGCAAGAGTCCCTGCGCTACACTCAAACGCTCAACCACGCAATGACCGCCCCGTCACCTATCGCATCTTCCTCTCGGCGGTCACGCGGGAGTTGGGCTCCTACCGGGTCGAGCTCGCCCGGGTGCTGCGGCGCAAGGAGCTGGAGGTGCGGGACCAGGAACACTTCCGCCAGGGCTCGGCGACGTTGCTCGAACAGCTTCGGGCCTACATTGAGCAGTGCGACGCGGTGATTCTGCTGATCGGCGAGCGCTGCGGTGCGTTTCCCAGCGAGGAGCACGCCGCGGCGCTCGGGGTGGTCGCTGCTTTCGAGGCGTACAGGGCGGCCACCGGGCAGGCGCTCGCGATCGTCCTCGAGTTCGAGCGGCGTACCGGATTCGAGCATCCACACCGGCAACTGTTTTCGGCGAATTACCGGAGTCTGCTTCTAGAGATGGGCCAGTCCGAAGCCGAGATCGAGGCGGCGATCGCGGGGCTGGTTGGGGCTTCGGAGTGAACAGCGTCCGCCAAAGTGCTCCGGTTTCTCAGCTCACCCTGCCCCTCGCGCAAAGGGCCCTGGCGGTAGAGGGGAGAACAACCATGCGATTTGACGGGGATTCCCGACAACCGTAGTCTCTGACGCTGAGGGAACTGTACGATGACGACCGGGATCCTCCTCGAAATGGACAACGCTGTGGTTGAAGCCGCTCGCGCTTTGGCGGCCCAACGCGGCCTCTCGCTGGACCAGCTTCTGAGCGAAGCTCTAAAGGATCTGGTCGGGGCGAAGCCTGGATATGACGCGGCCAAAGCGCGTGCGCTGTCCCGTTTGAAACACGGGTACGACCTCAATTGGGCACCTCCCGCCTCTCGCGGCGAGCTACATGACCGATAGGTGCTTCTTGGACACCAATGTCCTGGTCTATGCGCACGACCGGGGAAGTGGGGAGAAGCACGAGCGAGCCAAGGACCTCGTCGCGAGGCTTTGGGATGAAGGCAATGGCGTTTTGAGCACCCAAGTGCTCCAAGAGTTCTACGTCAATATTCGACGGAAGGCCAAGAGCCCGATTCCGGCCGAAGAGGCGGCCCAGATCGTCAGGGATTATTTGAGCTGGGAAGTGGTGGTCAATTCCGGAGAATCGATTCTTCAAGCGCTTCTTGTCGAGAGCCGCTTCAAGATTTCCTTCTGGGACGCATCGATCATCCAGGCCGCAGCTTCGGTCGGAGTGTCTACTCTGTATTCCGAAGATCTCAATCACCATCAGGTCTACGGACTCGTTCGCGTAGTCAATCCGTTGCTTTGAAGCTCACATCACGACCGGAGTCGATGTAGCGGGCCGGCCGGGTCGGCGAGGCAAAGCGTGTGTGGCGCCGAAACGAGGATTTCGGGCGATCGGCTTTGCGCACCAGCCGCCGCACCGCGAAACCTGACCGACCGCGAGCCCGTAGGGGAGGCACAGCCTGGAACCTGGGCACCCAAGCGCACTCTTCCGGAGGGCCCGACCATGCGCCACATCAAGCAGGATCTCGTCTATGCCTTGCGGCAGTTCGGCGCGCGGAAGCTGTGGAGCGCGATCGTGGTGGTTACTTTGGCGCTCGGGATCGGCTTGAACACCGCGGTGTTCTCGGCTTTGGACGGGATGCTGTTTCGCCCGCTCCCCGGCGTTCTTGATTCCAAGGAGCTGGTTCTCCTCTATCGGACCTATGCGGGTCAGGAGTATGGATCGCTCTCCGTTCCCGACTCGATCGATTTGAGGGAGCGTTCGAAAGACATCTTCTCGGGGCTCGCCGCCTGGAAATTCGACCGCGTCAGCCTGACCGTCGGCGGCGAGCCGCAGGTGATGCTCGCCAACATGGTCTCGGCGAACTACTTCGATGTGCTCGGGGTCCGGCCCGTTCTCGGCCGCATCTTCAGGGAGGGGGAGGACCGAGGGGCGGGGCCGGGGTCGAATCCGGTCGTCGTGCTCAGCCATGGCGGATGGTTGCGCCACTTCGGCGGCGACCCGGGTATCGTCGGGCGCACGGTCGTGATGAACGGACGGAGTGTCGAGGTGATCGGGGTGGCGTCTCCCGGCTTCCGGGGTGCGATTCCGATGGTCGAGCCCGTTCTCTGGGCGCCTCTTTCGGAGATCGACCCGGAGGAGCTCGTCGGCCGCAGCAACTGCTCCCTGGCGGGGATCGGGCGCGTGGCGAAGGGGGTGACTCCAATCCGGATCAAAGAGCGCTGCTGGCCCTCCGACTCGTCAATCACATTTCGATCGTACCCCCGACCTGCGGCTCAGTCCGACGGTCCTCCTCTTCGCCCTCGGGGTGACCATCGCGACCGGCGTGTTGTGCGGATTGATTCCTGCCTGGCAGGCGACCCAGCCGTCACTTGTGCCCGCGCTTAAAGGAGCTTCGATCTCCGGCGCGCCGCGCTCCCGCGCGAGTCGCACTTTGGTCATGGCGCAGATGGCGCTGTCGGTGGTGTTGCTCGTCTCCGCCGGGCTATTTCTGATGAACCTGCGCTCGGCCGAAATCCTCGACAAGGGCTTCGCCACCGAAAATCGGCTGGTGGCCGGACTAAACCCCGAGCTACAGGGGTACGACCGGAATCGCACCGAGGACTTCTACCGCCGGCTCGGCGAGCGGCTGCGCGCGCATCCTGGGGTTCGCTCCGTAGGCTTCATCGATCAGCTGCCTCTGTCGCTCAGCAGCTCGGATCGCACCATCTCGGTACCGGGCTACGAGCCCCGGCCCGACGAAGGGATGTCCATTCACTTCAGCCGGGTGAGCCCGGACTACTTTGCGACGATGGGGATCGGGATCACCCGAGGGCGGGCTTTCGCCGCCATCGAAAGCGCCGAATCTCCCCCCGTGATCATCGTCAATCAGCGGTTCGCCGACCGCTTCTGGCCGGGGCGGAATCCGCTGGGTCGGGCCGTGCGCATCGGCCACCAGACTCCGCGCGACTTCCTGGTGGTGGGCGTCGTTCCGACCGGCAAGTACCAGAGCCTTGGCGAAGCGCCGCGGGAGTTCATGTTCCTCCCTCAGCTCCAGGACTGGTGGGGCTCGTCGCCGCGCTCGGTGCGGCACGACTTCTCCGAGGTGTCCTCTACGGCGCCGCGGGAGGACCGCTCGTCTTCGTTGCGGTGTTTGGGCTCCTTCTCGCGGTTTCCGCCTTGGCAAGCTGGATGCCGGCCCTACGGGCGGCGAGCGTCGATCCGCTCGCCGCCCTGCGCGAGAGCTAGCGGCTTCGAGGTCGGTCAGCCCGCAACCGCCGGTTTGCGCGCCTGAAATCGGATCGGCGCGCCCTCTTTCCAATTCTCCTGAGCTTTGAAAGAATCCGGGCCGGTTCTTTAAAAGCGCTCTCACCTTTGAAAGCCGGCGTTCAAAGTGGGATCGGCTTTTAAAGGAAACGCTCGGAAACTTTGAAAGCTCCAGAGGGGATCTATTGAATCCAGAAGACTTTCGCGCTCCGAGCGCCGGAACGGTCGTTCGAGCTGCCGGAGGCTATGCCGCCTTCGTTCCGGCACCGTTGCCACCGGATCTGGTGTACGAGTCGGACCTGGTGCTCGGTCTGTCACGGGCGGACGCGGCGCTGAGCGAGCTGTCTGGCTTGGGTCGCCAACTGCCCAACCCCCACCTTCTCATCGCCCCCTATCTCCGACGCGAAGCCGTTCTTTCATCGCGGATCGAGGGGACGCGGGCGAGCCTCTCCGACCTCCTGTTGGACGAGGCCGAGGAGAGAGAGCCGCCCGCCTTGCAATCCGAATCCCAAGCGGACGTGCGCGAAGTCCGGAACTATGTCGAGGCTTTGGAGTACGGATTGGCGCGGCTTGGGGAGCTGCCGCTCTCATTGCGGCTGGTACGGGAGATCCATGAGCGGCTGATGCGGGGAGTCCGCGGCGAGCACGCCACCCCCGGCGAGCTTCGCCGGAGCCAAAACTGGATTGGCCCTGCGGGCAGCACACCGACGACGGCTCCCTATGTTCCTCCACCCCCGGATCATTTGATGGACTGCCTGTCGAATTGGGAGTTCTTTCTGCACGACAGGGAGCATTTCCCGGACCTGCTCCAGTGTGCCCTGATGCATGCAGGCCCGTCTTCTCCTCGGTCTGCATTCCGATCTCCGCGCCCGCCTGCGGCAAAGACCGAATGCCGTGGCACTGCTCGACGAGCTCTTCGCAAACCCCTACATCACCGTCTCGCGCGCCGCGCGACTCTTGGACGTTTCCTATCCGACCGCCCGCGCCGCCGTGGCTAGGCTTCAGGAGGAGGGGTTGCTCGAGGAAGTGACGGGCCGGGCGTGGGGCAGGCTCTACCTGGCCCGGCCGATTCTGCAAGCGATCGAGAACCGCTGACGAGAAGGCAGCCCGCGCGGCCGGCTGATTTCCGGCCGCGCGGGCGTGTCGCTTCCTCAGCCCTGAACGACCGGCTTCCGCGCCCGGACGAACGCGGCGGCGGCTTTGCCGTCGATCTCGTCGAGGCGGCCGACCAGGTGGTCGAGGTCGGTGCCGGCGAGAAACGCTTTCGCCTCATCGGCGCGGTAGATGCGGGTCGGCTCGATGTCGATCGGCTCGAAGCCGACTTCCGTCAGCAGAGTGCGGTACTCGTCGATTTCGAGCGCCCCGGCGACGCAGCCGGCCCAGAGCTCGACGCTCCGCTTGAGATCGGCCGGGACGGCACCCAAGAAAACCACGTCCGAGATCGCCAGACGCCCGCCGGGTTTGAGCACGCGGAACGCCTCGGCGAGCGCCTTGCGTTTGTCGCCCGACAGGTTGATCACGCAGTTCGAGATGATCACGTCCGCGGTGTCGGTGGGGAGCGGAATGTTTTCGATCGCACCGCGCAGGAACTCGACGTTGCTGGCTCCCGCCTGGCGCTGGTTCTCACGGGCGAGCGCCAGCATTTCGTCGCTCTGGTCGAGGCCGTAAGCCTTGCCCGTGGGACCGACCCGGCGGGCGGAGAGCAGGACATCGATGCCGCCGCCGGAGCCGAGGTCGAGCACCACCTCGCCGGGAAGGAGCTCCGCTAGAGCGGTCGGATTGCCGCAACCGAGCGAGGCGAGGATCGCGTCCTTGGGCAGGCCGAGGGTCTCCGCCTCGGTATAAAGATCCGAGGTGATCGGATCGGAGCACGAATCACCGCTACAGCAACCGAACACGCTCGAACCGGGCTGGCCGGTCGTGACCGCTTTGGCTGCGGCATCGTACTTGGCGCGCACCGCCTCTTGAATCGTAGTGGCGTCGAGCGGCTCGGTGGCTCGTGCGGGGCTTCCCTCCTTCTCGCCGCAGCAAGTGGGGCCGCAGCAGGGGGCGGAGGTGGCTTCGGTGCTGGGAGTGGTGGGGGTGATGGTCTCGGTGTTCATGGTTCGTCTCCTCGAGGTTCGAGATCGAGTCTCGGTTGGTAATAACAACTATTCGGTCTTGAACCGGCCGTCAGGCACGGTTCGGCTCACAGGTTCACATCCGATCTAGCAGGTCGAGCAGCCGCGGCCATCGACGCCGCAGCTCGCTCGCGTTTCGACAGCGCGGGCCAGGCGGCCGAGCAGCAAAGCCATCGCGCGGCGCGCCTCGGGTTCGATATCAACCAGCAACCGCTGCGCCTCGACCACGAGGTCTCCCTCGATCCGTTCGCAGAGCGCCCGCCCGGTGGGGGTGGCGGCGAGCAACAGCGCCCGGCCGTCGGCCGGATGGGGGGAGCGGGTGGCGTACCCCTTCCGCTCCAAGCTATCGACCACCCGGCTCGCCGTGCTCTTGTCCAGATAGAGCACCTGCGCCAGCTCGTTCAAGGTCAGCGGTCCGCGCCGGATCAGCTCCTCCAACGCGTAGCACTGGGTGACCGAGATGTCGTGACAGCAGATCCGGTCGCGGTCGCGAAACTGCACCACCCGCACCAGGTCGGAGAGAGCCCGCTGCAAGTCCGCCGCATCCCGGGCGAGTGTCGGATCGACCGGCGGCGAGGCGACGGGGGAGTCGAGAACCGGTAGCGGTGGAGCGGTTTCGGGCGGGGCGGAGGCGTTCATGGTTGGTGATAACAACTATTTTGCGGATTCATTCCCGGTGGGGAGACAAAAAGGAAGGGTTCCCGGTTAGACCTCGATCCGGTGCTCCACCACCGCCCCCGAAAAGCTCCGCTCCCCGAGCGACAGATAGAGCTGCCCGCCGGTGACCGAAAGGTCGATCTTGGTGCGGCGGTCGAGGTGCTCCGCGGCTGCTTCGATGAAGGCGCGGTCGAAGGCGTAGATGGGGATGTCGGCCGAGCGGTGGATGCGTTGGCCGAGGTACTGGCGCTTCAGGGTCTCGGGGTTCTTGTGGGTGTAGACGGCAACCCGGTCTGCGGCTTTGGACGCTTTGTTGAGGCGGAGGGCGTCGGGCGTGCCGATTTCGATCCAGGCGGTGATCCGACCGGTCGGATCGACAACGCGAATCGGCGGCTCGTCCGGGTCGGAGATGCCGCCGCGGGAGAAGGTGATCCCCTCTTCGTACTCCAAGCAGTAGGCGAGCACCCGGGTGAGCATGTAGTCCAGGCTTTCCGACGGGTGGAGCGCCACGCGCAGGGCGAGAGTCTCGTAGACGCCGCGATCGACATTCGCGAGCGTGATGTCCAGGTTGTAGACCGTTGCAGTGAGAGCCACAGAATATCCGATCGGAAGAGTTGAGAACGGCGGCGCCAAAAGGGCAAGGTACCACGCGGTCGTAGAGAGGGCGGTTCAGGATGCCTCGGCCAACTCTTGCAACCGACCGCTCCGCTCGCTAGAGTGCCCGTATTCTTCCGCCCGAAACGACCCCGCAAGCGATCAGTAGGATCAGGAGGGTAGCCGCGTGACCCAGGCCAAAACCTCACGTCACCGATTCGCCGGGATCTCCCGCATCGGTCTGTCGCTGTTCGTCGCGTTCTGCGGAAGCCTCGGCGCGGCGCCGGCCAAGCAGCCCCCAGCCGTCACGGCCTCGTGGGATCTCCTCGACGGGGTCGCGACCGTCGGGCTCGACCGTTCAACACTTTCGAACCTCGGGTTTGAGGTGACCGATCTTGAGCCCACGGTCACCGGGCACGCGCTCCACCCGCTCTCGGTTGCGCCCAAGAACGCGCCGTCGTTCGCCCTCGACGGGCGGATCGGCTTGCGCGCCATCGTGGCCTGGGACGGATTCCGCGGTTTCGAAGGGACCTCGATGCAGACCCGCGGCGGCTTCCGCCTGGTCGGCGCCGCGGGCACCTTCGACCTGTCGAGCCTCGTGCTTCGGCCCGGTGCCAAAGCCGGCGTGCTCGAACTGTTCGACGCGGCCGGCATGGCCCTGCTGACCACGGCCGACGCGCAGTGGGAGCTCGACGCCCCGACCAGTCGGCTTCGCTATCTGAATGCCGATCTGCGGATCCTTCCCGACCTCGCCCGCCTGCTCGGCGACGAACGCTACGTCGGAGTGGCCGTCGGCACCCTGGACCTCGACGCGACGCTCGCGGCCGGCACTCTGCCGCCGGTGCCGGCTCTCCCGGCCGGCATCAACGCGCCGCCGCCGTGCGGTGATTGGAGCGGTGCGGTCGATGTCTCACTCACCAACATGTCGAGCATCGGCCAGGCCGGGATCTCGACCGTGAACGGCCGGTCGGTGGTCGTCGTGTTGCCCTCGGCGGATTTGAAGAATGTCGGCACCGCCAACGTCCCCTGGTACTCGAAGTTCACCAACCTCGGGGTGCCGCCCTGGAACGACCAGCATCCGTTCCTGGTTTGGCAGATGACCCGCTCGACCGGTGACTTCTTCGAGCCGCTCGGGAAGGGCGATCTCAAACACGCCTTCCTGACCATCAACAGCGGCTGCGATGCGGGGGCCTGCACCGATTCCCACGTCCTGGGACTCGGCTGCTCGGATGTTTACGGCACCGGGACGAATAACAGCGTCAATTCCCTCGGCCCGCGTTCCGAGGTCACCGCTTCAACCGGGATCTGGTCGCACTGCGGCGGGATTCCAAGCCACTTCGATACCAACGGTGACTGTGTCCAGGACTTCTCGGGAGCCGGGGAGAACTCGTTCACCCACGGGCTCAAGGCCGCCGAATCCGACCTGACGTTGGCGGGCGCGACCTACTACGTCGAGGCGTTCTACATCATTCGGAACGACGTGAACATTTTCAACAGCATGGGCTATCGGCAGGTGACCCCGGCCAAGCCGGCGGCCACCTGGACGTTCGCCACGGTCGGCTCCTACACCCAAGGTCCGCCGATCAACGTCTGGGTCAATCCAACCACCCCGGGAGCGAACGCCGACAACCGGGTGCTCGATACCGGCGAAGGCAAGGTGCAGCTCGCCGTGAAGGTGACCGATGTCGCCGGGAGCCCCGGGCGGAAGCGCTTCGCCTACGCGCTCCAGAACCACGATTTCGATCGCCGAATCAAGAGCTTCCACGCGCCGTTCGACCCGACCGGTGCGGTGATCACGAACCTCGTCTACGCGGACGGCGACGGCTTCGCCACGAACAATTGGGTCGCGACCACCGATGCAACCGGGATCACCTGGAGCGCGCCGGCCGCCACCACACCGCCGGCCGAGGTGGATTACGCAACGCTCGTCTCGTTCCGCTTCGACATCGATCGGACCGCGGTGCCCGTTTCTGCCACCCTCGGAGTTTTCGAGGCCGGCCCGACCTCGGAGTTCAACCTCCTGAGCCTGGCGCCGATGCCACCGAACGCCCCGCCCCAGGGCTCGTTCTTCACCATCGCCCCTTGCCGACTGATCGACACCCGGGGCGCCAACGGACCGGCGCTCGTACCGGGGGCGACGCGGACGTTTGCGGCGACCGGCACCTGTAGCATTCCGGTGGGGGCGAAGGCGCTGGCGGTCAACATCACGGCGATCGACCCGACCGCCGCCGGACACATCGTCGTCTACTCGAGCACCTTCCCGGAGACCGCCACGCTCACCTACTCGCCCGGCCAGGTTCGCGCCAACAACGCGATCGTCGATCTCGATGTCGGCGGCAGCCTCAAGGTTTTGGCGGTTCAGCCGAGTGGGGATCTCCACCTGACAGTCGACGTCAGCGGTTACTTCCAGTAGCGGGCCCTAAAGGGAAAACGGTTCTACCGGCGTCGCGCTTCTCCTGGGGCACGGCGCCGGTATTGTCTCTACCGCAAGATCCCACCCGCTACCCGGCGGCGCCCAACACCAGATGGTTGAACAGCCGAACGTAGTTCGTGCCAACCGCATCCCACGAGAAGTCTTGGGCCATACCGTTCTTCATCAGGTGTTCCCAGAGCTCCCGGTTCGGGAAGTGGTCGAGCGCCTGGCCGAGCGCCCAGGCGAAGCCCTCGGGGGTGAAGTGATCGAAGACGAAGCCGGTGCCATGGCCGGTCGCGGCGTTGAACGGAACCACGGTGTCGGCCAAGCCCCCCGTGCGATGGACGATCGGCGGCGTGCCGTAGCGCAGGCTGTACATCTGGTTCAAGCCGCACGGCTCGAACTTCGAGGGCATCAAGAAGAGGTCGGCCGCCGCCTCGATCCGGTGGGCGAGCGGGTTGTTGAACCCCTTGTAGAACCAGACCTTGGTAGGGAACAGACGCGCGAGCGAGGCGAAAAACTCCTCGTAGAGCGGCTCGCCGCTGCCCAACGCGACCAGCCGGACTTCACGGTGGGCGAGGAAGAGCGGCAGCGTGGAGAAGAGAAGATCAAACCCCTTTTGCGGAGTCAGCCGCGAGACGATCCCGAGCAGCGGGATGTCGAGCCGCTCTTCGTACTCGCGGTCGAGACCGGTGTCGCGGAGCAGGGCGCGCTTGTTCTCGGCCTTGGCCGATAGGTTCCGAATCGAGAAGTGGGCGGGCAGGTGCGGATCGGTCTCCGGATCCCATTCGCCGTAGTCCACACCGTTGATCATTCCGATCACGCCCCGGGCGCGGAGCAGCGGTTCGAGGCCGTAGCCGAGGCTATCTTGGATCTCTCTGGCGTAGGTGGGGGAGACGGCGGTCACCACGTCGGCGTGGAGGATGCCGCACTTCAAGTGGTTGACGTGGCCGGAGCGGAGGTCCTCCTGGTGGAACAGGTGCGACCACTTCCCAAGCCCCAGGTCTTCCACCAGCCGGCGGTCGGCGATCCCCTGATAGCCCGCGTTGTGGATGGTGAGCACCGTCCGGGTCTTGCCGAACAGCCGATCCCAGGCGAAATGGCTCTTCAAGAAGATCGGCGCGAGCGAGGTGTGCCAGTCGTGAACGTGGACGATGTCCGGTCCCCACCCCATCCGCTGGCACGATTCGAACGCCGCGAGCGTCAGCACGGCGAAGCGGCGCGCGTCCGCCCTATCCCCCTGGTAGATCCCATCCGCGCCGTAGAGATCCGGGCAATCGACGAAATAGACGTCGACCTCGCTGCCCGGCAGCTTCGCCGTGCGCAGGCCGTAGGTGAACCTCAGGCTGCCGAGCTGGAGCGGAATGTTCCGGATGAAATCGACGGTCGGGTACTTCTCCGGCGTGCGCGCGAGGTTCGCGTAGTAGGGAACGAAGATCCGGACGTCCCCCCCTTTCCGGGAGAGAAAGCCCGAGAGGCCGGAGGCGACGTCGCCCAACCCCCCGGTCTTGGCGAACGGCGAGAGCTCGGCGGCGATCTGGCAGATCTTCATCGTCATACGATCGTTCCGGGGGGGATGACGGCGTTCTTCGGCACGACAATGATCCCCTCACGGATCGAGTAGTTCTCGGCGTCGAAATTCTGGATACCGGCCGCATTGACCAGCTTGCTGCCGTCGCCGATCCGGGCGTTGAAATCGATGATCGCGTTCTTCACCTGGCAGTCGCGACCGATGCCGAGCGGCTGGCGCCCGTCGGTCGGCTCGGGTTCCCAGGCGTTGGCGCCCATGATCACCGAGCGCTCGATCACCGAGCCGGAGCGGATCACCGAGCGGATGCCGATGATCGAGTCGATCACCTGGCTGCCTTCGAGGATGCTCCCTTCGCAGAGCACGGAGCACTGGACGAAACACTGGTTGATCTTGGTCCCGGGCAGGTAGCGCGGATGGGTGTAGATCCGGAGCTTCGGGTCGTACAGGTTGAGCGGCGGCAAAGGCAGCGTGAGGTCGAGGTTCGCCTGATGGAAACTCGGGATGGTGCCGATGTCGGTCCAGTAGCCATCGTAGGGGTAGGCGCAGACCTTGTAGTTGGCGAGCGCCTGCGGGATCACCTCGCGACCGAAATCGATCGTGTCGGTGCCGACCAGCAGCTCCTGCATCACGCCGCGGCGGAAGATGTAGATGCCCATGCTCGCGAGGTACGAGCCCTCCGGCACGGGGAATCCGAGCGCTCCTCTCGTCTCGGCGTCGAGCGCCAGCTCGTCGAGTTGGCTCTCGTCGGTCGGCTTCTCGTGAAAGGCGCGGATGCGACCGGTGGCGTCGAGCTGGAGGATGCCGAATCCGGACGCCTCGGCGCGGGTGACCGGCTTGACCGCGATGGTCAGATCGGCCTCGCGGTCGCGATGGGTCTTCACGAACTCGCGGACGTTCATCAGATAGAGCTGGTCGCCCGAGAGGATCAGGATCTCCTTCGGGTTCGGTTCGAGCAGATGGCCGAGCGTCTGGCGAATCGCGTCGGCGGTCCCTTGAAACCATTCGCGTCGGTCGAGCGTCTGCTCGGCCGCCAGGATGTTGACGAAGCCTTGGCTGAACGACGAGAAGCGGTAGGTCTGGTTGATGTGGCGATGCAGACTCGCGCTGTTGAACTGGGTCAGCACGAAGATCCGATCGATCCCGGCATGGAGGCTGTTGCTGATCGGAATGTCGATCAGCCGGAATTTGCCCCCGACGGGGACCGCCGGTTTCGCCCGATCGCGCGTGAGCGGCGAGAGGCGCGAGCCCTGGCCGCCGCCCAGGATGGCCGTAACAATTTTGTCTCCCACGTTCGCCCCCGCTTTGAGCCTGCACAGAAATCCTCCGTATCCTAGCGCAGGGCCGAATTAGAATGGGGGCATGGCGACCTCGGAAAGACAAGTCGAAGGATCGTTTCTCGGCCGCATTCCCTATCTGGAGGCGCTCGCGCTCCAGACGGCGGCGCGCGCAGCGATTCGGCACTACGGTGCGCACGAGCGGCTGTTCCTGCTCGAACACCCGCACGTCTACACGCTCGGACGCAACGCCTCGATCGCCGATCTGCTGGTCGATCCGGGCTGGCTCGCCGCGCACGAGGTCGAGGTGGTCGAGTGCGACCGCGGCGGCCAGATGACCTACCATGGCCCGGGGCAGCTGGTCGGCTACCCGATCTTGAACTTGAGCCCCGATCGCCGCGACATCCGCCGTTATGTCCGCGATCTGCAAGAGACGTTGATCCGCACCCTCGCCCATTTCGGCCTGGCTGCCGAGCCGCGTCAGGACCAAGCGCTCATCGGCGTCTGGGTGGGAGAGGAGAAGATCGCCTCGATCGGCATCCACCTCTCGCGTTGGATCACCACCCACGGCTTCGCGCTCAACGTCACGACCGACCTCTCGATGTTCGCCGGCATCGTGCCGTGCGGCCTGCACAGTGTGCAAATGACCTCGATCGAACGGTTGACCGGGGTGGCCCCGACGGTGGAAGAGGTGGCTCGAATCTACGCCGGGGTATTTGCCGAGGTGTTCGAACGCGATCTAATCTTCGAACCGAACGCCTCGGACCAGCCGATCGAAAGAGAACCGCCATGCCTCATTCCATCGATCTCGGGCTGAACGCGGTCATCCTCGCGGTCACCGACGAGGTGCCGCGCATCCTCGCCGTCCGCCGGCCGCTTCGGGGTACCGGTGCCGTGCCTGAAGGCTTGGAGGACGCGCTGCCGTTCGGTCCGCTCGAACCGGAGACCGATCCGACGCTCGAACGGGGCCTGCGCCGCTGGGTGCGCGAACAGACCGGCCTGGAACTCGGCTACGTCGAGCAGCTCTACACCTTCGGCGACCGGCTGCGCGATCCGATCGAAGCCGAGACCGGAGCGCGCTCGGTCTCGGTCGCTTATCTGGCGCTCGTCCGCGAACGGCAGGCCCGGGGGAGCGGCGCCGCGCGCTGGGGGGATATCTACGGCTTTCTCCCCTGGGAAGATTGGCGGGAGGGTCGCCCCGAGATTATCGACCGGACGATCGAGCCGGGGATCGAGCGCTGGATCGCGAGCGCCTCGGGCGCTTCCGACCACGCGCTGCGCGGCGAGCGGCGCGAACGCGCCGACATCGCGTTCGGTTTCTCCGGCGTCGCCTGGGACGGCGAACGGGTGCTCGAACGCTACGAGCTGCTCTACGAGGCGCACCTGATCGAAGAGGCGCGAAGGGACGGCGGCGAACCGGAAGCTGCGGCGGCCACCGAACCCGCCTGGTCGGGGCAGATCGCCGCCCTCGACCACCGGCGTATCCTAGCGAGCGCGCTCGGCCGCCTGCGCGGCAAGCTCAAGTACCGCCCCGTGGTCTTCGAGCTGCTGCCGCCGCGCTTCACCCTGTTCCAACTCCAACGCGTGGTCGAAGCGCTCTCCGGAGTCCGCCTGCACAAGCAGAACTTCCGCCGCCTGGTCGAATCCGGAGGCCTGGTCGAAGGGACCGGCCGTCAGACGGAGAAGACGGGCGGCCGCCCGGCCGAGCTGTTCGTCTTCCGTCGGGAGGTGCTGAGGGAACGGCCGGCTCCGGGGGTGGGGTTGCCGGGGGTTCGGCGGTAGGGGCCGATCGGGTTCGGCCGCCTTCACGCCAGTTCGTACCAAACGCCCCGGCCCTTGCCGTGCTGGCGAAGGTGGCCTTGTTCGCAAAGCGCTCGGAAATGGTGTTTAAGGGTGTTGCGACTTGCACCGGTCAATCGGATCGCTTCGGCCATGGTGACCCGGCCATGCTCACGGGCGAATTCGACAATCTGAAGCGAGGCCTCCGGCATCGGCGCGAGCACCAGTTTTTCCCGCTCGACCTTCTGGTGCAGGCGCCGCACCTGCTCGGCGAGAGAGCGCAGAAAGAACAAGAGCCACGATTGCCAATCCGGCGCGTCGGTACGGATTGTCCCTTGGGTCTGGCGTAGCGCGAGGTAGTAGGCCTCTTTGTTCTGCTCGATCACGCTTTCGAGCGAGCTGTACGGTACGTACGCATAGCCGGCCTGCAGTAGAAATAGGGTGGTGAGGACACGGCTGAGCCGCCCGTTGCCATCCTGAAAAGGATGGATCTCCAAGAACACCACCACCCACAGGCCGATCAGGAGCAGCGGGTGCAGGCGTTCCAACTCGCGCTCCTCCCGCATCCAGGCCACCAGCTCGGCCATCAATGGAGGAGTGTCGAAGGGCGTCGCGGTCTCGAACACGACGCCGATCTGAGAACCTCTCTCATCGAACGCGACGACGACGTGATTGGGGAAGGTCTTGTAATTGCCGCGATGCCACCCATCCTTTTCGCTGTGGATCAGCAGATCCCGATGCAGCTGGCGGATGTGGTTTTCGGTGAGCGAGATGTCCTGCCAGGATGAAAAGATCAGCTCCATCACCTCGGCATAGCCCGCCACCTCCTGCTCGTCTCGGGTGGTGAAGGTCTGGATCTGCAGGTTCAAAAGCAGCCGCTCGACCTCGCGATCGGACAGCTTGCTCCCTTCGATCCGGGTGGAGGAGCCGATGCTCTCGATCGTCGCCACGCGCCGCAGGGCGGACAGCCGATCCGGCGCGAGCGTACCCAAAGCACGCCACGCCCCCTTGAACTCGTCGATCTTGGCGATCAGACCGAGGATCTCCGGCGTGATCCAGACGGTGTCGGCGCGAATCATGAAACCAATCTTACGCCCAATTCGGCCCATTTCGGAGCAGGTCTGGCCGGTTCTACAAAGGCCGCAAGCTCAACGCACGTGAAGCTCGTCTCTGGAGGGCCGTGCGCCACCGAGATGGACCTTCGGTTGCTCCAGAAGGTGCTGGATGCGTTCGAACGCCACCCGCCGTCGGCTCTCCTGGCTGACCACCTCCTTCAGATACAGGCGCACCATTTCATTGACCGAGGTGTGCTGACGAGCAGCCACGGCACGGGCTTCCCGCAAATGATCTTCCTCGACCACGAGGGTCACGTTTAGTCGCTTCATCTACGCTTCTTCTGTTCTTTGACGACGATAGCACGGGTTCCGTGCAGGAGGGTCCGGCGCGAGGCCCTAACCGCCGGCACGCCGTGACCCGGAGACCCAGGCTTTACGCTCAGCCGTCCGCGGGAGTACCATCGCACCATGCAAGTCGTCACCGGTACCGTCATCGAAGGCAAAGTCGTCCTTGAGGGAGCATCGCTACCTGAAGGGACCGCCGTCACGGTGTTCGCGAAGGATTCGGAGACAACCGTGCGCTTGCCTCCTGCGCTCCAGGCCGAACTGGAGGAGGCTTTAGAAGAAGCCGATCAGGAAGAAGGAATTTCCGGGGACGAGTTCTTCAGAAGACTGCGGAAGTACGGCTAACTAGCCAGGGTCTTGCCCTTCTTGTCGAACGCCAAGCTCGTGACTCTGCCCTTATGCCCTTCGAGCGTCCGGAGCAGCTTCACGCCCGGCGGCAGGTCGGTCCGAACATCTTCGTTCATCGGCAACCCGGGCTCTTGATGCTCTTTGTTTGCCATACGGTTAAAGCATTCTATGCCACAGACAGCAGCCCTTCAGGCTTTTCCAGGTGTTTTCCTACCGCCCCGTGCTGAAGCGATTCCTCTGCCTGGCCCTGTTCCTCGCCGCGGTTCCCTGCACCGCCCTCGACAAGTTCACTCTGGCCACCAACTGGAAGGCGGAAGCCGAGCACGGCGGGTTCTACCAGGCGATCGCGACCGGGGTCTACAAGCTGTACGGGTTGGACTGTCACTTTGCGCATGGGGGGGCCGCAGGTGAACAACCCGCAGCTGCTGGCCGCGGCTTAATTAAATAGCGCCTGGCGACCCCTTCAACAGGCGGAGAAACTGAGCCGCCGAGATCAGGGGAATTCCCTCGAAGGGATCGAGGTCTTCAGGTCCTCGTCGCCGGTCACAATCACATCCGCTTGGCCCGCGACGGCGACCTCCAAGAACTTGTCGTCCTTTCCGGCTTCAGCATCGCCCGCACCAGGATGTTGGTGTCGATGACGGCGCGGATCAAGAGGCGAACTCAGCGCGGGCCGCAGCAACATCGGCGGCGACGTCCTCTTCGCTGAAGCCGGCGGTGCGCTCCCGGATCCGTGCCCGCACCTCGTCGAAGCGACGCAACACCGCCTCGTCGGAATTTTTCACCAGGCGCTGGAACTCGGCGTAGGGGACCAGGACGGCTTCGGGCTCTCGACCACGGGTCACGATGTAGGGGAGGTGGCCTTCGGTGACCTCGTCGAACACGGCACGGAAGCGCTCACCCAGCTCGGCGACGGCGACGGTCTTCTCCATGGTGTCCTCCTACGGAAAGCCATCTACAGTCATCATCGGAGTCTACACCCCGCGGGCAGTCTCGTGGGTTCTACGCTTTGCCCCCGCCTTTTCGCCCCCCTGAGCTTGAATGCCTCCGCCCTCGGTGGTCGATGATCTAGGGCGGAGGCAACGCAGGTCCGCCCCTTGTTTGCAGGTCCAGTCAGGTCGTCCCTCTTCTATCCCACGGGCTGGAGTCGGCCGGCGGGGAACTCAACGGCAAACGCAGCAGAGACCGTAGGTGAAAGTTCCTCCATCGGTCGAAGTCGCCGTGCAGGCGTCTGCCATCGCGCTCGTCGTACACGACCCCCCTCGGGAGACTTGGGTTTGTGAGACGACTGTCGTGCAGCCGCAGGCCGGCGCGGTGGGCGAATTGCTGACACAGACGGAATAGAGCGGCCCGGCAACGGCGGCGGTCGTCTGAACCGTGCCGTCCGGGAAGACGATTCCGTTCCCCGCTCCGTTGATCCCGATCGTGCCGGCGACATCGAGCATGCGGGTTGGCTCATAGACTCCGATTCCGACCCGGCCGGAGCGCGTCGCCACCAAGACCGTGGTGCCCGCGGAGCTGATGTTCGGCTGATGGAAGATGCGGAACAGCGAGCCGGTGTTTTCGAGATGCCAGAAGTGTCCTGGGCGAGCGTCAACCGGTTCGTTGCCGTCACTTCGCCCCAGACATCGAGAGCGGTTCGTGGGGTCTCGGTGAACATACCGATTCGATTCTCGGTCGCCGACATGAGAACCCAGCCGAACGTGTTGATGGTCGGCTGGTAGAACAGGCGAAAGCGCGAGGGGCTCGTGACGTTGTCGAAGCCCCAGATGGGGGTTGTGGTTCCGAGATCTCGGGCCAGTTTGATCGCACCGTTCACCGCGAGTTGGCCGTTGATGTCGAGCGCCGTTCTCGGGTTGTCATGGTCGAGAGCGATCGCGCCTTCCTTCACAGTAAGAATGCCGTAGCTCGTCGCGCTGTCCGGCCGCCAGAGAAGACGAAAGCGCCCCTTCGGCGGGTTGGACGAGTCGAGATCGTGGTCGAGCGTCCAGAGCGTCGACGTACCCGGATCGGAGAGGGTCAAGCGGTCCGCAAAGATCTCACCGCTCACGTCGAACGGCGAGCGGGGAGTGCTGTTGTTGACGCCGATGCCGGAGCTGTTCTCGAAAATCCTCGATGTGACGATCGTGTTGTTGTTCATGAATTTGGCGAGATATCCCTTGTACCCATCGCCGACGATCGGCACGTTGACCTTGTTGTAGCTCCTAGATTCTTGGACGGGGGTGGTATTTTCGCTTGGCGTCGGCGCAGCCTGCTCGACCGTCATATAGGCGGAAGGCGGCTTGCCCCCCAGGGTCTCCGCATCGGCGGCTTTAAGCGCGTACGGGACGCTCAAGAGCATTACGGGCGGCTGTTCCGGATAGCCGCTCAGACGAACCCCGAGCCAACGGGCATCGGTCGCCGAGAAATGGGCCAGCGGAATGCCCCCCTCGGTATCGGCCCCTAGAAGGGCCTGATAGCGGCCTCGAGCGTCGATTTCGAGGTTCTGCGTCTCGGACCAGAGGGGGATCAAACCCTCCGGATCCCGATACAGGGTAAAGGTAACGGTTTCAAGGGATTTGGCGGCGGAATCGGCCAAGTCGCTCAGCGTGCCGCTGATGCGGATGTCAACGGCGATTTGAAACGGCGGGATTCCGGCGATCAGAAACGTCTCGTTGATTTGAAGCAAGCGATGCCGGGCTCAGCTCGCGGTGCAGCTGCCTGGTCTTCTCCAAAATCGATGGGCACTGCAAACACGTCGCAGCGCTGTTGATCGTGATTCACGAGCAAATGCGCGGCGTCGGGTCGCAAG
>JANNIH010000086.1:0-13196 GCA_031404815.1 Holophagales bacterium | reverse complement strand
GAGGAAGCGTAGAGAAAGCCTACTTGCGCACCGTTGCTGTAGACATAGATTGGAAACGTTGGTCCATTCGGAATCTGCCACATCAAATAGCTCTCAGATATTGCAGGGATAGCGGAGATCTGCGCGAGGACTGCTAAAAGGTGGATCACTTTCCTGATGCCTTGTGCGTTCATTGCTAGTTTCCTTATCGGGTGGGTTTGCTGTGCGACGTGGTTGGCGCTCTTGAACGTGCGACCCCCCTCGGGATCGAGGAGGGGTATAAGCTCGCTAGCTAGAGATGGCACCGTCTTACTGGCGCAGCCGGCGCCAGGTTTTGCAGTCACCCGCCTACGCGTTGATGATCGCGCCCGGGACGCTCGTGACAACCTGCTGGTTCGTTACGAGTTGGAGCACCACTTCGCCGCTGATCGGTTGACCGTTATAGGTAAATGTGACTTCAGTGGGCGTCACGTTCGGACGACTGAATGGCGATGGTCCCGTAAGCCCACTGAAAGCGAACTCTTTGAACGTGCTCTCGGTGGCCCCCCGCACGATCGTGAAGCCACACGGTTGGTTGAGGTTGACCTTTATCTGGCCGGGGGTAAACGAGAAGCTTCCGTTCGTGTTGACCAGCGTGAATGTGTAGCTGTTGTTGCTCATGCTCAATCCTCCCATGGTTAGGTGCTTCACGGGAGTCTTCAGCACACTTGATGCCAGCCTGTGGTGTGCGAACGCGGTGTCGTGCTGATCGTTCCGGTTATCCGTTGCTAATCGTGGCTGCCAAGCTCGGCAGGGCAAGCGGAGGGCCTGCGATCGACCGAGAGGCTTGGGCCGTTCACTGAACAAAACTGAACGCCGTTGAACGTCCAGGAACGTCAACCGAACAATCAGGCAGGTCGCGGCAACCTACATCAACCCAACCTGCCGCAACCGCCGGCGGAGCCCCTGCTCGGACACCTCAAAATCCGCCGCCATCGCGGCCATGTCTCCGCTGTGACGTTCCCGGGCAGCCTTGAGGTCTTCGAGGCTTACGTCCACCCCTGTTCGCAGCCTAGGGCTCTTGTTCATCAGGTGATAGATCGAGGGCCGGGAGATGCCCAACCGCCGGGCGGCGTCGTGGGGCCGAAATCGGGAGGCCTTCAATGCGGCGAACAGTTCTTCTTCGGTGATATCCGCGGGCTTTCGCTGCGGAGTAGGGGCAGGTGTCGATCCGGTAGGAGGTGATGCGGGAACGAGTAGCGGCGCGACGGCCGGCTCCCGAAGTGCCTCGACGAGCGTCGAGTCGAGTTGCGCTTGGCCTCGGCCGCGGTTGGAGATCACGAGTTGCCGGACGACGTTCCTCAGCTGGCGGACGTTGCCGGGCCAGGAGTGGAGGGCGAGTCGCGCGACCAACTCGGCCGGAAGCCAAGGCGGATCGGACTCAAGAAGCGCTACTTCGCCGACCGCGGCGAGCTCCTGACGGAGGAACTCGACCAGCAGGCGGCCGAAGTCCTCTCGGCGATCGCGCAGGGGCGGCAGGAGGATGCCGTAACCCTCCAGGCGATAGAGAAGGGGGGCGCGGAAGCGGCCCACCGCGACTGCGCTCTCCCGGTCGGCGTCCGTGGCCGCGACGAGGCGCACGTCGACGCGGCGTGGCGGCTCGCCCACGGGCTGGATCTCGCCGGTTTCCAGGCAGCGAAGGTGGACAGTCTGCACTTCGCCGGACCGCCCACTTCGTCCAGGAGGAGGGTTCCGGTGGGCGCGGGTGAAGATCCCCCCGCCTTCGGTTCGCGCCGGTATTGGCGACCTTGCGTGGGACGCGTCCAGAAGAGCACTATCCGGCTGGACGGTTGATTCGAGTTTCTCAACGGCTCTGAGCTTCAAGAGAGAGAACTTCGAGCCGGTTCGCAGGTTGGGACTTTCTCTTCATCTGGTGGTACAGGTGTTGGGTCGAAACCATTGCGGCACCGCGGTCGTTGTTGGAATGAAGATTCCCGTCTGCGGTGACCCACCGCCGACGGGGTTCGGGAATGAGGAGGGCTTCTGCGGGACTGAGACAACCCAGGTGTGGATGAGCGCGCCAGAGAGTCAGAGCGACTTGATCACGCTACTTCCTAGCTGCTAGGGCATTGTACGTAAATGTTGGGCCGGGTTTGGAATTACCCTCGTTAGTATTTACCACCACTGGGACGGTCTGAGGGTTTGGTGATGCGGGAGAGTTAACAGAAATTTTTCCCCCCGACTCCACCGCAAATTGAGTCGTTCCCAGGTCTCCAAATAGAATATTTAGAACGGGATTTCCGGGTTGTTGGAAGCCCGTTCCAATGATCGTGACTGCGGTTTCACCTTCTACAGGTCCGCTCGTAGGATTGACGCTAGTAACGGTTGGAATAGCCATGTCGATTCTCCTCTGCAATCATATAGCGCAGGATTGCGCCGGTTGAGCTGAGGCTCTCTCTCCAGCGCAAGGTGCGTGCCAATCTACTTCTTGTATCTGAGAGTCCACGCCTCGAGAGCTCGTATGGGAAGGTGAGGCGGCAGCGACCGTTCTACGATCCCCGAAGCCTGGAGGTGGGCGAACGTCACCGGACGTCATTGAACGTCAACTGAGCTGCGAGGTGAAACGCCCTACACCAACCCAAGCTGCCGCAACCGCCGCCGAAGCCCCTGCTCCGACACCTCAAGCGCCGCCGCCATCGCCGCAACGTCCTCGCCGAAGCGCTCACAAGCCGCCTTGAGGTCTTCGAGGCTGAGATCCGCTCCCGTTCGCAGCTTCGGGCTCTTGTTCATCAGGTGATAGATCGAGGGCCGCGAGATTCCGAGGCGTCGTGCGGCGTCGTGGGGCCGGAAGCGGGCGGCCTTCAAGGCGGCGAGCAGCTCTTCTTCCGTGATGTCCGCGGGTTTTCGCGGCGGGGTGTAGGCAGGTGTTGGTGCAGTGGGTGGCGGTGGTGGAGCGAGCGGCAGCACGGCCGCGGGTTCCCGAAGCGCCTCGACGAGCGTCGAGTCGAGTTGCGCTTGGCCACGACCTCGGTTGGAGATCACGAGCTGGCGGACCACATTGCGGAGCTGGCGGACGTTTCCCGGCCAGGAGTGGAGAGCGAGGCGCGCCACGAGCTCGGCGGGGAGCCAGGGAGGATCGGCCTCCAGGAGGGCAGCTTCTCCCACCGCGGCGAGCTCCTGACGGAGGAATTCGACGAGCAGGCGGCCGAAGTCCTCCCGTCGTTCGCGGAGCGGCGGCAGGCGGATTCCGAAGCTTTCGAGGCGGTAGAGAAGGGGAGCGCGGAAGCGGCCGGCGGCGACCGCGCTTTCGAGGTTGGCGTCGGTGGCCGCGACCAGGCGCACGTCGACGCGGCGCGGCGGCTCACCGACGGGTTGGATCTCGCCGGTCTCCAGGCAGCGGAGAAGGAGCGTCTGCACCTCGACGGACATCTCGCCGACCTCGTCCAAGAAGAGGGTGCCGCCGTGGGCGCGGGAAAAGAACCCCTCCCGCCTTCGGTCCGCGCCGGTGTAGGCGCCGCGGGCGGCCCCGAACAGCTCGGCGGCGGCCAGGGAAGCCGGCACCGCCGCCATGTTGACGGTGACGAAGGGAGCGTCGCGACGCGGTCCGGTTTGATGCAACGCCTGGGCGACCAACTCCTTTCCGGTGCCGCTTTCTCCGCGAAGGAGAACCGGCACGGTTGCGGCTGCCGCCTGCTGAAGGCTTCGCCGTACAGCCACCAAGGAGGGGTGCTCGCCGATCAGACCACAGCGCGGAAGGGCGGGGTCGCGATAGGGGTCGAGCTTATGAAGCAGGAGCACCACTCGGCCCGCGAGCAGCAGCACCACGCCGCGCTCGATCTCCGTAGGGGAGAAGAGGCGCTCGCCTTCGACGGGCTGGCCGTCGGCGACGATCGGCGTGGGACTCTCCCCCAAGCGAAGGAGGATGCCGTCGCCTCGTGATTCCAGGGCGACGGGCGTGCGGCTCAATCGGCGATGTTGGAGCGGCGATGGGGTCGCCTCCGGCGTCGGGGCGGCGAACTTCGGTTCGAGTCTGGACAGCCGCTCGGTCCGCCCGGAGGCAAGGTCGGCGAGGAGGGCTCGCTCGCCCACCCGCCGGAGGACAGGGTGGTAGATCACGGTCAGACCGGGCAAGCGGGTGCTCGGGTCTGCCCCGAACGCTTCCGTGTGCGACAGCTGGGTGCTGTCGCCTGGCTCGCGGGTCTTGGCGCGCATTCTCAGATGGGATTCTACTCCGAGCGGCGACCGGAGAGTTCGTTCTCGCCCCGGGTTTGACCCATTGGGCGAATTGCTCGACCTCTGGGGTAGGCCACCGCCAGGTTCATCGACGAGCCCGGCCTCTACATCAGCCAGGACGTTGAAAATCGGTCAGGCGAACATCGTTGAACGTCCATGGACGTCAACTCAAATGGCAGGAAGGTGCGGGAGTTGATTTAGTCGAGGCTGCCGCCGCCGAATTCGGCCCGCGAGCAGCAGCACCACGCCGCGCTCGATCTCCGTGGCAGAGAAGAGGCGCTCGCCCGCGACGGGCTGGCCGTCGGCGGCGACCGGTGTGGGGCTCTCGGTCGTGCGCAGGAGGATGCCGTCGCCCCTCGGTTCGAGGAGGAGAGGCGTGCGGCTCAAGCGGCGATGGCCCGGCGGAGAGGCGGTCGCCTCCGGCGTCGGGGCGGCGAACTTCGGTTCAAGTCGAGACAGCCGCTCGGGCCGCCCCGCCGCAAGCTCGGCCAGGAGCGCCCGTTCGCCGATACGGCGAAGGATCGGGTGATAGAGCACGGTCAACCCGGGCAGGTGGGTGCCCGGGTCGGCCACGAAGTTCTCCGTGTGGGACAGCTGGGTGCTGTCGCTGGGCTGGCTTGGCCTTGGGTCCGGCATGGTTTCTGCGAATTCTACGCTGGACCAAGCTCAGGAAGAAGGGCTCTCTGGCCCACCCGTCGCAGGTCTGGGTGATAAAGGTATTGGTGGGGACAAGACGGCACGCTCCTTGCTGTCGCAGCAGTTTGCTGACTTGCTCACGCGCATCTTGCTTGCGCTCTAACGAAAGGATATGTCATGACGGCACCGACACAGTGGCTTGTGGAAATTGGCACCGATTATAACGCCTCGACAGTCATTCCAATGGTCATGAACCAGACCGCGAACCCTCCAGAAGTTTCAGATTTGCGTCTGTTCCAGGCAGGCGACCAGATCAGTTTCCAGGTAACAGATTTGACCGATTATCAGCGCGGCCAACCAGCCTTACAAATTGGGCAGCAGACCGTTGCGGGTTGTGCATTGACCTTTTTGCCGCTCTCGCCCTTGCCTGGGAATGTCGCATGTCTATTGGATAGCGAAACCCCCCCTAACCAATACTACGGACTCACTTTGTATCCAACCGGGTCTGTGCCCAGCCTTTTCTACCCCGGCCTGATGTCGATAACCTTGGCCACCATCCCCCCAGGCGACGTCGGCACCTTTACCTTCAACCAGCCTAACCCCGACGGCGTGGGTGGCAGGTTTAGTGTAACGATTGCAACGTGGGTAACCAACAACGGAGTTCTGGGCAGTCAAGACCCCGAGATCTTTGTCGGTGGTGGCAACGTTCCTCCTCCGTAAGCTCATGGGTAGGGCCTGGCTAGGAATCGCTGAAATCGGGTGTCGCTGCGCAAATCTAGTAAGTCGGGTTCCCTGGAAACTTCTTCGATCGAAAAGCTTCGCTGAAGTGCCTGCTCAAGAAGATCGAGGGCTCGCTCCCGATCACCGGCCAGTTCGCTTGCGATGGCAAGCCGGAAGAGGGTGCGGCCCTCGGCAGTCTCGACCTTGGCGACCTCGCGGAGGGCCTCGGCTCTCTGTCCCGCTTTAGCCAGATAGAGCGCCCATTGGCTCCGGAGCTTGGCGTTCTTGGGGTCGCGGGCGACGTAGGGTTCGATCAGCCGGCTGGCGTTGCGAAAGGCTTCCTGGCCTTCGTTGCGACGGTGGGGGATCTGGCGCCAGGCGTCGCCCAGGTTGCCCCACATGTCGTGACGGTTGGCGGCATCGGGGAACCCGAGCGCCTTCTGGTATGCGTCGGCAGCTGCTGGATACAGGCCTTGATAGAAGTAGACCGTGCCGAGGTTGCCGAAGAGTGTCGCATCCGGGTGAACCGTGAGAGCCCGCTTCAGAATCTCGGTGGCTTCCGGCAGGCGGTTGGTGGCGATCAGTGCGCCCGCGAGGTTGCGGAGCCCATAGATCCCGTCAGGTGCGAGGGCGACGCTTCTTCGGAATTCGACTTCAGCTTCCTGCATCCGGCCCATCCGGAAGTAGAGGGTGCCGAGCAGGTTGTGGAACGTGCGATTCGTGGGCTGGAGCGCGATCGCCCGCTTGTAGCTCGCCTCGGCCTCAGCGGTCTGCTCCGCGGCCAGGTGCAGCTCGCCCAGCCCACGATGGGCGTCGGCGTTCTTGGGATCGAGGGCGCTGGCCTGGTCCAGCTCGACCTTGGCCTCGTCGCGCTCTCCCGCCTTGAGCAGGATGAAGCCCAGGCTCACCCGCGCGGAGGCGAGGTTGCCGTCGAGTTCGACCGCGCGGCGAGCCACGGCGAGGGCCTGGTCGCGCCACATCGCGTCGCCCCCTTCCTCGCCCAACTTCCGCCAGTAGGCGCGCGCGAGGCCTGCGTGGGCCTCGGCGGAGTCGAGGTCGTCTTCGATCAGGCGCTGGAAGAGATCGACCGCCCGGTCGAGGTTGCCCGGCAGGTCGTAGCGATCGAGCGCCGCCCACGCTTTCTGCTCGAAAACCTCCCTTTCCGTGGCAGAGAGCGGCCGGGCCGAGGCGGGAAACGGCATGGCGGCGTCGGAGCGCACGGCCGAGGGGCGCTTGGCCGGGGCGTTGGGTAAGAATCCGAAGTAGGCCGCACCGCCCAGCAGGGCAGTGATCGCCGCAGCCCCCACGGCGAGCCGGGTCGGGAACTTCCGGAGGGTCGAGAAGCTCGAAGAATCGCGGGCGAGCGCCTGGGGCACGGCGATTGATTCGGTCGCGGTCTCCGAATCGATCCAATCGCCCTCTTCGACCGATTCACCCAGCTCCGCAGCCAGGCGCCCGAGCCGTTTCGCCACCTCCGCGGCGCTCGCCGGGCGCAGCTCGGGAGCCTTTTGGAGCAGCTGGCCGATCAGCGCGCCGAGGCCCGCGGGAAGGTCGGAAGGGAGCGGCGCGGGGGGCTCGGCCACGATGCGGTGCAGCGTCTCGGCGGCGGTGGCGCCTCGGAACGGAGATCGGGCGGTGGCGATCTCATAGAGCAGCACCCCGAGCGCGAAGAGATCCGCCCGCGGACCCACGGCGAGCCCCAGAATCTGCTCCGGCGCCACCGAGCGGAGGGTGCCCACCAGCACCCCGGCGCGGGTGAGAGGCTCTGCGCCATCGCCCGCCCGAAGCTCCTGGACCAGCCCGAAATCGAGAATCTTCGCGGTCGGCGGATCGGTCTCTGCGATCAGCACGTTTTCGGTTTTCAAATCGCGATGGACCAGGCCGAGCGCGTGGGCGGCGGACAACCCTTCGGCGATCTGGCGGCCGTACAGAAGGACGGAGCGCAGAGGGAGTGGAGCGTGGGCGGCCAAATCGGCGAGCCGTGGCCCCTCCACGTACTCCATCACGATCCAGTCGCCCGAGTCGGTCTCGATCAGGTCGAAGACCTGGACGATTCCCGCATGGCTCAGCCGTGCCGCCGCCCGGGCCTCGCGGCGAAAGCGCTCCCGGCCCTGGCTCCCACCGCCCGCTTCGAGGTCGAGGCGCAGGCGCTTCAGGGCCACATGCCGGCCGAGCCGACCGTCGAAGGCCAAAAACACCTCGCCCATGCCACCGACGCCGAGCCGGCGGTCGAAGCGGTAGGGTCCCAGATCGCCGGGGACCTCGGCGCCGTCCTGCCCCAAACTAAGATTCACGTTGTCGATACAGTAGCGCGCTTTTGGAGGTCATGCAAAGCTCGGCCTTTCGGGTCCTACCGCCCACCCACATACAATGGTCGCCATGCCTCGCGCCGATTCCTCGCTCGCCGAGCGCCGCCGGATCTTGCAGTTGGAGACGCTCTACGACCTCGCGCTCGCGCTTCAGGCGCAGCGGGGGGAGCAGGAGTTGGTCGACGAGCTGCTCGAACGGGTGTGCGCGGTGCTCGATCCCGGGGCGGCGGTGGCGGTGACCCGCGACGGGTATGGCGGTCCGCGGGGGGTCGCCACCGTCGGCTGGACCGAGCCGGTGGTTTCCGGTACAGCGCTGCTCGCGGCACCGCTCTGGCGCGAGCTGCTCGCCGCCGGGCGTCTGCTGGTGCGCACCGACGGGGAACTCGCCGGGCGGCGGTTTCACGACCTGGTCGCAACACCGCTCGCCTATCGCGGCACCTTCCTCGGCTATCTCGCGATCCTGGACAAAGAGGCGCGCGGCGATTCCGAGGCGTCGTTCTCGGACGATGACCGGCGGTTTCTCGATTCGGTGGGCACCCTCGCCGGGATCGCGCTCGATTCGGCGCGCCAGGTGGAGCGGTTGGAGACTCAAGCCGAGAAGCTCGAAGAGGAGAACAAGGCGCTCAAGGACCGGCTGACCGACGAGGTGGACGGCAAGCGGGTGATCGCCTCCACCCCGCCGATGCGCCGGGTGCTCGAGATCGTCGAGCGGGTGGCGCCGCGCGGCGTCTCTGTTCTGGTGCGCGGCGAGAGCGGCACGGGCAAAGAGCTGATCGCGAAGCTCCTCCACCTGCGCTCGCGGCGGACCGGTGTGCTGATCGCGCTCAACTGCGCGGCGCTGCCGGAATCGCTGCTCGAAAGCGAGCTGTTCGGCATCGAAGGGGGAGTGGCGACCGGCGTGCAGGCGCGGCCGGGGAAGTTCGAGCTGGCCGACGCCGGCACCCTGTTTCTCGACGAGATCGGCGACCTGGACCCCCCTCTCCAGGCGAAGCTGTTGCGTGTGCTCCAAGAGCGGGAGGTGGTCCGCTTGGGCGGGCGCCGGCCGATCCCGGTCGATGTCCGGCTGATCGCGGCGACCCATCGCGACCTCGAAAAAATGGTGCGCGAGGGGACGTTCCGCGAGGATCTCTACTATCGATTGAAAGGGGTCGAGGTGGACCTCCCCTCGCTGCGCGAGCGGCGGGCCGACATCCCGCACCTGGTGCGCCATTTTCTCGAAGAGTTCTGCCGCCGCGAGAGCATCCCCCCGCCGGTTCTGCGCGCCGACGCGCTCGCCCTGCTCATGTCCTACGACTATCCGGGCAACGTGCGCGAGCTGCAAAACCTGGTCGAGGGGGCGGCGTCGCTCGCCGAGGGCGACATCGAAGCCGAGCTTATCCGTTCGCTGATCGGTGCCGCCGTCCAAGGTGGAGCCGGCGAGCGCCCGCCGGAAGCGGGGGAGCCGCTCGATCTCCTGAGCCTGGAGCATCGCCACATCGTGCGCGTGCTCGAGCTGACCCGCGGCAACAAGAGCGAGGCGGCGAAGCTGCTCGGAATCGACCGCAAGACGTTACAGCGCAAAGGCTTCTGAGTGTGACGAAAGCGACGAGCGGCATAATGACGCAGCGAGACAAAATGACCCAGATCACAAATCCCGCAGGATGGAACGACGTTTCGGTGGCAATGCCGAGGAATCGTGCGGGTGGCATGGGACAGAATGTCGCGCGCCGGTTTTCGAGACGGGTCGCGCGGAAGATCCGGATGCGATACACTAAGCGCTGTGGATTCAAGATCTTGCGAGGTTGGAGCGGGGTGGCGGGAGGGGCCTGGCAACGCCCTTGCGATAGGTCCCTCTCGAGAATGAGGAGAGGCCCGACATGTTAGACTCCGTTCGCAAGTCCGTTGCACTTCCCCGCGTTTCGAGTTCGGTGATCCTGTCGGTCGTGACCTGTGTCAGCTTCCTGGCCCTGTTGGCCCAGGACGCCGTGCATCCGATCGTCATCTACGCTCTCGAACTCTACCTGACCTTCTAGGGACGCGGCATAGGAAACTCGACCATGACCGGCAACGCGGTGCTCAGGGAGGTCACGCTGACGCTCCCCATGCTCCCAGACATGGAAGTCGCGGCGAGCAAGACGGCGACTGCCATGGCCGAGTACATGCAGATGACTCCGGATAGAATCGACGAAGTTCGCATGGCGGTGATCGAGGCCTGCATCAATGCCTTCGAGCATAGCCACGCTCCGGACAGGAAGGTTTACATGACGTTCGAGGTGCTGGGGGGGGGCGAGCCGGAGCTGTTGCGGATCTCGGTTCGCGACACCGGGGTGGGCTTCGAGCCGGGCGAGCGCGAGAAGCCGCGGATCGCCAGCAAGCTCAAGGCCGAGAACAAGCGCGGCTGGGGCTTGGAGATCATCCAGGGGCTCATGGACAGCGTCGAGATCGATTCCAGTACCGATGGCACCACAGTGGTGATGAGCAAACGGCGCTGAAACCGCGCCGACACTCGAGCAGTTGGAGAGCTACGTCGATGACCGAAAGTTTGCGTGTAACCGTCGATCGCCAGGAGGGGTTTGCGATCGTCTACACGGAGGGATACATCAACAACCAGGGCGGTGAAGAGATCGCCAAGGTGGCCTATCAGCTGATCGACGAAGGGCGGAAGATCCTGCTGCTCAATCTCCACGGCACCAAGATCGTCAATTCGATCGGCATCTCGATCCTGATCGAGATCATCGAGAAGATGATCGAGATCGACGGCAAGCTCGGGTTCTGCAACCTGACGGCCACGATCGCGAAGACCTTCGAGATCATGGGCCTGTCGCAGTACGCCCAGATCTACCCGGGCGAGGCCGAGGCGCTCGCCGGGCTCCGTTCTCCCGCCTGACGTTTCCTCGCGGTACCGATCCCGTGACCCCACTCTCCGTTGAGGATTGGGAAGACCTGCTGGTCCTCTCCCAGAGCGAGACGGCGGCCCGGCCGCTGATCGCGCGGCTGCTCGGCCACTGGTGCCAGACGCACCGGGCCGAGGCGGCGGCGCTCTACTTAGAGCGCGGAGCGCTGCTCGAACGGGAGTGCGTCCATGGCGAGCGCGAGTTTCCCGATACCTACGATCCGGCGGCGCCGAGCCCCGAGTTCGCCCGCGGTCTCGCCCTCGTGCGCCTGCCCGCCGGAGCGCTGCTCTACGCCCCCGGAGATGTGCCGCTCGCCGACGCCTCGACCCTGCTGATCTCCGAAGCGGCCAAGGCGCTCCGCCTAGAACGCCAGCTCAAAGAGCACCGCTTCCAGGCGAACTACCGCGGCGTCGAACTCGAAGCGCTCTACGACGTCGGCCTCAAAGTCGCCTCGACCCTCGATCTCGAACAGCTTTCAGAAGAGATTCTCCTCCACGCCGTGATGCTGCTCGATGCGCGACGTGGCGCGCTCTATCTGCTCGGTCCCGAGGGGTATCGTCTGGAGCGCACGTTCGGGGGGGAGGCGGAAGCCGCGTTCGCCGCGCACGATCCTTCCCTCGCCCGATTCGTCGCCGGAGAGCCGGCGCCCGAATCGCTGCTGCCCGGTGCGCGCCATCTGCTCGGCGTTTCGATCGAGATCGAGGGGAGCCCGCGCGGCCTGATCGCCGTGGGGGACAAGGAGAGCCGGCGCGGGGTAGGCCCCTTCCGCGCCGCCGACCGCCGCTCGCTCGGCCTGTTCGCCAACCAAGCCGCGATCGCTCTGGAAAACGCCCGGCTCCACCTCCAGGCCCTGGAGAAAGAGCGGTTGGAGCGTGAGATGAGCCTGGCGGCCGAGATCCAGCGCCAGATCCTGCCCAAGGGCTCGCCCGACCTGCCCGGCTACGAGATCGCCGGCTGGAACCGCCCGGCGGCGCAAGTCGGCGGCGACTACTACGGCTACCTCGATGCCGGCGCCGGCCGCTTCGGGTTCGCGCTCGGCGATGTCTCCGGGAAGGGCATGCCGGCCGCCCTGCTGGTCTCGACCCTCCACTCGGCGCTCCGCCTGCTCGCCGAGCGCGACGGCGTCGGCCCGGAGTTTCTGGAGCGGCTGAACACCCACCTCGCCGATTCTTCGACCGCGAACAAGTTCGTGACCCTCTTCTTCGCCCAGCTCCATCCGGAGAGCGGTGCGCTCGATTACCTGAACGCGGGGCACAACCCCGCGCTCCTGCTGCGCCGCGACGGCCAACTCGACGAGCTCGGCGCCGGTGGCGTGCCGCTCGGCCTGATCCGCGCCGCCCGCTTCGAATCGCAGCGCACGGAGATCGCCCCGGGCGACCTCCTCTGCCTCTACAGCGACGGCATCACCGAAGCGACCGCGCCCGACGACGAAGAGTTTGGCATGGAGCGCTTAGGCGCCATCCTCACCGCCCACCGCGACATGCCGCTGCCTGAGCTGATCGAGTCAATCGACGGCGCGGTGACGGCGTTCGCCCAAGGGCAACCGCAAGCGGACGACCAGACGGTTGTGTTGGTGCGGCGGGTGGGGTAGGGCCCGGTCTGGACCGTCCGGCCTGGGTCGCAACGAACAAGGTCGGTCCCGGAAGCCCTCTCCAGGCCGGATGGGAAAGGTTCCCTCGCCTATCGTCTCGTCAGCGGAACCGGTGCTCGCGGTCGGCCTGGGCGTCGCGCAGGTAGCGGCGGAGGTCGGCGACGAGATCGAGGTGGGCCGCGTCGACGCGGGCGGCCTCGACGAACAGGCGGAGGGCCGCGAGCGCCTCGCGGTGGACGTCCTGGGCGGCGAAGATCGGCACCATCTGCTCGGCCAGCTCGCGCACCTTCGCGGTTCGCCCAGCGTGCAGATAGAGCTCCGCGAGATCCATTGCGACGAGAGCGGCGTAGAAGCCCATCCCGCGCTCCAGGAAAGTGGCCTGGACCTCGTGGAACGCGCGCTCCGCCTGGCGATGGCGGCCGAGGCCGACGGCGATTCGCGCTTGCAGCCAACGGCGGCGCAGCCGGTTGAGAGGTTCCCCGTGCCGACGGAAGCGCGGAGCGTCGGCACGATAGACCGCAAGCGCCTCCTCGAATTCGTCGGCCGCCGCGAGATACCAGGACAGGTTGTGGCGGGCGCAGAGGTAGAGGTCAGGCGTCTTTTCCGCAGAGATCGCGCGGAGGTCGTCCAGCTCGGCGAGCGAGCCCGGATCGGTCACCCGCTCCCGTTCGGCGATCATCCGCGCGTAGGCGAAGATCTCGTCCGCTTCGCGCAGCTCGCCCGCGGCGCGTCGGGCGTTCGCCATCGCGGCGGCGGAAAGGGCGGACAGCTCGAAGGGGGGATTCGTCCGGTTGTAGGTACCTCTGCCCGGGTATTTCGTGACAAAAAAGGCGGCTTCACGAAAAATCCCTCCCCGCCTCGGGAGGGGAGGGAAGG
>JANNIH010000085.1:0-5531 GCA_031404815.1 Holophagales bacterium | reverse complement strand
CTTCTCTCCGGAGAGGAAGCCGGAAAGTGATCCCCTTCCGGGATACGGAGCGGCGCCAAGGGAACCCCGGCGACGCCGCGACCTTCGCGCAAAAGGGGGCGACGCGAACTGTAAGGTCAGAAGGGGTGTTTCGCGTCTTGGGGATGGTGAAAGGAGAAATTCGCCGTGCCCCCACACGATCACCTGTTCAAAACGCTGTTCTGCGCATTCTTCCGGGATCTCCTACTCCTGGTCGATGCCAAGCTCGCCGCTTGGCTCTCGCCCGAGGCAGAGGTCGAGTTCCGCGACAAGGAGTTGATCCCAGGCTCTCCCGAGGAGGAGCACCGGATCGTCGATCTCCTCGCCGCGATCCCGGACTCGAACGGACGATGCGCGTTCTTGGTCCACGTCGAGATCGAGAGGAAGGCCCCGAAAAACATCGGCCGGCGCCTGTGGGACTATTCGATCCACCTGCGCGGCCACCATCCCGAACCGCTGGTCTCGCTCGTCGTATTCCTCCGAGGCGGACCGCCCGGAGCCGTCTGGCAGACTCACGTCGAGGAAACCGCCGGCCTGGAGGTCGCCCGTTTTCGTTACCTCTCGTTCGGTCTGTCGAGACTCCCGGCCGAACAGCTGCTCGCTCGCCCCGAGCCGCTCGCCTGGGGTCTTTCTGCACTGGCCAAGCGCGGAGGTCTCGGCCGGGCGCGGCTCAAGTTCGAGGCGCTGCAGAAGATCGCGGGCGCCCAGATCTCCGAGCACCAGAGGTTCCTTTTGATGAATTGCGTCCTAACCTACCTGCCCTTGAAAGGGCGTGATGCGGAGGAGTACGCTTCTCTGGCAGGCGCCCAAAAATCTCCGGAGATCCAAGCGATGCAAATGACCTGGGCTGAAAAAATGGAAGCGAAGGGAATCGAGAAGGGAATCGAGAAGGGAATCGCGAAGGGAATCGCGACGGGAATCGCGAGGGGAATGGCGAGGGGACGAGAAGAGGGCTTGGAGAGGGGGGCAGACCAACTTCGCCGCCTCGTACTCCTTCACCTCAACCAGCGCTTCGGGAAAGTATCCGCGCCGCTGCGAAGACGTCTGGCCGCGATTCGTTCTCTCGATGACCTGGGCGCGATCGCCGATCGGATCTTCGTGGTACAAACGATCGAAGAGCTTGGGCTCGGCGCCTAGCAGGCAAAGGCCGACAGCCCGAAAGGGCCTATCATTCCGAACGTGAGCGAGGAGGCCAAACGACGGGTTGCTCTTCTCGGCCTGACTGTTTTCTGGGTGAGTTGGACCCTCTGGGCAGGAGTACGCACCGCGGGAGGCCTCTCCGACGACGCATTCATCACTCTGCGCTACGCCCTGAACTTCGCGCGCGGGCTGGGGCTGGTGTTCAACCCGGGCGAGCGGGTGTTCGGCTGCACGGAACCGCTGCTCGCCCTCGTGCTGGGCGGCGCGCGGTGGATTTCGGGCGTGCCGCTCCCGATGCTCGCAACGGCTCTCCACGCGATCGGATTGCTGACCCTCGCCGCGCTCGTTTTGGTGGGGGCTGCGCGGTCGGGCCGAATACTTCCGGGCGCCATGGCCGGCAGCTTGATCCTGATCCTGCCGTTCAGTTGGTCGCTTCAAGGGTTCGCCTGGCCCTGGGTCGCGAGCCTGCTGGCCGGAGCTGCGCTGCTCGTTGCGCGGCGACCTGCACTCGCCGGGATTCTTGCCGGCCTGGCGGTCGGCTTCCGGCCGGATGCCCTGCTCGGCGTCGCCCTCTTGCCGCTTTTCGCGGGCGCGAGCCCCCGCGAGTGGAAGAAGCCATCATGGCGCTTTATCGCCGGGGCCGCGATCGCGATCGGCCTCCTTGCGATCGGCGCCTGGCTCTGGTTCGGCCAGCTGCTGCCGGCAACGCTCGCAGCCAAGCAGGCGTTCGCCGTCGGCTCGGAACGGGCGGGTACCCGAAGCGGCTTCGGGTTCTGGCCCGCGGCCTGGCCGGTCTTCGGACGCACTTTCGGTAAGTGGATCGCGCCGGTCGCCGTCCTGTCCGGCTTGCTCGGGATGGCGCGCCTCTGCCGCACCGCCGACCCGGTCTATCGGACTCTGGTCGCCTTCGGTGCGGCCCTGGCGATCGCCTATCCGATCCTCGGGGTGTCGTTCTGGTCCTGGTACGTGATCTTGCCGCTGATCGCGCTGGTTCTCGTTTTGGCCCAGAGCTTGGCGCCCCTCACGGTACGAGGTGGCAGCCTCTGGCCACGGCTGCTCGCCTTGCCGGCGCTTCTGGCTTTTCTCACGGCGGGGGCCCTCGCCATCCGGCAGTGGCGAACGGGCGATTCGGGTGATCCGTCAGGCCCGCGGGTTGAACTCTACGGCCGAATCGGCGCGTGGATCGCCCAATCCAGCCCACCCACTGCCCGCATCGCAGCCTTCGAAGTGGGTGCGCTCGCCTTCTACGCCGACCGCCCCGTCGAAGACCTCCTCGGCCTGGTCTCACCGCAAAACATCGCCGCCGTTGCCGCGGGCGACTGGGCCGGAGCGCTCCGTGCGAGCCGCGCCGACTTCGTGGTGCTGACCGGTCGAAGCAGGATCAACTCACGCGCCCGCTGGTTCACCGCTCGCTATCGCCGGACAGAAGAGTTCGTCGTCGGCAAGGAACGCGCTACGGTCTACCGGCTGAATCAGCGCTGGCACCGGCCGCTCTCAGCCGGCTGAAACCGCAGCTTCGACGGCGTTGGGCCGGCCGGCGCCACCCGAACCGCGGTACTCTTCGGGGCATCATGATGCGGTCTCCTGGTCTCACGATCTTTCTGGCTCTGGTGGTGGGCTCGGCCTGTGCCCGCACCGAGGTGTCGGAACCCAGGGCATCGTCCGGTGGTGCGGAACCGAAGAAGACGGCCGCGCCTCGTTCCGAGAGCGAGAGCGCGTTCGCCGCCGATCTCGCGGCCGATCCGACGGGCGGGAGCGCCGACTCGCTCCGCTTCTACCTCGCCCTCTACGCCGCGGCAGCCGGCCGCTCCGACGAAGCGCTCGCGCACCTGGCGGAGCTCGACGCGCACGGCTGGAATTTTCCCTTGCTCGAAGTCGATTTTCCCAAGCTCGCGAAGAACCCGGAGTTTCAGGCCCTTGCGGTGCGCAGTCGGGCGCGCGAGCCGAAGCTGGCCAAGAGCACGATCGCGTTCACGCTGCGCGAGAAGGACCTGATCCCCGAAGGGATCGCCGCCGACCCGGCGACCGGGCGCCTGTTCGTGGGCAGCATCGAGAAGCGGAAGATCGTGGCGATCTCACCTGACGGCAAGGAGAGCAGCTTCGTGCCGAGCGGGGCGGCCGGCCTCGGCCCGGTGGTCGGTCTGCGCGTCGATGCCGCACGGGGCTGGCTCTGGGCGGTGAGCGAGCCGGGAGATCGGCCGAAGAGCGACCCCGGGACCTTCCATGGCCTCTACGCGTTTTCGCTCGCGAAAGGTTCCCTCGCCGCCCGGGTCGAGCTGCCACGCTCCCTCGGTAAGGGCCATCTTCTGAACGACCTGTGCGTCGATGGCGCCGGGGGCGTCTACGTAACCGATAGCGCGACCGGCGGAATTCTGCATGCCGCGCCGAAAGAGAAAAGACTCACCGAACTGGCCCTCGCACCCGGCGCGACTCGCCTGCTTCGGTTCGCGAACGGCATCGCCTGTGCGGCGGACGGCTCGCGGCTCTACGTCGCGACCGCGACCGGTGTCGCCGTGGTCGATCCGAAAACGGGTGCGGTCCGTCGTCTGACCACTCCCCCCGAAGTGATCGGTGGCCTCGGCGGCTGCGACGGGCTCTACCTCGAAGCGCCCGATCGGCTGCTCGGCATCCAGAATGGCTACGGCGCCGCGCGGGTGGTTCGAGCCACCTTGGACCGTTCGGGCCTCGTCGCCGAGCGGATCGAGATCCTCGAATCCGGCCAACCGCTCTACGAGATCCCGACCACCGGCGCAATTCACAACGGAGCGCTCTTCCTGATCGCGAACAGCCAGATCCGGAGCTACGGCACGGCCGGCAATCTCGACCGGCGGAAGCTCAGGCGGCCGGTGATTCTGCGGCTGCCGCTCTGAGGGCGGCGCCCGCGCCTTCATGGGCGTTTCGCGTTGGGTCGGATGGTGCTCGCTGCTCTTGGGGCTTGAATCGAACCTGCCCCAAAGGGCGCCCACCCCCGCGGGGGCCTCATGCTAGTGTTTTCGTCCATGAACCTTCACCGCCTCGCCGAAGAGAGAAGCATCGCTTATCACCAGCTGATCGCCAGCCGTTTGCGCCTTCGGCCGGAGGTCTTGGACAACGCGCGCCAGCGAGTGCAGGGTTGGCTGGCGACGAGTGCCACCCCGCCGTTTTACGCCCGGCAGTGGTCCGAGAGGCTCGCGGAAGATCTGGCTTCGATTGAGGCGTTCCTCGTCGATCGGAGCGAGCTGGCGATCGAGCTGCGCCAGTCGAGCCCATTCGCCGGGGCACTGAGCCCGCAGGAGCGGTGGGAAATCTGGCGCCGAACGCGGGAGGCCTTCGAGTCATGACCCGCGCACAGGTGGGGAGCCCCTGGAGCAGGGTCAGGATCCTTTCCGGATGGGCCGCCTTTACTCTCCGCCCTCGATCGGGCTAGATTCAACAGCCGGTTCGTCGCCCGGTCCCCTTGGGCTCCCCTCAAAAGCTTGCAGGTAATTTTCCCTCCGGACACGAATCATGGGCCGCATCTTCGAAACCCGAAAACACACGATGTTCGCGCGCTGGGACCGGATGTCCAAGCAGTTCAACCGGATCGGCAAAGAGATCACGATCGCGGTCAAGGCCGGCGGCACGGATACGACCTTGAACCCGATGCTCCGACGGGTGATCCAGAACGCGCGCGCGATCAACATGCCGAAGGAGAAGGTCGATTCGGCGATCAAGCGCGCGTCGGGCCAGGATGCCGCGACCTACGAAGAGATCATCTACGAGGGGTACGCCCCGAACGGCATCGCGATCTTGATCGAGACCGCGACCGACAACCCGACCCGTACGGTGGCCAACCTGCGCACCCATTTCAACAAAGGGAACGGCAACCTCGGCAGCTCCGGCAGCGTCGCCTTCCTGTTCAAGAAGATGGGCGTCTTTCGCCTGAATCCGGCGGGACTTGAGCCCGAGGAGCTGGAACTCGACCTGATCGACCATGGCCTCGAAGAGATGGGCGAGACGACCGGCCTGAAGGGCGAACCCCAGCTGCTGATCCGCTGCGCCTTCAACGACTTCGGGAACCTCCAAAAAGCGCTCGAAGACCGCGGCATCACCCCCGTGTCGGCCGAGGCGGAATTCATCCCGACCACCCCGACCGAGCTGCCCGAGGACAAAGCGACCGAGGTGCTGGCACTGGTCGATCGTCTGGAGCAAGACGACGACGTGCAGCGGGTGTTCCACAACCTGGTGTAGGCAACCCCGTTCCGTAGAGACGCCCCTTGCGCCAGGCAAAGCCTGGGGAGGGAGGAAGGATGCAGTAAGAACCTGAAACCCTCTGATGTGGACCCAGTAGGTCCGAATCCTACCCGGCAAGGGCTAGCCACCCACCGGAAGCGAGTCTTGCGTGGCGCTAGTGA
>JANNIH010000084.1:0-15420 GCA_031404815.1 Holophagales bacterium | reverse complement strand
TGCCGTTCCGCCGGAGGGTCCGGACTTCGAAGCCGCACCGTTCCGCGAGATCGAGCCCGGCTCCGAAGTTCGGGAGCGGATCGGTTTTGTTCCTTTCGAGCCGGACGCACCCTACGAGGTCGGCGTTCGCCGCTGGGCGTTTCGGGTCCGAATCGACAAACGCACCCCCGACGCCACCGCGGTGCGCGAGCGGGTGGCCGGGCTGGTTAGAGCTGAGATCGAGATCACCGGTCGGCCGTATGTCGGGGGCAAACGGCGGAAAGAGCTGCGCGCCTTGGCCGAGCATGAGCTTCTGGTCGGACAGCGTCCTCGGACGCGGATCCTCGAATGCGTCCTCGACAACTCCCTGCTGTTCGTCGGCAGCGCAACCAAGACCGCCCTCGGCACGGTGCTCGCCCTGCTCCGCCAGGCGGGGGTCGCGACCGAGTTCAAGGCGCCTTGGCTCGATACCGCGCCCGAGGCCGACGAGTCGAGCGACATCGTGATCCCCAAGGAGCCCGGCCAGTCGGTGCTCGGCTGCCGCTTCCTGCGCGCACTGCTCGAAGACCCGGAGGTGCTGATCGAGCCGGAGACCGGCTCGGTCCGGCTCGCCACACGCGAGGCGAAGATCACGCTCGCCGGCGGAGTTTTGAACGAGCTCCATCGGCTGGTCGCCGACGGCGCCGAAATGCTCGGCGCGAAGATCCTGGTCGGCACCGTGCCGATGCGCTTCGATGCGCTGTCGTATCGCCTCGCGAGCGTGAAGCTCGAACCGGTCAAGGCGGAGCACTGGACCGAAGAGCTGGGGCTGCGACTCGATCAGGTGGCGGCGATCTGGGACACCCTCGACACCAAATACGCGGCGCTCGCCTCTCGCCTCGGCCCGGTGATCGGGAGCGAAGCCCCCCGCCTCGCCGACGAGAGCTGAGCCGGCGTTTTGCGTGCGCAGCGTGGCGGCCGCGCGCGCCGGTCCAGGGCGTCGGGCAAGCGACCCGAGAGAGCGATCTGTTGCACCTGGGATGGCGTCACACCGAACTCCTGGCCGAAGCTCGCCGAGAAGTGGCTGTGGCTCGAAAAGCCGAGATCGAAGGCTAGGTTGGTGAGGTCGCGACCGCACTCGGGCAGCACCTCTAAAGCGCTGCGCAGACGGAGTCGATTGAGGTAGCGGTGGATCGGCAGGCCGGTCTCCCGCTTGAACAGTCGGGCCAGGTGGCACGACGAGACGTTCAAGCGGCCGGCGAGGTCATCCAGGCGTAGCGGCTCGCGGAAGCGCTCGGCGAGCATCCCCTTGGCCGCCTCGACGAATTCCCGGTGCCGGCGCGCAGTCGCTGCCCGCACCGGAGACTCGGGTGGCTCGACCCTGAGGAAGCTTTCGCGGATCGCCGCCTCCGCAAGTGACAGGCTGGTCTCTTCGATGCGCATCAGGTCGGCCCCATTCGGCCGCCTTAGCAGCTCGAACAGCAGCCGCTGCAGCAGGTACCCCTTGGGCGAGCAGATCGCGTGAGCGGCCGGGAAGCGGAAGGTCTCGGGATCGCGCTCGATCCGTTCGGGGTCGTACCTTCCGACGATCTCCCGCAAGACGTTCGGCCGGAGCACCAGGCAGCTGCCGCGGTCGCCCGAGCCGAATGGGTGAGCCGTTCGGTAGGACATTGAGGGGCTGGTGAGCATCACGCTGTTGGCGTCCACCACGATCTCGCGCCCCTCGGCCTGCATGATGAAGGCACCTACATGGGTGAACCCGAGGACATGCCAGGGCTGGCTTCGATCGGCCGAGAGTTCGGGGCCCTTCGCCTGACAGCGCCAGCGCGAAATGCGCAAGCTGCTGGATACGAACATCCAATCGACATCGATTCCCGGAGTCGAGCGGTCGATCTCTTGAGGGCCTAAGCTGATCTCGTTCATGCTGCGAAAGCATAAGCCCACAAATCACCCCTTCCTATCAAAATCTTGATCACTAGGCGTAGGGCGGGGTGAAACCCAATCACCGTGGGAGGAACTGCGGGTTTTGAGGGTCGAGCCCTCCGGGCTCGAGAGGGGGCTCGCTCGACATGGGAGCCGGCCATCAATAGTCTACGCAAGCGTTTCGCCAACGTTTCAGCGCTTCGCACCGCCGGTCAGAAGGCCGCCAAAACGACAACGGCCCCCGGCGAAACAGGTTCGCCGAGGGCCGCTCGAAGGGCAGGATGAACGGGCTGCGCTACTCGACCGTGAATCCGGTGAGCGACACCGGCATCGCGCAGACGCTCGCCGTGCCGGCGTTGGTGAGGGTCACCGAGTCGACAAACCAGCCGATCCGGGCGACGGAGCTGTCGTCACCCTCATCCCAGCGCAGCTTCACGGTTTGCCCCGCAAACGCGGCGAGGTTGACGCTCACCTGGGTCATCGGCCCGATCGTCGTGTTACCGCACCAGGCCTTCTTGCCGGCGATCGGACTTCCGAACGTGGCCGAAACTGTGCCGATGAACGGACCGGCGGTGATCGCCGCATCCGGGATGACGACCCAGGTCATGCCGCCGTCGATCGACGTTTCGAGCGTACCGCCGTCGAAACAGGTGGTCGGCGTGGTGCTCTGCTCAAGAGCGAACGTGTGCCAGAACGACAGCGTCGTGGTGGCCGCGGCGATGAACGACGGCGAGGTCAAAACGCGCTGGGAGACCGTGGTCAAGCTCGTCGAGTTCCAGGAGTGGGTCGGAGTCTGGGACTGGGCGGTCGAGAGAGTCCAATCGGTGGCACCGGACAGAGGACCGTGCGTCCAGCCGACATTGTCGAAGCCCATCGGCCCTTCGAACGTCTCGGTGAAAGTACCCACGGCGATCGGACCGGTCGGCACAGTGCTCTTTTCCACCGTATTGGTGTCCTCCGAGCTGTTGCCGGCGTCGACCGCCCGCACCTTGTAGTAGTAGGTGGTGCCGTTGGTCAGCGGACCCGGATCGGTGTACGACGTGCCCGATTGACCCGAGGCAATCCGGTTGCCAACCATCGGGACGAATCCCGGGGTGGTCGACCGGTAGACGTTGTAGCTGACCGGCCCCGTACACTGTACGGTTCCGGCGGCCCAGGAGAGGCCGACCGAGCAGAGCGATGTGGCACCGTTGGAAGCTGAGGCGAGACCGGCGAACGTCGGCGCCAGGGTGCAAACTCCGGTGGCTGCCGCTTCAACGCAGGTCGTCTGCGGCGATTCGCACACTCCGGTCGTCTCGGTGCCCGCGATCTTGTAGGCGTAGGTCGTACCGCCCGAGACGGTGTTGTCGATGAAGGGGCTCGCGGCGACACCGGTCGCGATCTGAGTGAACGGCCCCGGCGCGGCGCAGGTACCGACCGCCCGGTAGACGTTGAACAGGTCGGAGGCCGGCGCACCGTTGGTCCAAGAGACCGTGATCTGGTTGGCCGCCGAAGCGGTTGCCGTTCCGACCAGCGGCGCTGCGGGCGCGGTGCAAGGGATCGGCGCCGCGGTCGCACAGTTCGACGGCGGCGCGCCGCACGCCTCGGTGCCGGTCGGGTGGGCGATGATCTGGTAGTTGTAGTTGAAGAAGTTGGCGACGCTGTTGTCGGAGAAACTGGTCGTCGCAAGATCGTTGGCGACCTTGATGAAACCGGCGTTGCAGTCGAGCTCGTTGCGATAGACGTCATAGACGATACCCGCACCGGACGAATTCCACGCCAGCTGCATCGTGTTGTTCGATGGGGTGAGCGAGAGCGTCGGCGACGCGGGAATCGTGCACGCCGAGAACGTGGTGTTCGAGCCCGGATCGGAGGCGCAGGCGATGTTGTGGCGGTCGAACGCGGCGAAGATCGCGCCACCGTGCGGCGTGCCGTTCGCCAGGTTGCCATCGTCGTCATCGGCGACCCGGAAGGTCCGGAACAGAGTGCCTGCCGCGCAACCGTCGGAGGTCCAGGTCCCCGGGGTCGTGTTGCAAGCGAAGAAGCTGGTGGTGGTCGCGCGGGTCAGATACCAGAGCCGGTCGGAGATCGACCAGGCGCCGCCGCTCCCTGGGCTCGGCAGGTCGCGGGCCGCGAGGTCCCAGAGCGCCTGCGACGAGATGTAGGACTCGCAGTGCCCCTCGCGCCGATTGGCGGTAATGCCGGTGCCGATCGCGTGGCGACCGCAGGGACCCACGTAGTTGGGGTTGTTGGTCGGCTGCGGGCAGGTGGTCTGGGTGAAGTTTTGGACCGTGGACGGTGTGTTCGCGGTGCGTTTCGCCCAATCGATGTCGCGGACCCCCGTGCAGGCCGTGCAGGCGTTGCCGTAGCCGCCGCAGTTGGTGGCGCGGAAACCCGAGCCGATGCACGAGAGGTGGGTGGCGAGAGAAGCGGTCCAGTCGCCGACCGTCTCGCCACTGCCGTTCTCCGGCGGGGCACCCGTACCGTCGTTGCTGTCGAATCCGTGGCCGTATTCGTGGAGCGAGACGCTCGGCAGCTCGCCGGTATTGCCGCAACCGCCGCCCGACTTGAAGAAGTTGAGCGTCGCGCCGTTCCAATAGGCGTTGCAGGTCTGGTTCAGGTTGACGTTGGTGGTCAGCTGCGCAGAGAGCCACGCGGCGGGGAGCCAGCCGCGGGCGACTTCCTTCACCCGGTTGACCCAGTAGAACTGGGTGCGCGAGGAGCGCGTGTTGCCGGTGCCGCCGAAACCGGGTGTCGAGCAGTCGCTCGCTGCCGAGGTGCCGAAGTCGAAATTGCCCGAACCGTCGGCGGCCAGCGAAATCGCACCGCAGGTGTCGACCGGACGGACGTACTGGCCATTCAAGCCTGAGGTGGTCGCGGCGTTCGTGAACGTATAGACACCGGCCGAGTTGGTGAAGCCGCCGGTCGAGATATTGGTGAACGGCACCGGCTTGGCTGTCTCGCCGAGCGAGGGCTGCACCAGGACGACGCCCCCTTTGGCCTGGGCATATTCGTTGACATCGCCGAATTCCACGACCTTGCCGGTCAAAGCGTCCACCCGAGCGCGCCAGGTGCCGATCGTCTCCTTACGGCGGAACACGATCTCCCAGACCGGCAGCAGGCCATACCCCTTGCCGAGCTGGAAGCGATCGGCGGCGGCGGGGTCGATCCGTGCGCGGGTCATCATCTTGAGCGCGCCGGAGTCGATCAGGGTATCGGCACCGCTGAAGCCGCCGATGTAGCTCGCTACCGCCTGCACCGCCTCCTCGCGCGTGAGGCGTGGGAAGGGCGCAGGGATGTTCGGCGGGGGTACGCCCTCGGAGCCGAACTGAACGAGGTTGCCGTGGTTGATCCGGAACATCACTCTGGCGCCTTCGATCTTCCAGCCGCCGCGGTAGACGTCGTAATCGACGTACCAAAGATAGTCCGCCATCCGCCCTGATCGCCCTTCCGACAACTTGAGGTCGGTGGCGGCAACGCCAAGTAACGAGGAGACCTTGGAGTAGAAATCGCGCGCGATGCGGTCGAGAGAGGCGAGATCGACCTGCTGGGAGTCGCCCAGAAACGGCGCGATCTCCACGTCGCTGAGACGGTTGCCGGCACCTGGAATCCAGGGATAGCCGGAACCCTCCGCGAACTCCAGGTAGCCGCTACGCCTGTCGACATAGCCGACCCAGGTGCCGCCGGCCGCGGCCTGAAACCCGCCCCAGGCGTCGGTCACGCCGACGGCGATCCCGGCCGAGGCTGAATCGAGCAAAGCGACCGAGGGGGGTGGGCTCAGCGCCTCCGCGAGGGTGGTCAAGCGGCCGAGCGGGCCGGCATCGTGGCTCTGGGTGATTTGGGCCTCAGCGGTGGTTGCAAGCAGCGCTGCAACCAAAACCGCGAGCCCGGCTAGGCTCCGGGTCGTTCGGTTCATCGGCTTCCCCTGTCGGTACGGGTGAATTTAACGTGTGCTTCTATCAGTTCGCAGTTCGTGGCGTCAAATCGAAACGGCCCCCGGCGAAGATTTCGCCGGGGGCCGCGAGAGGAAGGAGCCACCCTGTTGTACTACTCGATCGTAAAGCCGGAGAGCGACACCGGCATCGCGCAGACACTCGCGCTGCCGACATTGGTGAGCGAGACCGAGTCGACGAACCAACCCGTAGCGAGCGCGCTCGAGTCGTCCCCTTCGTGCCAGCGCAGCCTGAAGGCCTGGCCGGAGAGCGAGGCGAGGTTCACGCTCACCTGGGTCATCGGCCCGATCGTGCCGTTGCACCAGGCGCGCTTGCCCCCGATCGGGTTGGAGAAGCTCGAAGAGACCGTGCCGGTAAAACCGCCCGCCGTGAAGTTCGCGTCCGGCATGACCGTCCAGGTCATCCCACCGTTGGTCGAGACTTCGAGCGTGCCGGCATCGAAGCAGGACGTGGGGCTTTCGAACGCGAACGTGTGGAAGAACGAGAGCGTCGTCCCCGCTTGGCCGACGAAGCCCGGCGAAACCAACACGCGGCTGGAAACCGACGGCAGGCTGACCGAATTCCACGAATGCGTGGGGGTCTGGCTCTGCGCCGTCGACAGGGTCCAGTCGTTCGCCCCGGCGATCGCCATGTGCGTCCAGCCCGAGTTGTCGAAGCCGCCCACCGCTTCGAAGGTCTCGGTGAAATTGGCGACCGCGACCGGTCCGGTTGGAGCGGTGCTCTTCTCGACCGTATTGGTGTCCTCGGCGCTGTTGCCCGCATCGACCGCGCGCACCTTGTAGTAGTAGGTGGTGCCGTTCATCAGCGGACCCGGGTCGTTGAACGAGGTAGCGGAGACTCCCGCCGCGATCCGGTTCGCGACCATCGGGACGAAGCCCGAGGTGGTCGACCGGTAGACGTTGTAGGTCACCGGACCCGCGCACTGCGCGGTGGCTGCCGCCCAAGCGACGCCGATCGAACAGAGAGAGGTGGCGCCATTGGTCACCGAGACGACCCCGGCGAACGTCGGCGGCAGGGTGCAGACGCCGGTCGCGGTCGCCTCGACGCAGGCCGACTGGGGAGACTCGCAGGTGTTCGTGGCATCGGCCCCCGCCACCCGGTAGGCGTAAGTGATCGAACCGGACACGGTGGTATCGAGATGGGGGCTGCCCGCGATGCCGGAGGCGATGCGGGTGAACGGGCCGGGCGCGGCGCAGGTGCCGATCGCGCGGTAGACGTTGAACACCGAAGAGGCCGGAGCGCCGTTGGCGAACGTCACCTGAATCTGGTTCGGAGCCGTCGCGGTGGCTGTGCCGATCGTCGGCGCGCCGGGGAAGGTGCAGGCTCCGTCGAGCACCTTCGCGGTCCAGATCTCTTCCCGGGCGCCCGCGCGGCGGTCGGTCCAGGAGGGCCAGAAGGTGCCGGCGATGCCCGAGAGCGCGTTGTAGTCGCCGTACTGGTTGCCGCTGTCCTGCCCGCCGGTCGTCTCGTCGGTCTGCATCGAAGTGACCTTGACCGGTGCGTTCCAGCTGACGCCGTCGGTGAACGACGACTGGTACCAGATGTCGGTCTTCCTGCGCGCCGCGTCGCCCACCGTGTCGTAGTAGATCAGGCCGAGCGCACCGGTCGTCTCGTCGACCACCAGAGCCTGGTTGAACTGGTCGTTCAAGCCCGCCTGGTTGTTGACCATCCGCTTCGCTTCCCAGGTCGCGCCGCCGTCGGTCGAGCGGTTGAACCAGATCCGGATCTTGCAGGTCGAGGCGGCGTTGGCGCCCGGCTCGTTGGCCGGCGCGGTGCAACCGGCCTCGCCCGACAGGTCGTTCCAGGCGGCGTAGACCAGGTTCTTGGTCACCGTCCGATAGGCGCCGCCCGAGATGTAGATCAGGGCGCGCCGGTTGTTGAACGCAGGGCAACCGATGTCGAAGGTGTCGAAGGTCGTTGCAACCTGGACCGGCGTGCCCCACGAGGTACCGCCGTTGGTCGACTTGGTGACGAAAACGCGGGCGTTGCCGGTGGTCGGCCAGAAGCCGAAAGCATCGCCGAACGCGTTGGTCTTGGCGTCGTTGCCGATCGCGGTGCCGGTCGATTCGGCGGCGCTCACCTGAATCGGCGCGCCCCAGGTGTTGGTGACGGCGTTCCTGGTGCTCATGAAAGCCGGAGCGCCGTTGTGCCAGATCGCGTACTGGTTGTCTTTGAACGGCGAGGTCGAGCTGTGATCCGCCCAGACCAGCTGCTTGTCGACGTTGGTCTGCGCCGCCGAAGGGGTCGCTTCGAACGTCCAGGTGGCGCCGTTGTCGAGCGAGACATAGTTGCGCAGGCGCAGCGTGCCGCCGACGATGCCGAGGGTGCTCGACCAAGCCCTGCCGTCCGAGGTCCACTCGACCGTCGGGTCGGAGTGCGAGGTGTCGGTACCGGTGAACGGCAACGTCGTCTGACCCCAGGTGACGCCGCTGTCGGTCGAGAAGAACTGCGCCTGGTGGCCACCGCCCACGATGCTGTTGCTGGCGCTGATGATCTTGGTCGGGTCGAAATAGTTGACCCGGATATCCGATTCGCTTCGGGGCGTCGTCTGTGCTCCGGAGACGCGCAGCTCGCCACTCACGGTCGCGGCGTCCCCTTCGAGTTCTTCACCGGGAGCGCGATCGGGCTCGGCCTGCCCCGGCTCCAGATCTTGGTGATGGAGCATCCACTCCCAGATCTCCTTGAGCACGAGCGGATAGCCGCCGGTCGGATCTTCCTTCGTATAGGCGACCTCCGGATGCTCCTTGCGCCACCAGACCCGGATCCAGGGCGGCAGGCCGCGCAGGTCCTTCGCCTCGTCGGCGCGAAGCATGGAGAAATCTTGGTTTTCGAAGATCAGCCGCGCGAGCGCGCTGCCAGCGGCGATGGCGACCGGCGACTTGGTCAGCTGCTGATCGAGGGTCGGCCAGGAGACATCGGCTCGGGCCGCAGCGGTCGCGAACGCGCACAAAGCAGCCACGATGAACAGCGAAAGGTTACGCATGAATGACCTCCGGAGAGCAATAGGCGGACGACGATAACATGCGAGAGTCGTTTCGCGGAGAGGAATGGGTGGACGGCGCGCGCGGCGGACGATAGAGTCGGAAGAACTAACGAGCCTCGACCAACCCGGACACCGGAAGCATGCCCGTCAACTGCCAGCTCAAACGACGCTACGGCAAGGAATACTGCATCACCGACTGCCCGGCCCGCGGCGCGGAGTCGGGCTACCGCTACCTCCGGATCGAGGGCGAGGCGAACCTGCCGGCGGCCGATCCGCACACCATCGACGTCGCCGTGCTCGACATGAACCACGGCTGGCCGAACCTAGGCCACGATTCGCTGGTCGCTTCGCTGGTCGATGCCTCCTGCGACCTCTCCCCCGAGCTTTCGCGCCTCGGCCTCCGCGTGCGAGCGATCTCCTTTGATGTCCGCGGCAGCGCCACGCTCCCCGAACCACCGGGCGGACGGTTCGCGCTCTACCTCGGCACCGGCGGCCCCGGCCACATCGACCCGGCGCAAAACGACGGGCAAGAGGAGTACTCACAAGGGCTGCGCGAAGACCCCTCGTGGCGCGCGCCGACCTTCGAGCTGTTCGACCGCATCCTGGCCGACCGATCGGCTGCACTGCTCGCGGTCTGCCACACCTTCGGCGTCCTGTGCGACTGGTCGGGGATCGCCCGGCCGGTGCTGCGCTCGCCCGAAAAGGGGGGCAAGAGCACGGGAGTGCTCGAGAACATGCTCACTCCGGCGGCGATTGAACACCCCTGGTTTCGCCGATTTCATAACGAGATCGGCGGCTCGCGCCTGCGCATCCTGGACAACCGGCTGTTCGATCTGATCCCCAACCCGGACGCTTTCCCGGGCGGCGGTACCGCGATCGGCTACGAGACGCTGGGGGTCGGCGGCCCGGAGGGTGACGCGCTCACTATGTTCGAGTTCGACCGCGATGATGCGGGCGTGATGCCACGCATCTTCGGCGTCAACCACCACCCCGAGATCATCAACCGCGCCCGCCAGATGCTGATCTTGGAGCGCCGGGTGGAGCGTGGCGAAGTCTCCAAGCAGTGGGCGGCGGAACGGCGCGAAATCCTCACCCGGGTCCACCCGGAAGAGGACAGCGACTACCTGCTCCAGCTCACCTCGAACCACACGCTGCTCGCGCCGCTGCGCTACTTCCTCTATCGGCAGATCCGGCTGCGCGCCGAAGGTCTGGGCCTCTCGATCGACCTCCACGAAGATCAGGCGCTGGAGCCGATCTCGTTCCCCGCTTGCAACCTCGATTCGCACGAGGTCGATTTCGCCGCAGCCCGACGCCGAGGTATGGAACAACTGGTATGAGGAGAACGGCATGAAACCTTCGGGGCGTGGCGCGGTCGTGCTGGGAGGAACCCGATGATTCCGAAGCCGCCGTTTCTTTCGGACCTCTCACCCGAGCTGGAGCGCGAGATGTTTCGCGAGATTCAGCCTCGGCTGCTCGAAGTCTGGGAGGCGCTCACCATGCGCGACGAGGAGCCGCACACCTCCGTCGTCGTGCCGTCGCTCACGCTCGACCAGAGCGAGCTGATGAAACTCGCCGGTGCCAACTTCTACGAGGAGCGGCTGCTGTTCCTCCTGATCCGTCTGCGCAACCCGCGGGCGCGGGTGGTCTACGTGACGTCGGAACCGATCCACCCGATGATCCTGGACTACTACTTCCACCTGCTCGCGGGCATTCCGGCGAGCCATGCCAAGTCGCGCCTGACGCTGCTCTGCGCCTATGACGCCTCGCCCCGGTCGCTGACCGAGAAGATCCTTGAACGCCCGCGGCTGATCGAGCGGATCCGCGAAGGGATCCAGGACACCTCGCGCGCTTATCTCACGGTGTTCAACTCGACCCCGTTCGAGCGCCGCCTGGCGGTCCTGCTCGGCATCCCGATGAACGGCGCCGACCCCGATCTAGCCCACCTGGGCACCAAGTCAGGCAGCCGCCGGGCGTTCCGCGAAGCCGGTGTGGCACTCCCTCTAGGGAAGGAAGACCTGCGCGACGAGGCGGACGTCGCCGCGGCGCTGGTCGATCTCGACCGTGAGCGCCCCGGCATCCGCCGCGCGGTGGTCAAGCTGAACGACAGCTTCTCGGGCGAGGGCAACGCGGTCTTCCGCTATCCGGAAGAGCGCAGCCCCGAGGCGATCCGGCGCGAGCTGGCGAACCTCGAGTTCTCGGTCGCCTCCGAGCACTTTGACAGCTACTTCGACAAGTACCGCCGCATGCAGGGGATCGTCGAGGAGTGGATCGAAGGGAAGGTGAAAGCCTCCCCCTCCGTGCAGCTGCGGATCAGCCCGCACGGCGAAGTGCTGCCGATCTCGACCCACGACCAGATCCTCGGCGGCCCGAGCGACCAGGTGTTTCTCGGTTGCAAATTCCCGGCGCATGACGACTACCGGCGCTACATTCAGAGCCAAGCGCTCCGGATCGGCGAGGTCCTGGCACGCCACGGCGTGGTCAGCCGCTTCGCGGTGGACTTTCTGGTCTGGCGGGATCAGGAGACCGATCCGTGGGACTGCTGCGCGCTCGAGATCAACCTGCGCATGGGCGGCACGACCCATCCGTTCCTCGCGCTCCAGTTCCTGACCGGCGGCAGCATCGATTCCGAATCCGGCCTATTCATCTCCCCCACCGGCGCGCAGAAGTTCTACCGCGCGACCGACAACCTCCAGTCCGAGGCGTACCGCGGCCTGATCCCCGAGGACCTGATCGAGATCCTCACCGACAACCGCCTCCACTACAGCCACGCCAAAGACTCGGGCGTCCTGTTCCACCTGATCGGAGCCGTCTCCGAATTCGGCAAGCTCGGAGTGACCGCGATCGCCAACAGCCACGCCGAAGCCGACGCCCTCTATTTCCAAACCCTCGACGTGCTGGACCGCGAGACCAACTACGAGCGCAAGGCGCGGGCCAAGGGGTTGGTGCCGGGGTAGGGGGGGCGGGCCCAGTAGGACGAAACGTCGGCACTTCGCGCCAGGTGCCGGCACTTTGCACTGTTGACCCCCGCACTTGCGCGAGGCACAATTCATCGGTAGTTGTATGCAAGTACCGAGGTTTTGAGACCATGCGCCCACTTCCAGATCTCGACTCCCGCATTCGCCATCTGGCCCAAGATCTTGGGGTACTGCGCCCCCGGGACCTGATCGCGCACGGTATACCGCGTGAAAACGCTCACCGCCTCGCGGCCCGCGGAGAGCTGATCCGAATCGGCCGCGGCCTCTACACTCTTCCCGACGCCACGGGCTCCGCTCATCGCTCGCTCGCCGAAGTGGCGAAGGTGGTCCCGCAAGGGGTGATTTGCCTGCTCTCCGCGCTCCGCTTTCACGGCCTGACCACCCAGAATCCCCCCGAGGTCTGGGTTGCCCTCGAAAGCAAAGCGTGGCGACCGAGCGCGCCGCCATTCCGGATCCACGTGATCCACCTCTCGGGCTCCGCCTGGACCGAGGGCATCGAAGCCCACACCATCGACGGAGTGCCCGTTCGGATCTACTCCCCGGCCAAGACCGTCGCGGACTGCTTCAAGTTCCGCAACAAGATCGGTACCGATGTGGCGGTCGAGGCGCTGCGCGACTATCTCCGGGTCTACCGAGGCGGCGCCGACGATCTGTGGAGGTTCGCCCTGATCAATCGCGTCGGCCGGGTGATCCGGCCCTATCTGGAGGCGGTCCTGTGAATCGTGCCGCGGATCCACGCATCGCCCAGTCGGTTCACCAACGGCTGCTCAACCACGCCCGAGCCAAGGGCGAGGATTTTCAAATCGTCCTCCAGGGATATCTCCTCGAACGCTTTCTCTACCGGCTCGGCGAATCCGACCTGCGAGAAACCTTCGCGCTCAAAGGTGCGGTGCTCCTTCGCCTTTGGGCAGACCAACCGTACCGAGCAACGGTCGACCTCGATCTCCTTTGGCAATCGCCACGCACTGCGCTCAAGGCAATCGAGGATGGCATCCGAGCGGTCGCAGCCACCAAGGTCGAGGACGATGGCGTCACGTTCGATGCCCGGGAGCTCCGCCTGGTGCCGATTCGAGCGGACCAAGAAGATGCCGGGTTCAGGGCCAGCCTCATCTCTCGCCTCGGCCAGGCGCGCCTGCCCCTGCAAATCGACATCGGAACCGGCGTGGCTTGGCCTCTTCCACAGCAAGCCACCTATCCGACCTTTCTCGACCAACCGGCGCCGCAGATCCTCGCCTACGCCCCGGAAACGGTGATCGCCGAGAAATTCGAAGCGATGATCGTGCATGGGATCGCCAATAGCCGGATCAAAGACTTCTTCGATCTGCACTACCTCTCGCGCCGCTTTGCCTTCGAAGGCGAACGTGTGGTGCAAGCCATCAACAGAACTTTCGAGCAACGAGGCACACGCGTGCCGACCGAGATCCCGATCGGCTTGACCGACGAATTCTGGCAGGAGGCGAACCGCGTCGCGCACCTTCGAGCCTTCGCCCGGCGAGCGCACCTGGAGGCCAGCGTGGAGACCGCCCGCGCCCTTCTGCCAGAGCTTCGCACCTTCCTTCTCCCTCCACTCGATGCCGTTCGGCAGGGCACAGCCTTTACTCATGCCTGGCCGGCCGGCGGACCTTGGAGCCGAGGCGGGATCCTCGAAGCGCTTCGACGCTCGCCGCTCGTCGGCGCTGACGCTATTTCCGATCGCCCGGTCGAGCCAGGTCGCAAGGTTGACCTGTGAGCCGCTACCTTCTCGACACCAAGGGTGAGGGATGACGCGGCCAGCTGCTTCCAGCTTTGACAGGGTCTCTTGTGTGGTGGCGCGCGGAGTCTTTAGGCCAGTCCGAAAAGGCTGCGCAGGCCTCTGGCGACCCGCTCCTCTAGCTCCGGAGAAAGATGCCCGAGCTGCCTCCGGAGGAGAGTGTCCGAAGCCGTCATCAAGCGGTGCAGTTGCAGCGTTGAGGGAACCCGAAGACCCGTCACGGCAAATCCTGGGTCGCGCGAATCCAGCATCAGGCACGACCTTATGCTTGGTCACCGTATGGCTCTCCGTCCTCCAGGGAGTAGTTCCGGTCGTCTCCAAGGCCGTCATGGCGGCTCCCATCGCGATTGACTTCCTTTCCAAGCAAACCGTCTAAACCAGCGTCACAAGCCGGCATTTACCGATCTCCCTGTGCGCCTGGTCCGGTTCTCGGGCGAAGCCCTCACCTACGGCATTCATGAGGTCGTTCTTCAAGGCGTTCCTGTTCGAGTCACCACACCGGCGAGAACCATCGTCGATTGCTTCCGCTACCGAAACAAGATCGGCCTCGATATCGCCCTCGAAGCCCTGCAAGACGGAATTGCCAGCCGGAAAGCCACCGCCGATGCCATCGGGTACGCCGCGGACGTTCTTAGGATGCGCACGGTCATGAGGCCCTACCTGACGAGCCTCTCGGCGTGACCCGACGGTCGTCGTTGGAGGTCACCGGCCCGGAGGGTACCGGGGAGTTCCTCGACGAGGTGCTTGGTCTCCGTCGGGTCCCCGAGTGACGTTCCGAACACCGACGGCTGAGACTACGGCCGGCATACCTTCATGAGGTATACTGAGAAGGGATGGCCATTCGGAGCTTCGCCGATGTCGAGGTCGAGACATTCTTCATCGGAGGCCCAGCTCCGAAGAGGGCTGGATGGTTCGGGATCGCCAAGGTCGTCGAACGGAAGCTGGACGTGCTCGATTACGCCCATCGACTCGAGGATCTCCGGTCGCCCCCCGGCAATCGGCTGGAAGCGTTGAAAGGCAACCTGACCGGGTTTTACAGTATCCGAATCAATGACCGGTGGCGCGTCATTTTCCGCTGGACTGAGGAAGGCCCGACCGAAGTTGATGTGGTCGACTACCACTGAGGAGACGAACTATGCTGCGCAGGAGGGAGCCCACGAGTCCGGGCGAGATCCTTTCGGAAGAGTTTTTGAAACCGCTCGGGTTGACCCAGAAGCGGCTGGCGGATCACTTGCGCTGTGACGTCAAGGTGATCAACCGGATCGTCAATGGCCAATCGGGCGTGACGCCGGCAATGGCATTGAAACTGGGCGCAGCCTTTCAGACCTCTCCCGAGTTTTGGCTCAACGCGCAGAAGGCGGTCGATCTGTATCACGCCTCCAATGCACTGGGGTCGCTGCCGGACTCTCTCCTCCGAGCGAGCTAGAGGGCCGCAAAGGTTAGGGTGCTCGGTCTGCGCAAGGTTTTCGAGGGCTACAGACTGGCCGCCAGGCCCGGAAGGCGCTCGCGGCCTTGCGAGTCGGACGAGCATGAGGGGCGGGCGCCCCGCGACACCGGTCGTTCCGGCCCCGGGCCGAGTGGCCCGTGTCGGCTCACCGGTGCGCCGGGCCAGGGCACCGGTGGTACGAGTCAGAACACCACTGCGCCGGGCCAGAGCACCGGTGGTACGGGCCAGAACACCACTGCGCCGGGCCAGGGCACCGGTGGTACGAGTCAGAACACCACTGCGCCGGGCCAGGGCACCGGTGGTACGAGCCAGCCTTTACCTAGGACTCGCCTTCGCCATCGTCGCCTTCGCCCGCCCTCAATGGGGCCGCATCGAAGAACCTTCGTTCGATCAATCGCGCGAAATCATCATCGCGCTCGATCTCTCGCGCAGCATGCTCGCCGACGACATCC
>JANNIH010000083.1:0-35023 GCA_031404815.1 Holophagales bacterium | reverse complement strand
GAGTCCGTGCTCACCGACGAGGGCCGGGACCTGCTGCGCAACTTCCTGAGCCTGGAGGCGCGGCGCTAGCCCGCGAGGCATCACGTGCTGACTGAACTGCTGCAGCGCTTCGCAATCGCATCGCCGAGGTTGGTGCGTCGTCCCCTCGACCGGACTCTACGTTGTCGCCCCCATTGTAGGGGCGCGGATTGAAACCCAGCCCGTGGCAGGACTTCCCGATCGGGCGCTTCGAGCTTCGAGATCCTCTGAGTGGCCGGCGGCGATGCCGGGCCTGTTTGCCGGGTAGTGTCTTGGTAGGAGGATTCAGCGCCTGCCCTCGCAGGCGTCCGCCCGGGCGAGGAGGAAGGCCCTTTCCCGCGCGTTGCGGGTCAGCTTCGCCGCCGCCTGGAACTCGGCGCACGCCTCGGCCAGCCGGCCGGCCCGGAACAGAAAGTCTCCCCTCGCCGCGGGCAAGGGCGCATAGCGGCGAAGGGCGGCGTGGTCGGCGATCTCGTCCAACAGGTTGAGGCCCGCTTCGGGCCCGAAGGCCATACTGTGGGCGATCGCGCGATTGAGATCGACCACGGGCGAGGGCGCCACGACGCGCAGCCGGTCATAGAGCGCGGCGATGCGCGGCCAGTCGGTATCGGCGGCTTGGGCCGCGCGGGCGTGGCAGGCGGCGAGTGCTGCTTGCAGCACATAGGGGCCCGCTTCGTCCTCTTTTGAGCCCAGCGCTTCGGCGCGGGCCAACGCATCGAGGCCCCGGCGGATCAGCAAAGGGTCCCAGCGCGCGCGATCCTGCTCCGTGAGCGGTATGGCGGCGCCGTCTCGCCCGGTGCGCGCCCCGTGGCGCGACGCCTGGATCTCCATCAGAGCGAGGAGGCCGAACACTTCCGCATTCTCTGGGGCATCCTCGGGCATCAGTCCGGCCAGGATGCGGCCGAGCCGTTGCGCCTCTTGGGCCAGGTCCGGCCGGACAAGGTCGTCGCCCGCCGTGGCCGCATAGCCTTCATTGAAAATGAGGTAGATGACCTCGAGCACCGAGGGCAGCCGCGCCGCCCGTTCGGCGCCCCGCGGTACCTCGAAGGTCAATCCGGCCTTCGCGATCGCCTTCTTCGCGCGGACGATACGCTGCGCGATCGCCGCCTCGCTCGACAGGAAGGCGCGGGCGATCTCGTTGGTCGAGAGGCCGCCGACCACCCGCAGGGTGAGCGCCGCGCGCGCGTCGGGCGACAACATGGGGTGGCAGGCCGTGAAGATGAGGCCCAGCAGCTCGTCGCCAAGATCGTCATCCATGGCCGCTTCGATCGCTTGCGTCCCGCCGTCGAACGTCTCGTCCAGCGTCCGGGCGATCTCCTCGTGCTTGCGCTCGCGCATCTTGTCGCGCCGGAGTGCGTCGATGGCGCGCCGCTTGGCGGTGGTCATCAGCCAGGCGCCCGGATTGGCCGGAACGCCGGTCCTCGGCCATTCGGACAGGGCGACGACCAGCGCGTCCTGCGCGAACTCCTCCGCGAGGTCGACATTGCGCACCACGCGGGCCAGGCCCGCGATGAGCCTGGCCCGTTCAATGCGAAAGGTCGCTTCGATCGCCTGGTGCGTCTCGCTTGCGGGCACACCGCATTTTGGGCCAAGGCCGTAAGGGAGACAAGCCGGCGGCAGCTGGCGGTGTTGGGCGAGGGGTATCAGGCGACGCCGAGCTTCCCGCGCTCCCCGTCACGGGGCGCCGCGAGCTCCTCGGGCGTCATGAATTCGGCCAGATCCTCCGCCTCGTAGAACGGCCGGATTTCCATCTCGCCCTTTCCCGGCATGGCATTGGCGGCACGCTTCGCCCAGGCCAGCGCCTCGTCCATGTCCTTGACCTCCCAGATCGAGAAGCCGACGACCAGCTCGCGGCTCTCGGCGAACGGCCCATCGATGACCTGCGGCAAGCGACCTTCGAAAACGATGCGCTTGGCCTCGGCGCCGTTCTTGAGGCCCGCGGCGGCAATGAAGACGCCGGCCTGGACCAGCTCCTCGGTAAACTTGTCCATCGCCGCGAACGCCTCGAGCATCTCGGGCGTCGGGGCGGTTATGCTCTTTTCCATGTCCTCATTGCCTTTGTGGAACACCATCACGCGCATCGGCTCTCTCCTTGGTTGAACCGGCTCCTTTGCCGTCTCATTGGAACGACGAACGAGCATGTCGGAAAGCGACAGCGTTCGGCAATTCTCTCTCGACGTCGCTATCATCTCCGGCCAAGTCCCGACTCGTCCTCACCCATGCATCGAAACAATCTCATCGCTTTGGCCCTCGGCTCGCTCCTCGCGTTCGGCTGCGGCGGTTCGGGGGCCGGTCCGCCGATACCGAAGAGCGCGCCGCGGGGACGCCCCGTAGAAACCGCCTGGGTGACCCGCTACGACCCGGCGCGCGCCGAGAACGGCTACACGCTCACTCTGCATGATCTGCGGATCCCCATTCTGCTCGACATGAACGGCCGGCCGGTTCACGCCTGGCGCGCGGCGCGGATCAAATCGCGCGTGCGCCTGTTGGCCGACGGTTCGATCCTCGGGATCGGCCTGGGGCACCAGGTCGTCGAATACGACTGGGCGGGGCGGCCGACCTGGGAGTGGAACGTACCCAACGGTTTTCCGCACCACGACGTGATCCGCCTGGCGAACGGCAACACCCTGGTGCTCGGAAAAGAAGAGCACGCCAAAGGGGACACACTGTTCGAAGTGGATCGGCAGGGGCGCGCCGTCTGGACCTGGCGCGCGGAGGAGCATGTCGGCTCCCTCGTGCCGTCGGGCGGCAAGCACCCGAGCGACCTCACGCACATCAATTCACTGCAAGAGCTCCCCCAAAACCCCTGGTTTGCCGCAGGCGACGCGCGTTTTCGGCCGGGGAATTTGCTTCTGTCGGCGCGCAATCTGAACGCGATCTTCATCGTCGATCGCGCGACCGGAAAGGTCGTCTGGTCGTTCCGAGAGGGCCTCGACCGCCAGCACGAAGCGGTGATGAACGGACCGGGTTACCCCGAGCCGGGGAAGATCCAAGTCTTCAACAACCGGCAGAAGAGCTTCGCCTCCGATCGCCAGAGCGAAATCCTGGAGATCGATCCGCGCGACGGCAAGGTTTCCTGGCGCTATCGCGCGCCCGGTTTCTTTACCCCTACGGGTGGGCTGCAGCAGCTCTTGCCGAACGGCAACGCCCTGGTTACCTCCACCCGCGGCGGGCGCGTCTTCGAGATCACCCGTGTAGGCGAGGTCGTCTGGGAATGGGCGCCCCCGTACGAGCCGGTCCGCGCCGTGCGGGTCGCTCGCGACGCCTGCCCCCAGCTCGCACGCCTCGACTGGCCGACCCCGCGGCCGATCGTTCCGCCCCGGGGTTACCGCACGGTCGATCGCGACGCCTATCGCTTTGCCCGGAAAGGCGCGCGTACGGAGGTTGCGATCGACGGGAAACCGCACACCGTGCTCGCCGCGGAAAGCGTTTGCAGCGATCTCGTGCTGCCGTTCGGCGCGCGCGCCGAGGTGGGGTTTGGCGTCGATGCCGCGCAGTGGAACGGCACGGTCGATCCGCCGGTCTTCACAATGCACCTCACGGCAGCCGGCACGTCCAAGGAGGTCATCCTCCTGCGCGAATCCGTCGGCGCCGACGGTTCTACCTGGCGTCGGCGGACGATCCCTCTCGGCTCCTTCTCTCTTCGCCCGGTCCGCCTCTGCGTCGAGATCGAAGGGGCTGTTTCCGACGGCGTTCGCTGGGCCTACTGGGAGCAGCCGTCGATCCACTCCGCCCGCGATGCCGGTCGCGCCGACCACGAGGAAGACGAAGCCGTCGCAACCGGCGACCTGAGTGCCGAGGAGCGCGAGGTCCAGGAGCAGCACCTGAAGTCGTTGGGGTATGTGAACTAGCTCGTTTGAACTCCCGCTTTGCCGAGGTGGTGGCCTTCGGAGATCCACCGTTCGTGTGGTATGAATCCTTGCAGATACTCTCGACGAAAGGGCTCCCAATGAATCGATCCGGGTGGTGGGGCGTCGCGTTGTGCTGTCTTCTGGTCAGCTTGGCGGGACCGGCCGAGGCGAAGTTGACTCGATATCTCACCGGCAACGCGGCCGATGCGGTGGCCTCGTTGACCGGACCCGCGCACGATTTAGGGGGCGGCGGGCTCGATGTCGACGCGGCGATTCAGTGGATGGTGGACCAGGCGCGCGGCTGCACCTCTTGCTCGACCAAGATCGACGTGGTGATCCTGCGCTCGACCGGCTCGGATGGCTACAACGCGTCGGTGGCGGCGATGAACGGCGTCGATTCGGTCGAGACCTTGGTGATCACGAGCGCCGCGAGCGCGAACACGGCAGCGGTTGAAACCACGGTCAAGAACGCCGAGGTGGTGTTCTTTGCCGGCGGCGACCAGTGCGACTACGTGAAGAACTTCAAAGGGACCCGGGTCGAGACCGCGGTCGAATTCGTCTACGCCAAAGGGGGCGCCGTCGGGGGCACCAGCGCGGGCCACGCGATTCAAGGCGATTTCACCTACGACGCCTGCGCGGGGAGTGTCCTGTCGAGCGAAGCGCTGGCGAATCCGTACCGGCGCACGGTCACGTTCACCTACGACTTCTTCCATTGGAACCACCTGCAGAACACGTTTCCCGACAGCCATTTCGTCACCCGCGACCGGATGGGCCGAACGATGGCGTTCCTGGCGCGGCAGATCCAAGATGGCAAAGCGGCGAGCGTGCTCGGTATCGGGGTGGACGAAGCGACCTCGGTGGTGGTCGACCGCAACGGTCTCGCGACCGTGATGGGGAGTGGTGCCGCCTACTTCGTGCTCGCCGATCACGCCCCGGAAGTCTGCCGGACCGGCACGCCGCTCACTTACTCCGGTTTCAAGATCTGGAAAGTTCTGCCGGGTGGCACCTTCAACCTCGCCACCCGACCGGTCTCCGGTTTTTACCTCCGGAACGTCACGAATGGCGTGATCAACGCGAATCCCTACTGAGCGGCAGGGAGAGATTCCCCGGGTAGATCGCCCGTGCCCCCTCCCTAGATTCCTCGTCTCGAATTGAGGCCTTGCGTGCACCTTTCTTGTTACAAGCTGGTTCCATAACCGACAAGGAGGAGACGCACGTGAGGACTCTCGCCAAATGGGGTGTCGTTGCTGTCGCTGTCGCCGTACTCTGCCCGTCGTTCGCTTTGGCGATCGTGCCGCCGCACGAAACGATCCGAGCGGGCTCGTTCGCCGCCTTCCCGGGCCTCGATGTGGCCCCAACCCTGGAGATCTACGGCAAGGGCGCGCGTCAGGCGGCGGATCTCGCCTCGTTCCAGCGCTTTTTCGCCCACCATTCGGGCGAGTGGGAAGTCCGGATGGACACCCGCAGCGATCGGCCGAACCTGATCGAAGGGGTCGGTATTCCGCTCCTGCCGGGCAAGGGCAATCGGCTGACCCGCGACGATCTGAAGCTCAGCCACGCGGGTGAGCTGACGATCCAGGATGTCGAGTCAAAAGTTCGGGCGTTCCTGGCCGAGTTCCCCGAAGTCTTGCGGGTCGCTCCGGGCCAGCTCCGCCTGGATGAGACGGCCAGCGCCCGCGCCGGGCTCGACGGCCAGTTCTGGGTGATCGAGCTGAGCCAAGTCTACAAGGGCGTTCCGGTGGAAGGAGCGAACGTCTTCTTCCGGATCAACCATGGCAACATCGTTCAACTCGGCGCCGAGAAAATCGCCGATATCCGCCTCGACACCAAGCCGCGGATCAGCCGCGAGGCCGCCTTCGCCGCAGCACTCGGCGCGCTCGGCGTCGGCCTGTTCGAGAAGACCGAGATCGTGAATGCCGGCCAGCTCCGGATCTATCCGACCCTGCCCGCCGGTGAGGCCCCGGCGACCCGCTTCGTCGGCGCCCCTGGGAAGGGATATCGCCACGTCCTGGCCTGGAAACTCGTGTTCCGTCGCGAAGGGGACGCCGCGACCTGGGCCGCGGTGGTCGATGCGCGAAGCGGCAAGGTGCTCGGCCTCCAAGACCTGAACGACTACGCGCAGGTCACCGGCGGGATCTATCCGACCACCAACACAGATCCGGAAGTGGTGCGCGGGCTGCCGTCCGCCAACGTCACGAACGGCACGGTGAAAGTGACGGATGCCGGCGGCAACTTCACCTATGGCGGGGGCACGGCGACCTCGACGCTCAACGGCAAGTACATCAAGATGGCCGACAACTGCGGCTCGATCTCGCTGTCGAATTCATCGACCGGCGACCTCGCGTTCGGCACCAGCGGCGGCACCGATTGCACGACACCCGGAGTCGGCGGCGCGGGCAACACGCATGCGACCCGGTCGGGCTTCTACCACCTGACCAACATCAACCGGAAAGCGGCCACCTTCCTGCCGACCAACAGCTGGTTGAACGGTACGCTCACCGCCAACATGAACATCAACAACACCTGCAACGCGTTCTGGAACGGCACCACGGTCAATTTCTACCGCTCCGGCGGCGGCTGCTCGAACACCGGCGAGATCGCCGCGGTGTTCCTCCACGAATGGGGCCATGGGATGGACACCAAATCGGGCGGCGCCGCGAGCGACAAGGGGACCGGTGAAGCGGTGGGCGACACCTTCGCGTTCCTGGAGACCAAGGACAGCTGCATCGGCCCGAACTTCCGCCCAGGCGTCCCGTGCACGAACTGCACGACCTGCACCGGAGTCCGCGACGTCAAGGACTTCTCGCTCCAGGGCACCAAGACGATCGCGAAACCCAGCACAGTGGCGGACAACAACGGCATCAACTGCGACCGTTTCACCTGCCCCTACGTGGTGAATTTCTTCACGGCGTACCAGGGGCCGATGGGCTACGAGGGGCATTGCGAGAGCTACATCGCGAGCTCGGCGAACTGGGATCTCGCGCAATCGTTGGTCACCCGTTACGGAACGACCGCCGGTTGGGCCGCGATGGATTCAATCTGGTACAAGAGCCTGACGCCGAGCAAGAGCGCCTACCGGGTCGTCTCGGGGGGCAAGTGCAATCCGGCGGCGACCGTAGACGGCTGTGCCTCGACCAACTGGTACACGGTCTTCCTGGCCGCGGATGACGATGACGGCAACCTGGCGAACGGCACCCCGAACGCCTGCCGGATCTGGGACGCCTACACCGCCCACGGCATCGCCTGCGGCGCCCGGCCGGTTTGTACGCTGTAAAACCGTAGAATTCTTTGCTCTTGCTTGGGCCGTCGTGCGGTGCGGCGGCCCAATGGTTTGACGACAATCCCGCCGGACCGACGAGCCGAAAGCCCCTTGAGCCCGAAGAAGCGCGCCGAACCCCAGAGGCCGAGAGCGGCCCGCTTAAAGGACGCTCTCGCTTCGAAGCAGAGTGCGTCCCGCTCGCGCGCCGACCTGTGGATCGCGCTGTCGCTCACCCTCCTCGCCTGGGCGCACCGTTTGGCTTTCCTCGTTTCGAACCGCGACCGCACCTGGCCGTTTACGATTTTCTACGAAGGGGACTCCGAAACCTTCTTCCGCTACGCCCGCGCGCTGCTCGCTGGGGAGATGTACGACGACGGGATTCCGTTCCACCCCCCCGGCTTCGCCTGGCTGCTCGCGGGGCTGCACACCCTGCTGGGGGCCGGTGCGGCCGACGCGCAGGTGCCGTTCTTCGCGCTCAAAGCGGCGCTCGCCCTGATCGGCAGCGCCTCGATCGGTTTGCTCTATGCGGTCGCGCACACCTATGTCGGTCGAATGGCGGCGCTCGGCGGGGCGCTGCTCTCGCTCTACTCGTTCGGTCTCTATGTGATTCACCTGGCACCGGTCACCGAAGGGACATGGGGGACGCTGCTGCTGCTCACGCTTTGGATCTGGACCCGGCGGCTCGAACACCCGTTGGCCGCGCCGGGTGCCGCGGCCGGCTCGTGGCGCGAGGGGCTTGGACTTGGGTGTCTGCTCGGCTTTCTCGCGCTCGTTCGCGCCGAAGGGATCTTGGTCGCAGCGCTGCTCCTCGGGGTCGGCTTCCTGGGGGTTTGGACAGCTCGCCGATCACCGAATGCCCCATCCCCTCTTCCGTGGGGGATCGCCCTCCTCGGCGCCTTTCTGGTCGTGGCTCCTTGGACGATCCGCAACGCCGTCCGCCTCTCCGCGGTCAACGCCCACCAGGGCGCCGCGGAGCCTCTGCCGACCTTCGTGCCGATCACGATCTACGGCCCGATCAATCTGGCGCTCGCCAACCACGCCGGGGCGGACGGCACCTTCTCGCGCTCCCTGATGGCCTCGGCCAACAGCTCCGGCGTGCTCGATCTTGAGAACCCCGAGCACTTGGCGTTCCTCCTCCACGGCGATCGGATGGCCTGGGACTGGATTCGGCAAAACCCGGAAGCGTTCGGCCGCCTGGTCCTGCGCAAATGGGCGCGCTTCTTCGGCGCCCTCCGGCTCGGCTGGACCCAATGGAACCAACCCGGAGGGCTGGCCGGCACCCGCGGTTCGGTCGATGTCTTCCTCCCCGATGGCTCGGGCGCCCTCCCGATCACCGCGCCCCTCGCGCTCCTTGGCCTCGCGTTCTGCCTCGCCTCCAAGGGAGGCCCGCGGCGCTGGGCACTCGTCGTCCTCCTGCTCACGGGAGTGGGCCTCGTCGCCACCGGCCTCTTCTTCGGCTACGCCCGCCAGGGGCTCCTCTACCTGCCGCTCTGGAACGTTCTGATCGCCTCGGCGCTCGTGGGGCTCTGGGGGGTGGTCCGTCGCGCGCGGCCTCTTCTGCCTTCGGCCGAGGCGCCGCTGCCGCGTCTCGCGCTCCGAGTCCTCGGCGGCATGGCGCTCGTCCTTCTCCTGCTCGAAGGTTGGGGAGCGCGCGCCGACCGCAACTACCAGGCGACGGGGATGAACGTGGCGGGGGAGAGCTATTTGAACCGGGATGATCCGGTTCGGTTGGAGGTGTTGCCGGGGAAGGAGTAGGGGTTGAATGGGACAAAAATCGGACAAAGGAAGTGATTGACCTTCGCGGGCGGGTATGGGAGCGTAATTCGTGAATCGAAGGGGGTACTGATGACCCGCGTAGAGGTCTTGCTCGACGAAGACGAGGAACAGAGGTTTCAGCGCTACGCCAGGCGACAAGGGATCTCGTTGAGCACTTGGCTGAGAGAAGCTGGGAATGCCCTCCTCAAGGCTCAAGCGAGCAGGCTCACGGCTGCGAACACCGTAGATCTGCACGCCTTCTTCGCCGCGTGCGATGCACGAGAGAGCGGTCGTGAGCCCGATTGGGAGGAGCACTTGGCTACGCTGGAGCGCTCGAAGACGGGCAGGTCGGCCGGAGCGTGATCTTCGTCGACACGAACGTCTTCGTCTATGCCGTCGAGGACGTACGGCTTGCCAGATCTTTGGCCGGGAGACATCCTGGCCTGAAGGCCCGCGACCTCCTTCACCTTGCGTGCTGCCAGCGGCGAGAAGTAAGCCGTATCAAGACCTTCGATCGCGGTCTTTCCTCGGCGTTCTGACGGGGCCCCGCCCGGTTAGATACGTCCTATTTGTTCCGGCTGCCCGCCCGCGTCGGCTGAATCGATTCTTCAGAGAGCCCGCCCGTCCGGCGGACCGCCCGGGTCGTAGTCAGGACCCCCCGAAGGGCTTCGTTGACCGCTTCGTCCGAAGGGAAAGCCGCAGCGATCTCCGGCTCTAGGAGGACGAGATTGCTCGCCGCTTTGAGCTTCGCCGCGTACTTGCCGCGCACGCCCCCCTTCATTGAGGCGAAGTCATACTCGGGGCGGAGATCGTCGTCCAGGGAGTCAACCATGCTCATAAAAACCTCGCTCGCGCCTCGTGGTCGGGCGGGCGCTGATGATGCGGATCGTCTCGCCCCTCTCCGAATGCGCTACGACCAGCAGCTTTCCGCTCTGTGACATCCCGATCGTCAGGGCCCGTCGATCCTCCTTCGAGTGCTCCTCGTCGGGGAAGGTCGTCGAAAGTGTATCTTTGAATACGGAGGCCGCCTCATGAAAGCTGACGCCGTGCTTCTTGAGGTTAGTTGCCGCCTTCACCGGATCCCAGGCGAACCGCACAGGGACAGTATACCCAGGTTCGACTACATCGGCGGTCCAGCCCACCGCGGCTCGTTGTCGCGAAAGACCCCGCGCGCTTCTTGACCGTAGGCATAGAGGCGGTAAAGCTCCTAGGCATGCTCGACTCGCGCGGCATGATACTGGACGAGATCCCAACCGAGCTTCCCGAGCGGCACCGGGCGCGCACGAACAACCCATGCAGGTCCTCGTCGCTCTCCGCGGTCGCCGTGCCGTAGGCCCGGCTGCCGACGATCGCGGAAAAGAGGACGCGCTCCGGCGCGCGATCGAGGAGATCTTCGAGGGTCTTCACGGCGCTGCACTGTAGAGGTGTCGCCGGTCTTGCCGGAACGGCGATCCTTTACCCCCGCAGCGCCAGCGCGAAAATCCCCGGCAGTTTGGCGAGCGAGGGGGCGGCTTCGAAGGCGCCGAGCTTGGCGGTCAGGCGGTTGGCGGTTTTGTGGGTGAGGAACCAGACCGGCTTCGGGATCACCCGGAACGGCGCGCGAAAGACTGTCTTTTCGATCTGGGAGAACATCAGCGTGTTGTGCACCCAACCCGTGCCGGAGCGGATGTCGTTGCGCCGGTGACCGGGATAGCCGCCCCAAGGGGTCACGATGACGCCGTAGCCGATGCCGGCCCAGTGGTTGACCGAGACGGTGCCGTAGCGAAGATCTTCGATCGCAGATTCGACCGCGCGGCCGACCTGCCCGTCGCGGCGCGATGCGGGGTGGACCAGGAGGGTCACGTTGAGCGTCCCCCAGATCTTATCGTTCGCGAACCGGGTCGCCGCGGCGACAAACTCCGCAGGCGAGGCCGCAGCGATCGGCGCTTCGCAAGCCAGGCCGCAGAACGCTTCGAGGTTGAAACAGAGGTCGCTCTCGTTCGCGGTTGAAACACCGGGAATGAACCCCCACGGAAGCTCACCCTTCTGGGGCGTCCCGAACTGCTCCATCTTCGGGTGCGCTGCGGCGAAGCGGCCGAACCGGTCGGCGGCGCCGGGGTAGTAGGCGCGGCGGAGGTCGGCTTGGCCGAGGAGACGGCGCATTTCGGCGAGCAACTGCTCGCGCTGCGGCCAGCCGGCCCAGGTGAGGATCACCCGCGTCGCGTTGCAGTTGAAGCCGGCGTTGTTGGTGAACTGGGTGACCAGGTTCTCGGCGTGGTAGGCGATGTCTCCTTCGCTCCATTCGCCCGGCACCACGATCACCGGCGAGACGTTGCCCAATTCGGACGAGAACGGCTTCGTGTTGACGGGGGCGTCGCGCTCTTTGCGCGCTTGTCCCTCGGCGCCCGGGCCGAAGACGATCGCGTCGTAGGTCTTGTCCGAACCGGTGATGTGCAGCTCGTCGATCTCGGGATGGTTCGCGAGATAGGTGCCCTCGTCGATGCCGCCAAAGGCCATGCGGAAGAACCCGCGCTCGGCGAGCGGCGCGAAGATCTCGGCCAAGATCGGCCCCATGTAGTCGTTGACCGGATGGACCTTGAGCAGGACGACGCGATTCTCGACGAACAGCTTGTAGAGCGCGTCCATCGGCGCGATGCCGGAGACATTGCCACCGCCGAGCACCAGGCAGACACCGCCCGGATCTTCGCGGTGGTCGTAGGCGACCGCCTGGGTCGCCGCGAGGTTTTCCGGCGTGACGCCCGGCTGCATCCGGATCTCGGCGGTGACCCCGGTGTAGAACAGGCGATCCCAGACATCGAACGGGAACACCCGTGCGGCGGCGCGCCCGTCGGGGAGCCGGCGCACCCGGCCGGGAATCCGCGGCTTGCGCCCCGCCGCGAGATCGGTGAGTGAGGTTTCGAGCAGGCGCAGATTGCGCAGCATGAAGTAGGGGCCGACCAGCGCTTCCTCGCCCCAGGCGGGGTGACCGGGGGTGAGCCCCTCGGCTTCTGTGCACAGCGCGGCCCATCGCTCGGAGACGCGGAGCGTGCGCCGGGTCATCTCGGCCAAGAGTTTGACCCGCTCGGCGGGAGGTACGGCGACCCACGCGGCTTTGGCGCTCTTTAGGTCGTGCGCCGCGGCGTCCATCTCGGTTCGAGAGGTCGCCGGAGTGTCCGGCGCAGAGGGGTGTGCGAGAGTTGGGGCGGGTGCGGTTTCAGTCAGAGTCGAGGGCATCGCGGCGGCTCCTAAAAGGGCGAATGTCGCGACCCTACCATGCGATGCCGCAGAGCGGCAAAGCCGTCGAACCGCGGCGACCGTCGGCCGATGCCTGGTTCGCGGTTCTTGGCGAACACCCTCTGGGTCAGGCGGGTTTATCCGAACTCGTGTAGGGCTCATGGAGCTGAACCGGCGGCGTTTTCGGTTTCCGAAGCCGCAGGTTGATCACCTCGACGAACACCGAGAACGCCATCGCGAAGTAGATGTACCCCTTCGGGATGTGCTGGTCCAACCCTTCTGCGATCAGGGTCATCCCGATCAACAGCAGGAAGCTGAGGGCCAGGATCTTGACCGTCGGGTGGTCTTCCACAAACCGGCTGATCGGGCCGGCAAAGACCATCATGAACCCGACCGCGATCACGACGGCGGTGACCATGACGGCGATATCGTTGGCCATTCCGACGGCGGTGATGACCGAGTCCAGCGAGAAGACGATGTCCAGGAGCGCGATCTGCACCAGCACGCCGACGAAGGAAGGGCCGACGCGGGAGGACGAAACGCCCACCTCGCCTTCGATCTTCTGGTGGATTTCGTGGGTGCTCTTGGCCAAGAGGAACAGGCCGCCGCCGATCAGGATCAGGTCGCGGCCGGAGATCTCTTGAGCGAGGAGCGTAAACAGCGGCTCGGTCAGGCGAATGACCCACGCGATCGAGAAGAGCAGCGCAATCCGCATCCCCATCGCGAGCAGCAGGCCGATCCGGCGGGCCTTCCCCTGCTCTGCCAGCGGCAGCTTGCCGGCCAGGATCGAGAGGAACACCACGTTGTCGATGCCGAGGACAACCTCCAGCAAAGTAAGAGTGCCGAGCGCGATCCACGCCTCTGGGTCTGCGATCCAGTCCATCGCTCTGCCATCCTCTCTTGCTTTTGGTTGCCAACGTTGCGACCGCTGCGGGTGATCCGCTGGATTGCGGCGGCATTATGCCTGAAATCCAGGCGGACTTGAGTTTGAACCGCTGTGGACTCGGCCGGCCTGGACCTGGGCTTCGACTTCGCTCAGCCAGCGGGAGGTGCTTGTTCCCTGAGCGAAGTCGAAGGGCCGCCGCTGCTGAGCTGACTACGGCGAGCTACGGCCGACGACGATCGCGCGGCCGGCCGGGTTCTGCCGGTTCCGAACGCTCCGAACGCTCCGATCGCCGCGGGGCGTCGAGCGAAGCGCCGCGCAGATGCCACGGCGTGATCGGCGAGCCGAGCGACCCGCGCTCCGGGCCGCGTCCGGCGCCCTGTGCCGCGCGCCCTGCCGGTGCGGCGGTGCTGTAGGAAATGGGCGCTCCGCTCCTCGGTGCACGCCCGGGGGCGGCTGATCGCCCTCCCTGGCCCTGAGCAGGCCGTCCACCCTGCGGACGCCGTGCCTCGGCGGGGCGTGGTGCGGCCGAACTGCGACCGGGAGCGTGACCTGCGCCCGGTCCGGCACTCTGCCGGGTCGGAAGGCCGGCCGCCTTGCGCTCCGCTTTGTCGCGGGCGCGGGCGCGGTCTTCGGAGCGCTGCGAGCGGATTTTAGCGATCCGTTCGGCGATCGGGATCTCGAGCTTCTCGTTGACCTTGCGCTCGTAGTCGAAGCCTTCGAGCTTCTTTCTCGGCAGCTTCTTGCCGATCGCGCGTTCGATCGCCGCAAGCTCGGCCCCCTCGTTGTCGCCCACGAACGTGAACGCCTCGCCGACCGCTCCGGCTCGGGCGGTCCGCCCGACGCGATGGATGTAGTCCTCGGGGATGTTCGGGACGTCCAGGTTGATCACGTGGGAGAGCAGCTCGACGTCGATGCCGCGGGCGGCGATGTCGGTGGCGACCAGCACGCGATCCTTCCCTTCCTTGAAGCGGGAGAGGGCGAGCGTCCGCTGTGCCTGGCTCCGGTTGCCGTGAATCCGCTCGCACGGCACGCCGTGGCGGTTCAGGTAATCGGCCAGCCGGTTCGCCCGGTGCTTGGTGCGCGTGAACACCAGGGCGCTCTTGATCTCGTCGCGCTTAAGCATTTCGAGCAGCAGGGCGGACTTCAAATCGTCGCGCACCGGAAACAGCGTCTGGGTGACCCCTTCAGCCGGCGCCGCCTTGCGCTCGACGTTCACCATCGCGGGCGAAGTCAGAAGCTCACGCGACAGGACGACGATCGGCTGCGGCATCGTGGCCGAGAAGAACAGGGTCTGGCGCGGGGTGGTCGGCAGGTGCTTGAGCACCCGCCGGATGTCCGGCAGAAAGCCCATGTCGAGCATCCGGTCGGCCTCGTCGAGGATCAGGATCTCGATTCCCGGCAGTTTCGCGTACGGATACTGGAAATGATCGAGCAGGCGCCCGGGGGTCGCGATCAGAACGTCGACGCCGGTGCGGAACGCCCGCTCCTGCGGACCCATCGCGACGCCGCCGAAGACGGCCGCGCTCTTCAAATTCGTGTGCGCACCGAGCGCGCGGGTGTTCTCTTCGATCTGCGCGGCCAGCTCCCGCGTGGGGGTGAGCACCAGGACCCGGGTGACGCCGCGGCTTAGCCCGAGCAGGCGGTGCAGCGTCGGCAGCACGAACGCCGCGGTCTTGCCGCTGCCGGTCATCGCGCAGGCGAGCAGGTCGCGCCCCGCCATGGCGGGAGGAATCGCGTCGAGCTGAATGGGGGTCGGCAGTTCGTAACCCATGTCGCGAACGCCCGCGAGCAGGGTGGGGTGAAGGCCAAAGGACGAAAAAGGCATGATTGGAACCTACTTCTTTCTGAGCGCGGTATCTCGCCGTGCGAGGGTAAAGCTCGCGCTCAAGTTGGTTCCGGCGATGCAGGGGGAAAAACGGGGGACTTGCCGGTGAGGCCGCCGCTGGGGCCGGGAGGCCCTCGAAATCGGGTTACAGCTCGTCGAGGTTTCGGGAGCCCGTAGGTGCAGGGCTGGAAAGCTGACGGGCGGAGGATGTCACAAAGGGGGGTGGAGTGCAAATGACGCGGGAACCCAAGGGCGGAGAGAACCTCCGCCCGAGGCCCGGACTCCGACAGGCGTCCGAGAAAGCAGGCTTGACGGAACTTCACTCATCTATCTATACTTCCAGCATAAATAGGGAGGATCTTTGTGATGAAAGCTAAGTTCTTGCTCTACCTGGCCGCAGTTGTCGCTGTTTTGGTTGTGGCTCCACGAAGGGCGTCAGGCTGCGAAGACTGTTTTTTCAACAACCAGAACATCGCTACATGTCGTCCAACTTTTGACGGTGAGATGGGAAACACCATCTGCTGGAGCATCACGACCGATTGCCAGTTCGATGGTGCCGCCTGCACCATAATCACTGTGGGAGGCGGTGGATCAGGCGGGGGAGGGGGGGGCGGCGGCGGCTGTTCGGGAGGCGCCGGAGGGTGTCCCGCGGAGTGCTTCAGCTGCTCGGGAGGCGGCGGAAGGCCTCGGATCTGATGCCTGTCGGCGCGAAGCGCTTTGCCCGCTCCCTGTCTGTGTTGATTGCGGTGGCGGGTCCTCAAGCGGTGATCGCGGATTCGCGGCCTCTCGTTCAGGTCCGCTTCGAGGTCGCGCTTCAATCCCTCTCGCCAGTCCCGTTGCGAGGGGAGCTGAACCTTGTGCCTGGGGACGGGCGTGAAGCGCCGGAGAGAGCGGTGTCCATCGGATCCGAGAATGGGAGCCGGGTCGATCTGCCTGCCGGTTCTTCTTGGCGGGTCTCGGTCACGGCGCCAGGATTCTGGGTTCGGCGTCTCGACCTGGAAGTCGGCGCGGCAGGCGAGCAGGTGGAAAGGCTGGAGGCTTGGCCCCTGGGGTTTCTCATCGGCCGATTGACCACCACCGAGGAGCCCCCCGTCTTCCCGCAGAAAGTGGTGGTGACGACCCTGCCAGCCCGTGTTTCATCGAAGCATCGGAACGCTCCGAAAGGCGAGATCGACTGTCCGGTGGACGGGAAGGGGCGATTTCGCTGCGAGTTGCCGGCCGCCACGTTTGACCTTTCGATCTTCGCCGCCCCGTATGTTCCTCGTTATACCTGGGACGTCTCGGTGCCGGCCGGAGGCGATGCGGATCTAAAGACGATCGCGTTGGTACGCGGTGCCTCGCTCGCCGGCTGGGTCGAGAGCCTCGACGATCCGATCGATCCCGAGAGCTGCCGCGTATCGATCACCCCGGCGGTCGCCGCAGGAGGCAACGATCGCGGCGCGATCGAAAAACTGAACCGGATGACGCGGCAAGAGCGGGTCAATGCCCATGGCTTCTTTCAGGTTGTGGGCCTCCCTGCGGGGCAGTACTCCGTCGCCGCCGTGCAAGGGGAAGCCTTCACCGAGCCGACCGGACCGTTCGAAGTGGCGGCGCAAGGGGAGACCTATCTGCCGGAACCGTTGAGGCTGGTGCCGCCGCTCGACCTCGAGCTGGCGGTCGATCCGCCGCTCGATCCCAAAGGCAAGCCCTGGTCGATTCATGTCGGGCGCGCCATCGATCCCATTCAGTTCGAAGATGTATTCGATGGAAAGACCTCGGAAGAGGGGAGTGCCAAAGTTCCGCGTCAGCGCCCCGGGCGGTTCTCGTTTCGGATCTTGAATTCCGGCGGACAGAGGATGCTCACCGAGCAAGATGTCCTGATCGAATCGCAAGTCGATGCCGTGCGCCTCTTCAAGATCCACTGGATCGAGGTGGAAGGGAGCATTCGGCTCGGAGACGAGCCTCTCCCGACATCGCTCTGGTTCGGGGGCAAGAGCGGACCCACATCGATCCGGATCGACAGCGACAAGGAGGGCCGATTTCGCGGAGCGTTGAGCCGGGATGGGCACTGGCGAATCGATCTCGCTGCGGACTCGCCGCCGATCGCACTCCAGCTCCGGCGTTCCCTCGAAGCAAAGGAAGGCAAGGCGCGGCTGGACATCGAAGTGCCGGACACCCGTATCTTCGGCCGGGTCGTGTCTCCCTCCGGCCAGCCCGAGCCGCTGGGAATGGTCTCGGTTCTGGAACCCGATGGCGCGAGCCAAATTCTCGCTTCGGACAGCGCGGGACGTTTTGAGCTGCGTGGCGTAGCACCGGGCGAAGTGGGGTTGACCGCGGAAACGCAGCGGGGCGACTTCGATAGCGACCAGGTGATCCTCGATCTTGGCACCGGGGCCGAGATCGGTCCGATCGAGCTAAAGCTCCAGAAGAAGACGCGGTTCAGAGGGAGGGTTCTCACTTCGCGCGGTGCGGCCGGGGGAGCGGCGGTGGCCGTGGTTGGTACGCGGCCCGCCCGTTTCGGCAACGATCGAACCCGAACCGCCGCCGACGGTCGGTTCGAAGCGCGGCTTCCCGGCGGCGTCGAGAGCGCCATCGCGGTGGTCGCCGCTCTCGGCTCCGCACTCACTGCGTTCGAACTCAAGCCGGGCCCATCCGTGGACCTCCTCGTTGCGGACCTCCGCGGTGCGGTCGAGGTTGGCCTGGGGGCACCTCTCACACGCCGTGTCGCCGAGGAGGACGTTTTCCTCATGCTCTTCCAGAATGGCCTGGAAATTCCGTCCAGAGTATTGGCCGACTGGGCACGCTCCCACGGCGAGCCTGCCGTTGGGGGGGCGTTTAGACGTTTGCCGGCGCTTGCGCCCGGCAGCTACTCGGCCTGTTTGGTTCCCGTCACCGCCTTCTTGGACTTGACCCGCACGGGCTGGTCGCCGAAGCTCGCGGTCGAGTGCCGCTCCGGATCGCTCGCCCCCGGGGGAACGTTGCGCTTGGAGTTTGGCAAGCCGGACGAAAAGGTGGGATCGCTGTATCTCGAATGAGAGATTTTTGAGGTGGGGCTCGCGAATCTCCCCTCGGCCGGCGCGGCCTTGCGCTCGACGTTCACCACCGCGGGCGAGGAGAGGAGCTCGCGCGACAGGACGACGATCGGCTGCGGCATGGTGGCCGAGAAGAACAGCGTCTGGCGCGTCCCTTCCCACTCACGAAGTCCGCGCGAGGACCCAGGGGACGAGCTCGGCGACAAAGTCTTTGTCGCGCGAGTCTGGGAGCCGGTCGAAGAGGTTGGAGAACTCATGGAGGGCGGCGCCGGCGAGCCCGTGCGCGATCTCTTGGGCATAGTCGATCGAGCCGTATTGGCTCATTCTTTCGACCATCCAGCGAACCGCCTCGCCGCGTCGATCCGCGCGCGGCGAGGCGAAGAAGGCGGTGATCCGGGCGTGCTCTATCGGCGTCGCGTGGGTGAGGAGGTGCTCGCGCAGGGTCGGCCCCTCGATCAGCTCCATGACGATCCAATCGCCGTCCTCGGGGGAAAGCGGATTTCGTACCCCGCCTTGTCCGGCAGGGCGCGCTGTGACATGAATGGCCGCAACCCCCCAAGAGTCGCCCCGGTTGCCGAATCGCGGGTTCGCCTTCGCGAACCTCCCAATGCTCCGAGGGCTCCTGGTAGGGGGAGCAGAGGATCGGCTCGGAAACTTCGTGGAACTTCATCCGCCGAACGCCTTCACGATCGCGTCGAGTTTCTCGATCGCTTCCGGGTGGATCTGTTCGGGGCTCATCACCGCGGCGATCTCATGGTACCGGGTGTAGGGAAAGCCGGGCAGGCCTGCGGCATCGAGAATCGCAGGGAGAATCCGAGTGCGGGCCTTGGTGTTGGCCAAGTATGAATCCACGACATCGCCCGGTTCGAAGGGATCAGCGAGCAAGGCTCCCAGCTGAGCGCGAGCCGTGCGCGTGCTACCGCCGCCACGCCTCGATAGGGCACGCTCCCGAGTTTCAGTCGGGACGTGACGGCGGCATAGTAAGCTCTTCCCCGATGCCCTCCAGCCCGGTTCTCTCGGTCAGCCATCTCGAAAAGCGCTACGGCAAGACGCTCGCCGTGGACGACGTATCGCTCGAAGTGTACGAGGGCGAGATCTTCGGGCTGATCGGCCCCAACGGCGCGGGCAAGACGACCACGATGGAGTGCCTGCAGGGGCTTCGCCGCCAGGACCGCGGCACTCTCTCCGTGCTCGGCCTGGACCCGCATCGAGACGCGGCGAAGCTCCGCCGACGAATCGGCGTTCAGCATCAGGAGGCGCATCTCCAGAAGCGGATCAAAGTGTGGGAGGCGGTGGATCTCTGGGCGTCGCTTTACCCGAACTCGGTCGATGGCGACGCCCTGCTCGAACGCCTGGGCCTCTTGCCCAAACGCAACGCCTGGTTCATGACGCTTTCGGGCGGACAGAAGCAGCGGCTGTTCATCGCGCTCGCTCTGATCCACGAGCCGGAGGTCGTCTTTCTGGATGAGCTGACCACCGGCCTCGACCCGCAGGCCCGCCGCACGATCTGGGATCTCGTCAAAGGTATCCGGGAGCGCGGCACGACGGTCTTTCTGACCACCCACCTGATGGAAGAGGCGGAACGTCTGTGCGATCGCGTCGCGATCATCGAGCACGGCCGCCTGATCGAGCTGGGGACGCCGGAGGAATTGGTCGCGAAGCACTGCCCGGAACGGACGGTCGTGTTCACGAGCGACGGCGAGCGGCTGTCCGAGAGGTTGGGTGGCGTCCCCGGCGTGCGATCGACCGTGAGCCAAGGGACCACGCATACCCTCACCGGCGAAGGAGACGACTTCGTGACCGAAGTTATCGCGTTCGTCGCACGCGAGAAGCTTCACGTGCGCGGCTTTCGGACCGAAATGCCCACTCTCGAGGAGGTCTTTCTGAAGCTCACCGGCCGCGGGATCAGGGATTAGACGATGCTCAAGGGATTCTGGAAGCTCACCTGGGTGGAAACCAAGGTGTTCCTTCGGGAACCGATGGGATTGATCGGGACGCTGATCATTCCGGTCGTTCTCTTCGTCGTGCTGGGCCGCACCCTCGGGCTGCGGAAACCGACGACCTCCGTGGCACCACCTTTCAACCTGGCGATCCTCGCGGCGCTGTTTCTTGCGATCAGCGCGGTGCTTTCCCTCGTGGCGATCATCTCGATCTACCGCGAAGGGGGCATTCTCAAGCGGCTGCGCGCCACCCCGCTTTCGCCGGTGACGATCCTCGGCTCGCAGGTGGTTTTGAAGCTCTTCTTCACGACGATAGGCTTGGGACTTCTGATGCTCGCCGGCCGGAAGGTTTTTCCGGGGGTGATGCAGGTGAACGTCCTGAGCTTCACGGCGGCCGTGCTGGTGAGCACCGCGAGCATTCTCTCGCTCGGGTTCGTGATCGCGAGCCTCGTGCCCACGGCGCGCTTCGCGCAGCCGATCGGCGGGGCTCTGCTCTATCCGATGATCGCGCTCTCGGGCGTGTTCTTCCCCGTCGAACGCCTGCCTGCCTTCTGGCGCGTCGTCGCCTCCGGCCTACCGACGACGCACGCCGTGGCGCTCATGAAAGGTGTCTGGGACGGCTCGGGCTGGGGGGCTCACCTGGGCAACGTGGCGGCGCTTGGGCTTATCGCCGCGGTGTGTGTAGCGCTCTCGACCCGAGTTTTTCGCTGGGAGTGAGGGGCGAGGCTACAAGAGCACTGAGAGGAGAGTTCTGATGAGCAAACCAACTTCGAAACCTCAGGTTCCACTCGCCCCGCTCGTGCCGTCGAGCGGTCACGGTCTCGGCACGGCGAGCGTGTTCCGCGGCCGAAACGCCACCTGCCGAACCTCCGACAGCCCGGTCGAGGCGACCCCCTCGCGGCGGGTCACCTACAGAGGTGCCCCCGGGGCGGTCAGGGTCCGAGCCAACGGGTGCCAGGTGATTCTGGTGACTCGGTCCGGAAGGTGAGCCTCAAAGCTCGCCCGCGCTAGACCAGAGATAGCCTCCGATCGAATGCAGCCGCGCATTCCTCCACCAGCTTTGCCACCTCCCCCGGGGAGTGGGCAACGCGATACTCCCAATGTCCCCAAGCGCGGTCGGCGTTGACGGCGCTCACCCAGCGGTGGGCGGCCTGGGCTTTGACTTCCTCCAAAGGGTCGTAGCCTTTGACCTCGAGAATCAGGTGGTGCTCCGGTGCGAGGCGGACCAGGAAGTCGGGCTGGTATTCGTGCGCCTGCCCGTTGTGTAGGTAGGGGATGGCGAAGCCCAAGCTCGCGTTTTTGACGAACGCTTGGACTTTTGGGTGGCGGTCGAGCTGACCGGCGGCCGACTGCTCCCAACGCTCGGTGTCGGCGACCATGTAGTTCAGGTGGCACCGGTTCACCTCTCGCACCTCTCGCTTGGTCCAAAAGTCCACGTCTGCGGTCGTGCCCGGTCCGCGGTGACGCTCGAAGATGGGCACCTCGGCCGCCTCGCCCTGGCTGGTGTCCGGCTGGAGCGCGCCGACCAGGGTTTCGATGATCCAGCCGTAGTAGGGGGAGAGAAAGGCGTCCGCTTTTTCGGCCGGCGGGATCGGTTCAACCTTCTCCACCAGATAACGATGAACGATCTGGGCCAGTTGGGGAAACAGGACGTGGGCCGGAACTTCGCAAGTGGGCCGCTCCACGTACGCCCGCGTCAGGTCGCGCGCCATCTCGAACGCCAGCGCCTGGAGGCGCCGATCCTTCCGGTAGGGATTGAGGGTGATGCTCTCTAAGCGCCCCGGGCCGAAGAGGGACGGGCGTCCGGTGTTGCCGAGGAGCGAGGCTTTCACCTCGACTTCGGGCGGGATCTTCATTGGATCGAGCCGCAGGCCGGCGACTGTTTCCCAATCGACCCGCAGCCGGTTCCGCACGGCCTGCGCGTAGCCTTCGACGCGGGGAAAGCGGATTTCGTAGGTCGCCTTCTCCGGCAAGGCGCGCACGTGGTGGCGCACCGAGGGGAGAGGCGCCGGGCCGGCCGAGTTCTCTTTGAATGGGATGATCTCGAAAGGAACGCCGAAGACCTTGGCGACCTCCTCGGTCAGCTTGCCGTCGTCCCCCACGTCGTAGCTCGTTCGGCGCAACCCGCGGCCGACCACCTGTTCTTACAGGAGCTGCGACATGAACGGCCGCAACCCCACGATATGGGTGACGGTGTTGCAGTCCCACCCCTCGGTCAGCATGCCGACGCTCACGATGCAGCGGATGTCGCGCCCCGGCGGGTGGAGCGGCCGGCCGAGCTTTTTCGCCAGCTCCTCGAAACCTTCCGGATAGATCGGTCGCCCCACTCGGTCCTGCGGCCAATCCATCCGCCCCACGGTGTCGAGCGTCAGGCGCATCCACCGGGTTTCGTCCGATTTCGCCTCGCCGCTATCGGTCTCATGAACCACTTTGGAATCGACCCGGATCGTCACGTCGTGGCCGTTGTTGCGGAACCAGGGCAGGCGTGCGGGCGGTATGCCGGGCGGCGGCTGATCGAGCGCCAGCCAATCGAAGAGGACTTTGGCGATCTTGGTATTTTTGGCCACCAAAATGAAGACGGGAGGGCGCTTGTCTTCGGGACGGTTCTCTGCCCAATCCTGTTCGAGTTCTTTCCAGAGCCCGCCGAGCATGACGACGGGCGTGTTGGCGTACTTGAGGATCGCTTCCGGCTTGGCCGCCGAGCGTTTGCCGCCCCGTTCGGCCGGCGTGAGCTGCTTCAAGATCCAACGCCAGATGTTGAAGTACCCCGGCACCTCGGCGTCTGTCGAATCGCGGACCGCGAGCTGCGGCACTTTGACCAACCCGGACTCGATTGCGTCGGTGAGACCGAAGTCGCTCACCACCCACGGGAAGAGGTGGTGGGACGCCCGGCCCACCCGGCCGAGAAAGTAAGGGGTCGCCGAGAGATCGACGCAGAAGTTGATCTTCCGCAGCTTGTGGATGCGGTCGAGCCCCTCGACCCAAACGGTCGCCTCCTTGGCGTTTTCCTCGTCCTCGTTGCGCTCCTCTTCATCGAGCAGCGACTCGTCCTCGTCGTCGGCTTCGGGCCGGATACGGTAGGCGTGATGGGCCTCGTCGTTGAACACGAGGAGGTTCCCTTTCTCTCCTAAGTCCCGGCCGAGAATCCGTTGGATCAGGGCGCGGTCGCTTTCGACCCAGCGTTCGCCCCGGGTCTTGACGCTCACCAGGTGACCCGTCTCGTCGGTATGGCGTTCCAGAATCTCGAGCTTGCCGTGGGCTTCGAGCGCCCCCAGTTGGTCGAGCGTCATGTACCGGCTGCCGCGGGCGGTCGTGGTTTTGGTGCCGATTCGGATGGTCTCCTGGGTGGTCACCCGCCGGCCCGTCCTCGCTACTTTGGCCGACACCCCTCCCACCTGGGAGACCTGCGGCTCGAAGATGTGCCAGTTGGTGACCAGGACCCGCCCCTGGCTGAGCTGGGGCATCAGGTGGGGCGGCACCAGATCGCGCGTGAGGTAGAGGCTCGCCTCGCCCAGCCGCGGGTCGAGTTCGGCGAGGCGGTTGCGGATGGTGACGTTCGGGCAGACGACCAGGACGGCGTCGGAAAAGCGGGAGTCGCCGCGGTCGTTGATCTTGTTCAGAATGCTCCAGGCGGCAATCATCCCCATGACGGTGGTTTTGCCTGTCCCTGTGGCCATCTTGCAGGCGTAGCGCCGAAAGGCGATGACCCCTTCGGCTTGGCGATCCGCGCTCGGTTCAGCCAGGGGAATTTCGATTCCCTGGCGGAAGTCGGCCCGGGCCTCGGTGAGAAACAGGAGGGTTTCGGCCGCTTCCAGCTGGGCGAAGAAGAGGGGGAAGCGCCGATCCGGCCGGTGCCACCAGGCGAGGAGATCGGCGGTGGTGCGGGTTACGCCCGGATAGCTCGCTTCACGCCACGACTTGACCCGCTCGCGAATCCGGTTGACCAGGCGCAATTCGATCGCTGTGCCCACCCCTTCTCGAGTCTCCGCTTCACCCCTGGCCGGCGGGCGGTAGAAGTAGACGGCAGGGCGTCGCCCCGGCTGCCGAGTCGCGGGTTCGCCTTCGCGAATCTCCCAATGCTCCGAGGGCTCTTGGTAGGGGGAGCAGAGGATCGGCTCGGGAACTACGTGGAGATTCAGCCGCCGAACGCCTTCACGATCGCGTCGAGCTTCTCGATCACTTCCGGGTGGATCTGCTCGGGGCTCATCGCCGCGGCGATCTCATGGTAGCGGGTGTCCGGAAAGCCAGGTAGGCCGGCGGCGTCGAGGAGGGCAGGAAGGATCTGGGTACGCGCCTTGGTGGCGGAGAGGTAGGTCTCCACGAGATTGCCTGGGTGAACAGGGTCTGTCAGCAGCGACCCTAAATCGGCCTGCTGAAACCCTGAATGCAACCCTGCGACCGCTTCGTCGGAAAGCGGAGAAGGACCAAGCTGAGAGCGGAGGAAAGCGGCCAGTCCCTCGGGATGAATCAGGTAGCTTTCGATCTCATAGCGCCGCCAGCGGATGCGTTGTAACCCTTCGCCTACGACTTCTTTATCAGGCAGGTTGGGATTGCCGTCGCGGTCGAGGATCTCGAGACCCGGGAGGTCCCTGCGAACGAAGTGGAGAGTCTCGTAGTGGGCACGTGAGGTGAAACCCTGCCCGCCTCGCCGAGCATCACCAGCGGATTTTTGCCAGAACAGCCGGGTGGTCAATAGTGGCAACGCCGGATGATCGAGCGTCTTGGCCCAAGCGCGCAAGATTTCGAGATCGGTGTAGCCTTCGACGTAGAGAATGCCCGGTGCCAGCTGAGCCAGCATCACATCGGTGTTGCTCAAAACCCGGAGCGAGCGGATGAGCTTCTTTCTTTCCTCAGTGCTGCCGAGAAGCGTGGGCTTAGTCCCCAAGAGCGCACAAAGCTCGCCGGGATCCACTGCGTCGATGATTACTTCGGAGTGGGTGGCGAGGATGAGCTGTGAGTTGCTCTTCGCAGCATAGGCACGCAACTCGCCGTAGATCGCGTCTTGCAGGATGACGTGGAGGTGGGCGTCCGGCTCATCGAAAAGCAGGGTGGCGCCCGTTCGCGTCAACAGCAGGGTGAGCAGCATGAGGACCTGCTGGAAACCGCTGCCGGCGCTCGCGATGTCCAGGCGTGGGGCCTTCGGGGCGGCGCGGTATTCGGCGAGGATCACCGGCCCGGAATCATCCGGGGGCACGATCCTATAGCCGAACAGGCGGTGGATCGAGTCTTCGAGCCCGCGCCAAGTCTCGACCTGTTGATGCGCCAGGACCAGGAGGTTGCGCAGAATCTCGCCGGGACGCCCCTGTCCGAGGAGGGCATCAAGGCGTTCCTGGCGGGCGTAGAGCGGCTCCTCCGTCACGAGCCCGGTCATCGGCGGGATGTAGACGGCGGCGAGCTTAACTTCGTAGAGCGCTTCTCCTCTAGTTGCCGCCGTGGGTCGCACCGACATTTGTTCGGTGCTGTCATAGCGAAGCTGCATGGCCACCGTCCAACCGGATTCGTCCTGGATCTCGATTTCGATCGGCGTGGCCGTGGTTTTCTCACGCCACAGCAGGTCGAGCACCCGTAGCGGCACGGCCGAAAACGCCTGGCGCGCGATGGGCGCCCATTTGTAAAATCCGTCGCCGTAGCGGCGTGGTTTGCCGGTGCCGTTGACCTGGCGCCAGCGGGAGAAGGCGAGGTCCCACGCCGCAATGGCCTGAAGGACGGTGGTCTTGCCCGTGTTGTTCGGACCGGCGAGGACGACATGGCCGGGGAAACGAAACTCCACTTCGTCGAAGCGCTTGAAGCGGCGCAGGACGAGACGACGAATCACGGCGCCTCCGCGAGGTCTTTGACAACCATCAACTCGTTGCCGCGGTCGTCCGAGACTTTAACCGCGATGCGCCCGTGGGAGCCAGGATGACTCAAACGCCCGATCCGTTCCGCGGCCGACACGCCACCTGCCGAACCTCCGACAGCCCGGTCGAGGCGACGCCCGCCCGGTAGGTCACCGAGAGCGGCGCTCCGGGCGCGGGCAGGGTCAGGCCCGAGCAGTCGATCGCGTTCGAATCAGGAGGCGGGCAGGGACCGAGATCGGCGGGGCAGTTCTCGCAGGTCTCTCCCGGGTCGCGCCGGTGGTCGCCGCAGAACGGTGTCGGCGGACGGGGGGGCTCGGTGCGGCGCTGCCATTCGGTGACGAGTGGCTCGCCACCGAACGCCCCGAGGCGTGCCCATTCGATCGCGGTGCTCTGGCAATCCCAACCGCCGGCCCTACCCGTTGAGCCGATGACCGCCGGGTCGTTCTCGCAGAAGTAGTTGAGCGCTTGGAGCGCGCTGCCCCAACGCTCGTTGCTCGGTCCCCGCGTCCAGCCTCCGGCGGGGGTGCCACAGGAGTCCACCCCGAACGCGCGTTGGTACTCTGCACAGACCTCGGGGCTACGGGTGAGGAAGCGCGAGCGCAGGCAGGCGGCGAGATCGGCCCCGACCTTGCCCCGGCAACCGACCGACCAGGGGTCCGCCGAGAGCGAACCGGTCGCCGTCTTCTCCGGTCCGCCCGGAATGGCGCGGTAGAACACCGTCGTCGATCGTGGGGCGTAGCCGCTGCCCGGATTCGACGCCGCAGCCTCTGTAGCCGTAAGACCGAGCGGTAGGCTCAGCGCGCAGGCCACAAATCGAAGTGTCCATTGAAGCGCTTTACCTTGCGGTTGCCTCATGCGGTCCTTCCTCTCTGCGTCGGAGATCAACAGTCTCTGCAATCTACAATAAGTAAGGTGAGAGAGGCGCAACGCCATCGCCAAGCGAAGGCGATGAAGTCTAGAGGGGTGGTCCGGCCTCCGGCCCGCCCCTCGGCTTCGGCCGCAGCACCAGCGCGATCGCCACCCCGAGCATCGGCACCATCACCCAGCTCCCCTCGGGGCCGTAGCTGCCGCCGGTCCAGGCGACCGGGCCGGATAAGCGGGCCTCTAAAAGGCGAAAAATCTCGTATCCGGAGACCGGCAGTGAGAGCAGGCCGCCGATCGCGAAATTCCAGACGCCGTGTACGAACGTGGGTGCCCAGAGGCTGCCGGTCCGCTCGAACAGGGCGCAGACCAACACGCCGGCAAGGAACGTGTTGATGCCACTCGCGATGGTGAAGCCGGGATTGCCGGCATGGGCGAGGGCGAAGATGCCTGAGCTTGCGACCGCTGCGCCAAACGGTGAGATCCCGCGTCGGAGCGAGCCGTAGAGGCCGCCGCGCAGCACCAGCTCTTCGAGCCCGCCTTGGATCAGAAAACCAACGAGCAGCAGGGCGAGCGCGCCGAGGTCGTGCGCTTCGAGGCCGCCGGGAGCGACCGCAGGGCTCCAACCGAGGATCGCGAGGTCGCCGCCGAGCTCCGCGCCGCCGAGCCAGACGGCCAGAAAGCCGAAGGTCAGGAGGCTGGCCCACAGCGCTTGGCGGAAGATCGGCCTTCGCCCCGGGGTGGAGCCGATCGGCCAGACCAGGCCCAGCGAAGCGGCGGGGCGCCGTTCGATCCACCCTCTAAACAGCAGCGCATAGCCGAGCACGAACGGCAGGGTCGCCACCCGGCTGAGCAGGAGCCGGTCACCGCCCAGCGGAAAGAGCACGGCCGAAGCCTCGACCCACGGTCGAAACGTGAAGCCGAGCAGGATCTCGACCGCGATGTAGCCGATCATGAAGAGGGTCGCGAGGCCGACCGCGCGGAGCCGCGGATGCCGGTCCCAGAACGATCGAGGTGGAGCCGGTTCGAGGAGAGGTGGGGCCTCGACCGACTCTTCGGCGAGTGCGATCAGCCCGGGGACCGGCGGCGAGGCGTTTTCTTCCATGGCGGTGGATTCTCTCCTGGAAGACCGGCGGATTCCGAACGGCGAAGGATTTGGATGGCGGGCGCATCCAATCGAGAAGAGCGCAGGATCACGAGTCCGTGGTGCTGTCGATGCCGAAAGGATACCTGTAGATGAACTCTGTGACGAAGAACGCAAACCGCCCGAGGCCTGCGTGCCGCGTGAGTCGAATAGGTGCGATCGCTGCTCTGGCGGTTCTGACCGCCGCGCCCAGCTTCGCAGTGAATCGCTGTGCGGAGACCGCCCACACGCTGTTTCGCGCCTGCGGTTTCGAGGTTCTGGACGATTTCTGGGTGGCCATCGCCAAGTGCGTCAACATTTCCGATGGCGCCGAACGCACGGAGTGCCGGGCCGATGCCGCCACCGAGCAGCGCGAGGAAAACCGCGTCTGCCGCGATCAGCGCGCTTGGCGACTTCTAGCCTGCACCGTGCTCGGCCCGGCGCGCTACGACCCGGATTTCGACGCCGAGCTGTTCGACGACGATTTCGCCGATTTGACCCGCCCCAACCCGTATTTTCCGCTGACGATCGGCAACACCTGGGAATTTGCGACCGAAGGTGAAACCAACACCCTCGAGGTGCGCGACGAGATCAAGCGGATCGACGGCGTTGCTTGCGTGGTCCTGCGCGATCTGGTGTTTCGCGACGGCGAGCTGCACGAAGCGACCGACGACTGGTATGCGCAGGCCAAGAACGGCGACACCTGGTACTGCGGCGAAGAGGTCAAGAATTACGAGAGTTTCGACGGCGACGCCCCGAGGCTCCCCGAGCTGGTCGATGTCGACGGCAGCTTCAAGGCGGGGCGCGACGGTGACAAGGCGGGCATCATCTTCTTGGCCGAGCCGCACACCGGCGACGCCTACACCGAGGAGTTTTCGCTCGGCAACGCCGAGGACGTGACCGAGATCCTGGCAACGGGCTGGGACTTCGGGGACGATCCGGAGCTCGACGAGCTGGTGCCGCAGGCGCTCGCGGAGTTCCTGTGCAACGGCGACTGTGTGGTGACCAAGAACTACTCGCTGCTCGAACCGGGGATCTTTGCGCGCAAATACTACACGCCGGGAATCGGCGTCTTCCTCGAAGTCGAAGTCCAAGACGAGGTGGTGGTCCGGCTCACCGGCTGCAACTTCGACCCGCGCTGCGAGACGCTGCCGCAGTAAGCCGGCATAGTGGCCGACGCCCGGCCGATCGAATCGAGCGGGCGCCCACCCGGGCCCCCCCGGGACTTGCCAGCGACCCCTAAACCGGGGATCATCGAGCGGACTTTTGGCCCCGGACCTCCGGGGCCTTTCGATGCGGAGGGCGCCCCCTTGGCGGAGATTGCACAGCGGCTCTCGGCGGAAGAGCTCGAAGAGGCGTGGCAGATCCTCACCACGGAGGACCGTGTCGAGGGCTTCGAGCTGCTGTCGCGCGAAGAGGCCGAGGAATTCCTGCTCAATCTTTCGCCCTATGAGCAGGCGGAGCTGCTCGCTTCGCTGCCGCTGGTCGAGCGCCGGCTCTGGATGCGCTCCTACGAGCCCGACGACGCGGCCGACCTCTTGCAGGAGGCCCCCCCCGAGCTGCGCGACGAGCTGATGTCTCTGCTCGACGAGCTGGCCCGGCGCGAGGTCCGCGCGCTCCTCGCCTACGCCGAGGATGACGCCGGCGGGCTGATGAGCCCGCGCTATTCGCGCGTGCGCCCCGACATGACGGTCGAAGAGGCGCTGCGCTACCTGCGCCGCCAATCGCGCGACCGGACCGCTCTCATCTATTACGCCTACGTGCTCGATGCCGAGCAGCACCTACTCGGCGTGGTCTCGTTCCGATCGCTGTTCGCCGCGACCGGCGAGGTGCTGGTCCGCGACCTGATGGTGACCGACCTGGTGACCATCCCGGAGGAGACCGACCAGGAAGAGGTCTCGCAGCTGTTTGCGCGCTACGACCTGATTGCGATCCCGGTCGTCGACGGCCAGGGCCGGATGAAAGGCATCGTCACCTTCGACGACGTCGCCGACGTCGCCGAGGAAGAGGCGACCGAAGACATCCAGAAGTTGGGCGGTCAAGCCGCCCTCGACGAGCCGTATCTTCAGATCGGTTTCTGGGAGATGGTCAAGAAGCGCGCCGGCTGGCTCTCCGCGCTGTTCCTGGGCGAGATGCTCACGGCGACCGCGATGGCATTTTACGCGAAGGAGATCGACAAGGCGGTCGTACTCGCGGTCTTCTTGCCTCTGATCATTTCGAGCGGCGGCAACTCCGGTTCCCAAGCCTCGACCCTGGTCGTCCGTGCGATGGCGCTCGGCGAAGTGCGCCTGCGCGATTGGTGGCGGGTCGTTCGCCGCGAGCTGTCGGCCGGCCTGGTGCTCGGCACCGTGCTCGCCATCATCGGCTTCGTCCGCATCATCGCCTGGCAGAAGGCCTTCAGCAGCTACGGCGAGCACTACCTCCTGGTCGCCGCGACGGTCGCGTTCAGCCTCGTCGGCGTGGTCCTGTTCGGCACCATCTGCGGCTCGATGTTGCCGCTGGTATTACGCCGCCTCGGCTTCGACCCCGCGAGCGCCTCGGCCCCCTTCGTCGCCACCCTGGTGGACGTTACCGGCCTGGTCATCTACTTCACGATGGCGAGCCTCCTGCTCCGCGGGACGCTGCTGTAGCGATCGGGGCCACGCTGCGGCAGGAGGGCCGGTAGGGGGCGGAATTTCGTGAACGACAGAAAGATGAACGGCCACGGACGCTCGCGCGCCCGTGGCCGTTTTGCTCCCTACGGCTGTGGAGGTCGTCCTACCGCAGGTCGAGCTCCCAGGAGGTGAAGGTGCCGGTGTCGGCCGCCGCGAGATCCCTCACCCGCAGCTTCCAGGCGCCGTTGGTCGCCTTGCCGGTGAACGCCGAGAGAGCTTGGTTCGGGGCGGTCAGATCGGCGTAGACGGTGATGATGTTGTCGGTGCCGGCGCCGGTCCGGTTGTGGAGCAGGACCGTCGTGTTGTCCGGACCGATCAGCGCCACTTCGAGATCACCCTGGTAGGTGTGGGTGATCGCGACGCGCACCGACAGGCTGGTGACCGTGCCGGTCGCTGCGACGTTGATCGTGCTGGTGGTGCCGGTCGTGTTGTTGTCCGGAATCGCGAGCGCCGGGGCCGCGGTCGAATAGCCGTTGAAGGTGATCTTCCAAGAGTTGAGTGTGCCGGTGTCGGCCGCGCCCAGGTCGCGAACGCGCAGCTTCCAGGCGCCGGAGGTGTTCTTCCCCGTAAACGCCGAGAGGGCCTGCGCCGAGCGGGTGGTGATGTTGTAGGTGGTGTTGATGTTGTCGGCGCCCGCGCCGGTCCGGTTGTGGAGCAGGACCGTCGTGTTGTCCGGGCCGATCAGCGCCACTTCGAGGTCACCCTGATAGGTGTGGGTGATCCCCACCGTGACGCTCACGCTGGTAATCGTCTGCGAAGCCGCGACGTTGATCGTGCTGGTGATGCCGGTCGTGTTGTTGTCCGGGATCGCGAGCGCCGGGGTGGCCGAGGAGGTGAGCACCTGGTTGCCGCCGATCGGGCAGGCGCTGGTGGTCGCCGAAACCTGGGCGGAATTGCCCGAGGCGCAGGTGCCGTTCGACGCCTGGACCACGTAGTAGTAGGTGGTGTTGCAGGTGAGACCGGTGTTGTTGAACGGGCTGGCGGCCGGGGTACCGACCGAGCTGTACGGCCCACCGTTGGTGGTCGAACGCAAGACGTTGTACGACGTGGCACCGGCCGAAGCGGTCCAGGCGGTGTTGATCTGCGTCGTGCTGATCGTCGTGGCGGAAACACCCGTGGGTGCGGCCGGCGGCACGCAGGGAGCGACCCCGGGGGCAGCTGCGGCGTAGACGTCGATTGAATCGGCGGCGCCGGCACTCTCGTTCCGGTTGTCGGTGAAGATGCCGAGCACCTGGGTGCCGAGCACATCGAGGCCGTTGTAGTCGCCCCACTGGAAGCTGTCCTCGATGTGCGGCGAGGTGACGCTGGTCGCGCGGACCGGCGCCGACCAGCTGTTTCCGCCGTCAATGGACTTGCTGTAGTAGATGTCGACGCTGGTGCGCGCCGCGTTTAAGCGTGTGTCGTAGAACATGATGTGTACGGTGCCGTCGGAACCCACACCGAGCCACTGGTGGAAGCGGTCGACCGTGTTGGCATCGGCCGTCTCGTGCGGCGTGCGGAGCGTCCAGGTCGTGCCGTTATCCGAATAGGCGACCCGGATCCGGCCGTGGTTGTTCGCCGCGGTCGCGGATTCAGCCGCCGTGGTGTCGGTCCAGGCGACATAGACCCGGTTGGCGAACGCACCGCCCGACAAGTCGGTGTCGGCGGAGACATACTGGAACGCGCGCCGGGTCTCCATCGCCGGGATGTTGAAGTCGTAGCCGTCCTGGTTGGTCGCCACGGTCACCGCCGCCGCGAAGGTGGCGCCGCCGTCGGTCGATCTGCGCACCAGGGTCGTCTTGCCCGTGGTCGTCGGCCAGAAATAGTAGACGTTGCCGAGCTTGTCCGACGTGATGTCGCTGCCGATGCCGCTCTGGGCCGCCCCGGAAGACATCGATACCGGTGCCGTCCAGGTGTTGCCGAAGTCGGTCGAGCGCGCGTACTTGAGCACGTTGTTGTCGTGCCAAGTCATGTACAGGTTGTCTTTGCGCGGCGAGGTGCCGAACTTGTCGACGTGGAGGAATTCCTTGTCGGAGATCGCGCCGGTGGTCAACTCGCGACGCGGGTCGCCCGGCGTCACGGTTTGAAGATCGGTCCAGGTGGCACCGCCGTCGGCCGAGCGATAGACCCAGACGTCGCAGGCCGAAGCGCCGCAGCCGCCGAGTGTGGAGGTATACGCCTTCGTACCGTCGGCCGAGTAGTCGATCGTCGGATCGCAGCAGGTGCCGCCGAGCGGCAGGGCCGCGGCTTGCGTCCACGAGGTGCCGCCGTTGGTCGAGTAGTGCATCAGCTGGCCGGAGCCGGGGCCGTTCGAGCCGGCGATCACCTTGTTGCCGTCGAGCGGATGGATCTTGATCGTCGACTCGGCGGCGCCGTTGGGCGAAGTGACGCGGACGTCGCCCGCGAGCGCCCGGGTCTCGAATTCCTCGAGCGCAATCGAGCGCTCGGGCAGGACGACGAACGCGCCATCGCGCACGGTGGCGCGCTGGTAGAGCCGACCGTCGATCAGATAGCCGCCATGCAGTAGATAGAAGATCTGCAGGGCGCTCCTCGGATACTGCCCTTCGCCCGTGCGGTTGAGTTTCGGGTTGGCGCGGCGCATCTCGACGCGGAAGAACGCCGGCACGGGATCGCGCTGCTCGCTCTCGTTGGGCGCCAGAAGCGAAAGGTCTTTGGCGGTCAGCTTGTAGTTGCGGTCGTCCCACGGACCGATCAGGGTCAGGCTTGCGTAGTCGACTCGAGAGTCCACACCCTTGGCGGCCTCGATACGAACGGGAACGGCGGGTGAAGGGGCCGCCGCGGCGAGGGCCGGCAAAGCCAGGGCGAGAGCTGCCATCACAAACAACAGACGCTTCTTCAAAACATCCTCCTTGATGGGGGGCCGGCCCGATGGCGGGCCGAGCAGAGCAACGGCACCCGAAGCGCGGTCCGCAGAGGGACCGCCTACGAGCCGTTTGGTGGCGAAACGAATTCCCTCGAAACCGAGAGATACCGGCAGGAGCTGGAGTAGAGCGACGTCTACAGGTGAGAGTGCTCGCCGAGGGGGAAAACGTGTCAGGCTGGCCGAGCATGGCTTTGAGCCACGCGGCAATTCACTGCGGCGACCGAGAAAATCGGTTTGGCGATCCGGCGGAACGGTCGCGTCACCGAGGCAACCCCTCGAGCCGCCGAGCCGGGCGGTGAAGCCACCCAGCAGTTCGCCGGTGTTTCCGAGACGTTTGGAGAAGCCACCGAGAAATTCGGTGAAGCCACAGAGAAATTCGGTGAAGTCACCGAGAAAATCACTGAAGTCACCGAGAAAATCACTGAAGTCACCGAGAAAATCACTGAAGTCACCCAGAAATTCGCTGAAGTCACGCAAGGTGCCCAATTCTCGATCGAGCCGACCGGTTTCTCCGGTCCCTTCGGTGAATTTCCCGGTGGCTTTACCCTTGGATTGGGTGGCTTCAGCCGTCCGACGGTTGACTTAACGGACTTTTTGCCTGGCGCGAGCGACCCGCTCTGTGACTTGGTCGGCCGTTTGTGTGGCTTCGATGGTTTTCTCGGTGACTTCAGCGAATTTCTCAGTGACTTCAGCGAATTTCTCTGTGGCTTCGTCAGGCCTTTTGCGTGGTTTCGAGGCAATTACGTGGCTTCACCCCGGTTTTGCGGGACTTGGCCGCCCAATTTACGTTGCTTCACCGGAAAATTCTGCGTGGCTTCGCGCGAAGTCACGCTCGGTGTCACGGGCAGGACGCTGCCGCCCCTCGGGTGTGCTCGTCCTGGGACCGTCGGCGTCCTCGCCGGCGCTTTTCGACTCAACAAAGAAGAGGCCAGGGCCGAGCGTGCGGACCTACCGCTTCTGCTTCGATCTCAAGGCCGCGGGCTAGGGGGTAGTGACAGAAGGCAAAAAGGTGTATATCGTCTGACCCAGGCAAAAACCGTACCAGTTTTCGAGACCCCTTCGCCAATTTGGCACCCAGGTTCCGAAAACGGCCGTAAGCTCCTTGACAATCAACGCTTTGCGAGCCGTCTCGGCGAGCAAAAACGAAAGACCGACCCGCGTAAGGCAAGCGTATGTCGAGAGGTTCCGAAAATCGCCCTTGCAACCCCCTGATTCGGAAGGGGTTCTGGAGGGCGGGGTCCGAATGTCCCTGATCAGTCAGGAGGGATTGCGACGATAGCTATGGGCCTAAGTCCGAAGTCAGAAGCGTGCTTGTCCGAATGTCCCTGATCAGTCAGGAGGGATTGCGACTTCAATGGCGATAGCGTGGGCGAGATGGAACGTCCGGTGTCCGAATGTCCCTGATCAGTCAGGAGGGATTGCGACTCGTGTAGATTTTGTCGACTCCACCGACCTTGAAACTGTCCGAATGTCCCTGATCAGTCAGGAGGGATTGCGACGGGAAAGCGTGGCCTCCCGCGAATGGGCCAGCGACTTCGTCCGAATGTCCCTGATCAGTCAGGAGGGATTGCGACCGCCTTATACTTCACCGACTCCCCCCTCTTGTAGCCGTCCGAATGTCCCTGATCAGTCAGGAGGGATTGCGACGCATGGAATCTAGGTCAACACTTCGGGCTACCACGAAGAGCGTCCGAATGTCCCTGATCAGTCAGGAGGGATTGCGACTAGCCCTTACCAGCTGTCCCAACCGGAAGAATTCCTTTGTCCGAATGTCCCTGATCAGTCAGGAGGGATTGGGACACAGCTACAGACATCCAGATGCTCAGTACCCAGAATGAGGTCCGAATGTCCCTGATCAGTCAGGAGGGATTGCGACAGCCTCTCGATCGTCTCGCCTCAGCCAGGTCAACGGCCAGCACATCGC
>JANNIH010000082.1:0-26858 GCA_031404815.1 Holophagales bacterium | reverse complement strand
GCCCGGCGGGGCGACCGTTGGGTCGGTGAGCGACGGGATCAGAATGTCCATGAACGGCTTCTTCGAGAAGGCGCCGTACTTCGCCTCGTCGTAGGCGCGTTCCAGATAGTCGATCGACGGCGCGATCGTGATGCCGCCGGTCAGCTGCGGCCCCGGACCGGGCAGGCAGGCGAGGTCGGGCAAACCGTCGAGCGCCAGGTTCACCTTGCCGGAGGAGCCGCGCATCTTGAACCGCTTCACTTGTTGGGTGATCTCGGGGTCGAGGTGCTGCTCGCCCACCAGCTTCAGGAACGTGCGATGCGGATCGAGCCCGGAGACCACGGCCTTCGCGTGGATCTCGTCGCCGTTTTCAAGCACGACGCCTGTTGCCTGCTTCCCTTTCATCAGAAGGTGGGCGACGGGTGCCTCCGTGCGGATTTCAACACCCAGCGCGCGAGCGGAGGCGGCGATCGCGTTCGCGATGGCTCCCGTCCCTCCCTTGGGGAGGCCCCAGGCGCGGAAGCTGCCGTCGATCTCGCCCATGTAGTGATGAAGGAGGACGTACGCCGTGCCGGGCGAGCGGATCCCTAAGAAGGTGCCGATGATCCCCGAGATCGCCATCGGCGCGATCAGCTCTTCGCACTCGAAGCGCTCCTTGAGGAAATCGACCGCGCTCATCGTCATCATCTTGACGTTGGCGAACAGCCACTCGTCCCCTTGGCCGCGCAGCTGTTTGCCGAGTCGCCCCAGGCGCAGCAGCTCGCGCGGATCGCGGGAGAGCGGATCGGGTGCCAAGTCATCGATCAGCGGCTTGATCAGGCGGCCCAGCTCGGCCATCTCCTGGCCGAAACGCTTGTAGACCTCGGCGTCCTTGGCTGAAAACTTGGCGATCGAGCGGCGGGTGCGCTCCGGGTCGCTGTCGCGCATCAGGTAGCGGCCGTCGGGGAACGGGGTAAAGGTCGATTCGAGCGGCAGGATCTCGTAGCCGTATTTCGGGAGTTCCAAGTCGCGGATGATCCAGGGCCGCAGCAGCGAGACCACGTACGAACAGCAGGTGTAGGTGAAGCCGGGGTAGATCTCTTCGCTGGTCGTAGCACCCCCCACCTGGTGGCGCCGCTCGAGCACCAACACCTTCCGCCCCGCTTTGGCCAGATAGGCCGCGCAGATCAGGCCGTTGTGGCCGGCGCCCACTACGATCGCGTCGTATCGCTTCGCACTCACGGCTTGCGCTTCCTCTCGGGGTCGTAGAAGGGGAGTTTGGCCACCGTCGCCGCAACCTGGCGCCGCTCGTACTCGACGGTATGCTCTATGCGCAGTTTGCCTCCGAGCGTCTCGAAGCCGCGGTGGACCGAGGCGATCGCGAGGTATTTCTTGAGGATCGGCGACCAGGTGTGGCTGGTCGCCTGGCCGACCTGATGGCCGTCCTCGGCATAGACCGGCAAGGCATCGCGCCTTGCGGTAACGGCCAAGCTCGGTGGCAGATTGAAGCTCGCGTAGAGCGCTTCCAGTTCCTCCCAGCTGACTTCCAAACCCACCAGCTGCCAGATCGAGCCGCGCTTCACTTCGGCGGCGATCGCGTCGCGGCCGATGAAGTTGCCGCGGTTCAAATCCACCATCCAGCCGAAGCCGAGCTCGTGCGGCGTCGATTTGCGCGATTCGAGGACCACCTTCTTGGCGCTGTAATAATCGTTGCCGAGCAGGACGTACCCCGCCTCGACGCGCGCCACATCGAGCGCGTCCAGGCCCGCGGGCTCGATGCCGTAGGCGTGGCCCGCGCCGATCAGCGCGTCCCAGGTGGCCAGCGCGTCCTCGCGCTCGATCCAGATCTCGTAACCTAAATCGCCGGTGTAGCCGGTGCGGCTGATCCAGCCGGGAATCGACCCGATCTTGGCTTTCGTCACGCCGAAGAATTTGAGCTTGTCGAGATCCGCGTCGCTTACGCTCTTCAAGATGTCGCGCGAGGTCGGCCCCTGGAGCGCCAACGCGGCGAGCCGCGCGCTCGAATCCTCGATCGCCACGTCAAAGCCGCGGGAGAGCGCATGCAGCCAATGGAGCGTCGGGTCGGCCGCGGTCACCCGATAGTGATCTTCGCCAAGCCGGGCGACCGTGCCGTCGTCGATCACTTTGCCGCCGTCGTCGCACCAACAGGTATAGGCGACCCGGCCGACTTTGAGCTTCGAGACGTCCCGCACCATCATTCGGCCGAGCAGCGCCGCGGCGTCTTTCCCCGTCACTTCATACTTGTAGAGGGGGCTGACATCGAGCAGGCCGGCCGCCTCGCGGAACGCGAAGTACTCGCGCTCGTGAGACGTGTCGTAGCTCGAAACCGCACAGTAGCCGGCCCAGTCTTTCCAGCGATAGCTGGTGCACAGGGGCGACGTGCGCTCGTGAAAGGGCGAAGGAATCGGCATGAGGTTCTGGGCGCCGAAAAAGGCGGGGGGAGATTACCACGACCTTCCGGCGGCCGGTCTAGCGGTGGCGAAAGCCCGCTTCGAGGCTCGCGCCTCGGGTGGCGAGCGCGGGATCGACCGCGGGAGCGCAGGGGAGCGGCGCGTCCCAGCATTGCTCCCCGTTCACCGGCACATGGAAATTGCGTCCGTCGAGAACGACGGTCCGGGTCTCGACCGCCGGCGAAGGAACCGGCCAAAGCCAGTGCCCCTTGAGGTGTTCCTTCTCCTGCGAGATCACCCGGCGCCCCTGGTCGAGAAGAACGATCGCGAGGACGAGCGCCACGGTCCGGTGCGGCAGGCGATCGAGCCAAGGGCGAAATAGAAGGGCCGACAACAAAAGCGCCAGGAAGGGGAAAAAGCTCCAGCCGAAGCGCGGGTCCGGCGCGCCGGCCAGCCAGAACAGAGTGCCGGAAAGAGCGATGACGACCAGGATCGGGACTCCGGGAGAGGGCGGCGGCGTTCGCCGTTCCGGATTCATCCGGAGCGCGCGGACGACGTGGATCAGCGCGAGGATGGGCAGCGCGCCGAGGATCAGTCGCTCGACCCCGGACAGGTTGTGAACCCAACTGGGGACCCAGGCGGCAAAATCGAGCGCCGACACGTAGGGACGATTCGGCAGGCGAGCCCAGTTCCGGATCTCGGCGACGAAGCCGGAGACTTTCTCGGGTGGCACCGTCCAGGCGAGCCCGGGAATGCGCGTCCAGGTCGCCGGGAACAGCCAGTATCCCGAAGCGATGACGTTGCGCAGCAGGAAAGGCGCCGCGACCGCCGCGCCGAGCGCTCCGAAGGCGAGAGCGCGCCGCCGGTCGTGGCGCAGGTTGCACGCCAGCAGCCAGGCCGGTGCCAGGAGAACCGGGACCGCCGAGAGCTTCGCCGTGGCGGCGAAGGTCGCGAGCGTGGTGATCACGAGGGCGTTTGAGTCGAGGACCGTCTCCGTTCCGGATTCGAGCTTCTCGGCGAGCAGTAGCAGGGCGACCCAGCAGAAGAGCGCTACCGCGGCGTCGGGACTCGCGGAAGAGAGACTGCGGCGGAACAGCCAGAACGCCAAGGGCGCCGAGCCCCAGCGCAGGAGCCGGCTGAACGCGAGGGGCTTCGGCGAGCTCCAGATGCCGCCCAGGAAGAACGAGACAGCGACCACGAACAGCCAGCCGTTGAGCGCGAACGTCGGCCGCCCGCCTACGATCGCCGGATCGAACAGCGCCTGGGCTTCGAACCATGGCGCGGCGAACGCGAGCCGGAAATGCAGGTTGGCGAGACCGGGAACCGCGGCGTGCTGCTGGATCCAGCGAATCGCCTGAATATGGTAAAGCCCGGTGTCGTAGACCATAGGAGGGCTCGCGGTTTGGGCCACGGCGATCGCGACGACCAGCCCGATCAGCACGGTCTCCGGCCAGGAACGGCGCACGGAACGCCGCTCTTGTGGCGGCAAGAGCAGCAAGACCGCCGCGCAAAGAGCCAGAACCGCACAGCCGATCGCCAGCGCTCCGGTTCCCAGCCGCCCGGCGAGGGACCAGACGCCGGCGAGGACCGTGACACAGCAGAGCCCGAAAAGGATCGTCACGGATCGGGTGGGCTGAGGACCGGGAAGACCGGCGGCGCATGCGACGCGCAACACCGCCGTGCCGATGAGCCACGCGACGCACGATGCCGAGAGCCAGACGAGAAGACAGGCGATCAAGGGACGATGCTCTTAGGGAGATGGGTCTGCGGGAACGTTACCACCGGCCGGGCATCATCTAGAATTCCCGTAGAATTCCCGGCGCCATGAAACCCCGCACCTCCTTCGGTCAGCACACCCTCCCCGGCGAGTACTTTGCCTCGGACGAGATCTTCCGCCTCGAACGCGAGCGGATCTTTTCCCGTTCCTGGTTGCTCGCCGGCCACGTCTCGCAGCTCGCCTCGGCGGGCAGCTTCTTCCTGTTCGAGTTCGACCGCGAGAGCGTGCTCGTGGTCCGCGATGCCGAGGGGGAGATCCGGGCGTTCCACAACCTCTGTCGCCATCGCGGTACCCGACTATGCGGCGATCCGAGCGGCGAGCTGGGGCGGGCGATCCAGTGCCCGTACCACGCCTGGACCTATGGCCTGGACGGCGCGCTGCGCGGGGCACCGAACATGACCGAAGTGCCGGACTTCGACAAAGGGGACTACCCGTTGCTGCCGGTGGCTCTGGCCAACTGGCAGGGATTTCTGTTCGTGAATCTGTCGTCGGCTCCGGTACCGTTCGCCGAGGCGCTGCCGGGGCTCGTCGGCAAATTCGCCGAGTGGCGCCTGGCCGAGCTGCGCTCGGTCCACCGCACGGTCTACGAGGTCGAGGCGAACTGGAAGCTGTTTTTCCACAACTACAGCGAGTGTTACCACTGCCCCGGGGTCCACCCCCACCTGAACAAGCTGACCCCCTACCGCAACACCGAAAACGACCTCGATGAAGGTCCGGTGCTCGGCGGGCCGATGTGGATGACCGACCGGGAAGGGAGCATGACCATCGGCGGCGCCCGCTGTGCCGTCCCGTTCCCCGCGCTCACTCCAGAACAGACCGCGCGCGTCTACTACTACACGGTGTTCCCCAGCGCCTTCCTGTCGTTCCACCCCGACTACGTGCTGGTCCATCGCGCGCAGTCTCTTAGAGTGGATCGCACCCGCATCGTCTGCGATTGGTACTTTCACCCCGATGCGATCGCGGCCCCTGGCTTCGATCCCCAACCGGCGATCGATTTCTGGGATCTCACCAACCGTCAAGACTGGGAGCTGTGCAGGAACGCCCATAAAGGGCTGGTCTCGAACGCCTGGCAACCCGGACCCTACTCCGAGCTCGAAAGCCAACTCGCGGCGTTCGATCGGCAATATCTGCGGACCCTGGAGGCGGAGAGTCCGGGGGCGTTGCGGCGTGATCGCGGATCGTTGACGATTTGTGGCGACATCATGTCGCCCATCGACGAGGTTTGGGACGCCGAGCGTTGAGGCCCGAAGGGCCGCCCCATAACAGCCCAGGCCAACGGCCTGGGTTACGGGACCGAAATCCAATTTCAAGGCCTGAAGGGCCGGCCTATCCGCCCTTCGTTCCGTTTCAGCGATATCCTTGGTGCTCAGCCAATTCCTCCGAGCGCGAGCCCCGCGAGCGGTTGAAACCGCTCGCTCGAATACGACGTCCCTGGCGGGACGTGTTGGAAAGATCGATTGTGATCCTCTAATGCTTGCGGACTTGGGAGCTCGTCCCGTAGCGAGGAAATTCATTTCCTCGCGAGAGCCAATGGCACCACGGTGAGCGAAGGCAAGTTCCAAGAACCGCCGCCGAAGGCGGAATCGGAGAAGCCGGAGGAGCGAGCCGTTCGTCAACGAGGCCGGCCTATCCGGGCTATCCGGCGTCGCCAACCGCCTTCCCGATCATCCGCCGCCGCCGCATCACCCAATAAATCGGCACCCCCACCGGCGCCAGAACAAGCGCCCATTGGAACGGCTCGCGCCCCACGCCGATGAACGCGAACACCGCGTAGGTCGTTCCGAGCGTGGCGAGGACCAAGAGATCTTTTGTCTTCGGCCGCTCGCCGCGGCGCCAGAGAAGGAAGAGGGCGACGGAGCTGCAAAGGTAGAGCGGCAGGTTCGCCGCGGTGACCACGGTGGTTAAGAAGACGAATCCATCGACCAGCGACTTGCTGTAGCTCATCGCGACCATGCCGGTTGCGAGAACACCGGTCGCGAGCAGGGCCGCCGCCGGGGCGCCGCGCTGGTTGGTGCGGGTGAAGACGGACGGGAACACCCCGTTCGCCGCCATGGTGCGGGTCAGCTCGCCCGCGAGCAGCGTCCAACCGTTGAGCGCGCCGATGCCGCTTACGACGACGAACGCGGCGAGCCAGCGACCGGTTCCCGCCCGAGCAGGCGGTTTAAAAGATCGACGAACGGCGCTTGGGACTTCGCCAGCTCGGCTTGCGGGATCAAGAGGATCGGCACGGTCGAGACCGCGATGTAGATCGCGGCGGTGAGCAGCGTGCCGACCAGCGTCGCGCGCGGGATCGTCCGCCCCGGGTCGCGCACCCTGCCGGCCGGCACGGTGGCGGACTCGAAGCCGAGCATCGCGTAGAGCGCGATCGTCGAAGCCGCGAGCGTGGCGGAAAGCGTCATCGGCGTCGTGGGCAGCGTGCGCGCATAGGCAGGAGGAAGATCCCCATGCCGATCGTGTTGCCGACCACCAGGGCCGTACACATCCAGAAGCCGAGTTCGCCGCGCGCGGCGCCCTCCGGCCTGTCCACCTTCGTTTCGCTCGTCATTCGTCGCCCCCCCTCTCCGCCGATTTCTCAAGGAAAACTGCGCGCGCGGCGCCCAGGTATTCGAGCGTCGCCTTCTTTTCCGTTTCGTCGTTGCAGTCGTCGCGCGTGCTGAGCAGGCGGGCCGCCGACGATCCCAGAGTTCCTTCTTGGAGGCCTGAGGCTCGCGATCAGCGGTCTGGGTATCGGGCCGACAGCCTGGACCTATCCCGCGCCGCCGCCGCATCACCCAATAAATCGGCACCCCCACCGCCGCGAGACCACATGTTATCGTCAGGAATGTGAGGTTCCGATGGGATCCGGAGAAAGCAGCGAGCCACCTCGTCAAGCACGGCGAGTCTTTCGAGGAGGCCAGCTCTGTCTTCGGAGACGGCCTTTCAACGACGGTGCGGGACCTCAAGCATTCGATGGAGGTACGGTTCCTGACCACGGGACGTTCGACCCAGGATCGGATCTTGATCGTTTGGCATTTGGAAGAGGAGAATTCGGTTCGCCTTATCGGGGCACGACCCGTCACTCCTCGCGAGCGGAGGACCTATGAATCAGGTGAATAAGGTGGAAGCCGCTGACGAGATGGAGCAGGAGTACGACATCCGAGGTGGGGTTCGCGGGAAATACGCCGAGCAGTATCGGCAGGGAACGAACCTCATCTTGCTCGACGCCGACGTCGCCGCGGTGTTTCCGGATACGGTTGCAGTGAACCGGGCGCTCAGGCTCCTGATCGAGGTAGCGCGGCAGCAGGTACGAACCGAGGCCGCCTAGGATTGAGCTGCCCCAAGAACGGCGGGGTTCCTCCTTGCCTGTTCGCGATCTCTCGGGAAGGCTCGGTTCGATGTGGAAGCGGAAGACGCGAATCAGTACAAAATCGCTCTACAGCCGACCGATGCTGACGAGCTCGTCCCGGCGGCAGAAGTTGCCTATTTCTGGGACAAGAAGAACTATCCGGATGGGCAATCCTTCGCGGAACCGATGGCACGCGCCGGTAAAGAGGCCGGTATCAGCTCACCAACGGTCCAAAGGACTGCCAAACATGTCCGCGAGCACCTCGACCGGTGGCGCCTCTACCACTTCCTGCTCGACCACTTCCAGCCGGAAGATGTGCTGGTCGCCGATCGCGTCGACGGTGGCACCCGGTTCACTCGACTGGACCCCACGAAACTGGAGTCCTGGCTGGAGGATTACAGCCTAGGCCAGCTCTGGGAGAAGAACGAGCTGGGTGGTCGCCCCGGCGCGGAGTGACCGCATGTCCCGGCTCCTGATTCATGTCGAAGGCGAGACGGAGGAGACCTTCGTCAACGAAGTGCTGAGTCCGCACCTCGTCTCCTTTGGGTATCAGAGCGTCAGTGCCCGTCTGATCGGCAACGCCAGGCAAACGGGATCGCCGGGGCGGCATTCGAGCCTGGAGTGCTGTGCGCAAAGATATCGTCCGCCATCTGAGGGAAGACGCGGGTAGCCTTGCGAGTGCCCCTTCTTCCGTGGTTGGATCGAACGGCTGGAGACGTGGCTCCAGTAGCTCCTTGGGGTGTCCAGGCCAAAACGAACGGCGGGGACCAGCCCCGCCGCTCGGCGAACTTGCCCGAAGGCTCGGTTCCGGTCTAGAAGCGGAACAGAACGCCCGCGTTGACGGCGACTCCGGAGAGGTCGAGGGAGACTTTGCCGTTCAGGTTGTCGAGGTCGTTCAAGTTGTCGTCGACGATTGTCGCGTCGACCTTTCGATACATCGCCTCGGCGAAGAAGGCGGGACCGCCGTTCGCGCGGCCGACGTGAAACCCTGCGACGCCGTAGTAGCCGACCTCGTCGTCGAGCTCGAAGATGTTGGTGTCCAGGATATAATACGAAGCGCCGGCTCCGACGTACGGCTGGAACGCCCTCTCCGGTGTGAAGTTGAAGGTGATCCCGGCCTCGGGTACGGTCGCCTTCACCTCGAAGTTGCCGGTCTCGAGCTGTCCATCCTCGACCAGTTCGTCGAAATTCTCGGAGATATCGGGGAAGTAGCTGCCGCGCAGCTCGAAGCGCACCAAGCCGCTGCCGAAGCCGAGTTTCACGCCGGCACCTGCGGTCGATTTGAGGGCGTCGGTGTCCCAGTACGAGCCATAGATACCGAAATCGGTGGCCAAAGCCGGGCTGGCCAAGAGCCCCGCCAGTGCCAGGACGGGAAGGAATTGTTTTGCTTTTGTCATCGGAATCTCCTGAGTTGTTGGTCGAACCTCTCGCCTCGAGTGTCTTCGGGTCGCGTACACGCCATGCGCGAACGGGAGGCGTTCTGACGACACGAAGCAAGCGCTATGCCGCTCGCGGTTTGCCGTGGTCTCAGGAGAACGTTGCCGGGTGGCCCCGAGTTTGCCGCCACAGCCCGATCTGGTCTCGGTCACGTAGGTCGGCAAAATCGGCGCCACCCGAAGAGTTGGAGCGGAAAGTTTGGCGAAACACCGCGCATCGGCGAGCCCGCGGAAAGGTCCCCCGTTGTGCCGGTACTGAGGCATTTTTTCGCCATTTCACGAGATGTGCGCCTGCACTGGCGAATTGGCCTAGTATGCGGGGGAGGCATCCTCTTATCTTTGAAGTGAAATTTGAGAGCTCGGCGAGGGCGGCCGGGCAGGGCTGGGTGGTACGGGAGTCGGCGATGGCGAACCTGAAAACGGGTCGAACGAAGGCTCCCTTAGGGGCGGGGCGGAGCCTCGCGCCGAAGACCCCCAAGAACGCGGCCGACGCCGAGCCCTCCGGTGCGCCGGCCAGCGCCGCCGGCCGCCAATTCGCCGTGGTCGGAATCGGCGCCTCGGCCGGGGGGCTCGCGGCGTTCGAGGCGTTCTTCTCCGGCATGCCGGCCCATGTCGATCCGGGGATGGCGTTTGTGCTCGTGCAGCATCTGGCGCCGGATCACAAGAGCCTCCTGGCCGATTTGATTCGCCGCCAGACCCGGATGAAGGTCTTCGAGGTCGAAGACGGCATGCGGGTACAGCCCAACTGCGTCTACATCATCACGCCGAACCACAACCTGGCGTTCGTGCACGGCACGCTGCAACTGCTCGACCCTCCCGAACCTAGAGGCCAGCGGCTGCCGATCGACTTCTTCTTCCGCTCGCTCGCCCTGGAGCTTCGGGAGTGCGCGATCGGCATCGTGCTCTCCGGTACCGGCAGCGATGGCACATTGGGGGTGCGGGCGATCAAGGCCGGGGGCGGCATGGCCATGGCGCAGACGCTCGGCTCGACCGAGTTCGACGGCATGCCGCAGAGCGCGCTCGGCACCGGCCTGGTGGACTACGAGCTGCCGCCGGCCGAGATGCCCGCCCGGCTGATCGCCTACGTCACAGGCTCCTTCGGTCAGCTTCCGCGCACCCCGACCGCCACGCCGTCCCAGAGCTCCCAAGCGCTCGAGAAGGTCTTCGTCCTCCTGCGCGCCCAGACCGGCCACGACTTTTCGGGGTACAAGCCGTCCACGATCGAACGGCGGATCGAACGGCGGATGGCGATCCATCAGATCGAAACGATCGACGGCTACGCCAAGTACCTACAGCAGACGCCGACCGAGGCGGAGGCGCTGTTTCGCGACCTGTTGATCGGCGTCACCCATTTCTTCCGCGACGCGGAGGCCTTCCAGCAGCTGGAGCGGGAGGTCATTCCCAAACTGTTTGCCGCAAAGCTCCCGGGCGCGGCGATTCGCGTCTGGTCGGTGGGGTGCTCCACCGGCGAAGAGGCGGTTTCGATCGCGATCCTGCTCCAGGAGCGGATGGAGGCCCTCAAAGCCAACTACACAGTGCAGCTGTTCGCAACCGACATCGACCGCGTGGCGATCGCTACGGCCCGTGCCGGAGTCTTTTCGGCGAGTATCGCCAACGACCTGTCGCCGGAGCGGCTGGCGCGATTCTTCACTCTGGAGCCCGATGGCGGCTCGTATCGGATCCATAAAGGAATCCGCGACCTGTTGGTCTTTTCCGAGCAGGACGTGATCAAAGATCCGCCGTTCTCGAAGCTCGACCTGATCAGTTGCCGCAACCTGTTGATCTATTTGGGTGCGGAACTGCAGAAGAAGATCATTCCTCTGTTCCACTATGCGCTCAACCCCGGCGGCATGCTGTTTCTCGGGGCGTCCGAAGGCGTCGGCGAATTCGGCGATCTGTTCGACGTGCTCGACCGGAGGTCGAAGTTGTATCGGCGCCAGGATGATCGGCAGGGCCGGCATCGCCAGACGCTCCGCCGGATACTGCCGACCCGGACGGCGATCGATGCGGCACCGCGGTCTACGGGCAAGCGGGAAGATCCGGCGAAGCTGCCGCTGCGCGAGCTGACCGAAATGGCGCTTTTGGAGCAAGTCGTACCGGCCTGCGCGCTGGTCAACGGCCAGGGCGACATTCTTTACCTGCACGGCCGCACCGGCCTGTTCCTGGAACCGGCACCGGGCGAGGCGGGGATCAACAACATTCTGAAAATGGCCCGCGAGGGGTTGCGGCCTCGCCTGACCACCAGCCTGCACCGCGCGGTGAGCCGAAAGGAGATCGTCCGGAGCGGGGATCTTCGGGTCAAGGCCAACGGCCACTTCATTCGGGTCGATCTGACGATCCATCCGGTGGCAACAGGGCCGGGTGCGAGCGAGCCGCCCCTCTACCTGGTCCTCCTCAAGGAGGCGCCGGGGGGCGACCCAGAACCCGCGCAGCAGACCGCCGGGACAGCGGGCGGCGGTTCGCCCGATCAGGCGCCCGCCCCGGCGCCCGACGCCCAGGCGCGCATCGCGGCGCTCGAGCAGGAATTGCTCGCCAAAGACGAATACCTCCAGACGACCCACGAAGAGCTGGAGAGCTCGAACGAAGAGTTGCGCTCCTCGAATCAGGAGATGCAGTCGATCAACGAGGAGCTGCAATCGAGCAACGAGGAGCTGGAGACCTCGAAAGAGGAATTGCAGTCGGTGAACGAAGAGTTGGCGACGGTGAACAACGAGCTGCAAACCAAGGTGGCCGACCTGTCGCAGACCAACAACGACATGAACAACCTGCTCGCCGGCACCGGGATCGCAACGGTCTTTGTCGACCACCAACTGCGCATCCTGCGCTTCACTCCGACCGCGGCGCAGCTGATCAACTTGATCCCGAGCGACGTCGGGCGGCCGGTCGGGCACATGGTCTCCAACCTGGTTGGCTACGACCGTCTGGTGGCCGATGTGAAGGGGGTGCTGGACACCCTCTCGCCGAAAGACGCGCAGGTGCGGACGGCTGCGGGCTCGTGGTTCACGATGCGCATTCGGCCCTATCGCACGCTGGATAACGTGATCGAGGGGGCGGTGATCACCTTCGTGGACATCACCGAAACCAAGCAGGCGCAAGAGGCGCTCGCCAAGGCGAACGATCTGGCCCGGCTGGCGGTGGTCGTGCGCGACGCCAACGACGCGATCACCGTACAGGATCTGGCCGGCCGCATCCTGGCCTGGAACCCCGCGGCGGTGAGGATCTACGGCTGGAGCGAAGCTGAGGCGCTCCGGATGAACGCCCGCGACCGCACGCCGGAAGCGCTGCGCGAGGAAGCCTTGGCCGAGGCGCGGGAGCTGAGCCGGGCCGAGGTGCTGGAACCGTTTCGGACAGAGCGGCTCACCCAAAGCGGTGCGGTCGTTGAGGTCTGGGTGACCGCCACCGCGCTGGTTGACGAGGCCGGGAACATGTATGCGATTGCAACCACGGAACGGGTACGAGCCGCGGCGATCAGCCGCAGCGATGGAGAACCGCAATGAGTGAGCGACCCCCCCTCCCGACCGGCCCCTCACTTCCTCAAACGGACGCCTCGGACGAGGAACAGCACGGCCAGATGCTGCGCCGGCGGGCCGAAGCGATCCTCAAGGCCAAAAAGGTCGCCCAATCCAAAGAGGAGTTCCAGAACCTCTCGACCGAGGAGACGCAGAGAATCCTTCATGAGCTGTGTGTGCACCACATCGAGCTCGAGATGCAAAACGACGAGCTGCGCCGGTTGCAGCAGGAGATGGACGCCGAACGCGAACGCTATTTCGAGCTGTACGATCTGGCGCCCGTGGGCTATTGCACGCTCGACGAGCAGGGTCTGATCCGAGAGGCCAACCTGACCGCCGCCACGCTGTTGGGCGTGTCCCGGGGAGCCCTGGTCAATCAGCCGATCAGCCGCTTCATCTGGAAGGACGACGCCGACACCTTCTACCTGATGCGCAAGGAACTCTTGAAGAGCCCCGGCGCGCAGTCGCGCGACGTGCGGCTGGTCAAGAGCGACGGTACGTTCTTCTGGGCGCTCATGGTCGCGATCGTGGTCCACGTCCGGAACGGCTCGAGCGACGGAACCGAGATCCGTTGCGTTTTGAGCCCTGGCGCCGGACGCCAGGGGGTTGAGGAAGAGCCGCGCCGGCCAACCTCGCTGTTGGAAAGCGTTTCGCGAACCGCCTGAGGCGTAGATTTCGAGGGGGTTCTGCGTGCGTAGGCGCGGCCGGCTCGAGCGTTTGACCTGCCGGTCGCCGCGGGATAAGTTGCCGCCAATTTTCCGGGTCCACTCTCTCCTCCGGCGCGGTCCGCGCGCGGCGGAGCAGCGCCCCGCATCGGCGCGGTGCGGGTACCGGCGCCCGGTCCTTTCCGAAAAAGAAAGAGACGGCCATGGCCAACAGCGTTTCCGTCACCAGCAGTCAATCGTGGGGTTCCCGGCTGTTCGAGTCGATCAAAAGCGTGCTGTTCGGGTTGGTTCTGTTCGTCGCGGCGTTCCCGGTTCTGTTCTGGAACGAGGGGCGGGCGGTGCAAACCGCCAAGAGCTTGAAAGAGGGGCTCGGTGCGGTGGTGGCCGTGCCGGCCGATGCGGTCGGCGCCGGCAACGAGGGGAAGCTGGTTCATGTGTCTGGCGCGGTCGATGCCGGTGCAGTTCTCTTGGACGAAGGATTCGGCGTCGAGGCTCAAGCGGTCAAGCTGATCCGCACGGTCGAGATGTACCAGTGGACGGAAGAGGAGAAGAGCGAGAGCCGGAAAAAGCTGGGGGGCGGCACCGAGACGGTGAAGACCTACTCGTACGCCCAAGAGTGGTCCGAAGAGCTGATCGACTCGGCGCAGTTCCAAGAACCCGCGGGGCACGAGAACACCGCGCAGTTCCCGTTCGAGCCGCAGACCCTGGTGGCCGATCCGGTCAAGGTGGGCGCTTTCACCCTGTCGGAGGAGCAACTCGGCCAGTTGACCGACGCCACAGAGCTGAAGATTGACGAAGCCGCCGTGGAGCGGCTGCCGGAGGAGGAGAAGGCGCAGCTGAAGGTGGCCGACGGCCGGTTCTACCTGGGGGAGAATCCGGCGGCTCCCGCACTCGGCGACACGCGGGTCTCTTTTTCGGTCGTCAACCCGGAACAGGTGAGCCTGGTCGGCGTGCAGACCGGCGAGACGTTCGCGCCGTTCCAGGCCGAGGCGGGGGACACCGTGCTCCTGGTCGCAACGGGGGTGCAGACCGCGGCGCAGATGTTCAAGACCGCCCAGGATCAGAACGCGGTCCTGACCTGGATTCTGCGCGCCGTCGGTTTCTTCATGTTCTTCCTCGGCACTTTCATGGTGTTCCGTCCGCTCGCGGTGTTCGCCGACGTGTTGCCACTGTTCGGCACCATGCTGGGCGCCGGGATCGGGATCTTCGCGTTCCTGATCTCTTTCATCCTCTCGACGCTCACCATCGCCGTCTCCTGGCTGTTCGTCCGCCCGCTGCTCGGCGTAACGCTCCTGGCGCTCGCGGGCGGCGCGCTCTTCTGGCTGATCAAGAGAGGGCGGGAGAAGAAGGCGCAGCGGGCGGGTACCGGCGGCGGCCCCTCCTTGCCGCCGCTGCCGATTCCTCCTCCGCCGGCTCCCGCGGCTTAAGGCAAGGGGTCTTGATCGGTGGCCCCGCTTCGGCGGGGCCGCTTTCGCTTCGTGCGCAACGGAGCTTCCAGGGTGCGCGGCCATTCTCCCGTTCGCCGCCCCAACGGTAAATTGGGCGTACACTGGTGCCCGATCGGAGGGCCAGAAGCCTATGTCAAACTTTGCGATTTACATGATCGGCGTCGCGGTGGTGGTTGCCGCGCTCGCTTACGGTGCACACCTGATGGGGGTTGGCACGACCTGGATCGCGGTCGGCGCGTTGGTCGTCCTCGGTTTGAGCATCATGGGCGGCATCGTCAAGACCCGTCGCCCGGAGCCTCCGGCCGGCGGGTAGGTTCTAAGGCCGCCCGGAGCGTCAGTCGTCGCCCTCCGGGGTCCAAGGGAAGTCGCGGAAGTAGCGCTCGGTGGTGACCAGCGGCGAGACGAAGTCGTCCTCGGGATCGAAGTCCCAAGCCACGCCGTCGAGCACGTCGGCGACCGGGCCGGTAGGCTGCGGCCGGGCCGGCTGGGATGGGTTGGCCCGGGTCGAATCGTCGCTCAAGACACGCCCTCCGCCACCGGGCGCAGGCCGAGCGCCACCAGCAGGTCGCTGTCGGAAGAGCCTTCGACCGGTGTGAGCAGCCGCTCCAGCCGAGCTTCCGTGCCGATCACGAAACGGCAGGGCTCCTGGGGGCCGCGCCCGCAGGTCACCTCGCGCCCGGCCAGCCGACGACCGGAGAGATGCGAGAGCAGGCCGGCATGCAGGCCGGCGATCAGGGCGCAGGCGCGCCGCCCTTCCTCCCCGGCGGCGCGTGCCATCGGACCGTCGGCGTGGGTGGTGACCAGCAAGCCGCGGCGCCGGTACTGGAGATCGACCTCGAGGTGGCCCAGTCCCATCACCCCGAGCGAGCCGCTCAAGTATTCGAGTGCCACGTACAGCTCGACCTCGCGCAGTGCGAGTCGCTGCTCGCGCTGCACCAGGGCCTCGACACGCAGTGCGTGCGAGAGGCCCCATTCGACTCCCACCCGATGGAGCGTCTCGTCGTGCGCTCCCTGGCCCGGTCCGCCCAAGCCAGCGCCCAGCGCCCGCCAGAAGTCGTCGCCGAGGGCCACGACCGGCCGGCCGGCGGAATCGAGCAGCAGCCGTCGTGCCGCGTCGTGTTCGATGTGAGCCGAAAGCGGCAGCGCGAGATCGCGCACCCGGTTGACGGTGACGATCACCTCTTCGGCCATCGGCGAACGGACGAAGCCGATGCGCACCTTCTGGGCGCCGTGGCGAAAGGTGAAGACAAAGTCGAACGAGAGCGTCGATTCGCCCGCTCCGGCGGCGAAATCACGGAAGCGCCCTTCGAACTCCTTGACCTGGGTGCAGGGGGCGAGATCGCGGAAGAAGTTGCGCCCTAAAACGCTCTGTGGGTCGGTCCGCGCGAGATCCGCCTCGTAGCGATTGTATTTCCGGATCGTGCCGTCCGGCGCCAATCCGATGAAGCCGAACGGCAGGGCGTCGATATCCGCCACCGAGAGCCGCGAAAGGTCCGTCATCGATCTTCCTCCAGAGGCGAGCGGGCGAGGCCCAGCGCCTCGTCGAAGCCCAAGGTCTGCATGTCGTCGCGCACCGCTTCGGTGAGCGCCAAAAGGAGCGCCGGTCCGAAGCGCCCGGGGAGCGCCCGCTCGAGGCGCACGAAGAGTCGCCGCGCCCAGCATGCCGCGGCGAGCACCAACCGCTCGGGCGGGACCGCGGCGGTGGCGGCAAGGCTGATCTGCCCCTCGGCGCCGAGCTCGAAAGCGGCAAGCTCCGGCAGCTCGGTAAGCAATGCGCGCCGCGCCTCGTCGAGGGCGGCCACGAGAAGTGCTGTTTGCACGTAACTTGCGGCGTAGGCGGTGGCCACGTTGAGCAGGGTGAGGGCGCGGTGAGCGGCCAGGGTTTCGCGCGGCGGTCGGGGGGGCGGATCCGGCAGCGCCGCGTGCGGGATCACCTCGTCGCGCCGGCTCTCGTCGACCCGCCGTAGACCTTCGAGCAAAAGGCCGGTGAGCGAGGTCGAGATGTGCCGGGGCACGGTGACCTCTCCGAAGACGACTTCGAACGTCCCCTCGGCGAAGCGCACCAGGGCATAGATCGCCTCCTCGCCCCGCCGGCCGTCGCTCAGCTCGGCATCGACCGGTTGCCCTTGATGCAACCAGATCGTGGCCCGGCGACCGCCGCTCTGCAAGTCGATGACGCCGCTCCTGCGCCCCGCTTCTAGTGTCTGAAGTAGGTCGACCACCGAGAGGAGCGCGAGCGAACCCCGCAACGAGCGGCTGTCGCGGCGCCGCTCGGCGGAGCGCTGGAGCGCCAGGCGCAACGTGAGCAGCAGCTCTTCCCGATCGTACGGCGCGGGCACCAGATCGGAGAGCCCCTGGCGCAGCGCCCGCCGTCGATCCTCGGTGGGCTGATCGGAGAGCACGACCACCGGCAGGTCGGCGGTCAACGGATTCTGGCGTAGCTTGTCGAGCAGCGGTCCGTGCTCCGCGATCGGCATGACCAGCGCGTCGGGCAGCACGAAGCGCATCTGCGCGAGGTAGGCGAGAGCGTTCGCCTCGTCGCGGGCGGTGAGCACTTTGAACCCGGTCTCGTGGAGCACCGTGCTCAGGCGGTCCCGCGTTTCGTCATCGGGATGGAGAAGGAAAATCAGCTCGTTGCTCATTGTGGGGTCTCGGATGCCGCCGGGGTAGTAGAGCTAAACCAACGCCGCGCCGGGAATATTGCCGCTTGGCCGCAGCCAACCCCCGAGCTTCGTCCGGGAGAGCGAGCGCCCTAAGACGCGAGCCTAGAGCCCGCGATTCTGGGCCGCCAAGGTCAGGGTTCGAGAGGCCGAGGGGTTCCGAGCAGGTGGGTCGCCATGCCGGCGTAGTCCGGATGGATGGAGAATCCGTCGTAGCAGAGCGGGCGGAGGATCGCGACCGGGCGGAGGTGCCAGCTCGCCCAAGCCAGAGGGGAGTCTCCGTTGGCGTCCTTGGCCTCGCGGCTCGCTCCCGCTTCGAGGAGCAACCGGATCGTCTCCTCGGAGCCGAAGGCGGCGGCGCGGTGCAACGGCGTTTCCCCGCGCGTACGGACATCGCGCATGAAGCTGCCGGTTGTCACCCCCGGCCGGGTCGCGCAGTTGGGGTTCGCGCCGGCCGCCAGCAGAACTTGGATCACGAGATCGTGCGCCGTGCGGTTCGTCGTCGAAAGCGCCGCGTGAAGCGGCGCCTCTCCGGTCTCCGGCAGGGGAAGATCGACCTCGGCGCCGTTCTCGATCAAGAATTGGCAGAGCCGCCAATGGCCATGGAAGGCGGCGCCGTTCAAGTCGAAGTTCTCGCCCAGCGCGCCGAGCGTTTCGCCCTGTGCGAGGAGACACCGAATCGCGCTGACATCGCCGTAGTAGGCGCACCACCGGATCAGCGAGACACCGTCTCGGTCGGTAGCGCCGGCCGCTCCTCCCGCTTCTAAGAGATCGAACACCAGGTCGGTGCGCCCGTTCGCCAGGCGAACCAGAAGCGCGTCGGATTGCGTCATGTTGCCCTCCTCGCGGGGCGAGGTGGCCCCGCGGCCCGAGAGCCGCTCGGCATTCTGCCCGCCCGACGGCGGGTCCTCAACGAACGCGCCGTCGGGTTCTCAAGGGCCTATTCGGGCGTGAACGAAAGTTGACCGCGCGCTTCGCCCCCGGGGAACAGATCGCTGTGTACGTTGACGTAGGCGACCCCTTGCCGGATCGCCTGGGTCACCCGGTTGAACGCTCCGGCGGGGATCCCTTGCGCCGCCGCGCCGGCGCCTACATTGGCGGTCGTGACGCTGCCGGTGATCGTCCCCGAGGTCGGGCAGGCCTGGGTGCCGACCGGTCCATTGCCCAAATTGCTGCACAGGAAGATCACGATTCCGCCGTTGACGCCCATTTGGCCGAAATGGAAATGCGCCTGGGTGACGGTACCCCGGAAGCCGGAGTAGTCGAGGCTATAGGTGAGCGTGGTGTTCGATGCGTCGATCGTACCGGTGAGCTCGACCATCGCCGAGCTGGAGACGGCGGGCACCTCCTGAAACGACCGACCCTGAGCCGCGAAGGTGCCACCGGCTACGGCCCAGGCAGCCGGAGAGGTCGCGAGTGAAACTGCCACGACAGTAGAGGCGAGCGTCTTGCGCATCGGAATCTCCTTGTTAGTCTGGCGGGTTGGACAACGTCCCGTGGCTCGCATCCTACGAGTCCTTCGTTCAGGTTTCAACTGGGTGACGAGAGAACCGAAAGGACCGCCCTTTTCTTTCAACCTCAATGCGGAAACCGACCGCGCTAGAGTGAACCGAGCGCCGCCATCACCTGCTCGTCGTGGCCATCGACCGAGACCTTCTTCCAGACCTTGCGCACAGTTCCGGCCGCGTCGATCAGGAAGGTCGAGCGCTGAATGCCCATCGAGACCTTGCCGTACATGTTCTTCTCGCGCCAGGCACCGTAGGCATCGGCGACCGCGTGGTCAGGGTCGGCGAGCAACGGGAAGTTCAAGGAGTACTTGTCGCGGAATTTTTCGTGGCTCGCGACATTGTCAGGTGAGACGCCGAGGACGGCGGCTCCCCGCTCTTCGATCTCGCCGCGGCGATCGCGAAAGGCGCAGGCTTCCTTGGTGCAACCGGGCGTATCGTCTTTCGGGTAGAAGTAGAGGACAACCGGCTTGCCGCGTAGCGCAGAGAGCCGAACCTCGCGGCCGTCATCGGCGGCGAGGGAAAAATCGGGCGCGGTGGCGCCCTCTTCGATCCAATCGGACATGGGATTCATCTCCTGGAGGTGAGGGGCATGCGGGCGCAGCCGCCCGGGTCCCGGTTCTAGAACTGGACATCCCGGACGTAGAAGGCGGAGACCTCGAGCTTGTTGGCGACCAGCTCCGCCGCGGCCTCCGGGGTGATCAGGAACGTACCGGCGCGCTCGCCCGCGGGCGTTGCCATCGTCAGCTCGAAGGCCGAAACCGATTGGGCCTGAACTTTGATCAGAGCGTTCGCCGACACCGTGATGGCTTTGAACGCGGACGCCTCGGAGGCGGCGGTCGCCTCGACCAGGAGCCGGCCGCTCTTCGATCCCGCATAGAGTCGAAACTCTTCGAGCCCCTGTTCGCGCAGATAGGTCGCCACGGTATCGGTCACCGCCGTGTTCGGGTATGGGCGCCGCGAGGTCTTACCCGCCGGGGTTTCGTAGAAGCTCGGTGGCCGCAGCGGAGCGCCCGGCGCCAAGCGGGGTGGCGGCGTGCTCTTCGGCCGCACCGTAGGCTCCGGCAGTTTGGAGTCGAGGTTGCGGCTTTTGATCAGGTCGGCCAGGCTGCCGCTTGGAGCGGGTGCGGTCGGAGCGGCTTGGGTTCCCGCCGCCGGTTTTCCGGAGTCGATCACCACCGAGGTGCCACCGTAATCGTTCTGGTTTTCCCGATCGGTGCGCGGCATGTCGATCTGGGAGAGCAGGAGGAACGATTCCGATCCGTTGATCAGGGTGATCACGGCCTTGTCGCCGACCACCCGATACTTCTTCTTGGCCTGGACCTTCGAACCGTCCTTCAAGATCACGGTGTAGGCGAAGCTCGGGGCGGCCAGCAAAACCAGGCAGAGCAGGGCGATGGCGGGCGATCGGCGATGCATGGGCGTATGAACTCCCTCGGGTCGGAGGTGGTGCGCTTAAGGCGGGCGCGGTCGCTATGATACCGTCGAGCGCCGACGAATGACGAGACGGCGAAAACGACCATGCTGATTGTAATGAAAATGGACGCGACCCCGGACGAAATCCGCCGGGTGGTCGAGAAGATCGAGCGCAAGGGCTTACGTGCCCATCCGATCCCAGGGGCGCAGCGGACCGCGATCGGCATTACCGGCAATCTGGGCGCGGTCGAGCGCGGCACGTTCGAATCGGCGGCCGGCGTTCTCGAGGTGATCCGGGTCAGCCACCCGTTCAAGTTGGTCTCGCGCGAATTCCGGCCGGCCAACACCGTGGTCGAGGTCGGCGGCGTCCGGATCGGTGGCCCCGACCTGGTGGTGATCGCCGGACCCTGCTCGGTCGAGAGTTACGAGCAGATGCTGCGCATCGCCCTACGGGTCAAGGGCGCCGGGGCGCAGCTGTTGCGCGGCGGGGCGTACAAACCGCGGACGTCTCCCTACAGCTTTCAGGGGTTGGGGGTGGATGGCTTGAAGATCCTCGCCCGGGTGCGCGAGGCGACCGGGCTCGCGGTGGTCACCGAGGCGCTCGACATCGACGTGCTCGATGCCGTCGCAGAGTATGCCGACGTGGTCCAGATCGGCGCGCGCAACATGCAGAATTACACCCTGCTCAAGAAAGCCGGGCGCTGCGGCAAACCGGTGTTGCTCAAGCGCGGCATGACCGCTACGGTGACCGAGCTGCTGCTCGCCGCGGAGTACATTCTCGATCAGGGCAACGAGGCGGTGATCCTGTGCGAGCGCGGCATCCGCACGTTCACCGACCACACGAGGAACACGCTCGACCTGGCGGCGGTCCCGGCGGTGCAGAAGATCAGCCACCTGCCGATCCTGGTCGATCCGAGCCACGCCGCGGGGCGCCGGGACATGGTGGCGGCCCTTGCCCGCGCGGGGGTCGCGGCGGGAGCCGACGGCCTGATCGTCGAGGTGCACGACCACCCGGAGGAGTCGCTCTCCGATGCCGAACAGGCGCTGCTGCCGGACGAGCTCGATTCGTTGATGGACGACCTGCGCGCGCTCGCCCCCGCCGTCGGGCGGCAGATTCCGGTGCTCGCCCTCCGCTAAAGGAACCGAATTGACCATGCAGCCTGTTTCCGGACTTCTGGTGCTCGAGGATGGCTCGGTGTTCGAAGGGGAGGCGGCCACGATCGGTACCCGCTTCGGCGAAGTGGTGTTCAACACCTCGATGAGCGGCTATCAGGAGGTGCTCACCGACCCCTCTTACCGCGGCCAGATCGTGGTGATGACCCAGCCGCACATCGGCAACTACGGCGTCAACCGCGAGGCCGCCGAATCGCGTCGGCCCTGGGTCGAGGGCTTCATCGCCCGCCAGTTCACCCGGGAGCCGTCCGGCAGCGAGGGGGGCGAAGGGTTGCTGCCCTACCTCGACCGGGCGGAAGTGCCGTCGCTCCACGGCGTCGATACCCGCGCCATCGTTCGCCGCCTGCGCGAGCGCGGCGCGCTGCGCGGCGTGGTCACCTCGGAGCGTTCCGACGTCGACGGGCTGCTCGCCGAGGTGCGCGAGTTTCCGACCATGACCGGCCGCGCGCTGGTCGAAGAGGTGACGTGTGAAGCGGCCTACGAGATCGCCGCGGAAGGTCCCGAACGCTGCCGCCTCGCGGTTTACGACTTCGGCACCAAGCAGAACATCCTCCGCTCGCTCAGCCGTTTGGGCGCGCGCCTCACCGTCTTGCCCGCTTCGACGCCCGCGAGTGTCGCACTCGGACTGAGAGTGGACGGCGTGGTGCTCTCGAACGGCCCGGGCGACCCTGAGCCGCTGGTCGGAATCATCGAGGCGGTGCGCGAGATCCTCGCAGCCGAGATGCCGGTGCTCGGCATCTGCCTCGGCCATCAGCTGTTGGGGCTGGCGCTCGGCGCGCGCACGTTCAAGCTCAAGTTCGGCCACCACGGCGGGAACCAGCCGGTGCGCGACGTGGCTACGGGTAAGGTCGAGATCACCAGCCAGAACCATGGTTTCGCGGTCGATCCCGATTCGCTTCCGGCCGGGTGCGCGGTGAGCAAGGTGAATCTGAACGACGGCACGGTCGAAGGGCTTAGCGTCGCCGGCAAGCCGATCCTCTCGGTGCAGTACCACCCGGAGGCCGCGCCCGGGCCGCACGATGCGGCGGAGCTGTTCGACCGCTTCGTCACCGACGTCGCGCATGGCGCCTGATTCCGAGCCGGCTCCCGGATCCCTCCCCAAGCCGCCGCTCTCCGGGCCGCTTCCGGCGCTCCTCGCCTGGCGCTTCCTGCGCGGAGACCATAGCCACCGCAGCCGCCTGCTCGACGGCACGGCGCGCTCGGCGCTGCTCGCGACGGCGCTCGGCGTCACCGCGATGGTCGTCGCGATGGCGCTGATGACCGGCTACCGCGAAGACCTGCAACGAAAATTGGTGCGCGGCAACGCCGCGGTCGTCGTCTACCCGCTCGGCGGCGAGGGGACCGGCCGCGTGGGGGCGGACACGGCCAAGCGCTTGCTGGAGGTGCCCGGCGTCCAGCGGGTCGGCCGGGTGGTCTACGGCCAGGGCTCGCTGTCGTTCGAGGGGGCGGCCGGCACTCCGAGCGCAGGGGACGTGGAAGTGATCCTGCGCGGCATCGACCCCGGCGGCGGCCAGCTTGCGGCGCGCGCCGAGCAGATTTCAATCGGCAAAGACGGCCTGGCCGGCGTGGTGCTCGGCAAAGATCTCAGCGTTGCCCTCCGCGCTCAACCGGGCGACGTGATCCGTCTGGTTTCGCTCGGCCTCGCGGAAGGGCGGCCGCGGTTTCGCTATCGGAGCCTGCGGGTGACCGGCACGTTCGGTACCGGATTCGCCGAATTCGACCAGAGCTGGACTCTGCTCGCCCGGCCGGTGGTGGAAGAGCTGATGGGGAGCGCGGCCGGCACGGACCTCTTGGAGCTGACGCTCGACGATCCGGCCCGCGCGCGAGAGGTCGCCGACCAGGTAGAAAAGACGCTCGGCTCGGGATTCCTGGTCTCGTCCTGGCAGGAACTCAACCGGGAGCTGTTCGCGGCGCTCCGCCTCCAGCAGTACGCGCTGTTCCTGGTGCTCCTGCTGATTGTCGTGGTCTCCACTTTCAACATCGCCTCGACGCTGGTCGTCCTGGTGCGCGAACGGATGCGCGATCTGGGGACGCTCGCCGCTATCGGCCTGCCGCCGGACCAGTTGGAGCGGACGTTTCTGCTGTTCGCCGCAGCGCTGGGCTTGGTCGGAACGCTGATCGGCGTGGCGATCGGCACGGGTGCCTGCTGGATCTTGACCACCTTCCGGCTGATCCGTTTCGAGCCCGAGATCGCGGCGATCTATTTCATCGACTACGTGCCGTTTCGGGTGGCGCCGGGGGATCTTCTGTGGATCGTCGGCTCCACCCTGCTCGTGACGCTGCTCGCCGCATGGATTCCCGCCACGCGAGCCGGACGGCTCGATCCTTCGGCGGCGCTGCGCTACGAGTAGTGAGAACGAAGGGTGGAAAGGGTAGGGGGTCGACCCCGAAGGATCGACCCCCTTGCCTACCTGCGCGGGGGCGGCTCCGTAGAACCGCTGCTAGGGTGGGCCGAAGAGGGACGGAAGGTTTTAACCCTCCCGCCGGTGGGGATTCCGGTCCGACGACGGACGCCGCCGGTGGTTCCCCGGGAGGCTTGGTCTATCGAATTATACGCATAAAACGGGGCGATGTGTCTATAGCTATTTGGCGCCTTTCGGGAAATCGTCACCGAGCCGTCGCGACCCAGCTCGTTTACGGGGCCAAAAGCGGCGCGGACCGGCCTCCTCGGCTGTGCCTTTTGCCTGGCGGCCGGCGCAGGGCAACCCCGGGCTGATACATTCCCCATCGTCATGTCCGAACGCGCCAAAGTCTTGTGGCGAAAGGTCCAAGAGACCGCCCGCTCCTGGGACTTCACCCTCGCCCGCCGGTTCGGCCTGTCGAGCCGTGAAGAGCGGATCTTCTACTTCCTGGTGGCTGCCACCGGCGTCGGGGTCGGTTTTTTGGGTCTCGCGGTGGGCGCGCTCACCGATCTGCTCCAGCGCGCGCTCTGGGGGAGCGGGACCAGTCTGCTCGACGCGGCGCTCGCGGCTCCCCCCTGGGTGCGCCTCGGCGCGCCGGTGATCGGCGGCCTGCTCGTCGGCCTGATCCTCTGGTGGGGGCGCGCGCGGGTCTCGGGTCACGGCACCTCCGGCCTGATCGAAGCGGTGGCGCTCCATGGCGGTCGGGTCGAACCGAAGCCGGTGCTGCTCGCCGCGATCGCGGGCATCGCGACAGTCGGCAGCGGCGGCTCGCTCGGGCGCGAAGGGCCGATGGTGAGCTTGGGCTCGATGATCTCGACTTGGCTCGGCTCACGTTTCGGCCTGTCGCCGCAGCGGGTGAAGATCCTGCTCGGCTGCGGCGCCGCCGCCGGGGTCGCCTCGCTCTACAACACGCCGATCGGCGGCGCGCTGTTTGCGATGGAGGTGATCCTCGGCAACTTCGCGTTCGAAATCTTCGGCCCGATCGTCGTCTCCTCGGTCCTCTCGACGATCGTCGTCCGCGCCGTCAATGGTGCTGCGCCGATCTACGCCGTGCCCGACTTCGCCCTGGTGAGCGGGCGCGAGATGTTCGCTTACGTCGGTCTTGGGCTCCTCGGCGGCCTCGCCTCCGCGCTGTTCATCCAGGTCGCGCGCGGCTCGGGCGCGCTGTTCCGCGCCCTCCGTTTCGTTCCCCGGCCGCTCCGCCCGGCGATCGGCATGCTCGGGGTGGGCGCCCTCGGTCTCTACGTTCCGTACGTCTACGGCAACGGCTTTGAAACGATCACCCTGGCGCTCCACGGCAAGCTCCCCTTGATGCTGCTGATCGCGCTGCCGGCCGCCAAGCTGTTGGCGACCGCGCTCACCAGCGGCAGCGGTTGCGCGGGGGGGATGTTCACGCCCTCGCTCCTGGTCGGAGCCCTGGTCGGCGGCGCCTACGGCACGGCGGTCCACGACCTTTGGCCGCTCGCCACCGCACCTTCGGGCGCCTACGCCGCGGTGGGGATGGCGGCGATCGCCGCGGGGACCAGCCACGCGCCGATCAGCGCGATCCTGATCGCCTTCGAATTCACCGGCAACTACGGCCTGATCCTGCCGATGATGCTCGCCGCGATCATCTCGACCCTGCTCGCGAGGAAGCTCTACGGCCCGTCGATCTACACCGAGTCACTCGCCCGCCGCGGGGTGGATGTCTCGATGCGCATGGAAGAGGCGGCGCTCGCGGCGCTCAAAGCGGAGGATCTGGCGCGCCCCGATCCGGACACCCTGGCCCCCGGCGCCGACTATCCGACCGTGGTCGAGAAGTTCCTCTCCGCCCATCGCCAGCGCCTGTTCGTGGTGGATGCGGAACAGCACCTGCTCGGGGCAATCTCGCTCCACGACATCAAGCACGCCCTGGAAGACCCCGGCAGCCTCCCCGCGGTGGTCGCCCACGATCTGATGTTGCCGGTCGAGAGCGTGGTCAAAAAAGACGAGCGCCTCCATCGCGCGACGGAGATGTTCGCCGCGAGCGCCTTCGAGCGCCTCCCCGTGGTCGATTCGGACAACCGGCTGATCGGCGTCCTCTCCAAGCGGGACTTGCTCGCGGTCTACGCCCAAGAGGTGCTCGGCCGCCCGGCCATGCTCGCGAAGTTCGTCTCCAGCCGCGACGACCAGACCAGCCGCGACTACGTCGAGCTCCCCCCCGATTTCGCCCTCGAGATGGTCCCCATGCCCCCCGACCTGGTGGGAAAAACCCTCGCCGAAGCGAAGCTGCCGCAAACCTGGGGCGCCCGGGTGATCGAGATCCGCCGCCGCAAGATCTTCGGCGAAGACGAGCACATGATCCCGGGCGGAGACACGATCCTCGAAGCCGGAGACCTCCTCGTCCTGGTAGGCCCCGCCGACCGGCTGGCCCGCCTGATTCGCGGCGGAGAGCCGACCGAACCCCCGGAAATCACCGCGGTAGCCGCGCCATGAGCCTCTTAAAAGGCGCCGACGCGAAAAGGAATCTCTCCCTGGTCTCCGCCCTCCCAGGACTCTGCGCCGAATGCGCCCACCTCTGGCTCGCGGTATCGGCCAAGAGCGCGTTCGTCCGCTGCGGGCTGGCGGAGGAGGATCCGCGGTTTCTGCGTTATCCGGGGTTGCCGGTGAGGGTGTGTGCGGGGTTTGTGCGGGGGTAGGGGGGGGAGTGAGTATGAAGGGAAGTCGCGTGCAAGGGCAACTTGGGGGAGGGGATCAGCTGGGTCGGCGGGCGAAGGCGGAAGCGGCAACTTCGCGAATTGCGTTCAAGCAGCAAATGACCACCCAACTAGCAAGTTCGCGGGCGAGGCGTCCCCTGGAGGCGCCATGGAGGCGGAGGTCATCAAGGTTTTCGAGGGCGTCAGTTAGCTCCTCGTCAACAATGCGCTGTGGCAGCAGCCGTTTGAGCGCGCCGAGAAAGCGGCTCGACTGGTCTTTGGAAGAAAGGCCTGATGAGTAGAGGAGGCGTAGAGCGCGGGCTAGTATGGCTGCGAAGCTCAAGAGGAGGACAAGCAATTCCAAAAAGCCGAGTGCTTGGCTCACCAGTGAAGGAGGAGGGTTCCCAGCGGCAACGAGGGAATAGATGGGCGGAAAGATCTTCACAGGCGAGCCCGGCGCTTGGCTAGGCCCTGGCGGGCGCGAGCCTACCGAAGAACCCGACCACCTTTTCTCTATTC
>JANNIH010000081.1:0-69652 GCA_031404815.1 Holophagales bacterium | reverse complement strand
TTCGCTGCCATCGGGCGTGTGGCGGGTGAAGATCATCGGCCTCGATCTGTCGAACCTGAACTTCTGGTTCGCGGACACCTGTGCGACGCGTCCAGCGCGTGATCCGATGCCTGGGGAAGATCCGGACGATGTGCCACGGGTTGCTGCGTGTTCGGACCAGTCGATCTACCTGTTAGGCGATTTCGTGTGGGCCGACACCGATGGCAACGGGATCCTTCTCGCTCCGGGTGAAGCGGGCATTCCGGGCGTTCTGATGGAGCTGATCCGTCCGAGCGACGGGGCAGTCATCGCTACAGCGATCACGGGCGACACGACGACCCCGAACTGGCCGGCGTGCGTGGCGAACAACACAGGCACCGACACGAACGGTCTGTACTGCTTCGGGATGGACGCGCCGGGTACATACGAGGTGCGAGTGGCGTTGAGCAACTTCGGCCCGGGTCAGCCGTTGGTGGGCAAGGCGTCGACGACGGGGGGTAATTCACTAACTCGCACGCTCACCACAGGCAACGTCCTCACCTATGACTTCGGATATCGCGCGGGGGTGGTTAACAATGCCTCCGTCGGTGATCGCGTCTGGCTCGACTCCGACAGCGACGGGATCCAGGATGGCGGCGAAGCCGGCATCAACGGCGTCACGGTGGAGTTGCTCGATAACGGCGGTGTTGTCGTGGGTACGCAGGTCACGGCCGGCGACGGCGACTACCTGTTCACCAACCGGGCGGCCGGTGATTACATGGTTCGAGTGGTTTCCGGAACGCTCCCGGTGGGCGTTGCCGCAACCTTCGACTTGGACGGGATCGGTACTGCGAACATCGCGAGCTTTACGCTCGCGGCCGCCGAAAACAAGACCAACGTCGACTTCGGCTACCGCGGTACCGGTTCGATCGGTGACCGCCTGTGGCTCGATTCCGACGGCAACGGTTTGCAGGACGTTGGCGAAGTCGGCATCAACGGTGTCACCGTCGAGCTGCTCGACAATGGCGGCAATGTTGTGGCCACAGAAGTGACGGCAGGGAACGGTCACTACACCTTCTCGAACCTCAACGCCGGAAGCTACTCGGTGCGGGTGGTCGCGGTGACGCTGCCGGCTGGCGTCGTCCAGACCTACGACCTGGACGGCTTGGCCTCGGCCAACGTCGCCTTGGTTTCGTTGACCGGCGGCCAGAGCCGGATGGATGTCGATTTCGGCTATCGCGGCACGGCTTCGGTCGGCGATCGCGTCTGGCTCGATTTCAACGCGGACGGCACGCAGGATGTCGGCGAAGCCGGGATCAACGGCGTCACGGTCGAGCTGCTCGACGGCGGCGGCAACGTCGTGGCGAGTCAGGTGACGGTGGGTGACGGCAACTACACCTTCCCGAACCTCACGGCGGGCAACTACTCGGTGCGGGTCGTCGCGGCGTCTCTGCCGGTCGGTCTCGCCGAGACGTCCGACCTTGATGGTATCGCCTCAACGAACATCGCTTCATTCGCTCTGGTCGGTGGCCAGAGCCGGACCGACGTCGACTTCGGCTACCGCGGCACCGGTTCGATCGGTGATCGCGTTTGGCTCGATTTCAACGCCAACACGACGCAGGATGTCGGCGAAGTCGGGATTGACGGCGTCACCGTGGAGCTGCTCGACAACGGCGGCAACGTCCTTGCGACACAGGCCACCTCAGGCGACGGCGGGTACACCTTTGGAAACCTCCCGCCCGGCAGCTATTCGGTCCGGGTGGTCGCGGCGACTCTTCCGGTGGGCCTTGCCCCAACCTACGACCTTGATGGCATCGGCTCGGCGAACCTCGCCGCGGCGAGTCTCGCGGGCGGCCAAAACCGTACCGACGTCGATTTCGGCTATCGCGGCACCGGCTCGATCGGTGACCGTCTCTGGCTCGATTTCAACGCCAACGGCATTCAGGATGTCGGTGAAGGCGGCCTGAACGGCGTCACCGTCTCCCTGCTCGATAGTGGCGGCAACGTGGTCGCTGTGCAAATCACCGCGGGTGACGGCCTCTACACCTTTGGCAACCTCCCGGGCGGCGCTTATGCCGTGCGGGTCGAAGCGGCCACCCTTCCCGCGGGCCTCGTTCCCTCGTACGACCTCGACGGTATCGGCTCCGCGAACTTTGCGGTGGTCGGCCTCGCCGGGGGGCAGAACCGCGCCGATGTCGACTTCGGCTATCGCGGCGCCGGGTCGATCGGCGACCGTCTCTGGCTCGATTTCGACGCCGACGGCACCCAGGATGTCGGCGAGACCGGCATCAACGGCGTCACGGTTTCCTTGCTCGACACGGGCGGCAACGTCTTGGCGACCCAGGTCACCGGCGGCGACGGCAACTACACGTTCGGCAACCTGCCGCCGGGTGACTACTCGGTGCGGGTCGAAGCGGTCACGCTGCCCGCGGGCGTCGCTCCGAGCTATGACCTCGATGGGATCTCGTCGGTGAACTTCGCCGATCTGATGCTCGGAGCCGGTCAGAATCGGGTCGATGTCGACTTCGGCTACAAGGGCATCGGCAATATCGGCGACCGGATTTGGCTCGACGAAGACGGCAACGCTGCCCAGGGCGTGAGCGAGTTCGGCATCAACGGTGTCACCCTGGAGCTGCTCGACAACGGCGGCAACGTCCTTGCGACCACCTCCACGAGCGGCAACGGCAACTACTTCTTCGGCAACCTGCCGCTCGGCACCTATTCGGTTCGCGTGGTCACAGCGACGCTCCCCGCGGGTCTCGCCCGGACGTTCGACCTCGACGGAATCGCAACGGCGCACATCGCGACCACCACGCTCACGCTGCTCCAGGCGGAGCGCGATGACGTCGACTTCGGCTATCGCGGCACCGGCTCGATCGGTGACCGCCTCTGGATCGATACGAACGGCAACGGCGTTCAGGATTCCGGTGAGCCGGGTCTGAATGGCGTCTCGGTCTCGTTGCTCAGCTCAGGCAACGTCGTCCTCTTCACCGCCATCACCAGTGGCAATGGCAATTACACCTTCCCCAATCTGGCGGCTGGGAACTACTCGGTCCGCGTTGAAGTCTCGACGCTGCCTGCCGGCCTGACCCAGACCTACGACCTCGACGGCGTCGGGACGGCGAACCTCGCCGCCGCAACGCTTTCCGGCGGTCAGAACCGTACGGATGTCGATTTCGGCTACCGGGGCACCGGCTCGATCGGTGACCGGGTCTGGATCGACGGCGACGGCGACGGCGCGCAGGATCTGCTCGAGACCGGCATCAACGGCGTCACCGTCAACCTGCTCGACAGCGGCGGTAATGTCATCGCCACCGATGTCACAGCGGGCGACGGCCTTTACCAATTCCTGAACCTCGTGGCCGGCACCTATTCGGTGCAGGTCGTCACCTCGACATTGCCGGCCGGTTTGACTCAGACCTTCGATTTCGATGGCCTGGCGACTCCGCACAAGGCGACGGTTGCCCTCACGGCGAACCAGTCGAACTTCAACGTCGACTTCGGCTACCGCGGCACGGCTTCGATCGGTGATCGAGTCTGGACCGACACCGACGGCGATGGCATTCAGGACGTGGGCGAACTCGGCATCAACGGAGTCGATGTGGTTCTGCGCAACAGCTCCGGCAATGTGGTCGCCGTGGCGACTACGAGCGGGGATGGCAGCTACCTCTTCTCGAACCTTCTCTCCGGCAGCTACACGGTGACGGTCGATGCGCTGACCGTTCCGGCCGGAAATGTGCAGACCTACGACCTCGATGGGATCGGCACCGCGAACACCGTGGCGCTCTCGCTCGCGGGCGGTCAGGCGAAGCTCGATGTCGACTTCGGCTACCGCACTCCGAGCAACAACGAGCAGTGTGTGGACGAAGCGATCAACGACCCGTCGGTTCAGGGCGCTGGAGCCAATCATGCCTTCTGGCTCCCGGGCATCGGTACCGATTACCAGTTCACTCCGTCCCCGGGTACGTTCATGCAGAATTCGAACGGCACGGCGAACATGAACGGGACGTTGCGCAGCTTGTCCAACCCACTGAACGCCTGGGTGGTGAGCATCACGTTCACCGGCCGGACGAGCGTCGCTCCCGCCGGCAGCCCGAAGAAAGAGCTCATGGCTTCGGCGTACTCGGAGAACGGTGGACCGGTCAACACCGGGACCTGGTTCTACTACACCGGGTATAACGGCACCCTGACCGGTATCGACAACAACGTCGGCGGCGCCATCAGCATCACCCGCACCGGCCCGGCGTTCCAGGTCGGAGTCGGCGCCAACGGTAAGAACCTCAACTTCGGGGCCTCCGGTTGGTACCGATGGACGGTGGTCACGCAGCCCAATTCAGGTGCCTGCTTCCCGGCCACCGGACAGGGCGACATCAACGTCGATATCGTCCAGTGCCCGCCGACGACTCCGGCTCCGGGCACCGCCACGATCGGTTACTGGAAAAATCACGCGAGCGCCTGGCCGGTCACCAGCATCAAGATCGGCAACCAGACCTACACGGTCGCTCAGGCGATCACGCTGCTCGGCACTTCGAGCCGGGGCGACAAGACGATCGATTTGGCCAAGCAGCTGATCGCGGCCAAGCTGAACGTCATCGTCGGCAATGCCTCCAGCTGCATCAGCGCGACCATCACCTCGGCCGACAACTGGCTGAAGACCTATCCGGTCGGCAGCAACGTCCGCGGTAGCAGCTCGGCCTGGACCACGGCCTCGCCGTGGCACACGATGTTGGACAACTACAACAACGGGTTGCTGTGCGCTCCGCACCGTAACTAGTTGCACTTCAGAGGCTGGCACTTCGCCAGCCTCTCTTGATCAATGACTTTGGGCCCGGGGGAACCCCGGGCCTTTTTTTTCAGCTCTCGATGCGGTAATCTAGGCTGAGCCAGCCGCCTTGCTTTCAATCACCGTTTGGCAGCTTCAAGACTCTCCGGGCCAAACTGACAGGATTCAAGAGATGCGATATAAATGCTCAGTCCGGAATGGAGATTTGCGTGAGAGATATGTCCCGCCAAAGCTCTCGATTTATGGACGGCTGTCCGACCTGACGCGCGAGGGTAACTTCGGGCCTTCGGATGGCGTCGATGGCTCGCGCGAAAATCAGGGCCCTGAGAAAAGGCGTTTGCCGGGTGGCACAGGAGAGCACTGACTCTCAGCCGCAGAAACTCGTCCGTTGGAGCCGAGATCTCCTCGCACCGGACCTCGCTCCGAGCGGCGACAAGCCAGTCTGCCTGATGTGGGGTGGATTCATTCTCTGTTCTAGCGAAATTGTGTCTCAGGGGCAGACATCACTTGCCAGCCGTATCGAGATTCTCCTGGAAGCCGGCTATGACCGCTATGGCATGGAGCTGCCAGATCGTATCTCTGGGCCGTGCTCCTTTGTCATCTGGGATGGCCGAAAGGAGCAGCTCCTTGCGGTAGCCGATCCAACGGGGGCACACCCACTTTTTTTCTCCGAGCACGGCCGCGAGATCGTCATATCGAGTCGAATGGAGTGCTTCGCAACAGCCAACTTCGATCGAATCGAGCCGGCGTCGGTTGCAGCACACATCTGTGGCGTCACGCCCGAGCCGGGAACGACGTTCTTCCGAGGTATTCGAGTGCTCCCTCCAGGGGCAACGCTTACGATCAACCGAGGGAGCATCAAGCTTCGCCTATCCCGGCAACAGCACCGCCATCTTCTTCCTGCGCGCAGTGCGATCGAGGCGTCGACCGTGTTGCGCAAGACGCTCTTCTCTGTCGTTCCTGAATACGCTCCACCAGGCGAAAGAATCGGCATTACGCTGAGCAGCGGGCTCGATTCGACCTCGATCGCGGCCGCGCTTCGCGTCGCCCTCCCCGAGGCGGGGATGGTTGCCTTTGTCTGGGCCGCCCGTACGGCACCGGATGCAGACGAGAGCGGGCCTGCAATGCGGGTTGCACGAGCGCTCGGGATGGAGGTCGTTGAGATCGCGGCCGATGTCCATCACCCGCTCTCTGCTTCTGGAGGCCTCGCTCCCGATTCCGCAAACCCGGCTTGCAACGTTTACCGAGAGGTCTGGCAAGAGACATTCATCCAAGCTTGTGCGCAAGGAATAGGAACTCTGTTCACCGGGCACGGAGGGGACTTAGCCTTTGGCACCGTATTTCCGTTCGCCGATTTGTTTCTTACTTTTCGTTGGCTCAAGCTAGCTCAGGAAATAAAGGCATATCGTCGCAGGGTCGATGTCGACCTCCCTTGGCTGATTCGCTACCGTATTCTTGGCCGCACTGCGCGCTGGCTTTTGCCGCTCCATGGACCGCTGCCTCCCCCATGGCTGAGTCCCGCTCTGCGTGGACTCGTACCGCGCTTTCCGAAGGGAGACCGGTTCGCTTTGCCGGGAGATCACGATCGACGACTCCTTCTCGATTCACAACACCGCGGAACGACGGCTCTTATGACCGCCGAGGCAGCCAGGTTCGGGATCGATCTCCGCCACCCGTACCTGGATTCCAGAATCATCGATCTCGCGTACAGCTTCCCTGCGACTTTAAGTTTTGCCGATGGCTTCTCCAAAGCAATCGTTCGCCAGGCAATGCGTGGCTTCCTTCCCGATGAGATCCTCGACCGTCCCCGCAAGATCTATCCGACCGCTCTCTTCGACCGCGCACTTCGAGTGAAGCGGGCGAACATCGAGACGCTTCTTCGTGATATGCGCGCAGCAGAACTAGGGTACCTTGAGCCGAGCAGCCTCCGGCGAGCTGTCGACGACTACCTTTCCGGCCGCAGGGCAAACACGGATTTCTGGCACAGCCTGTCGCTTGAGGCTTGGCTCCGTCGTTTCGAGCCATGAACTCGCCGACACTCCCCCGCTACCGCTGGTACGGCCGGATTCTCGAGTCTGAACTGGCGCTCGCCGGACGACTGCACGAGGTTGGAGGCGAGCCGGTCCTCTCACTCCGTACCATTGAAGCTATCGACGAAGGGAACGGAGTTCAGATCTATCAGAGCAGTGGACTCCTAGAAGAAGAGCCCTGGCTCCGTGCATTCCGACGCGGCAATTACGTGCGCCTGCAGCTAAAAGGCGTGGCCTGCTTCGATGTCGCCGCGGGAGGCATTTACTACCAGCTCAAGGGTGGCACAGTCGGCGAAGCGGAGATCTTTTTCCTCGGTTTGGTCTCGACGCTCTGGCTCGAACAGGCCGGTGCGACCTGCTTGCATGGCTCTGCGGTAGTCCTTCCTGGGGGAGCCGTTGGCTTCCTTGGATTTAACCGGGCCGGCAAGAGTAGTCTCGCGGCCTGCTTCCTGGACGCTGGCTTCCTGTTGCTCACCGACGACGTTCTTGCCGTCGACATCGACGGGACCGGCGGTGTTCTTGCGCAGCCCAGCTTTCCGCAGATGCGGCTCTGGCCAAGCGCGGCTGAAGAATTCGTCGAGAATGCTCACCAGCTCGAGCCGGTGCATCCCGATTTCGACAAGCTGCGCGTCCCCGTTGGCGGGAACGGCCTCGGCGCCTTCCATGATTCCGCGGCCGAGCTCGGCGCGTTGTTCTTGCCCGTCCGGGAGGGCTCAAACATTGAGATCACTCGCCTCACGCCGCGCGAAGCCACGATCGAGCTGGTACGCCACTCCTTCCTCGGCGCGCTCGGCGAAGCGGCGATCGGCGTCGCCCGACGTTTCGAGCGGTTGGTTGCGGTTGCCGAGCGGGTTCCTGTCTTTCGTCTGGTCTATCCGAACGGCCTCGAGCATCTGCCAGAGGTGCGCGAGGCGATCCTCGAACGCCTCGCGACCCTGTGATAACTTCTTGAAAATTCATGACCATTTCGACTTTGGAGTACTCGCCCACCAGCATTGTCCGCCCCCGAGAAGGCGTCCTCGCCCGCGAGGTCGGTGGCGAGATGGTCATTCTCAATGTCGAGTTGGGCACCTACTACGGTCTGAACGAAGTCGGAACCCGCGCCTGGGCGCTTCTCGTCGGAGGAGCGGTGCTCGGCGATGTTCGAGATCGCCTGTTGGCTGAGTTCGAAATCGACCGCGAGACGGTGACCGCTGATCTCGACCGCCTGCTCCACGAGCTCGTGCGGCACGGATTGATCGATGTCTCCGCGAACCTTTCGGTGGTCTAACCTGCGCCGACTGCGCGCTTTTTCTGCGCTGGATCGGCGGCGATTGATCCGTGCCGCCCTCCGTCTCCTCGCGCTCGATCTCCGGGTGCGTGCCCAGGGCTTCGCCCGTGTGGCCGCCTCCCTCGACCGTCGAAAGCCGGAGCCTGGGGCCGGCGGTGAGAGTTCGATCGCACCTTGGGTCCGCGCGGTCGACATCGCCGCCCGCCATCATCTCTACCCCATGCACTGTGTACCTCGGGCGCTCGCCCTCCGCTCGTTTCTGGCCGAGGAAGGGGTCCTAACCGAACTCCGCTTCGGCGTGCGCAAAGAGGGAGAGAGCCTGGTCGCGCACGCCTGGATCGAGTACCTCGGCGTGCCTCTCGGCGAGGTGTCCGGGATCGGTGATCTCTTCGCGCCTCTCGAACCCCCGCAAGCCAGGTCCTGAAAAATGCGGCGCCCAGTGCTTTTTGCTAGAATTGGCCGGAAACTTGCAACTCTTGCGCCGAAAAGGAACTGAGGCTCTCGCTCGTTATTGACCGTGGGCTCTTACGCAACAGGAGGGAATCGGGCATGAAACATTGGCTCACCGTGGTAGCCGTAGGGGCGGCCCTGATGTTGCCCGCGGCCGTAGCGCGGGCTCAAGATCCGCAGAGTCGGGATGGCGATCCGAATCGGGATCCCTACGCGGATTACAAAGAAGAGAATCGGTTCGCCCTGGGTGTCGGCATCGGTCTGATCGAGCCCTCGAACAGCGGTATCACCGAGCCGTATCTGACCGTCTCGTTACGCATTCGTGCGGGTCACAAGAACGAGGAGGACTACGGTTCGGTCGATCGCGGGATTCGTGGTTACATCGAGCCCGAGGTCGCCTACTGGGAGACCTCCGAGGCGCGCGGCGGCGAGAAGGCGAGCGACCTGTCGATCGGCGCCAATTTGATCGGCGTGGTGCCGTTCGGCAATGTCGAGACGTTCTTCGGGGCCGGCGCCGCCCTCCACCAGATCGACGCGGCGCTGCTCAAGGACAATCCGGACGAAACCGGAACGAAGAACAAAGTCGGAGTCAACGCCCAGTTCGGGGTCGATCTCTTCCTCGGCGAGCACCTGAGCGCTTTCGGCGCCGGCCGTTTCGACCTGGTCCAGGATGCGGAGGACAGCCTGCAGACCAAGGTTTACCTCGGTCTGCGCGCCCACTTCTAGATTTCTCAATCCGCTGGGAAAACAAGACGGCCGGCCCCGCAAAGGGCCGGCCGTTTTCTCCTGGATTCCGGGGAGAGACTCTCCCGTAGGCGCTCCCCTAGTACATGCCGCCCATGCCACCCGGCATGCCGCCGCCACCACCGCCGCCGCCCTTGTTCTCGTCCTTCTCCTTGATCTCGGAGATCATGGCCTCGGTCGTGAGCATCAGGCTGGCGATCGACGCGGCATTGATCAGCGCGGTCTTGGTGACCTTGGCCGGATCGATGACGCCCGACTTGATCAGGTCCTCCATCTTGCCGTTCGCCGCGTTGAAACCGATGTTGCCGGTCTCGGCGAGCAGGCTCTTCACGATCACCGAACCCTCTTCACCCGCGTTGGCCGCGATCTGACGGGTCGGCTCTTCGAGCGCGCGGCGGACGATGTTGATGCCCACCTGCACGTCGCCCTCGGCCTTGAGCTTGTCGATCGCCGGAATCGCGCGGAGCAGCGTGACGCCGCCGCCCGGGACGATCCCCTCTTCGACGGCAGCCTTGGTCGCGTGCATCGCGTCCTCGACCCGCGCCTTCTTCTCTTTCATCTCGGTCTCGGTCGCAGCTCCGACCTTGATCACCGCGACACCGCCGACCAGCTTCGCGAGACGCTCCTGGAGCTTCTCGCGGTCGTAATCGGAAGTCGTCTCTTCGACCTGGTTGCGGATCTGCTTGACCCGGCCGGCGATCGCTTCACGGCGCTGCTTGTCGTCGGAGTCGGTGACGATCGTCGTGTCGTCCTTGGTGAGGACCACCTTCTTCGCGTCGCCCAGATCTTCCCAACGGACGCTCTCGAGCTTGATGCCGAGATCTTCGGTGATCACGCGGCCGCCGGTGAGCGTCGCGATATCCTCGAGCATGGCCTTCCGGCGGTCGCCGAAGCCGGGGGCTTTGGCGGCTGCGATGTGGAGGGTGCCGCGGAGCTTGTTGACCACCAGGGTCGCGAGCGCCTCGCCCTCGACGTCCTCGGCGATGATCAGGAGCGGACGGCCCTGCTTGGCCACCTGCTCCAAGATCGGGAGGAGGTCCTTCATCGAGCTGATCTTCTTCTCGTGGAGGAGGATCTTGGCGTTCTCGAGCACCGTCTCCATGCGCTCGGCGTCGGTCACGAAGTAGGGGGAGAGGTATCCGCGGTCGAACTGCATGCCCTCGACCACTTCGAGCGTGGTGTCGAGGCCGCGCGCCTCTTCAACCGTGATGACGCCGTCTTTTCCGACCTTTTCCATCGCCTCGGAGATGATGCCGCCGATCTCCTCGTCGTTGTTCGCCGAAATCGTGCCGACGTGGGCGATCTCTTTGCCCTCGACCGGCTTGGCGAGCTTGTCGATCGCCTCGATCGCGGCCTTGACCGCCATCTCGATGCCCTTCTTGAGCTCCATCGGGTTGGCGCCCGCGGTGACGTTCTTGCTGCCCTCGCGATAGATCGCCTGGGCGAGCACGGTCGCGGTGGTCGTGCCGTCGCCGGCTACGTCGGAGGTCTTCGAAGCGACCTCGCGCACCATCTGGGCGCCCATGTTCTCGAGCGGATCGGAAAGCTCGATCTCCTTGGCGACGGTGACGCCGTCCTTGGTGATCGTCGGCGAGCCGAACTTCTTCTCGATGACGACGTTGCGGCCCTTCGGGCCGAGGGTGACCTTGACCGCGTCGGCGAGCTTGTTGACGCCGCGAAGGATCGCGGCCCGCGCGTCGGAGGAGTAAGTAATCTGTTTGGCCATGGCTATTTAGAACCTCCCTGAGGTCGTAGAAGTTGGTTATCCGACCACGGCCAAGATCTCGTCCTCGCGGAGGATGACGAGTTCTTCACCGTCGATCTTGATCTCACTGCCCGAGTACTTGCCGATCAACACGCGGTCGCCGGTCTTGACGTCGATCGGCATCCGCTTGCCCTCGTCGTTCAACTTGCCGGGACCCACGGCCACGACCTCGGCCTCCTGCGGCTTCTCTTTGGCGGTGTCCGGGATGATGATGCCTCCGCGGACCTGCTCACCCTGCTCAATACGCTTGACGACTACCCGATCGTGAAGGGGACGAATATTCACGGCTCGATACCTCCTTCGAAGGTCATGTGTGGATTGAACTTCCATCTCGTCCGCAGAGAGCGTCAGCGGAACGACTGCTAGCACTCTCAGGCGACGACTGCTAACAGGATAGGCGCCGGGATTGGAGCTGTCAAGAGGGCGCTTCGTGCTCTGGTGCCAAAAGTCGGTGGGCCGGCAAGCCGAGTTCAGACCGCGGGGGCGGCGTACCAGAGCACGGCGAGGAAGTGGCAGATGCTGCCGCCGAGCACGAACAGGTGCCAGAACATGTGATGGTAGTGCAGGCGCTCCCAGGTGTAGAACACGACTCCGGCGGTGTAAAGAATGCCGCCCGCGAGCAGCCAACGGAGCGCCGCGCCATCATGCTGGGCGGCCAAGGGGCGGATCGCGATCACCACCAGCCAGCCCATCAGGATGTAGAGAACGACCGAGGCGCGCGGCAGCCGGACGCCGATCAGGCTCTTGAACAGGATGCCGAACACCGCGAGCCCCCAAATCAGCCCAAGCAGCGTCCAACCCCAGGCGCCGCGGAGCACGCCGAGGGTGAACGGGGTGTAGGTCCCGGCGATCAAGAGATAAATCGCGGAATGGTCGAGCACCCGGAGGATCTGCTTCGCCCGGCCGGGTTTGGCCGCGTGGTAGAGCGTCGAAATCCCGTAGAGGAAGACCAAGGTGGTCGCAAACACCCCATAGCCCACGAGCTGCCAGGGGTCCTGGCGCCCCGAGGCGGCGAACAACAGAAGGGGAAAGCCGATCAGACTCAAGATCAGCCCGATCCCGTGGGTGACGCTGTTGGCGATTTCTTCTCCGGCGGTGAGCGGGCGGCGTGTCCGTTCCATTCCTCGACTCTACCCCCGTTACCCGATCGCCGCGCGCCAACGAGCCGCCACGCTCTCTTTGCAGAAGTCCGCCGCGAGTCTCTGTCGGGCGTTTTCGACCAGACGCTGCCGCGCGGCCGGGTCGTCGAGCAAGCGGCGAATCTCTCTGCACCAGGCGGCCGGATCGGGCTCGACCACGGCGAGATCCTCCCCGGCCCGGCCCGAGACTCCCGCCGCAGTCCAAGGAGTCGTGAGCACCGGAACGCCCGCGGACCAGGCTTCGAGGATCTTTATCGGCAGGCCCGAGCCAGCGCGCATCGGTGCGATTGCGAGTGTCGCGTGCCCAAGAATCGCGCGAAGGTCCGTCGGCGATTCGATCAATTCGGCTCCCGCACGGGAGATCGCGGCGCGCAGGCGAGCCGGGGGGCGGGCTCCGGCGAAGAGCAACCGAACCTCGGGGCGCGCCGCGTGCAGCTTCGGCCAGACCTCGCCGAGAAACCAGAGCGAACCGTCGATGGTCGGGAAATAGCCGAGGTTGCCGGTGATCGCGAGCAGCGGGCGACGGGCGTCGGCGGCAACCTCGAACGTCGATTCTTCGGTCGCTCCGCCGGCCGGCCTCTTCCAGAGCTTGAGCGTCGGCGGCAGCTCTTCGGGGATCGACACTCCGAGCGGCACGACTTCGACCTTGTCGGCGAGCTCCGGGCCGAGGCGCTCTTCGAGGTAGCGGCGATCCCGTTCGGAAACGACCAAGATTTTCGAGGCGCGCCGGGCCAGCTGCCGCTCGGCGGCGAGCAGGCGGGCGGCCTCGAAGCGGAGGGCAGGGCGCAACAGCAAGGCATCGAATTCGGCCCGCCGCTCGAAGTTGAGCGCCAGGCTGTCGATCAGATCGACGACCAGACGTGTCTCTCCGAGGTCGGGGAGGAGCCCAACCAGCCGCTCGAGCTGAAGGAGGACAAGATCGTGCCGGGGTGCGAGCGCTCGGAGCTTGCTCGCCAGATCGCCGCTTCGGAACAGCCCCGATTGGAGCGGCTGGCCCGAGAGCGCCGCGCGGCCGACGCCCAGGATCTTGGCAAACCGGCCCGGCGGCCGGTAGGTCAGAAGCCGGATGCCTGAACCGAGACGGGTTGGCGCGTTGGTATCGGTAGGTGCGAGCAGGGTGATTTCGTGCGTCGTCCCGAGGACCTCGAGCGTCTGAACCGCCCGCATCTGATCCCCGCGCCGCGGCGGATAGGGCGAGCGTGAGACGACGATCAGGATTTTCACGGTCATCCCCCGATGCGATCGGGCCGCGAAATCGAATTCGGGACCGCCGAAATCGATTTCGCGGGCGCCGAAATGGAATTCGGGGCCAAAGAAATGGAATTCGGGAGTCCCGAAATGGAATTCGCGGTCCGGAAAATGGAATTCGGCAGTCCCGAATTCGAATTCGGCAGTCCCGAAATGGAATTCGGGACTCAAAAAATGGAATTCGGGACTCAAAAAATGGAATTCGGGAGTCCCGAAATGGAATTCGGGAGCCAACTCACCGAATTTCCCAGCCTCTTTGCCCCTGCTTCCGAATCAGGTGAAACTTGGCCCCGGGCTCCAAGTCCGCCTTGCCTCCCGCCATCGTAATCCAGATAGATCACCCGCGTCGAGATCGTCTTCGCCCGCAGGCGGGGCTGGTTTTCGGCCGCGTAATTATGGGCGGCCACCAGTGCCGATGCTACGGCGACGGCGGGTAGAGCCAAGAGCGCGTTGTGGTCCTCGGTACATTGTCTCAAATCCATGCACCAGTGCGATCGCTTCCTTGGCACTTCCTGGCACTTCCTTGGCTTGCAGCTCCTCCCCCTTCGAGCTTTTCTTCTTCGAACCCGGGCGCGGACAACTTAATCGCCGATCTCTTTAAGCTGTTGGCCGATTTCGGGCGAGAGGCAATGCCCCAGCTGATCCCAAGCAGGGAGGTAGAAGCACCGCTTTTCTCCGGCGGTCCAGAAAATCGGTTCCTGGTAGAACCGCGAGAGGCCAGTGCACTTCGAAAGTTACTGCGCGAGAAGAACAGCCTCTTTGGACATTCCCGGCTCCTCAGGAGTCACGCCATTAACGACGAAGCGGCGCAGGCGCTTTTCGATGGCGATATTCGAACCTTCATTCAACTGAGACGTGAAGAAATAGTTGGCTTGGAGCGAACTTTCGTTGAAGGCCTGGGCCTAACCCTTATGGGTGACTAAAGCAATGTGAGGATAGTCACCAAGGCCGATCGTCATCCCTCCTGACACAAGGGCTAGGGACATTTGTCAATCGTCAATCCGGCCGTAGAGCCCAGGGTTCCAAGCCGGTTTCCAGATCGGCCCACGAAAAATAGGCGCGGTCTCCGGCGGTTACGGGGAGGGGCGCATCGACTCCGGGTGCGGCCGAGAGGACGACTGCCGTACCTTCCGCGGTGCCGTCGGTGAACCAGAGGTTCGGACCGCCCGCGAGTAACAGGCCGCCGAGGTAGGGGGTCGCGCGCCACGGAAACGGCAAACCGCCCTCCTGCGAGAGAATGCTGCGGGTTCCCGCGGCCGTGCCGTCGGTGACCCAAAGGGCGGTGGTCGAAGGGTCGGACCCTCGAAAGGCGGCGAACGCGATGAGGTTGCCGAACGCGGCCGGGTCGAAATGGGTCGGAGGGTAGGCGAGGGTCAGATCGTCCGCGATTTTACGGGTACCGGCGGCGGTCCCGTCGCTGACATACAGGCCGAGGTAGGTCGATCCGAAGGTCTCGAACAGAAGGCGGTTGCCGGCCGGGTAATTTCGGAAGACCTGGACGCTCGAATCGAACAACCGGGCCGTGCCGGAGACCGTCCCGTCGGTCGCCCAAAACTCATTGAGATCCTCTGGGTCGGGCCGCGGGTAAAACACCTTGGTGCCGGCCAAAGAAAAGCTGAATACGTCGGCGAGGAACGGATAGGCTTCGCCCAGCTTCTTCGTGCCCGGTGCGGTTCCATCGGTCACGTAGAGCTGGTCGTTGAAAATCTCGTCGGTGGCCTCGAAGAGGATTTTGCCCAAAAAGGGCCGCGGCTGGCGCGCACGCGAGCTGTCGGCCCCCGGCCGGGCCTCGGCCACGAGATGGGTTCCCGCGACGGTGCCGTCGCTGGTCCAAAGCTCCTCGCCATGCGCCGCGTCCAGCCCGACGAAAAACGCCCGGTCGCCAAGCATCGCCAGCGTGCTTCCCGATTGGTAGAAATCCAGCTCGGGCGGCGAGACCTGAAACGTTCCCAGCGGCGTGCCGTCGGTTCGCCACAGAGCCCTGAAGTTACTGGTGTAGAAGTAGGTAAGGTTTTCCCCGCTCTTGGCGAATTGCAGCAGCGGGGGCTCGAACCCCCCGTCGAGCAGCAGCCGCGTACCCTCGGCGGTGCCGTCGCTCGACCAGATGCCGATGGGGCTGAGGCCGTCGTTCGCGAGGAAGACGGCGCGCGAACCGGTGGGGTGAAACTCTCTGGGCGAAGAGCTGCCGGGCTCGTTGGCCGTGAAATCGGCGACGAGCCGGGTGGTAGCGATCGTTCCTTCGGTGCGCCACAGCTCGCTGCCGTGGGTCGCGTCTTCGCCGTTGAACAGGAAATATCGACCGACGGCCACGCCGCGGTCGCCGCCGCTATAAAACGAGTCGTCAGTGACCGGGACCGTGCCCGCGGAGGTACCGTTGGAACGCCAAAGCCGGCTGTTGCCGAGGGCGGTCCCGGCTGTGACGTAGAACCGGCCGTCCGGGCCGCCGAGAAGGCGGGGGTCGCTACCGCAGGTTCCCCGGCAAAAGTCTTTGAACAGGCGCGTTCCCGCCTCGGTCCCGTCGGTGCTCCAGAGCTCCAGGCCGCGCGCGCGGGTGAAGGCGGTGAAATAGAGGCGGCCACCGAAGGCGAGCCGAGGCGGGGTGTTCACTCCACTGCACCCCTCCGGGCAGACGTCCTTGAGCAACCGGGCTCCCCCGGGAGAGCCGTTCGAGGTCCAGAGCTCCGTGCCGTGCACGCTATCGTTCGCGTTGAAGAGAAGGCGCCCCGGGAGTTGGTACGGCGAAAACGACAGGGGCGAATCGTTGACACCCTGGAAATCGGTGATCCGCCGCGTGCCTGCGGCGGTGCCGTTCGAGGTCCAGATTTCGCGGCCGTTGCTCCCGTCGTCGAACAGCAGAAAGAGGCGGTCCAGGTGGGCGATCGTCTGAATGCTGTAATCCCGCCCTGGCCGGTACGGCGCGATCTTCGCGATCGAGCGGGTGCCGCTCGCGGTGCCGTCGCTCTTCCAGAGGAACCAGCCGTTGGCGGTCGGGACGAGGAAAAAGAGGCTCTGGCCGACCACCTGGAACGATTGGGGACTGAACCTCTGGCGGCGGCGTGGGTCGGGATCCAGAATCAGGCGGGTGCCGTTGGCCGTGCCATCGGTGGACCAGAGGGAAATGCCGCGGCCGTCATCGGCGGCGAAGAAGACTTTGCCCCGGAAAGACGTCAACTGGTGCGGCTCGGAGCCTCCCGCTCCGGGCAGCAGATCCGCGATCTGGCGCGTTCCCGCGGCCGTGGAGTCGCTGGTCCAGAGCTCGGTTCCTCGCTGTGGCGTTCCGGCGGAGAAGAAAATGCGATCGGTTCCGGCGACGCGCAGAAACTGGCCCTGCCAGGTGGGAGGAGGGGCCTGGAGAAAATCCGCGGTGAGCGGATAGGTGCCGGCCGCGGTACCGTCGGTCGCCCAATAGCGACGGCTGTCCGATCGCTGCTCGATCAGGTAGGCGAGGCGCTGTCCGGGAAAGACGACGGCGAACTCGACGAAGCCCTCGCTCCGGACCAGGAGGGTCGTTCCTTCCGGAGTGCCGTCGCTCGACCAGAGGTCCCGGCCTTGATCCAGCAGGACCAGGGCGCGCTCGCCCAGGCTCGCGAGGATCTTCGGTGACGAGCCGATTCCCACCGTTCCGGTGTTCAGGTCGCGAATCAGGTAAGGCGTTAACGCCTGGGCCTGGACGCTCGCCGCGAACAGGAGCAACGCGATCGATACGTAGCGGCGCATGGAGATCCTCCGGAGGATCGGAGCGCGGCGGAAGGCTCGCGCCGAGAAGACTGACCCAGAGGGTCCCCTACACCAGTTCCAACAGATGCCCGAGCTTATCCCGCTTGGTGCGCAGGTAGTCGCGGCTGGCGTCGGTGGGGGGGACTTCCAGCTGCACGCGCTCGACGATCTCCAGGCCGTAGCCGTCGAGGGCGATGTATTTGCTCGGGTTGTTGGTCATCAGGCGCATCTTGCGCACGCCTAGATTGCGCAGGATCTGGGCGCCGATCCCATAGTCGCGCTGGTCGGGGCGGAAGCCGAGGTGCTCGTTCGCCTCGACCGTGTCCTGGCCCTGATCCTGGAGCTCGTAGGCGCGCAGCTTGTTGATCAGGCCGATGCCGCGCCCTTCCTGGAGCAGATAGAGCAGGATGCCGCGCCCCTCGATGCCGATGCGGGCGAGGGCCTGGTTGAGCTGGGGGCCGCAGTCGCAACGCGCCGAGCCGAAGATGTCGCCGGTCAGGCACTGGCTGTGGACGCGAACCAGAATCGCTTCCTCGGGGTCGATCGTGCCCATCACGAGGGCGATGTTCTCGTCACCGGTGACGTCCGAGCGATAGGCGTGGATGCGGAATTCGCCATACTCCGTCGGCAGGCGCGGCGCCGCGACCTCCTTGACCAAGGTCTCGTTGCGCAAGCGATGGCTGATCAGATCGGCCACCGTGACGATCAACAGGCCGTGCTCGGCGGCAAACTTGGTCAGATCGGGGACTCGGGCCATCGAGCCGTCGTCGTTCATCACTTCGCAGATCACCCCGGCGGGGGTGAGCCCGGCGAGCTTTGCCAGGTCGACCGAGGCCTCGGTCTGGCCGGCGCGCTTGAGCACGCCGCCGCGCCGGGCGCGCAGCGGGAAGATGTGCCCGGGGCGGAGGAGATCCTCCGGGCGGGTGCGCGGATCGATCGCCGTGCGGATGGTCGCCGAGCGGTCGGCAGCCGAAATGCCGGTCGAGATCTTGCCGCGGGCCTCGATCGAGACCGTGAACGCGGTGCCGTAGGGGGAGGTGTTGGTCTCGACCATCAACGGCAGCTCGAGCTGGTTGCAGCGCTCTTCGGTGAGCGCCAGGCAGATCAGCCCGCGGCCGAATCGGGCCATGAAGTTGATCGCATCGGGGGTGACTTTCTCGGCGGCGAGGGTCAAGTCGCCCTCGTTCTCGCGGTCCTCGTCATCCACCACGATGACCATGCGCCCGCGGCGGATCTCGTCGATGGCCTGTTCGATCGAAGCGAAGGGGGAATCCTGCGGCATGTCGGGCTCTTTCGGCGGCGGAACGGCTCGCGAGGAGCCGGGAGGGGTGGAGGAGGGGACGGCCGGATCAGACGACGCGGAGCGCGCAGGCTCCGCCACCGGTCGAGGATACGGCGCGGTGACGCGGCGGGTCAAACGCCGGGTGTGCCTTCGACCGGCTCGCGGTGCGTTTCGGCCTGTCGGCGCGCCCGAGAAGCCAGGCCGCGGCGGCGGATCAGAACGATCACTCCGAGCTCCAAGCCAAGCAAGAGGATGCCGAGCGTGGAGTCCCCCGTGGTCGCCACCAGGAGGGCCATGGCGCAGAAGCTGACCGCGACACCGTAGAGGGTGCCCACCGCCTTCGGGCGCCCCGAGGTGGCTTGGTCGAGCAGGTGATGAATGTGGTTGCGGTCGGCGTGGAACATGCGCAGAAAGCGTTCCGCCCAGCGGCTCTTCGGCCGATCGATGAAGCGCACCAGCATGACCAGGAGTGTGTCGAACACCGGGAGCCCCAAGGCGAGCAACGGCACCAGAATCGCGACCGCCGCAGGCGCCTTGATCGACGAATGGACGCTCGCGGCGGCGAGCAGAAAGCCGAGCGTGAGCGATCCCGCGTCCCCCATGAAGATCTTCGCCGGCTGCCAGTTGTGGCGCAAGAATCCGATGCAAGAGCCGGCGGTCGCCGCCATCAGCACGACCGTGCCGGGGTTCTGCTGGATGAGCGCGAGCGAAAGCAGGGTTCCCGAGATGATCGCGACCACCCCGCCGGCCAGCCCGTCGAGGCCGTCGAGCAGGTTGATCGCGTTGGTCACGCCGACAATCCAGAGCAGCGAAACCGCGGGGCCGAACAGGCCGAGGTCGACTTCGCCGAAAAACGGCAGCCGAAGCTCGGAGAACGACCAGCCGACGCGGACGAGCAGAAACGCGGCGCCGAGCTCGACCAAAAACTTCTTCGCCGTCGAGACCCCGACCAGGTCGTCGACCAGGCCGACCAGGAAAACCAACGCGGTGCCCAGGCCCAGTGCGACCAAATCCTGGCGCAGGATGCTCGCCTGCCAGTCCTGCCATTGGAGCAGGGCCACCACGCTCGCCGAGAGCGCGAGGCCGATCCCGATCGCAACACCGCCCAGGCGCGGCACCGGCGCATTCTGCTGCCGCCGGCCGCCCGGATGGTCGAGCGCGCGCAGCGCAATCGCGAGCCGGGTGATCGGAGGCACCAGAAGGTGGGTGATCAAACCGGCGACGGCGAAGGCGCCCGCGGCGTAGAGGAGTAGGGTCTTCATCGCATTGCGGCCATCATTCTTGGTTCGCCGACCGATTCCTTTGCGGATGCCTGAGCCGAATCCGCGATCGCTTCGAGCGCCCGGGCGACACCCGAAGAGTCGCCCACCGAAACCCGCCGGTAGTCCGCGGTGGGCATGCGCTCACGACAGAGCAGATCGACATCGGATTCTGCGCTGCCGATGAACAAAATTTGGCGCCCCGACTCGATGCAGGCATGGACCTTGGACGGCAAGACGTAGCCGACGAACTCGTCGCGGAGCGTGATCAGGTGGGCGGCCGGTGTCACCAGAAGGCGTGCCAGCTCGGCGAGCGGAACCGGTCGCGCTCGGTGGATCGGCAGCTTTGCTGCGCGCAGGGCGGCTTCAACCTGATCGGCGCGCGCCCCGGTGGCGTTCAACCAGAGAGCGACGCGTCCCGAACCCTTGGAATGGTGCAGCAGGTACCCTTCGATGAAGGTCGCGGCGTCGTGGGCGACGCCGAAGTTTCCCGAATAGAGCAGCAGAGTGCGGCCAGAAAGCTCGGCGGGAGGCGGCAGCGGAGAGCAATCCGCCGGGATCTCGACCGGTGCCGGGTCGCGCCGAATCCGGATCTTCGCGTCAGGGATCCCCAGATCGAGCAGGCGACGACGCTGATCTTCCCCGAGCGCCTCGAAGCCGCTGACCCGCCGCCGAAGGGCCACGGTCAGCGAGAAGAAGGCGCGCAGCCAGGCGGGTACCCGCGGCAGCTCCGCCATCAGGCACTCGGGGTGAAAGTCGGTGATCCGGTAAGTCAACTTTTTGCGCCAAAATAGGTTGGCGGGGACCAAAAAGTGGATCAGGAACGGCGGGCTCCCGGTGAACAGGATCTCGTCCGACCGGCGCAGCTCGGGGGCCAAACGCCAGAGCAGCCGGAGGTTGGTCCGAAGGGTCCAGAGCGCGCGACCGCGGAAGTTCGCCCGGTTGTAACTCGGCGCGGCCAGGCGGACGATGCGCAGCCGCCCAGCCCCCGCGCTCTCCTCTTCTACTGAATCACCCTTGGAAGAGAGGCCGGCGAGCACAACATCCTGGCCGGCCGCCGCGCGCTCGCGGGCAAACAGTACGCTGTACTGGCCGACCGCCCCGAAGTCGGGCGGCAGCCAGTCGCAGAGATAGACCAACTTGTGCATCGAAAGCCGGACCAACCTTTCGGACGAAAAAGGCTAGCGCTCGGTGAGCATCTCCTGGAGGTAGCCGGAGACCGCTTCCCGCTCGCGGCTGCCGAAATACCAGTCGATGGTCCGGCGCAGGCCGTCCATGAACTTCATCTCGGGTTCCCAGCCCAGCAGCTCTCGTGCCAACCGATTGCTCGCGACCCGATTGAGCGGCCCGGTGGGCATGTGCGGCAGGTATTTGATCTCGGCCTCCTGGCCGGTGTAGCGCAGCACCTCGCGAACCGCGTCGATCACTTGCGTGCGCTCTTCGGTGCCCAGGTTGATCGCCGTGCCGTCGTCGATCTTCTCCGCCGCGAGGATCATGCCGCGGACGATGTCGCCGACGTACGTCCAGTTGCGGATCTGGGTGCCGTCCCCCCAGACCTCGAACGGATTCTGGCGGATGAAGGCGCGCGCGATCATCGCGATCACCGCGTGGTTCTCGACCCCGCGCTCGCCGTAGACGGTGAAGAAACGGCAGGAGGCGCCCTTGAACCCAAAGTCCTTGTAGTACGACTGGAGCGTCATCTCGGTCATCAGCTTCGCCCAGCCGTACATATTGTCGGCATCGTAGGGCGGCCCGACCATCTCTTCGGTCAGGTAGAGTTCTTTGGTCACATCCTGCTGGATGAAGTTCGGGTAGACGCAGCCGGAGGAGGCGAAGACGAACTTGTCCACCCCCGCCTCGTACGCCGCCTTGATCAGCATGCCGTCCATCGCCAGGTTCTGCGAACATGCCGCCTGATGCAGATCGACATAGCCGCGACCGCCATGGATCGCCGCGAGGTGAAACACGACATCGATGCCCGCTACCGAAGTCTGCGCGACCCCCGGGGCCAGCAGATCCTCCTGCCGAAACTCGACCAGCCCCGAATCGAGATGACCTTGAATATTCGCCAGCTTGCCGCTGGTCAGGTCATCGACCACGCGGACGCGTAGAACGCCCTTCTCGGCCAACCGGTCGATCAGGTGCGAGCTGATGAAAGAGGCACCACCGGTGACCAGGACCTGCTTGTCCTTCCAATTCATTCAGGAGATCTCCATACTGCTGCCGATTTGCCGCGCCGATTTACAGGCTCTGTGAGGGTGGAAACCGATCTCTAGTCTAGTCGATGCGATGCCCGGCCGCGAAGCGGCGAAAAAATGCCCGATGCCCCCTCCCCCGATTCCCAATCGCAAGCCGGCCGTGCCGCAGATCGTCGATTCCCTGCTCGGCCGGGCACAGGTCGAGATGGCGATCTCCTGCCTGGGCAGCCTGGTCACTCATTCGGCCGACCCGTTCCGCCTGCGCCTGCGCGACGACGGCACGCTCGGCGAATCGGACAAGGAGCTTCTGGGAGCGGCGCTCGCCTCCTCGGCCGGACCGCCGTCGTACGTCTCCCGCGCGGAGGCCGACGACCTCGTGGCGCCCTGGCTCGCCCGCCGCCCGTCGCTCGCCCGGGCGCGGCGCGAGCACCCGCTGTTCTTGAAGCTGGTCGATCTCGCGATTCCCACCGCGGGCGAAGAGGTCGCCTATTGCGACGCCGATGTCCTGTTTCTGCGCCCGTTCAAGCACCTGTTCCGCTTCCCTTCGTCCGCCACCGGCGCGGTCTTCATGAGTGATGTGCAGAACGCCTATTCGGTGCGCTCGTGGCATCTTCTGCGCCATCGTCGGCTGCGACTGCCAAAAAAGGTCAACTCAGGGTTGATCCTGTATCGCACGGCCAAGTTCGATCCCGACCTGTTGGAGTGGTACCTCTCCCGGCCGGAGTTTCAGTTCGCTCCGCCGTGGACCGAGCAGACCGCCTGGGCGCTCCTCGGGGCCGCCGCCGGTTGCAGCTTGTACGACCCGCGCCAGATCGCGATCCCCAGGGCCGCGGGACCCTTGCCTGCCGAGGCGGTCGCCCTCCATTTCGTGAGCCCCGTGCGCGGCCGTCTGCTGGAGGCTCTTCCCCGCGCGCTCGATCGTGAAGGAGAAGCCTCGGTCGAGATTCGAACCGTCCCCACGCGACCGCTCTCGCCGTTTTCCCTCGCGGTGACGGAAGGCCGGCGCCGGGTGCGCCGACTACGCTCCCGGTAGGCGGGGCGTGGTCGCGACGACCGCGAAGCGGTCTTTGAGGCGCAGGAACGGCGACTCGAAGAACCGGTAGGAGAGATGGGCGAGGAGGAGCGTCGAGCCGATCGCCAGGGTGTAATAGGCCAGGCAATAGAGCGCCAAGTGCCGGTCGTGCCACCAGGTGGTGCGCTGAAAGAGAGCGGTCGTCGCATACACCGCGATCATGTGCTGCATGTAGATCCCGTACGAGATCACCCCGAGATGGTCGAGCGCCCGGCGGGCGGGCGTCGTGCCTCGGAAAGAGACAATGCGGCGCGGGTTGGCGGCGACGTTGACGATCAGCCAGGGGTAGAGGACGAGCTGGATCAGCTCTTCGGCAAAACCGCCCCATCGGGCCCAGTTGAACAGGTAGTAGTCGGCGAGCAGCGCGAGGAGAATCCACTGCGCGATCCGGCTCGCGAACGGCCAGGAGCGGAGCAGGCGTTCGCGCCGTTCGACCAAAGCCCAAGCGAAAAACCCGCCGATCGCCATGAAGTGGAACTTGAGCTGGCCGAAGAACAACTTCGCCCGGTGCGGTCCGAAAACCTCCAGCTGATTGAGCACGAAGATCGCGAGCGAGAGCGTAAAAACTGCCGCCAGCAACCGGGGAAGCCGCCCATGCCACCGTTTCACCGCGGGCGCCCAGCCGAGGTAGAACTGCTCTTCGATGCCGATCGACCATAGGGGGTTCAAGATCCCCCCCACGGTGTAGAGACTGTTCATCAAGTTGGGCAGGAAGAAGACATAGAGCAGGGCCGCGAGCGGCACCGGGTAGGCGACGGGGTAGGCGATGCCGAGGGCCGGCAGACCTAAGTTGTAGAACGCGAGGCCGAAGGCAACGACCGCGAAATAGAGCGGCCAGATGCGAAGGACGCGGCGAAGGTAGAACTTGCGCACCCGGATCGTCCCGGTGCGCTCCTGCTCGGCGAGCAGCAGGTAGGTGATCAAGAAGCCCGAGAGCGTGAAGAAGAACGCCACGGCGGGCGCGCCGCGAAAGAACAGCGCCCCGTACGAAGGGCTCGGCAGACCGCCGCTCGCCTGATTGAGCGGGATGTGGCCGATCACCACGAACAGGGCGGCGAGGAAGCGCAGCGCATTGAGCCCTTCGAAATGGACCTTCTCCGGAGGCGAAGTCATTCCGCCGCGCCTCGGCGCGCCAGCTCGTCGGCCAGCAGGCCGGCCACCACGGCATGGCCGTGCGCGCTGTAGTGGACGCCGTCCAAGAACAGTTGGGCCTTCTCGGTCCGGGCGCGGAAGGCAGGGAGCGGATCGAAACAGTCGATCTCTTGATCGGCGCAGAAGCGCAAAATGCGCTGCGTCACCCCGTCGAAGGATCGGTCGAACAGCTGGACCTCGTCGGGCGAAAGGAAGACCAGGAACCGTGCGCCGTTTGCTTCCGCCGCCCGGCGAACCCGGGCGATGGCTTCGAACGTCGGCACTGTCGCATCGTCCGGATGCTCGGCCAGGTAAGAGGCATCGGCCCGGATCTCGTCGCGGTTGAGCGTCTCGGGGTAGCGCTCGCGCCGCAGGTCGTGAAACAGGCGATAGGCAGCCCCTGCGACCAGCTGGTTGAGCCGGCGATAGAGCGCGGAGCCGAACAGGACGCGATTCTTGACCGCGATCAGCCGCTGGCCCAACGTGGGAACCGGCGGTGCGGGGGGCGTGGTCGCGCCGGCCCCTGGGGCGGCGTTGGCCTTCACCTTCATGCGGATGGAGAAATCGTTGAGATAGAACTGCAGGACCACGGACTCCGGACGGTACTTCGCGCCGTCCTCCTCAAAGGCGGCCAGCTCGTCGAGCGTGTCGTAGGCGAAAACCGCGAGGTTGATCACCTCGGGAGAAGTCCCACCCCGCCGCGCCAGCTCGCTTGCCAGCCGCGCGGCATAGGTCCGGTCCTGCGCCACGCCAAGCCCGAAGGTGACCGAGTCGCCGAGCAGCAGAACGCGCCGGGCGGCCTTTCCTTCCGGGTCGTGGTCGGCGTCGCGGTACCCCTCCCGGTTCAAGCGGTACCGGATGTTGCCGTAACGCTCGGGCACGATCAGATCGGCGTTCGGGCGGAGCACGAAACGGCCGGAAGGGCGCGGGACGATGAGCGAGTAGAGCGAGCCGCTCGGCGCCAGAAAATGCTCGACCACCCGGACTAGAATTTCGCCCGCCGGAATCAGAACCGCGAACAGCAGGGCCAGCCGTGGGAGCCGCTTCCGCGCTCGCGCCCAGAAGCCCGGTTTCGGTTCGGTCAAGGGTTCGGTCATGCCGGACCGCGCTCCCGCGGCCGGGGAATCGCGAGCGTGTTCCAAGGCGCCACTTCGAGCGGCGAGCGGTTCGCCGCGGGCACCGACGCGTCGAACACGTCGTAGCCAAAGGCGGCAAACAACGCGCCGGCCGGACCGGCGTTCTCCGCCGTGACCTCGCAGAAAATGCGGGGCCGGACGTCCGTCAAGAGTTTCGTCGCCCCGCGGAGGGCGAGCAGCTCGGCGCCCTCGACATCGATCTTCAAGACGTCGGGAGCGGGGCCGGTTTCGAGCAGGCCGTCGAGCGTGACCGCCGTGACTTTGCGGGTCGTGCGCACGCCGCCCGCCTGGGAAGAACCCTCGACGGCGGCCAGATGGTTGGCGGCCCGGCCCCGTTCGGCGATCTGGAATTCGACCGTGCCGGCCGTGGTGGTCGCAGCCGCTTCGATCACCTCGACCGCCGCCCGCCCGGCGGGCTGGTTCGCGGCCGAACGGCGCAGGAGGCTTGCGAGGAACGGGTCGGGCTCGACGGCCCGGACGTTTCCCTTTTCGCCGGCCAGGAAAGCCGCTGCGAACGCGAACAGGCCGACGTTGGCGCCGAGGTCCCAGACCCAAGCGCCCGGAAAGACCAGTTCGGTAGCGGCGTCGAGGAGGGCCGGATCGACGCGGCGCAGATCGCGTCCCCAGAACTTGAGCGCCGCGTCGGGGGTAACAAAAACGGCGGCTCCTCCGAGATCAGCGGGTAGGCGGCGCCGTAGCACACGTCCGCGGCTCAAGTGCTCGATCAGGCGGCGAATCATGCGCGCTCCAGCAGCCCGAGTGGCTCGGGGGCGCAGCGGAACCGCGTGACTGCCCGTTCGGTCGCGAACGCTGCGGCCGAGACCGGCCGGTCCCGGACGTCGAAGACTCGATAGTCGAACCGCCGCAGAAGCTCGAACAGCTCCGCCATCGAAGTCCCCAAACGCCCGAGGCTCGCCGGGTGAGCTTCGAGAAAGAGATCCGGCCGGACTTGCCCGAGCAGGTGCGCGGCGCCGCGCAGCACCTCCAGCTCGTAGCCCTCGACGTCGATCTTGATCACATCCGGAACGAAGTCCTCTCCGGCGCAGATCGCGTCGAGCGTACGGACGGGAATGGCGAGAACGCCGGGTGCGTCCGCCTCCCCTTCCGCACAGGCTTCCAGGTGGTGCCAGTCGAGCCGCATCGGAACCGTCCTCTCGGTGGCGCCGGCCGCGATCTGGAGAGCCCGGGTCTTGGCCGCCGGATTTCTGCCGGCGTTGGCGGCGAGGACCGGGAAGGCGAGTGGGGACGGCTCGATCGCGAGCGCCTCGGCGTCGGCGCGACCTTCGGAGAAGGCGAGGGAGAAGATTCCGTGCAGAGCGCCCACGTCGAGCAGGCGCCGCCGGGGCGTTCCGCCTCCGCGGCACCGGGCGAGAAAGCCGTCCAGCTCGCGGGCCATGTCGAGCGAGCGGAAACAGAAGTACTCGAAACCGTCGCGCGCGGCCGGCTCGACCGACAGCCGCAGCCCGGGGCGGATCTCGATCCGGTCGGCGGGGAGGCCGGCATTGGCGCGAGAAAAAGCCCGCCGACGCAGGGCGAGCCGCGGATCGCTCGCGCGCAGCCAATGCCAGGCACGGCGTACAGAATCGAGCCGCCGCGGCCCAATCGTTCGGCTGAGGAGGGCTTTTGCTCGTTCGACGCCGCTCATACGTTTCCCGCGCGCGCCTGGAGCCAGGCCCACTGCATCCCTTCGGGACGGCCCTCCCAAAGCGCGTTCGCGCGCCGTTCGGGTCCGAGCGCATCCAAAACGGGCCAATGCAGAGTCGAGCGATCCGCCATCGAGAAGACCTCGATCTCGTGGGTCGGGCGGAAGCGGTCGAGCAAGGTCGCGGAGATCGCCGGATCGAGGAAATCGTGCAGCTCGACGATCAGATCGGCGAGGACGAGCTCAGGAACCCGAACCGGGTCGAGCAGGTACAGCTCACACCCTTCGCAGTCGCAGACGACCAGCGATCCCGGCCCCGCGAGGCGGCGGAGGTCTTCCGGCCGGCACAGGCCGCCCACCCGGACCCGGTCGGCTACTCCGTTTTCGTGCGCCAGTTGGCGGGCACGTTGGCGTGCCACGATGTCGGTGTCGAAGGCATGAATTTGGGCGCCGGGCAAACGACGGGCGAGGCCCACGGCGTAATACCCCTCGCCGCTGCCGATGTTGATCACCCGGGCGGGGCCGCGTCCGATCGCCGCCTCGACCGCGGCGTGGATCTCCAGCTCGTACGAGCCCACGAGCTTGGGCAGGAGGCCGCTGCCGCTCGCGAAAGGCAGATAGCGGAGGCCCGCAAACGGGCCGGAGAGGACCCGCAGCTCCGAGCCGCAGAGGGCGTGCGCGATTGCCGCGGTCTCCGGGTCGAGCCGCTCGGAGCGAAGGCTGTAGCGCAACGTCCGCAGCGCCAGGAACAGTTGGGGCGCCCGTTCGCGCAGCGTCGCCGCGAAGCTCATGGCCGGGCGCCCGAAACCGCCCGCTCGATCACGACGTCGCCGAGCACCAGGCGGTCCATCTTCGTGCGCAGGAAGCAGTCGAGCGCCTCCTCCGGCCGGTTGACGATCGGTTCGTTTTCGTTGAACGACGTGTTGACCACGATCGGCACGCCGGTCTGCTGTTCGAAGGCCGAGATCAGCCGCCAGTAGCGCGGGTTCGCGCGCTCCGCGACGGTCTGGAGGCGCCCCGTGCCGTCCACGTGGGTGACCGCGGGGATCAGCGGGCGCTTTTCGGGGCGGATCGGGTAGACCTTGATCATGAACGGATCGGGGTAGTCGAGAGTGAACCACTCCCCGGTCCGCTCGGCGAGGATCGACGGCGCGAACGGCCGAAACGACTCGCGCCGCTTGATCTTCAGGTTCAGGATGTCCTTCATGTCCGCGCGCCGCGGGTCGGCGAGGATCGAGCGGTTGCCGAGCGCCCGCGGCCCCCATTCGGACCGGCCCTGGTACCAGCCGATCACTTCGCCGCGCGCGATCGCGGCGGCGGTCTCGGCGCACAGGCGCTGCTCGTCAGAATGGGTCTCGATCGCGAGGTCACCGTGCTCGCCCGAAAACCGGCCGTCGCGGCCTCCCGACTCCGGGATGCGCGCGGCGATCGCGGCGCGGATCGCCTCCAGGCCGTAGCGCGGTCCCCAGGCGCTGTGCTCCATCACGAAGCCGCGCGGCGCGTTCAGCTCGGCATGGGCGACCCAGAGCGCCGCTCCGAGCGAGGTGCCGGCGTCGCCCGCCGCGGATTGGATGAAGACGTCTTTGACGTCCGTTCGCTCGAACAGCTTGCCGTTGGCGAGCGAGTTCATCGCGCAGCCGCCCGCGAGCGCCAGTCGCTTCATGCCCGTGCGCTTGAGCAGCGCGTTCACCAGGGCGAAGAAGCGCTCCTCGTAGACCGCCTGAAGGGAGGCCGCGAGATCCTTATAACCTTGAGTCAGCTCTTGGTCGGCCCGCCGGGCGGGACCGAGCAACGTCTCCAGCGCGGGCGTGTAGATCAGACCCAGGCGCGGCGGGCCGTCGTCCCAGGTCATCTCGACCCCTTCCGAGAGGTGCCGGAAGTAGCGCAGGTCGAGCCGGAACGTGCCGTCGGAGGTGGTAGGGACCACCTGGCGCAACTCGCGCACGAAGCGTGGCTCGCCGTAGGCCGCCAGGCCCATCACCTTGTACTCGTCGCCGAAGCCCAGGAAACCGCAAACTTGAGTGATCGCGGAATAGAACAGCCCGAGCGAATGCGGAAAATGAACCCGGTCGAGCACCTCGATCCGGTGGCCGCGACCGACCGCCATCATGGTCGAGACGAAATCGCCGAAGCCGTCGACGGTCAGGCATGCGGCCTCTTCAAACGGCGAACAGTAGAACGCCGAGGCGACGTGCGCCAGATGGTGCTCGACCTCGCGGAGCGGCGGTGCCTTCGCGACTCCGAAGGTCTTCGCCACCCGCTCTTCGAGGGTGGAAATCTGAGCGAGGTTCTTCACCCGCGAGGCGGCACGCACCAGGCTGCGCGGATGGGAGAGCGCGAGCAGCGCCTTCTTCCACAGGTAGGCGCGCGGCTTCCGCGCCACCGCGAGGGCGGAGACGCCCCCCAAGTCTCCCCCCAGCTCTTCGAGGCAGAAGCGGAGCGCCTGCTCGGGGTAGCCCGCCCAGTGCTTGATCCGGCGGAAGCGCTCTTCTTCCACCCCGGCGACGAAACGGCCGTCTTCGACCGCCGCGGCCGAGGCGTCGGCGTGAAATACGGAGAGGCCGAGGATGCGGCTCATGCAACGTCCACCTTCTGCTGGTTCTTCTCTTTTGCCTCACGCAGCAGCTCGGCGAGGCGGACGTCCACCACCAAGCGAAACCAAAAGGCCTGGAGGAAATGAAACAACGTGCCGACCGCTCCGTCGAGAAAGCCGAACAGGAAGAAGTACCGGTAGCCGAAATAGAGCGCCGGCCGGACGAACAACGGCATCCGGTACCACTGGCTCTTCATCCAGAGGATCCGCTCGTCCGGCGTGCCGAACAGCCGCGGTGTCGCCTTCCACGGCAGCTTCTTCGTTCGCCGCTCGAATTCCTCGTGCGCGAACGCCTCGGCGTAGCGCAGGTGCTTTTCGAGGTAGAAGAGGATCGCGTCTTCTTTTTTGTTCCATTCCTCCAGGGGCTCGCGCAGCTTTGCGGTGGCGCCGCGCACGTAGACGCGGGTGTCCTGCTCGACCGGATCGAGCCCCGAAACGCTGCGGCGGAACAACTTCAGAAGGTATTTGCTGCCGTAGCCGCCATGCTCGATTCGGTGGCCGCGGAAGATTTGGCGCCGCCGAATGTAAAAGCCCGATTCGGGCGTCTCGGGGCGCGCGAGGACGGCCGCGATCTCCCGCCGCAGCGCCTCGGGGACGGCCTGATCGGCTTCGAGGATCAGCACCCACTCGTTGCGAATCGGCAGGTGGTCTAGCCCCCACTGGAAGATCCACGGAATGATCCGGCCGTGCTCGTAGGCCAGGTCGATCACGTCGTCGGCGTAACGGCGGGCGATCTCCTTCGTCCGGTCGCGGCTTTCGGAATCGATCACGAAGATCTGATCCGCGAAGCCGTGGACGGAGGCGAGGGTGCGCTCGATGTTCGCCTCTTCGTCGCGCGTGGTCACCAGGATGGTCAAGGGGATTTTCATAGAGGCACTCGCCGGATCGTACCTTGAAAGATCCCGCCGGATGCCGCTGCGAGCAGGTGGCGCCAGGTCGCCGCGTAGTCCCACCGGGCGAGGATTTCGCGGTTCGCGGCCTCGACATCGGCCTGGCGAAGGGCGAGCGCGGCGAGGATCGCTTGGGCCAGCGCCGCCGCGTCGCCCGCGGGATAGCGTAAGCCGTTCTTGCCCGGCTCGATCAGATCGCGCGCCGCGCCGACCCGCTCGGAAGCGACGACCGGCAGACCGCAGGCGAGGGCCTCCTGGACCGAAACGCCCCAGCGCTCCTCCGCCGCGGGGTGGACGAACAGGTCGGCCGCGCCGGACAGCGCGGGCAGCTCGGGGTAGGGGACGTAGCCCGGAAAGGCGACCCGTGCGGCAATCCCCAGCGTACGCGCCTCGGCTTCGAGCGCGCCGCGTTCCGGACCGTCGCCCGCGAGCGCGAGGCGCGCGGAAGGATCGGTCGCGGCGATCGCCGGAAAGGCGCGGAGGAGATCCCAAGGTGCCTCGCGCGGACCGAATTTCGCAAGCGAGAGAACGATCCGATCGTCGCTGGCCGCGCCCAAGGCCGCCCGCCCCGCCGCCCGTTCTTCAGGTGAAAGACGCGACCGATCGCGGAAACCCTCGGCGTCGATCGCGTAGGGGAAAAGTCCGCGCCGCTCCTCCGGAACGCCGTGCGCCGCAAGGAAATCGAGCGTCCCGGTGCCGACCCCGAGGAAGCGATCGAACAGGCGCGGCAGGACGATCCGATAGAGGGCGCGTTTGGCGAACGCTCGGCCGGAAGCCTCTCCGGCGAACAGGACCGAATCGAGCCGCAAGGCGGTGGCGGTTCCGCTTTTCCGCGCGGCGAGTGCCGCCCGCAGGTAGGTGCCTTGGGTGTAGCCGTTCACGATCGCGAGGTCGTAACGGCGGGAGGAAAGCTCCGCCGCGAGCCAACGGCCGCGCCTTTGCGCGGGGAGTACCGCCCAGTCGTAGCCGGAAACCAAATCGAAGCCCCAATCGACACGGCGCGAAAGCTCTGGGTCATAGGCCGATACCGCGGGGTCGCCCCCGGTGTAGACCACGCGCAGGTGGTGCTCGGGATCGCGCGCCGCGAAGCGGTAGAACGGCACCTCGAACTGCGTCGGCCGCTCGACGAAGAAAATCAACCTCATCGCGCGCCCCTCCGCCCGGCCCCGACCTCGTGGTAGACCGCCTCCATCCGTTCGGCGATTCCGGGCCAGCCGTAGCGTTCCTCCGCGGCGCGCCGGCCGCGCCGTCCCATCTCGTCGAGCGCGCGCGGGTCGGCGAGCATCTCGCGGAGGGCGGCGGCGAGAGATTCCGCATCGCCCTCCGCAACCTTGCCGCAGCCGACCTCCGCGATCAGCGGCGCGAGCCCCACCCCGGGGGTGGCGAGCACCGGCCGTCCGGCGGCCATCGCTTCGAGCAGCGAGTTACCGAAGTTTTCAGATGTCGAAGGCATCGCGAGGAGCGCGCAGCGGGCAAGTAGAGCGGATTTCTCCGCGCCGTCGACCGGTCCGAGGAAGTGCACCCGCTCGCAAACCTCTTTCTGCTCGGCCAGGCGTTCGAGCCGGGGGATCAGCCCCTCCTCGTCGTTGCCGGCGATCGCGAGCCGTGCGCCGGACGCGGTCACCGCCGCCATTGCCTCGATCAGCCGGTCGAGCCCTTTCTTCCAGCTCACCCGGCCGAGCGCGAGGATGAACGGCTGGGGATCCGAAACCAGCTCGCGCACGGCCGGCGCGAGCGCTTCAAGTTCGCCCGCCCAGGGATCCGCCTCGACCCCGTTCGGCACGACGTAGACCCGCGGCAGCGTCAAACCCAGCCGCTCGGCGTCGCGCGCCTCGATTTCGGTCGTCGCGTGGAAGCCCGCGGCGCGCTCGATCGTCCGCCGCTCGAACAGCCGCAGCCAGAGCGATTTGCGCCACCGCCCGCGCGCGGCGATCAGCTCCGGCACCAGCATGCCGCGCGGCGCCACGATCCAGGGGACTCCCGCGCGTTCCGCTGCCCGCGCCGCGGCCAGCGTCGGCCACTGGAACACCGAATGAAGGTGCACCGCGTCGAAGCGCGACAGGTTTAAGAGCGCCGACCTCATCGCGGGCGCGTACGAAAGGCGGCGCAACGAGCGGACGGGGAAATAGCGCACCGAAACGCCGTCGAGATCGACCGGGTTCCCCAGCGGCACGTCGAGGCGCCCGTCGCCGTGCAGGTCGGTCGTCAACACCTCGACCTGATGGCCGCGGGCGACGAGCCACCGGGCGAGGCCGTGGACGGCGCGGATCGGCCCGCCGTGCCGCCAGGCCGGCAGGTAAGTCGGCACGACGTGGAGGAGCCTCAAGGCCGCTCTCCGGGAGGGGCCGAAAGGAGCTCGCGAGCGAGCGCCGCGAAGCGTTCGCGATAGGCACCCCACGTCGCCCTTTCGGCCGAGGCGCGGCATGCCGGCCGCATCGCGCGCAGCAGCGCGGGACCCGTCGGCGGGTGCGCCAGGGCGAGCAGCCGGTCGCCGAGCGCTCCGGCGTCACCCGCCGGAACCACCCAGCCGTTTTCGCCCGGAAGGACCAACTCGGCGGCTCCCACCATGTCGGACACGACCACCGGCAACCCTGCCGCGAGCGCTTCGGCGACCACCATGCCGTACGAGTCGTTGCGCGAGGGGAGGACCAGGCAATCGGCGCGGCTCATCTCGGCCGCGAGCTGCGCTTGCGCAACCGGGCCGACGAAAGTGATCCGCTCGCGGGCGGCCTGCCCGCCGCGCGGACCGACCACGCGGAGCACGGCGGAAGGCTCGGCCCTGGCGACCCGGGCGAAGGCTTCGAGCAGCAGGTCGAACCCCTTTCGAACGATCGGCGCACCCGCGAACAGGAAGACGGTTCCCGCGCCGCGCGCGGGCTCCACGGCCGGCGGCGCGAACAGCTCCAGGTCGGCACCGAGCGGCACGGCGCGGATGCAGGCAGGATCGATCCCCGCCTCGACGTAGGTGGACCGCGCCAGCTCGGACACGGTGACGATCGCGTCGGCCCGCTCGATCTCTCGATTTTTTACCCTCGCGATCCGCGCATGCAGTCCTGGAGGATCGGTGGTTCCGTGCAGGCGGTCCTGGGCGAGCCGGTGGAGCGAAGGGGCGTCGAGCCAGGTGCGAATGCCGAGCCGCCGGGCGACCTCAAACGTATTCAGCGCCGAGATTTCGCAGGCGAGCACGGCGTCCGGGCGTTCCGCCGGAGGCAGTCGCGCGAGCCGGCGCGCCGCTTGGGCGTCGAAGATCCGGCATGCCGCATAGTCGATCTCCCGGGCCAGTGCCGCCGGTAGTTTGTGTGCGACCTGGCGCAGCGCGGGGGCGGCCGGAGCCCACCGGGTGAGCCGTGGCGGCAGAGCGACCGGGCCATAACGGATCAACCGGTGCCAGAGCGGGCGCGGCACGAACCGGCCGTGCTCCGGGCACGACGGCACGCCCGACCAGTAGCCGGCGAGGAGATCCGCCGCGGCGAGCGCCAGGGCCGCCTGGTGCGAGTGCTGCCGGCCAGGGTGAGTGACGAGGACTTTCAAAACGCCGATCTCAAAGGTCGCGCGGCTGCGCGGTCCGCGAAACCGCGGTGCGTGTCGAGCGGACCGCCCTAGGCAGGAGAGCATGCGCCTGGGTCGCGGCGGCCAGAGTGACGGGCTGGGGCAGGCTTACGCGCGCCGCGATCAGCATCTGGCGGTCGAGCGCCACCACCGTGGCAAGTACGCCGGCGAAAAACCAGTAATAAAGACCGGAGGTGACCTCGAAGACGACGGTTCCGGTGATCTGAGCGAGAAAGAAGAGCAGGCAGCCGACGGCCACCGAGCGGTGGAACAGGGTGCGCAGCCGAAAGACCTGCTGCAGCGCATAGGCGACCAGGATCAGGCGCACGACATAGGTGAGCAGGAATCCGATCGGGCCGAGCTCCAGCATGACCCGGCCGCTCTCAACTTCGGTGTTTGGCCCTTCGAGCCAATAGAACGGGCGGGGGGTCTGGATGATCGCCATGGCCATCTGGTGGGTGGCGCCGATGCCGTAGCCGAACAAGCCGGCGCGGTCGAGGACGGAAAAAGGCGCGATGAACGGCGTTAGGATCCGCTCTCCCGCGTCGGTCGTGCCGCTCGCTCGACCGCGCCATTCCGCGATCGCATCGGCTCCAAAGTAGGCCGCAAGCCCACCGACGAAGAGCACGGCGACCACCAAGCGGCCGATGGTGGCGCCGCTACCCCGTTCACGCGCAACGGCCAGCCAGCCGTAGATCGGCGTCAGCACGATCAGCACCGCGATCGGACCGCGAGAACCGCTCATCATCATGCCGAGCAGGGTCAGGCCCAGGGCGGCAAACAGCCAGAGGTTGCGCTGCATCCGCCAGCGCTCGGCGCCGAGAAGCGCGAGCAGCAGGGCCACGTTGGCAAACAGATAAGAGGTGAATCCGGTGATGTAGGCGAAAGTGGCGGTGACCCGCACCCGCGACGAGGTTCCGAAAGTCGTGATGTCGCTCACTTCGGTGGCCGCGCGGGCATAGGTGTTGAGCATGCTGGAAGAAGGTGAGACGAACTGGGCTGCCGCAAGCAGGCCGACGGGGATCGCGATCAGGCCATAACGCCGCAGGAACCGGGCCAGCTCGGCATCCGACGAGAAGGCCGCCGGCAGGACCCAGAACAGCGGGACGTAGAAAAAGTAGGCCTTGAAACCGAGCACGCCGACCAGCAGGCTCGGCAGGTGAGGGTTGAAGATCTCGAGCACGCCGAACAAGGCTCCCACTCCCAGCACCCCGAACAACAACTCCAGCTGCGGCGGGCGGAGCCCCGGCCGGTCACGGGTCAAAAACCCGGCGTAGACGCCGAGGAGCAGCAGGTCCTTGCCGAAGTAGACGATGTCTTGGGCGCCGGGGAAGATCCACTTGCGGATCGCCCCTTCGAGGATCAGCAGGACCATTACGTATTGGACCGCGCGACGCCAGTTGCGAAACGCCCACACCGTTGCTGCCGCGGCGATCAGGAGGACCAGGAACCTCACCATGCCGCGCCGCCCCCCGGGGTGCCAGGGTTCGCCGCCACCCGTTCGAGCACCGAAAGATAGCTCCGCGCGACGAAATCGCGCCGATGCCCGGCCAGATGGTTCGGCGCCTGTTGGAGCAGCGCCGCGCGTCGTTCCGTAGAGCCGAGCAGCTCGGAGATTCGCGCGGCAAGCGCCCGGGCGTCGCCGTTTGGAAACGTCAACCCGCAGGGTCCCATCGCATCGATGAGACCCCCGCCGGCCGAGCCGACGACCGCGCAGCCGCAGGCGATCCCTTCGAGCGCGACGATGCCGAACGGTTCGCGATAGCGCGATGGGACGACCAGCACGCGATGCGCGGCGAGCCGCCGGGAAATCTCGGTGGGAGCCAGTGAACCGGTGAATTCGACCCGGGTGGCAAGTCCCAGCCGTACCGCCTGCATGGCGAGCGCAGCCCGCTCGGGGCCGTCGCCGATCAGCGTCAAGCGCGGCGCGAGGGCGAATTCCCGGACGAGGATCGCCAGGGCGTCGAGCAGCAGGTCGAACCCCTTGTCCGAGACGAGACGGCCGACCGCTGCGAGATCGAGATCGCGGGCGACGCCGGGATGGGTATGGAAGATCTCGTCGCGATAGGGGTTGCCGATCACGATCGTGCCCACGCCCAGATCCTCGGCGACCGCCCGGGAGACCGCGATCGATGCCGCCGCCCGCCGCGAAAGCCGGCGCTTCAACCGATCCGGCCAGGCGATCCTTCCGTCCGTCTGGCAGTACCAGCTATGGTGCGAGACCACCAAGGGCCGGCGCGCCAGAAGCAGTGGCCAGAGCCCGCGCAGGCTGACGTTGGCCTGGAAGTACACGTCGCAACGCTGGGTGAGGCGGAAAAGCTCGCGGGCGCCGCTCTGCCGGGCGACCCGAAACGGTCGCCGCCCGTCGCCTTCCGCGCCCGCCGTCTGGGTGACCACCGTAACGTCGCACCCTGCGCGGCTCCACTCCTCGGCGAGGATCTCGACGAAGGTTTCGAGACCTCCGAAGTTCGGCGCGAAGGCGGGAGAGTAGAGCAAGATGTTCATGGGTCTCGAACGGGGTAGTTCACCCACGCGGCGACCGCGGCGGCTTGGGCGGCGAGCGAATGCCCTTCGTACCAGGTCCACGCCGCGGTGGCAACGGCACCTGGGTCGGGGCAGGTGCTCTTGGTTGCCCAAAAATGCACTCCCGGGAGAGGTCCCAGTGGGCTCGCCTCGCGCGGGGTGACGGTCCGGCCGGTGCACAAGGGTAGGACGGCGTGAGCGGCGAACGCTGCAAACGCGCTCGATTTGGCTAGAAACCCCAAGGGGTAGGCAAGAAAACCGGCGGCGGTCTTGGCCAGGATTGCGCTCACCTCGGTGGCTGGCAAGGCGCCCAGCCGTCGAACCGGGAACGGGCCGACCTGCCCCGGCGCGACATCTCCGGGTCCGAGATCCCAAATCTCGCTGATGGCCAGCATGCGCGCCGCGGCTTCCAATTCCGCAGGGTGGTCCCGGTACGCCCGGCCCCGCAGGCCCGGCCCGCCGAAAACCGCCAAGCGCCGTATCCGGCGATCGAACGGGATCGGCGCGGCGCACTCGCCGACCGCGGAGATGACCGGCAGGACCGTGATCTCGCGGTTCGGTTCGGTCAGCCGACTCCGCAGCAGGCCGGCGTAGAGGTCGAGGCTGGTCGAGATCCTCTCGCTCCGGTCGCCGATCGCCCCCGCGATCCGGCGCTGCCTTGGCCCCAGCCAGAACGAGCTGCGCCAGGGGGGGCCGGAAGCCCAGACCTCGTGGAACTGCGTCCACAGGCGGCCGGGAACCTGCGCCAGTCCCTCCGCGAGCCAGACGGGCGCGCCGCGCGCCTCATAACCGTAACCTGCATAGTGGAGAAGCCGGGGCACCACGCCGGATGGCGAACCCGCGAGTGCCGTCACGAGCGCCGCGCGATTCGGGGCGATCTCGACGACATCGAGTCCCGCGCTCCGCGCTCCGGCACCGTACGGCGCGGGGACGACGAAGCGGGTTCCGATGCCGTGGCGTTCGAGCGCTCCGGCAAGCGCGAGGGCGATTCCGCCCACGCCTTCTTCCGGCGGCGGCAGGCGGGGCACGATCTGGATCAGCATTGTCAACGCGGCTCCCCGCCGATCTCTTCGATCAGCCGGCCATATTCCGGACCGAGCCGGGACCACGCGTAGCCTAGGGCGACCTCGCGGCCTTCGGCGCCGATCCGGGCGCGGAGGGCAGGGTCGTCGAGCAGGCGGCGGATCGCGGCGGCGATCGAATCCGGAGACTCGACCGGGACGAGCAGTGCGCTCTCCCCGTCGCGCAGAAGATCGGGCGCCGAACCCACCGGAGTGGCCACGACCGGCAACCCCGCGGCCATCGCTTCGAGCAGCGCGAGGCTCGACCCTTCGGAGAGGCTGGGGAAGACGAACAGGTCGGCTTCCTCGAAAGCGGCCGCGATCTCGGCGCGATCGGCGTCCGGAACGACGACCACTCGGGCGCGAAGCTCAGCGGGAAATTGGGTGCGAACCGTCTCGGCCGAAGCTCGCGTGCCGACGCAGGCGAGCGTCAAGTCCGGCCGCTCCGCCGCCAGTGCCACGAAAGCCGAAACCAGATCGCGGATGCCCTTGCCTTCCAGCCATTGACCCAGGAAGAGAAGCCGCTGCGCGGATCGCGCTTCGCGAGGCCGGAGGGCGAGGAGCGCCTCGGGGGCGGCGTTCGGAACGATCTCGATCCGCTCACGCTTCGCCCAGCCGCGCCCGGAGAGGAACTCCCGCTCGGCCCGGTTCAAGCAGAACACGCGCACGGCCCCGCGGCACGAGAGCCGGAGCAGAACCGGCAGCACGATGGTCTGGAGCAGGCGGTGCTTGAGAGGAAAATCGCGGCCTCGGCGTTTCTCTTCGGCGCGCATCGCTCGATAGTGCAGGGTTTCGATGCCGTGAAATTGAACGATCGAACGGGTCCGGCGGAGCCGCGATCGGAACCGCCGGAGCAGATGGAAAGCCCATCCAGAATACGAGTGGAAGATCGCGAGATCAGGAGGGGCCGTGGCAAGCCGCCGCGCGATCCGCACCGGAAACGCGAACGGCCACCAGCGCGGCTCGATCCGCGAAAGGCCGGGCTCGTCGTCATGGGTCCAGATCTCCACCTGGTGCCCTCGCGACGCAAGGAACGCGCCACGTTCGGCCGCATGGGCAAAGACTGCCGTCCGCGAGTCGCGCGGCGCGTGGAGGACGAAGACTATCCTCATCGGCCGCTCTTCTCCGCGATCACGATCGACTGGACTCCGAACCAACGGCTCCAGGGGCGCAGGCGCTCCATCCATCCCAACTCGAAGGCGCCGCCGGGCCAGGGGAGGGGATGGCCGACGGCGTCAACTTTGAGCACCCGCAGACCAGCCCGGCGGACGAGCGCGCGGGTGCGGGGCAGTAGCATCGGCTGATTGATCGGCTGGCCCGCTTCCTGAAACCGCCTGCCGCGGAGGCGCAGGTAAATCCGATAGAGCCCCGCGGCGTTCAGGTAGTTCGGGGTGCTCAGAAAGAGCCGCCCGCCTGGGGCGAGCACGCGGGCCAGCTCAGCCACCGCCCGCGCCGGCGAGGGGGTGTGCTCGATCGTTTCGAGCGAGAAGACGGTGTCGAATGTGGCGTCGGGGAAGTCGAGCGCGCCGATGTCCGCGACCTGCCAGGAGATCGTTTCGAGATTCTTTTCCCGCGCGACCCGCCGGGCGACCGCGACGGCGCTCACCGCGAAATCCGTCGCGACCAGCTGCTTGAGGGGCGGCTGCCGCTCCCCCAGCCAGCGCGCAAAGTCGCCGCGCCCGCAGCCGATCTCCAACACCCTGCGCCCATCAAGGTCCCGGACCGGATCGAGGGCCTCGCGGACCATCCGGATCCAGGGCGGTACCTCCGCATCGACCGGAGACAGGGTGCTATGCCAGGCCTCATAAGCCTCCCGGGCGTTCGGTGGATCGACGGGGGTCACTGGGCCTCCCCCTCTTTGAGAATGTCGCGCTCGTAGGCGAGGGCGATGTGATCCCAAGTAAACCGGTCGTAATAACCGGTCGCCAGCGGATCGTCGAGTGCGTCGAGGTCGAGCGGCCCCGGCGGTGGCGGAAAGGGCCGCAACGCGCGCGGGAAGCAAGGCAGAAGATCGACCACGCCGCCCGCGCGGGTGGCGTAAACGGGCATTCCAGATTCGAGCATTTCGTTCAGCGTGACACCCCACCCTTCGGCCACGCTGGTGAACAGACCCGCATCGTGGCCGGCGAGCAACTCGCCCAACTCGGCGCGCGAAAACGACGGCACGATGCGGATTCTTCCGCAATCGAGCAGGTCTCGGGGCAGGGCACGCTCGGCCGCCGGACCGCAGCCGGCGATCGTGCAGGAATCGCCCGGGCTCTCGCGCAGCCGGTGGTCGAGGAACGCGACCAACCGAGAGGTCCCCTTGTGCGCCGCCCAGCGGCCGATCCAGAGAAAGCGGACGGCATCGGGATGGCCGAGGGAGCGCGCGGCGCGAATCGCCGCGAGGTCGCGTTGCTCCTCGGCCGAGGGTGCCATGACGTAGAAGAAGGGCTCGGTCTCGATTCCGGCGCGACCAGCGAGCCGATCGCGCTCGAGGCTGCCCAGACAAAGAATGCGCCCGGCGAGGCGATGTCCGTCGCGGACCGCTTTCTGCTGCGCCAGGTCGTAGGCGAGGTTCGCGCCGATCCGCAGAGGATTGCCCCAAAATTTTGCCCGGTCGGTCCATTCGGCGCAAAAGTAGAGCCAATCCGGCTGGACGCTTCTGACCACCGTCCGCGCCCGGCGGGCGAGCCTGCGGTCGAGGGCCACCGGAGGCAGGTCCAGGAGATCGAAGGGTCTTTCGCGATCGAGGAATCGTTCGAGCTCGCGCCGCCGCCATTCCGGGTGCCGCCACCATGCGACCGGAGGTATGGGGCTTGGTGGCGCCCAGGCGATTGCATCATGGCCTCGCGCGCACAGCGATTCGGCGGATCGGAGCACGATCTGTGCGGCGCCCAGATGCGCCGAAAGGGGGGCGAAGCTTACGATCAGGACGCGCATCAGAGGTGGTCCTCGCGATCCCCGCCGGCATTCCGGTATGCGACGAGGCAACGCTCCGCTACGGCGCGCCAGGTAAAATTCGCCTCGACCCGTTGGCGTGCCGCCGCAGACAACGTGTGCCAGAGCTTCGGATCGGCGGACAAGCGCGATATCGCCGCTGCGAGCGAGAGCGGGTCGTTCGCCGAAAACAGAATTCCGGTTTCACCATCGACGACGATCTCTGGAAGCGACGCCGCGCGGCTTGCGATGACCGGGGCGCCACAGGCCATCGCCTCAACCAGCGCGAGGCCGAACAGCTCCCGGACACCGGCGGACCCGTCCGCATCGACGGGGGTCGGATGGACGAGCGCCATCGCGCGCTGAAGCAGGGCGATCACCTGATCGTCGTTCAGCGCACCATGAAAGTGCACCGATTTGTCTACGGCCGAAGTGCGCAGGCGATCGAGATAGGCGTTGTCGGAACTGCTGCCCACAACGTGTAGCGGCACCTCCGGGGGTAGGGCTTCGATCAGCAGGTGTATTCCCTTGTGGGGCAAGATCCGGCCGAGGAAGACGACCGACCCGTTGTGCTCTTCTTGCGGCCTGGGAGGGTAGCGACTGAGGTCGACTCCACCGTAAATCACCTCGAAGCGGCGCCCCAACCGTGCGAGGTCCGCAGCGGCGTACGCCGAGATCGGCAGCTCCGCCGCGACCCAGCGGGCGACGTCGATCTGATAGCCGGGCGTCCAACCGCCGCCGCCGAGATCCGTGACGAAGACGGGAACCTTGTGGCGATGCCCCCACCAGGCGGCGAGGAAGGTGGGCAGCACGTTGCGCTGAAAGCAGTGGATCACGTCGGCGCCGACAAGCTCGCGAAACAAGTGAGGGGAGAACGGAGTCATCGGGTCGCGAGTCCAGCTGCGCAGGATCGAACGCTCGAGAGCGGGCTCGGGTCGCTCGCGCAGAGCACGGCTGCCGAAGCTGACGAACCGGACTTCGGCAGCACCGCTCTGCGCGAGCGCTCGGCTCAGCTCTTCGGCGAAGCGTTCGCCACCTCCGAGGACCGATTCCGCCGCGAAATAGGTCGGGCTGATGCAGCGGATCTTCCTCATGAGGGTGTCATGCAGGGCCCGTGGATACGACCGCCACCTTGACCAGCTCGAAGTGTAGGAACCAGGCGGGGACGATCCAGGCCCAGCGGCGCTCGTAGGTCTCCGGGTGCCGGTTCGCCCAGCGCGCGAATCGGCCGGTCAGGCGGCCCGGCGGAAAGACCAGCAGGCGACGCGCGATCTCGAAGCGGACTTCGGAGTAGAAGTTCCAGCCCGAGCGGTCGGTGAAGTAGTCGAACGAGAAACAGCCCAGGTGGTGGAGGTGGGTCGGATCGGTGTATGAGTTGGCGCAGGAGTAGTGCGGCGTGGTGATCTCGAGAACGCCACCCGGCGCGAGCAGCCGGTGCGTCTCCTCGACAAAGGCGACCAGGTCGCCGAGGTGCTCGACGACGTCGAACGCGTAGATCCGTTCGAAATGGCCGGCTGGCAGCGGATAGGGGGTGCGTTCGAGGTCCCAAACCAGGTCGGGCTCGACGGCCGCGACGCGATCGACGTTCCAGGCATCGGCGCGCTTGCGCCGCCCGCTTCCGAGGTTGAGCCGCTTCGGTAGCTCGTTCATCGGAGCCATCGTACCGAATCCAAGAGCGCGTAGAGGGTCGTGGCCCGGAGTTAGCTCCACGTCACCCACGCGGGCCTCCGAAATCCCAGTGCGAAGACCGCGAGCTGAAACGTGAGACCCGCGGTGGCGCCGCCGACTTGAAACCAAAGCACGCCGGCCGTCGTCGCGAGCGGCAAAGTCGCGATCAATGCGGCCTGCACGGCGACTTCGCCGGCGAGCGCTACGGCCTGCAGGCGGGTCCACCCGCGGGAGAGGTTGACGGTTGCCACGTAGGAACCGAGCATGCTCAAGCAAGAGCCCGTGATCAAGAGCAGCAGTTCGTGCTGGAGCCCCCGATAGTGGGGACCGAGGATCGCGAGGAAGACGTTCGGCGCGAGCGCGGCCGAAATGAAGATCGCCGCCGCGAGAGCGATGAGCAGCGCGCCGTAGCGCAGGAAGGCCAAGGCGAACGAACGCAGTTCGGCGATGCCAGCGAGACGGGGCACGAGAACCGCCCCCGACAGTCCGGTGAGCAGGCCGACGACCAGACCGAACCGACCGAGCGCGCCTACCTCCGCGATGCTCCGAGTATTGCCGAACGTCGCGGCGAGCCAGATCGTCAGAGGTCCTTGGACCGCGAAGTAGAGGGCGCTCGGCAGGGTGGGCAGGAGGTAGCGGCCGACCGACCGCCGTGCCGCCGCGCGCTCGCCGCGCTCTGGATGAGCGGCCGGCGAATCGGCGAGCGCGAGCGCCAGGATCGCCGCGAGCGAACCGGCCGCTAGAGCGGCGAGCGAGGAGAGGCGGGAGAGGGCGATCAGGAGCGCGATCACGCCCAGACGGAAGAGGCCGCCGCCGAGCTCCGCGCGGTAGGCCGCGCCATAGCGGGTGGCGAGGCGGAGCAGCACCAGGCGGATCGACGAGCCGATCTGGCACCAGACCGTGACGAGGACGATCAGCGTCGCGGCGAGCGATTAGAGCCGGCCGAACCCGCGCGCCGCGCCGACCCACGGGGCTGCGACGAGCAGCGCGAGAGAGCCGACGGCGAAAGCGGTCCGGCGCAGGTCGAGCACCGCGCCCACGTAGTCGGCGAACCGCTCGCCGCGCGCTTCTGCGCCGCGGTAGAAGTGGAGCAGGGAGGAGGTGCTCCCGAGGTCGGAAGCGATGGCGAGCAGAGCGGTCACGGAAGAGGCCAGGGTATAGAGCGCAAACTCGTCCACGGACAGATGGCGAACGACCAGGACGCCGGCCAGAATGCCCGCGAGCTGGGTCAGACTCTGCGCGGTGAAGTAGGCGCCGAGCAAGCCGATCCAGCGTTTTGCGCGCGGGCTCAAGCGCGCCATCGCGTACCTGAAACCGCTTCTCGACCCCCGGCCTCGACCCCGAACGCCGCCAGCACCCGAAGCGCCAGCTGGCGCGATTGTTCGCCATGGTTGCGCGCCCTGCCCGCCCGTTCGGGTTCGAGCCACTCCATCACCGGCATGTAGAAACCCGACTTCGGCCGGGAAAAGAGGGCGGCCGGCAGCTCGGGAGCCACGCTCCGCACGAGAGCCGCCTTACCTTGCGATTTGGCCGGCTCGAAGCCAAGCGCGGCAAACCCCGCTTCGAGCTGTGGGTCGACCAGCGGCACGCGCAGCTCCAGCGAATGTGCCATCGACGCCCAATCCGAATCGCGCAGCAGCTGGTTCTTCATGTAGAGGCGGGTTTCCAGGCGGTGGACGGCGGTCCAGCTGTTCGACCTGGCTGGGTGCCAGTCCGCGAGAGCTCTCCTCGTCTCGGCCGCTTGGTCGTAGGCTGCGAGAGCTTCGGCCGCCGAGGGCGTCCCGAGGATCTCGGCCAGCTCTTCCGCCAGGAACAGCCCGCGCCGGAGCGCATAAGCGCCTCCCAGCCCGGATCCGGTACGGCCGAGCGCCGCGAGCTTCGGCTGGCCGCGGCGGCGGCCGAGAGCGGCGAGAAGCTCGGGCGGCGCCAAGCGCGCGAACGGGGCGGCGAGAGCGAGCCGCGGCACCTCGCGAAACGAGGGGTAGCTGCCGAACAGCTCGTCGCCGCCTAAGCCAGAAAGGGCGACTTTGATCCCGGCCCCCCGCGCGGCTCGGGCGACCACGAAGGTGTTGAATCCGTCGATCGACGGCTGGTCCATCGCGGCCAGCGCATCGTCCCAAAGATTGAGGAAGTCGCCGCGGTCGATCTTCGTCGTAGTGTGCGGCAGGTCGAGCGCGCGGGCGACCTCGGCGGCAAGCGGCGCCTCGTCGAGCGGCGTGCCAGAGAGGCGATCGAACGAGATGGTGAACGCTCGCGGCGGTGGCGCGCCGTTTTTCCTGGCCTCCCGTGCCGCAAGCGCCGCGATCAGCCCGGAATCGAGGCCGGCGGAGAGAAACACCGCGACCGGCACGTCCGAGACCAGATGGGCGCGCACCGAGTCGGCGAGCAGCTCGGCCGGACCGGCGAAAGAGCCTGCCGGTTCGACGGAGGTGGCAAACGGAATCGGCGTCCCCGGGTCCCCTTCTCGGGCGATTTGATAGGTCCCCGCGGGAAGCGCCCGCACCCCGCGGCGGAAGGTCCAGGGCTCGGGGACGGAGCCCCAAAGGAGAAACCCCGCGACGGCTGCCGGTTCGATCTCGCGCGAGATGCCGCCGCCCGCTTCGAGCGCTTTGACCTGCGACGCGAAGCGGAGAGTACCCCTTTCGGTCGAGAGGTAGAGCGGCTTGATCCCGAAGGTGTCGCGCGCGAGCAGCAACTCCCCCGTCGAGTTGTCCCAGAGCGCGAGCGTGAACATGCCGCGCAAGCGCCTTAGCATCCTTTCTCGTTCACGGCGCCAGAGCGCGAGAATCACCTCGGTGTCGCTTTCCGACCGGAACGTCTGCCCTTCCCGTTCCAGCTCCGTCCGCAGCTGCCGGAAGTTGTAGATCTCGCCGTTCAGAATGATTTGGCAGGAGCCGTCGGCGGAGGCCATCGGCTGCGCTCCCGCCGCGGAAAGGTCGAGGATCGCGAGCCTTCGGTGGCCGAGGGCAACACGGCCATCGGGCGAGATCCAGCTTCCCTCCCCGTCCGGCCCGCGCCGGGCGAGCGCGCGCGAGGTCCGCGCGATCTCCTCTGGATCGAGCGGCACAGCTTCGGACGAGAAGCGGAACAGACCGTGGATGCCGCACATCGAGGTTCGGGCCTTAAGCCGCTTCGGGATCGCGCCGAGCGGCGAAGATGTAGGCGACGTTCATCAGCCCGCCTTCCAATCCCAGGATGCGGAGAGAGCGCCGCGCCAGTCGCTGGAGCGGCCGGGAGGAGAGGCCTTCGCTCGGCACGGCCTCGTCGATCGCAAAGCCGCCGCAGCGGAGCAGATAGAGCAACTCGCTCTTCGTGTAGGCGATCTCCGTCGTCCCGGTCGCGCGGGAGATCGAGACGGCCTGGCGCCGCCGTGCCTCGATCTGCCACGGCAGGGCGGGCGATTCCAAGACGAACAGCGTACCGGTCGGTTTGAGCATCCGGAACGCTTCCCGCAACACCCGGATCGGTGCCAGCGCATGGTGGATCGCTGCGATCAAGAACACCGCGTCGTAGGTCGCGTCAGGGCGGGGTACCCGCTCGAAGGTGCTCGCGAGCAGGCGGACCTTGGCCCGATCCGCGGCGCAGACTTCGAGCATCCGGTTGCCGGTTCCGGCGAGAAAAGAGGGCGAAAGATCGACCGCCGTCACCTCTTCGACCGCCGGCACGCGCGACAGCCGGGCGGTCGCCCAGCAGGTTCCGGCGGCGAGGTCGAGCACCCTGCCGTGGACCCGCGGACCGAGCCGCGGATGGCCGAGCAACTGTTCGAGCTGCGGCTGGCTGCCCGGCTCATAGGCCGCGATCACGTTCTGCCACGGTTCCGCATGCGGACCCGAAATCGCCGCCGCCGCCCGGTCTGCCGAGCCGTCCTCGTACTGCAGGTACTCAGGGTATTCGAGGTCGCGCGGCGAGGGCACCGTTCCGACCTCGACCTCCAAAGCACCTATCTGTCGCCCCGTTGTCATCGCTCTTCAATCTCTCGCTTCGGTTCGGTGGGAGCGTCCGTCCGGCCGGTCAATCGGTCGAGGTGGCTGGCCAGACGGTCGCGAAACAGAGCGTAGCCGAACTCCCGCCGCCAGCGTAATCTGCCCGCTTCGCCCATCCGCCGGGCGGTCTCGGGGGAGCCAAGCAGCAGCCGGAGCGAGGCCGCGATCTCCTCCCGGTCTTCCGGATCGACCAGCCGGCCGGTCTCGCCGTCGACGATCACCTCGTCGGCCGCGCTTCCTCGGGCCGCGAGGCAGGGCCGGCCGGCGCGCATCGCCTCCAGGTAGACCAGGCCGAATCCCTCTCCCCGGCTGGGCATCGCGAGCAGGGCCGAGCGATCATAGAGCGCCGCAAGCGTCGCCTCGGAAACGAACCCGGAAAACAGTACGCGATCGGCCAGGCCTAGCGCCCGGGCCTTCGCTTCGAGCCGGGGGCGGTCGTCCCCGCCGCCCGCGATCACCAGCCGGGCCTCGGGCGCCCGGGGGAGCGCTTCGAGCAGCGCGTCGTGGCCCTTGTAGCGCTCACTTTCGGCCATCCGTCCGGCGATCAGGGCGAAACCGTCGCCCGCCCGTTCGAGCAGCGCCCGGTCGGCATCCCCCGCGGGAGAGCGCTCTTCGAGCGCGAGCGGCAGGATTTCGGCGGATAGCCCGGGATGGAATTCGCGCGCCCGGGCCAGCGTGTAGCGCGAAATCGAGAGGCGGATCGCGGCGCCATCGAGCGCGCGCTTCCTCGCCGGTTCGAGCCGGCGCCAGACCTCAATGCCCAGGAGGCAGATCAAATAGGGCGACCGAAGAGCGGGGGGGAGAAGCGCCTCGATCCGCGCCGGTCCGAGCAGATCGAACATCAATGCCGGCCGCCGCGGGCGCAGTTGCAGCGCCGCAACCGCCGCGGCGAGCCGCGCGAAGGCGCCCTTCTCCCGTGTACCGAATCCGCGTTGCCGCCCGGGGATCGGGCCGACCAGGCCGGGCTCGGGATCACCGAGGGAGAGGACATCGAAACGCGCGCCCCGCACCCGTGCCCAATCCGCCCCTCCTCGGGCGAGCAGCCGGCCGGCGAGCGCCCGTCCGCCCCCTTCGAGGTCGAGGCCGGTCGAGATAAGCGCCAAGTCGCGCGGGCGAGGCAAGTCGGTGGGGGCGGGCATGAAGGAAGGCGGGCATGAAGGAAGAAGGAAGCGGGGGCCCCTATCCCGCCTCGGCCGCCCATTCCTTGAGGACGCGCCGCGGCACGGCATGGAGGTTCGCGTTCGTCACGCCCAGGGTCGTCACCTTCGAGATGTGGAGGTCGCCCGCGGCTTCGAGGGTTTCAATCAGATCGGACACCGGGTAGACCGCGGGGTGATACTCGATCGCGAACGAATCGATCCGATCGAGCAGGTCGCGGTCGAACGAGCGCAGGATGTCGAGCTCGCTCCCCTCGCAATCCAGCTTCAGCAGGCGGATCCGGTCGAGGCCCAGCTCACGGATCACCGCGGGAAGCGACCGCACCCGCACCTCGGTTCGTCCGGTGATGGGCAAGGTGGCGGCCAGTTCCGGATGGAGCGTGCTGGTTCCCCCGCCGAGGAACGGACTGATCTGCAGTTCCGCGCGACCTTCCTGTCCTCCGATCGCCTCGGGGAAGGCGCGCACTCGGCCGGCGAGACCGTTGTCCACCACGTTCCGTTCGAGCAGCGAAAAAACCTGCGGCGCCGGCTCCCAGGCGTACACCCGGGCGCCGTGGTAGGCGAACCAGCATGCGGCGAAACCGTGATTGGCCCCCACGTCGAGCACCACGTCGCCGGGCCGCACCGGAGCGGTCTCGATGTCGTAGACCCGCGAATGGCAGATCTCGCCGAGCATCCGGTCCGCTCCGCGAAGGCACCGGAAGGAGAGGCCGGTGCGGCGGTCGGCGACGCGGACGATCTCGCGTCCGAGGGCGCGTTGCGCGAGAAGCGAAAACGGCCGCCGGTAGTTGGCAACGCCTTTGGCCACGCGGTAGAGGGTTTCGGGAAAGCTCATATTTGGGTGGGCGTGAACGGTGCCGATCCTGCCAGACGGTAGGCGGTGAAGCAAACTTCGCGCCGGGTAGTTCTCCTAGAATCGGCGCCTACCCTCTTGGTTCGAGCGCCAACCTTCGGAAAGGAGCTGCCGATGCCCTCCACCCCCAACATCACCGCCGTGGGCCAGATCGCCTGGTCGGTCAAGGACCTGGACGCCGCGACCGCGTTTTATCGCGACGTGGTCGGCTTGAAGTTCTTGTTTTCAGCCCCGCCCGGCCTCTCGTTTTTCGACTGCGGCGGCGTTCGTCTGATGCTATCGAGCGAAGAATCGAGCGGCGCCACCGTTTCCGAAACGTTCGTCTATTTTCTGACCGACGATATCAAAGGGGCGGCTGCGGCGCTCGAAGCCGGGGGTGCTGTGGTCCGGCAAAAGCCGCACGTCGTCGCCGAATTGGGTGACCGGGTGCTCTGGCTCGCCGTCTTCCTCGATTCCGAGGGGCGCGTCCAGCACCTGATGAGCGAGGTGCCGAAGGGGTAGGCGCGAGCTTTTCCGCTCTGCGGGTCGCTCGACTACTGGAAGTATCCGTTGACGTCGAGGATGAGGTGAACGGTGTCTCCCGTGGCGGTCATCGAGGCTTCGGTGCTCAAGGAGGTCGAGCCATCCGAAGCGAGCGCGATCACGATGTTGTTGGTGCGCGTCTGTCCGGAGCTGAAACTGAGCGTTTGGGTGCCTGGCCGCGGATAGTTACCCGGATAGACGACGACCAAGCCCGAGCCGGTCGGGGTCGTCACCGAGATGTTGGCGGAGATCGCCTTGGCGGTCTCGGGCACACCGCATGCCGCCGCGGCGATCACGATCGGGCGAGCGATGCCAGAGACCAGCGGCGTCGAACTCCTCGTGTCGAGCACACGGCAGGGTGAGATGGTAAACAGGCTCCGCGGTTGAAACGCCCCGAGATTGAGCGGAAGCAGCGCCGACAGCGCGGTGTTGAAGGTGTTGGCGACCGACAGCTGCGCCGTGTACGGACCGACCGGCTGGCCGAGGGTGTCCCACCAGGTTGTGGCGCCCGGCAGGGTGGCGATCAGGGTCGGTCCCGAGAAGATCTTCCAGGTGTAAGTGAGCGGCGGCGCGCCCGTTCCCGACCCGATCAGCCGGACGAGCTCTCCAACTTGGACCGCCCCAGGATTCGCGGTCGCCGTAACGACCACCGGCTGCGCGTCGAGCACCGTGACCGTCTTGATCTCGGTATCGCACCCCGCCGCGTTGCACGACTGCAAAGAGACCTGCTTGCTGCCGGGGGTCGAAAAGACGGCGATCGGGTTGGCGAGGGTGGAGGTCCCTTGGCCCCAGGCGGGCGCGCCGAGTGTCGAGGCGGCCCCGGCCGCGAGGCCGACAAGAAGAGTGCGGGTGCGCAATTTGAAAACCATAGCCGGGTCGAGCCTCCAAGTGTCTCGTCCGAGATGGTAGCTCCCGCCCGGCGGGCGGTCAAATCGCGGGTCGGGGGGTCTCTGTTTCGACGGCGGACCCACAGACATCGGCGCGCGGCTGCGACAGGACGGTCGCCAGGATGATCCAGGCGAGGGCGACATAGAGCAGGTTGAATTTGATCCCGGCACAGCGGGCGGCGAGGTTCGGCCAAGAGTCGCCCGAAAACGAGGGGGCGAGCATGCGCAGCATGGCGAAGTTCTCGACCGCGTCGAGCGCCGCCGCGGCGAGCGGGGCGAGCGCCAGCCACCGGCCGAATCGGCCGAGGCGTCGGATGCCGCGCCGGGGGTGGACCGCGAGCCACCCGGCCGAGCGGTGGCAGGCGAGGGCGAGCAAGGAGCCGTACGCGAGGAGATAGAGGTAGTCGATCGCGATGTTGCCGCGCGCCACACTCATCCCTTCTTCGCCCCAGACCTTCCGGATCTGCTCGGTGCGCTCCGCCGTGCGGGCGAACTCGAGGTCGAGGATGCTGCGCACGCTCCGATCGACCCGAGCCCGCTCCTGCGGATCGCTACGATCGAGCGATGCCCCTTGGCGGCCCATGACGAACATCAGGCCGAGAGTCGCGACAACCAACATCAGGCCCAGCACCCAACCCCGACGCGAATCTGGCTTTCGCACGTAGAATCCTCCGTCCGATGTCGTCGCGCGGGTCGCCCGCACGAATTCCTTGAAACCACTGCACTTCGTACCTTGAGATCCTACGCCAGACCATGAAGCCCGTCGAAATTCACGAGTTCCTATCCCAGCGCGTCATCGGCCAGGACGAGACCCTGCGGTTCGTCGCGGTCGCGATCTTCAAGCATCTGGAAGGTGAGAAGTACGGCAACCTGTTGCTGATCGGCAACTCCGGCACCGGCAAGACCACGATCATGCGCGGCATCGAGTCGCTCTACGCCGAGCACGAGGAGTTCGTCGAGTACCGGGTGGTGCTGATCATGAACGCGAGCACGATCGCGGCCGAAGATGGCGCGATCGACACCTCCCGTCTGTTTCATCGCCTGGAGGAGCGGACCCGCCAAGTGCTCGGGGCCAATGCCACGGCCGAAGAGATCGGCCGGGCGATGGAGCGTGCCACGGTCTGCCTGGACGAGATCGACAAGGTCTCCGGAGTCGTCGGCGGCAAGCCGTATGTGACCGGAATCAACATCCAGCAGGCGCTGCTCACCCTGATCGAGGGCGAGCGGGTCAGCCATAAGATCACCGTGGTGCGCGACAAAGTGCCCGAGTCGAGCACCGTCTGGCTCGATACCGGCAAGATGCTCTTCCTCTGCGCCGGAGCGTTCGAGACCCTCTACGACCAGGTGTTCCAGCGTGTGATCTCGCCCAAGAGCGGGATCAAACTGCCGACCACGACGATTTACGAGAACGGCAAGATCCAAATCCGTGAGTACTTCACCCTGCGCCATCATTTCCGGCAGGAAGATCTGTTCGAGTACGGCATGCAGCCGCAGTTCCTCTCCCGCTTCGACAACGCGGTGATCCTCGAGGACCTGACTCCCGGCACCCTCGCGCGAATTTTCCGCGAGCCGGCCGAAGGGGTGCTCCAGATCTCCCAGAACTTCTTCCGCAAGATGGGCATCGAGCTCTCCGTGACCGAGCCGGCGATCCAGAAGATCGCCGAGGAGGCTTCAAAGAGCAGCCGAATCGGCGCCCGCGCGCTCAAATCGGTGTTCGGCCGGGTGATCAAACCGTACGAGTTCGACCCCTTCGGTCAACCGGAAGTCGAGAAGACAGGCAACCACCACAGCCTGGTGATCGACGACAAGATCGTCATCGGGACACTCAAGCCCGCGGTCTGAGCCTTCGGATTCCATGATTCGAGAGCGCGAGCGTTTCCCCTGAGATAGAATTTCGTCGATGAGTCGGAAAAACCCCCCTCACCGCCGCAGAAAGCGGAGCCCCGCCGGGCCCTGGCTCGGCCTCGCCCTGCTCGGAGCGACCGCCGCGGCCACCGCGGCTGTGATCGTGGCGCACCGGCGCGGCTATCTGCGCGGCTGGATGGACCTCGATCCGGATTTCGACCCCGGCCGGATCGGCGGCGAGCTGTTCTCGCCCGCGCCACGGCTTCAGGATCTGGCGCTCTGGCTCCCCGGCCCGGCCGGCAATCTGTTCGTGCGCGACGGCGGGGCGGGTGGCGCGCACGACGTGCCACTCCTGTTCGTTCACGGCCTCGGCGGCAACGGCGGGCAGTGGGTGCTCCAGCTCGACGCCTTCCGCCCCGAGCGGCGGGCGATCGCGTTCGACTTGCGTGGCCATGGCGAGTCCGACCCGGCTGCGGATGGCGACTATTCGGTGCCCGCGTTCAGCGAAGACATCGCCGCGGTCGCCGACCAGCTCCACCTGGGGCGCTTCGTCCTGGTCGGCCACAGTTTGGGTGCCCTGCCTGCGATCGCCTATGCCGCGGCAAACCCCGATCGGGTGGCGGCCCTCGTTCTGGTCGATCCGAACGGCGACCAGACGCTCCTGCCGCGCGCCGAGATCGACGCCTTTCTCGACGCGGTTCGTCGCGATCCGGTGGCTGAGGCCGAGGGCTATTTCCGGCAGCTGGTGGTTGGAGGAGATCGAGACGCGGCGGGTTGCATCCTCGAGGATCTCGGCGAAACCAACCCGCAGGCGATCATCCGCGCGCTCGAAGGCGCTTCGATCTGGTCGCCGATCGCTTCGCTCGCCGCCTACCCCGGCCCCAAAATCGCCCTGGTGAGCGAGCTCAACAGCCTGCCGATCAGCCTGCACCGGCTCGACGAGCAGCTGCCCGTCCTCCCGGTCGGCGGCACCGGACATTGGATCCAGCTCGACCGCCCCGAAGCGGTCGAGCGCGCGCTCGACGAGCTGCTCGAAGCGATCGAGTCGTAAGTGGGGCGGCAGGCGACGGGCGTCCAACGTCCTGTTAAGCTGTGCAACACCATGACGAACCGAGTCCTCGAACAACAGTCTGCAATCGAAGCGGCATGCCGACAGCGCGAAGCCGTCCGACTCGATCTATTCGGCTCTGCGGCACGCGGTTCGTTCGACCCGTCGCGGAGCGATCTCGATTTTCTGGTCGAATTCGCACCCGGAAAACCCGCCGAAATCGCCGATCGCTACCTGGGCCTTCTCGGGGATCTCGAAAGTCTCTTTGGTCGGTCGATCGATCTGGTGATCGAGAGCTCCGTGCGGAATCCTTACTTCCGCCAGAGTGTTGAAGCCACCCGGAGCCCGCTCTTTGCAGCTTGAGGCAAAGAAGCTTCTCTTCGACGTTCGCGAAGCCGGCCGCCTGATCGCGCTCTTCGTCGAAGGAAAATCCTTTGACGATTACCTGGACGACCCGATGCTACGCTCGGCTGTCGAACGGCAACTCGAAATCCTCGGCGAGGCGATTGGGAAGCTCGGCAAGATAGCGCCCGAAGTAGCCGCGGCGATTCCGGAATCGCGGCAAATCGCGGCGTTCCGGAACGTTCTGGCGCACGGCTATGGCTCGGTTGCACACGATGTCGTCTGGGGAATCCTCGAAGCAAAGCTGCAGCCTCTGCTCCAAACTGTAGAGGCACTGCTCCCCTCGGATCTCGGAGAGCCGTAGGTCCGGGAGTCCGATGATCCCCGTATGGCGAAACCGAGTCATCGCCCCTTTTGGGAGCCCCGATTTACCCTGACTCCGGTGGCCCTCCGATCGCTCCTTGAGGTCGAGGCGGCCAAGGCCATCGTGAAGGTCACCCAGTTTTCGCCGACGGTGACGGAAGAGCTGCGCCGACGTGCCCGGGTCCGATCCACCCACTTTTCGACCCGAATCGAGGGGAACCGGCTGACTCTTGAGGAGGCCGAAGAGGCCGTATCCGGGCAAAGCGCCGACTTCTACGGTCGCGAGCGGGACGTGACCGAGGTCCGCAACTATTGGAACGCGCTGCTCCGCGTGGAAGAGTGGGCGGTCCGGAAGGGGCCGCTCACCGAAGATCTTCTCCAGCGCCTTCATGCACTGGTCGAAAAGGGCCCTCGGGCACGGCCAACACCCTGGCGGGATGGCCAGAACGTCATCCGCGACTCCGCGACGGGAGCGATCGTCTACCTGCCTCCTGAGGCGAAAGATGTTCCGGAGCTCATGTCCTCCCTGGTGGCGTGGATGGAGCACCAGCGCGAGATCCTGCCGGTGCCCTTGATCGCCGGGTTGGCGCACTATCAGTTCGTGACCATCCACCCCTACTACGACGGGAACGGCCGCACTGCGCGCTTGCTGGCCACTTTCCTTCTTCACCGGGGCGGTTATGGGCTCAACGGGTTCTTCTCGCTCGAGGAGTATCACGCCCGTGACCTCGTGAGTTATTACACCTCGCTGGCCACCCATCCCCACCACAACTACTACGAAGGGCGGGCCGAAGCCGACCTGACCGCGTGGGGGGAGTACTTCCTCCAAGCCCTCGGCGCCGCCTTCAACACCACCTCGAAGGAAGCGCTGCAAGTAGGCTTCCGGGGGAAGGGCGCGCCAACCACTCGCGAAGGCCTAGTCTCCGCCCCCTAGAACCGACCTCCAGTTGAATTACTTCGAATACAGCTCGATCACCTGTTCGATCGCCGCGCGGCAGACGGCGCAGAAGCCGACCTCGTCGCGGGTGAACATGATGCAGTCTTCTTGCGGGCGGTACATTCCCGTCGCCTGGTAGCTCGCCCCTTCGAACGCGCCGACTGTTCCGGAATGTTGGTCCTTGCCGAGCAGCTCCGTCTCGTGGGCGCGCTCCTCGCGGAACAGCGCGTCCATCTCGGATTCCGGACGGCGTTCGGCACGGATCTTCCGTCGTCGGGCTTGGATGTCTTTCTGGAACGCCTCGAACTCCGCTTTCTTCCAGGGGGTCGGCAGGGGTGTGCCCGGGGAGAGCAGCGCCCGCCATTTGATGGTTTCGAGGGAGGCGTTCGCCGTGACGTTTTTTTCCCAAGGCTCGATGACGGCGCTGTAGTCGGTCGCGACGTCCGAGGTGTAGTACTCGTCGGCGAGCCCGGCGAAGTGGTGGCCGAACTCGTGGACGAAGATGTACGGCGCCCAAACGCTGTCGGCCGCGACCGTCCCGTACAGGCCGAAGATTCCGCCGCCGCCGTAGGTCTCGGCGTTGACCAGGATCTCGACGAAATCGTACGGCGCGAATTGGGCCGCCTCCCGGAACGCCCGGTTGTCGAAGGTGAGCACGTAGCGCTCCGAGCCGAACGCGTCGTAGGTGGCGCCGACCGGGTTCCGCCGATGAATGCCGGTCGAGGGGCGCGAGATACCGCTCTCCGGCGAGGCCGGGCTCAAGCCCCAGACGTTAAAATCGCCGCGGTGCTCCTTGAACGGAGATTGGGCGAACAGCATCTCGATCATTCGCCGCGCGTCGCGCTCGAACTTCGGTCGTTCGGCCGCGGTGTAGCCGTCGCCCAAGATCAGCAGATCCACCTGGTCCGCCGGATCGCCATGCTGTTCGAGCGCGAGCAGCGGCCCGGGCGCGCTCGGCGCGGAGGTGTCGACGAACATGTCGGCCGGATCGATCGCCACGCTCCAGATCTCGCGGAAGTCGTTTCTCGCATCGCGCTTCTTCAAGCTGATGCGGACCGGCCGGTCGGGCACCGGAAAACGGAACGATTCGGAAAACGTCCCCCAGCGCTCCTTCGCTTCGTCGGTGGTTTGCCATTCGCCGAAAATCGAGGCGTACCCGCGCGAGTAGACCACCCGATTCGTCTCCCGGAGGACGACCTCGAAGAAATAAAGGCCGAGATTCCCGTCGTCGAGCGGCCGGCGCGGGTTGCCCGGCCAGGGGAGCGGCTCGATCACCACCCGCTCGACCGCAAACATCTCCGTTGTCGCGTTTCCGGTATGGAAAGTGTCGACGCGCAGGGTGCGAACGGGGTTCGGCCGGGGTGTCAGAGGGGCGGCTACCGCTTGGAGCGCAGGGGTGGAGAGGGCTGCGCCGAATCCCAGCGCGACGAGAGCGAGCTTCGTGATGTTCATTGGGATCTACCCTTCAAGCCAGCCAAATTGGACCGGCACGACATTAGCATGGGGACCTCCCGACCGGTTTCATCCGGGAGGTTTTCGTGTCCTATCTGATCGACGGCAGCAATCTCGGTGGCGTGCTCGGTGGCGTGGGAGGAGGGCGAGCCGGCGCGCGCGACGCGCGGGCGGTGGTTGCCTGGCTCCTCCCCTGGGCCCGCGAGCGCTCGGACCGTGGTCGGATGATCGTGGTGTTCGACGGCGCTGTGCGTCCGGATGTAGCGACCCACTATGGCCGGATGGCGGTCGAGTTCGCGGCCCCGCGCTCGGCAGACGACGCAATTTTGGCGCGCGTTCGAGCGAATCCGAAAGCCTGGATCGTGGTCACCAACGATGCTGCGCTCGCCCGCGCCTGTCGCGAACTCGGCTCTACGACGCAGCTTTCCTCCGCGCTCGCCCGCCGCGTCCTGGCCCGGCCCGGAGGGCACCGACCCCCGAGCCGCCGAGTTTCGGCGCGCGATGGCGCGGACAAGCCCCACCCGAGCGGCAGCGACCAAGCCCACTGGAAGGCCGTGTTTGGCAGTGGCGAGGACGAGAAGGACGACGGGCCACCTGAGCGGGATGAGTAGGACGAGCGGCGATCCGGGACGGCGTACCCGGCCGCTTTCCTCCCGGCCATAGACTCCGCTGGAATGGCGACCATCGGAGAGCTTCTTTTTGCGGGCAAAGCGCGGCTGACCGCGGCGCCTTTCGCTCCGCCGCCGCGCGAGGCGGCGCTCCTGCTCGGTCGCGCACTCGGGCTTTCCGAGGCGCAGGTCCTGGCGCGCGACGAGCGGCCGGTCGAACCTGCGGCCGCGGCGCAGTACCGAGATTGGATCGAACGCCGGGCGGGTGGCGAGCCGGTCGCCTACCTGTTCGGCGAGCGGGAGTTTTACGGCCGGCTCTTTCGGGTCGATCGCCGAGTGTTGATTCCACGCCCCGAGACCGAGCATCTGATCGAAACGGCGCTCGGGCTGCCGCTCCCGCCACGCCCTCGCATTCTGGAGGTGGGCGTCGGCTCAGGATGCATCGCGGTGACCCTCGCCTGTGAGCTCCCCTCCGCCCGGATCATCGCCACCGACCTTTCGGCCGGAGCGCTCGGTGTGGCCCGGGCCAACGCGGCACGCCACAGTGCCCTCGGTCGGGTGCGGCTGGTACACACCGATCTCCTCGCGGGAATCATGCCTGAGAGGATCGACCTGCTGGTCAGCAACCCGCCGTATGTCGATCGCAACGAGGCTGCCCTCATGTCACCGGAGGTTTGCAATTTCGAGCCCCACCTGGCACTCTTTCCGCCCGGTGGAGGGGGGGTGGAGACGATCGCCCGCCTGCTCGCCGCGGCTGCGGATTTGCGCGCCGGCGTTCGGGTTTTGCTCGAGATCGGGCGCGGCCAGCTCGACGCCGTCGAATCGGCGGCCGGGTCGGCCGGGTTCGATCTGGTCGCGGCAGAGGCCGACTACGCCGGCATTCCGCGCATCGCAGTGCTCGCCCGCCGCTAAAAGGCCAGGCGCCGGGCTTGCAGGCGACACATTTCGCGAGGCCGATCCGGCGCGAGCCAAACGGGCGCAAAACATCGCAACAGTAGAACCAGGCGGAAGCCGGAGCGAACTCGATCATGGACAGATTCCGCATCATCGGACCGACGCGGCTCCTAGGCCGGGTGCGCGCGAGCGGTGCCAAGAACGCTGCGCTGCCGGCGCTCGCCGCCGCCCTGCTCACCGATTCACCGATCCGCTTCACTCGGATGCCGCGCGTGCGCGACATCCGCACCATGCTCCGGCTGCTTGAGCACTTGGGAGTCGGAGCGAGTGAAATCGGTGTGGGAGGCGAGCTGGTGCTCGAACGGACCGCGGCGCCCGGTTTGCCGCCGGTCGAGGCCCCTTACGATCTGGTCAAAACCATGCGGGCGGGCGTTCTCGTGCTCGGCCCGTTGCTCTCTCGGTTCGGCCGGGCGCGGGTTTCGCTCCCTGGCGGATGCGCAATCGGCGTCCGCCCGATCGACCAGCACCTCAAAGGTTTGGAGGCGCTCGGTGCTCGCGTTCATCTCGAGCATGGCTACGTCGAAGCGAGCTGCGCCCGGCTGACCGGCGCCCGTTTCCGTTTCGATGTCGCGACGGTCACCGGCACCGAGAACCTCTTGATGGCCGCCTGCTTCGCCCGCGGCACCACCGTGCTCGACAACTGCGCCCGCGAGCCTGAAGTGGTCGATCTGGCACACCTGCTTCGCGCGATGGGCGCCAAGATCGACGGCGAGGGCTCGGAAACGATCGAGATCGAGGGCGTCGACGAGCTTCACGGCGCCGAGCACGAGGTGATCTCGGATCGGATCGAAGGGGGTACCTATTTGATCGGCGCCGCGCTCACCGGCGGCGATGTGACGCTTCAGGGTGCCGATTCGGCCGCTCTCGCACCGCTCCTCGAACAGCTCGACCGGATCGGTGCCGCGGTGGCCTTGGGGCCGGACGGAATCCGCGTCCGCGCCGACGGCCCGCTTCAGGCGGCGGATATCGAAACCGCACCGCACCCTGGATTTCCGACCGATCTCCAAGCCCAGTACCTGGCCTTGATGACTCAGGCCGAGGGCGCAGCCACCGTCCGCGAAAGCGTGTTCGAGAACCGTTTTCAGCACGTCCCCGAGCTGATGCGCATGGGGGCCGACTTGCACGTCGAGGGGCGGGACGTGCGCGTCAAGGGACCGACGCCGCTCGCCGGCGCCAACGTCATGGCCACCGATCTGCGCGCCTCGGCCTGCCTGGTGCTCGCCGGCCTGGTCGCCGACGGCGAAACGATCGTCGAGCGGATCTATCACCTGGACCGCGGGTACGAAGCGATGGAAGAGAAACTCCGTGCCCTCGGAGCGCGGGTGGAGCGGATCGCCGGGCCGCAAACACCCTGAAACGAGCGCCTCTCGCACCACAACCCCCTCGGGAGCGAACTTCACCGACTCGACCGACCATGCTGAACGCGCCTTTCTTCGTTGCCACTTTCGCATTGGCCCTGTCGGGTGGTTCGGCTGGTCCGGATCCCCGACCGCAGTTGGTCGAGCTGCAGCGGGTCGGGCGGGATCGCGACGCCTTGACCCGGGTCGATCGCGAGCTCGCGAGCCGGCCACCGCTCGCGCGCGAACTCGGCCTCTCCTATCTTCGCGGCCATCTGCTCGAAGGACTGGGCGATGAGCGGCGTGCCGGGGAAGCGTTCGCGGCGGCGATGATCGAGGCCCCTGCGCTCGCCGCATATGGTCGGTATCGGCTCGCGCTCGGCCAAATGCGTGCGGGGCATCCGGAGGTGGCCGCCGGCTTGCTCGCCGCGGTGGCCGCACAGGAAGCCCGATCGCCCCTGGCTCAGAGAGCGGTCCGGCTGTTCCAGCGCAGCTTGGAGCAAGGGGGCGACTGTCGATTGCTCAAGGCGATCACGCTCCTCGCCTTCGCGCCGCCCGAGCGGCGGGCGCTCCAGCTCGCCCGCGCCGATTGTGCCTTCCGCGCGGGAGATACCGAACTCGGCCGCAGCCTTCTGGTCGATCTTCTCGATGAGTCGACGATCGACGACTGGGCGTTCGCTGCGGCCCAGCGCCTCGCCGATCTCGGCGAAATCCAAGCCGCTCCCCGCGGGCGCTCCGCGCTCCTTTCCGGCCTGGTGCTCGCGTTGGGCGGAGAGTTCGAGCGGGCGATCCTCTCGTTGCGCCGCGCCGGGTTCTCGGCTTCGCGCCGCGACCAGTCGGCGGCGGCGGTCTCGCTCGGAAGGGTTCAGCTCCAGGCCGGGCAATACGACCCGGCGATCGCCCAGCTCGAAATCGCGGCGCATCAGGCGGGCGGCGCTTCGTCCCGCGCAGAGGCGCGCTTCGATCAAGGGCGTGGCTTCGAAGCGCGCGGTCAGGCGCAGATGGCGATGGGGCGCTATCTCGCGGCGGCGGCCGCCGATCCGGACGGAGCGCAGACGGCTGCGGCCTACGCTGCGGCGCTCCGGCTCGCGGCGCGATCCGGCGACGAGGCGACCGCGGGCAACCTGCTCGCGCGCCTCGCCGCACGCCCCGCTTGGCGCGGCGAAGCCGCTCGGGCGGCGTTGTTTCTCGCGGCGTCGGATCTCGTCCGCGGCCGCGGCGACCGGGCTCGCGCTTGGCTGGGCGGACCGGGTGCGGTCGGCGAACCGATCGAATTCGCCTACTGGCGCGCGCGGTCTATCGAGCTCTCGGGCAGCCCGCAGGCCAAAGTGAACGCCTATTTGGAGGTGCTCCGGATCGACCCGTACCACCTGCTCGCGGAAGGCGCCCGCCGCCGCTTGGCGGGACCGGGCCTCGCGCCCACGGCGACGATTCTCGCCCAACGGATGGCCGAAACGGGAAAGCCGGCCGACTTGCTGGGAGCTTGGCTGATTTTGGGCGACAGAAATCCGCTCGGCCGCTCCGCTCGGGGGCGGCTGGCCAAAGTCCTGCTCGCCGACCGAGAGGCGGCGCCGTTTCTGAGGTTGACTCGGGTGCCGGTCGAGCGCTGGCCGGTCTGGAGCCCGGCCTCGACCCATGGGCGCTTCCGCGCCGAGGTGATGCTCCTCGGCTTAGGGATTTGGACCGATGGCGGCGTTGCGGCCCCGGACCTCTTTCCACCGAACGACCCGGATTTGGCGTTCACCGCCGCTCAGGAACTCGCCAGGGTCGGGCATACGCGCCGTTCGATCGCGCTGGCCGAAGGGGTGCGCGCAAGGGTACCCATTAATCTTCCCGAGCCGCTCCTGCCCCTCGCTCTGCGCCGTCTGCTCTATCCCTTTCCGTACGCCGATCTGTTGCGTCGCGAAGGGCCGCGGCGTGGCGTCGATCCGCTGCTGCTCGCGGCGATCTTGCGCGAGGAGAGCCGATTCGATCCCAGCCTGGTGCGCGGCGCCGGGCGCGGCCTTGCCGGTTCGCTGCTCGCCCGGCAGGTTCGAGTCGCAGCCCAAGCCGGGTTGCCCGGCCCGACCGCAGACGATCTGGAACGTCCCGAGGTCGCGATCCCCTTGGTCGCCGCGGAGCTGGGGGCCGAGTTGGGGGTCGCCCGCGGCTCCGTTCATCGGGCGATCACCGCGCTCGAAGCCGGTTCGGAAGCGGCGCGGATCTGGCAAGGGTACTGCGCGACCTCCGAACCGGAGGAGTACTGGACCAAGATCACCGATCCCGCCGCTCGGGCCTACCTCGCCGCAGTGGTCGCCTCCTGGGCCCACTACCGAGAGGTCTACAGCGTCGGCGTCCGCCCTTGAGCGGACGAAGCGGTCGCGCTCAGCCGGGCGGCGTTTCGATCGTGCGCAGGAGCGGCGGCAGACGGTCGACCGGTTCGTCGTAGAAGCTCTCGACATCGAAATTGCGTCGGAGCTCTTCGGACCAGCGGGCCAGCTCGACGTTCAAGCGCTGTTCGCGCAGGACCGCCCGGATCTGCTCTCGCACATCGTCGAGCGGCGGTACCTTCTCGCCGCGCTTCTCGAGCTCGGGGGTGAGGGTCGCAAGGTAGTAATCCCGAATGTCGTCGAGGCTCACGAACACCCGCGGTCCCAAGCGCTCGTCGATGTAGACCAACACCGCGATCTGGCGCGCGACCAACTGCGCGAGAGTCGCCCGGGTCATCCCCAACTCGGTCAGCCGAAGCGAAAACGCCGCCTCGTCGGGAAAGCGGGCGCGGATCTCGCCGATCTGAAGCTCGATCTCTTCGACCGGGACCTCGACAAACCCCGAACGGTCGATCTCGTGTGAGCGCAGCCTTTGCTCGATCAGCTGATCGAGTACCCTGCGGCGGAGCGAGTCGGCGCTTTCGCCCGCTCGGGCGGTGACCAGTCCGAGGCCGATCACCCGCTCTAGGTCGGAGGCGAGGATCGGATCTTCGTCGACCACCGCGACCACCCGATCGAGCAGCCGGGCGACCGGGCCGACCGCCGCACCGAATCCGGCTGCCGGCAAAGCCGCGAGGAGAAATCCGGCGAGAGTGCGCGCGATCGTCGATGCCATCGCAGCGGATGCTAGCATCCGCCACGATGTCTTCCCCTGCGGACACTTCCCGCGCGCCCGATGCGCCGTATCCCGGTCGGCTGCTGCTGGTTTCGACCCCGATCGGCAACCTCGGAGATCTTTCGGCGCGCGCCCGCGAGGCGTTCGAACGCGCGGACCTGATCGCCTGCGAGGACACCCGGCAGACCGGCAAGCTGCTCGCCCATCTCGGCATTCGCAAACCGCTGGTCTCCTTGCACGAGCACAACGAACGGCAGCGCCTGCCGCGCCTGCTCGCCGAGCTGGAACGGGGATCCACGGTGGCGGTGGCGAGCGACGCGGGCACCCCGCTCCTCTCCGACCCCGGCTTTCTGCTCGTCCGAGAAGCGGCGGCCCGCGGCGCCAGGATCGAGCCGATCCCCGGGGCCTCCGCGATCCTTGCGGCGTTGGTCGCTTCGGCTCTCCCCCCGTACCCGTTCACGTTCGCCGGCTTTCCACCGTTTCGTTCGGGCAAGCGCCGCACCTTCTACCGCGAGATGGGCGCGCTCGGTCACACAGTCATCCTGTTCGAATCGCCGCATCGCCTGCTCGCTTCGCTCGCCGACGCGCATGCCGAGCTGGGCGACCGCCCCGCCGCGATCGGCCGGGAGCTGACCAAACTCCACGAGGAGATCGTGCGCGGGCCGCTCTCTCACCTGCTGGTCGTCTTTACCGCCCGGCCGAGCCTCAAAGGTGAGTTCGTGCTGGTTTTGGGCGGGTCGGTCTGATTCAACGGTTGTCGCTCGTCTCCCCCAAATCCGGCGCGAGCGTCGCTTTTTCGATTCCTGCCTGATACTCGTCGAGCAGCTTGCCGAAGTTCGGTTCCGCCGTCTTCCACCAATCGGCAAAGCTCACGCCGCCCGCCCGAATGGAGTGAAGCCGATCGATCTCGATGATCCCGCCCGCTTCGGGGATATTGGTGTCGAGCGTTTGAACCTCCAGCTCCAGCGATTCCTGCGCATGGTCGAGGAGAAAAATCTCCATCCCGCGCTCGAGGAAGAACGACACCCTCTCGCCGTCCGGCTGGCTGAACACGCCGTGCAGATAGTCGCCCGCCTCGAAGCCGACGAACCTCCCCGAAAGGCTCTTCGTCGCCTTCACCTTGTCCGGTGTGGTGGTCTCCGGTTCAACGGCGGAGCTGTCGAGTCCGGAAGAGAGATCGGACCTGACGGCCGGCTCCGTCGCCTCCGGCGCGGGAGCGCGGCAGCCTGCGAGCAGGCCGAGGAAAATCCATGCGGCGGACGTGTTTTTCATCACAGCTCCCCACTTTCTAGTTTTTCGACCGGAATGTCCGAGGGTATCTCCGCGGTCTCCGGAAGCTCTACCGGCGAATCCACTTCGTCCGCGAGACTTTCCTCGGCCGGTACTTCCGGCTGAACCGGAGGCCGCACCCGTCCTCCGAACCATCCGAGGAGCGGCAGAAGCAGCAGCGCGGCGAGCGCCGCGGCGGTCGAGCGGTGGAGCGGTCGGCGGTCGGTTTCGATCTCGACCCGGTGCCGGCCGGCGGGAACCGGGATCCCGATACGTTGGAGGTTGGCGATCCTGCGCTCCGCGGGTTTCCCGTCGAGGGTCACCCGATAGATCGACAGGTCGGCGCGCTGGACGACCAGGAAACCGGGTCCACGGGAGTCGAGTTCGGCCACGAACCGTTCCGATTCGTCACGAAGAATGCGCACCGTGCCGCCGCCGCGCCGTTGTGAGCCGACTTTGCCTTCGACCACCGCTTCGCTTCGGGGATCGAAGTCGGGCGCGAGCAGCGCGGCGTAGCCGCTGTTCATGTGGGGCGCCCCAATCAATCGGGTGGCCAAGTAGGCGGAGGGGGCGGCATTGGGGATCTCGTAGATCAGCAGCTCGCGGCCGAAGCTCGGCAGCTTGGCGAGCCGTCGGACCTGTCTTTCCGCATCCGCCGCGAGCGGCGCGCCGATCAACAGCCGATTCACCCCCCACGCCGCGAGCAGGCGCACCCGGTCGATATCCTTGGCCGTCTTGATCCCCCCTTGGGACATCCGGGTCAGGAACGAATCGAGCCCTTCGGGCGACACGTTGAGCTCGAAGCGCCTCTTGTGGATCGGGCCGGTGAACGGATAGAGCTCGGCGAACGCGCGGCGCTCCAGAAACAGAGTGAGCGGCTGGGGAAAGTTACCCCCCTCGATCTTCGCATCGTGGAACAGGTTCAGGAACGAGCCGTGGACCACCCGCGATCCCGGCGGCACGAAGGCGAGCGCAGCGGGTGTCGTAAGGTAGGGACCGACCTCGTCGGTCGCGTAGAGCGGCCCCAAGAAAAACAGCTGGAAGGCGACGTGGAGCGAAAGCAGGAGGGCACCACCGAGGACGGCATGCCGACGCGAAAGGCGCGCGGCCAGGCCGAACAGGGCGACCGCAACCCAGGAAAACAGGCAGAGACCGGCCCAGCGGAGGCGCTCGTTCTCGATCAGGGCGGCCGGCCGGTTGGTCATCAGCCACTTCGCTCCGGCGCGCGCCGGTTCGGGAAAGAAACTCAAGAAGATCCACGCGCCGAACAGGGCGATGAAGAGCACCGACAGCGCGACCCGAAACGCCCGGGGTCGCTCGGCGTCCGTTCGAGCGAACAGGCGCTCGAAACCGATGCCGGCGAGCATCGCGAGCCCAACGGCCACCGGCGGCCAGAACTTGACCGGGTAGCGGAACGATCCGCGACCGAGCTCGAAGATCCAATCGACCCCGGGGTTGAACTTGCCCAGAGCGAAGAACAGTCCGAACGCCACGGCACCCCAAGACCAGAGCGCGGCGCGCGAGCGCGGCTTGCCCGAGGTGGCGGCGAGCGCCAGGACCAGCAAGCCGGGGTAGAGCGAGAAGTAGTAGGGGGGCACGTCCGTAAAGTACCGATGCCCCCAAAACCCCCCGCCTCCCAGGCGATCCGGCCGACCGAAGAAGAACGGCACCAGCCATTCGATCAGCTGGTGCGGATCCCAGCTGGCGACCATCGCGACCTTGGCGGTGTAGCCGTAGTGACCGCGAAACGACAGGGGTAGAATACGCAGGAATTCGACGATCTGCGGCAGCGCGACCACCGAGCCGAGCGCGAGCGCGCCGGCCAAGATCGCCCAATGGGCGAAGCGCGGCCGCGGTTTCCGCATCAGGAACGCGGTTCCGCCGAGCGCGAGGGCGAGGACAGCGAGAAACGGGTCGCCACCGAGCAGCAGCAGGGTCCAGAGCAGCGCGAGCGCGAGCGGCATCCAAGCGCGGGCGGCTTTCCGCTCGGAAACCCCCAGGCGCAAACAGGCGGCGACGAACGCCGGGGCGAGAGTCGCCCCGGCGATCAGGTTGAAGAAGTTCAGGTGCGAGAAGTAGAACCCCGAGAAGGTATAGGCGAGCGCGGCCGCCCAAGACGCCTCGCGCCCCAGGCCGAACGCGCGCGCCATCCAGAAGAAGGCGAACGGTGCGAGCAGCAGATGAATCCAGAAATGGGCGTTCTCGGCCCAGAGCGGTGACGCGAAGAGGTAGAGCACATTGTCGGGATAAAACGGCGCGGCGTTCGGGTTCCCGGCGAGCGGCTGGCCTCCCGCCCGGTAGATGTCGACCAGAGGCAGGTAGCCCGCTCGCATCGCCTCGGCCTGCGACCATTTCATGTTCAGATGCGAGTTCAGGACATCGCGAAGAAAGAAGGTCCGATCGCCGCGGGCGAGGGGGAGAGCGATCGCCCCGAGCAGCAGCATCGCGGGCAGGACGTACAAAAGGACGAAGCGTCTCAAGGGCAGTTCTCGTTTCCTGGGGCTAGGTGGGACAGCAAACTTGTTGCGACGACTTCACCAATTCGAACGGGTACCGCGTTCCCGATCAAGCGGCCCAGCACACTGAAGCGTGGGCGCTCTCCTTCTGGCAGAAATCGATAGGTGTCCGGAAACGTTTGGAGCACAGCAGCTTCTCGCAGAGAGATCGCTCGGTCTTGTTCGGGATGGCCAAATCGGCCATTTCCGTAGCCGAAGCACTGCGTCGTTATGGTTGGGGCGGGGCTATCCCACTCCATTCGCCCGTAGACGCTCGGATATGTTTCTCCTGACACCTTTCGATGGCATCCTGCTTTCAATGATTCGTCCCAATCGCGCCAAGTTCCGCCTGGCCGCGAAGCTCTGATTCGCTGAAGGTTGATCGGGGCCAATGAGCAGGCGGAATGGAGCGCATCCTCATGATCCGATTCTCCTGCCGCGAGCGGGGGTAAATGGGCGATCGCGTCGCGGACGGTTCTCCTGCTCTCGCTCTCCGTTGGTGGCGTCAAGGTAATGGGTCCCAATCGAGAGGCCAGCAAGACGAGTCTCTTGCGAGACTGGGGTACGCCGTAACGCGCGCACTCGACAACGCCCCACCATTTCGAGTACCCGGCGAGCGCGTCGAGAAAATTTTCGAAGACCTGATGGTCGAGAAGCTGAGGAACATTCTCCATCGTCACGAGGTCAGGCTGAGCTTCCTGGACAAGTCGCCCAAAGTCATTGACCAGATCCCACTTGGCATCCTTACGGATATGGCGCCCTTTTCGGCTATAGGTCGAGAAAGGCTGACATGGAGCACAGCCCGCCAATAGTCTTGCGCCCGAAGTGGGGCCGAACAATCCTGAGAGCTCCGGCCCTGTAAGGTTGCGGATATCTCTTTCGACAAACGCAGCGTCGTTATTCGTTTCGTAAGGGAATCGACAAGACGAATCGATGTCGATCCCTGCAGCGACCCGAACGCCACCTCGAATGAGTCCGTGCGTAAGGCCACCCAGTCCGCAAAAGAGATCCACGCAAGAGATCTTGGGGTGGTCGACGGTTTTGTACTCTAGGTGGTTCAAGGGGGTGTTTCCGTTCGAGGTCGCTTCTCTGGAACGAGAAACTCGTGACCTTCGATATACGTCTGAAAGGCCGCGACAACCTCTCGCAAGTAATGGACGGTTCGCTGAGCCAAGTCCTTCAGGTTTTCGACCGTTGCCCCCTCGCCACATTCTGTGAACGAGAGGCTACCGTGAGCGAGATCATTTCGTAGACATTTAACAAGACCCAGAGGTCCTCGATCGTCACGAAAAGGGCGTTTCACGCCTTCAAGGACCGCCGCGCTGATTCGAAGGTTAAGCCCAATGCGAGAAGAGATGCTCTCAATCTGTCGGTCGTCCCAGTTGGCACTACCTTTCTCGATCTCCCAACTCGGGACTGGAAGCGCCCGAACCAAAACATCGCAAAGCTCAAGTGCGGACTCTAAGCGCTTCTCGTAGTCCATCCCGACGTGGGTTCGCGCTGCGGCTCGAACCCATTCGCGACGGAGGTGCGCTGACAGGTCGCGGGGGTACCACCTCAACGCCGCCACAGCAGAAACAGCATCCACACAGCGGGTGACGGTTGCCTCGATCAGATTGTAGAGATGCAGATAGACGGCAGAATAGAGAATTTTCTGCTGCTGTGCCGTAACTGTAACTTTTCCCAACCTCGGCACACCTTCTTGAATTTGCTGGTCGAGGGCCGCGAGGAAATCCAGATAGGCGTCGATCTCCTGCCGTCGCGTTTCAAACGCCTCGGTCAAGGCGCTCACGCTCCAGGCTCTCCAAGCAAACGATCTCGCACAAAATGAAGGCGATTGGTCAGCCTACTGATGGCATTCGCGCCGTCCGACCCCGTTACTTCTTTGAAGGCGTCGCCGTTCAACCAATCAATGTTGGGAGATTCAGAGGCCAAGCCTGGCCGCTCCTTCAACGCGAGGTAGCTACCAACTGCGATGGCTTCAAATCGAGCCCTCGGTGTTGCCACACCCTTTCTCGCGCGACGGAACCCGTACGGAAAGATTCGCGCGACGAACGCCAGGGTGTCAAAGAACCGCTGCCGGTACTGCTCTACAGTGTCCGGGTTCTCCGCGAACTTCTGGTTCATTCTCCGAGCGTACTCAAACAGGAATTCGGAAACTTTATCGTGATAGCCGACAAGTCCGTCTCCATATGCAAAGAATCGGGTAACGAGCTCCTCCCCGGCACGCAGTTTGTTCTGTGCCTCCGGCACGGGCGCCAGCTTCGTGAACCTCGAATCCGTAGCCAGAGAAATCACCAAGTCGAGGAAGGGCCCCACTAACGCACCCCGCCGCACCTCGGCTTTGTTGGCGATCTTGCTGCCAGTGTTGATCCGGTCAAAAAGGTCAAACCGCGCCTGTTCGTCGGCATGCTCATTGAGCACAATGCCGCGTATCGACCGATTCATAATCTTACGCTGTCGGGATACCGGTAGGTCGCGGAATCCGAAGCCCTCGAGCAGGTACAATGTGTCGAGCTCTCCGAGAATCATGTCGCCGAGCACGAACTGCTCGACGGTGCGTAGGCGCTGAGAGCCATCTACGATCTCGAGTTCTCCGGTCTGGGTACTTTCCCAAAAGAAGAGAAAGGGAATCGGCAAGCCCATCAGGAGCGATTCGATGAAGCGCGACTTTCGTGACGGTTCCCAAGTGTCCTCTCGTTGGTAGGCAGGGATCTTGAACTCGCCTTTCCTCATTTTTGCGGCGAGCAGCTCGACAGAGTACTCGGTAAGGTAGAACTCGATTCGCTTTGACTGCTCAAAGATCTGAGCTTCAGCGGCGACAGCCTCGTCGGGTGTGGGTGGCTTTCGGGTCATTGAGTGAGGTCCTTAGGGTGGGCGTGATTTTACCATTTCAGCGGACTGGTGGGGAGTGGGCTCTCCTCCTGTTCTCGCTTGGTGGGCGCTGGCGGTGCAGGGGGGGGCGATTCCCCGCGCGGTACAGGATCGGAGCGCCTGGCCTTGGGCTGATAGACTCAAGTGGCTCGGAGACCCGCCAGACCATGATCCTCCCCCTGATCAAATCGCTCCGCCCGGCCCAATGGGCGAAGAACGCGTTCGTGCTCGCGCCGCTGGTCTTTTCGCGTCGGCTGGGCGATCCGCTCGCGCTTGAGCACGGCCTGCTCGCCCTGGTGGCGTTCTGCTTCGCTTCGAGCGCGGTTTACCTCGGCAACGACCTGCGCGATCGGGAGGAGGATCGGCGGCATCCGCTCAAGAAAGACCGGCCGCTCGCCTCGGGCGCGCTCGGTGCCCCGGCCGCGATCGTTGCTTTGATCGCCCTGCTCTTGGCGGCCGGGGCGATCGCGTTCCGGCTCGGTCCCGATTTCTCCTGGATTCTCGGGGCGTACCTGGCGCTCAACGTTCTCTACACCGGCTGGTTCAAGCGGATGGTGATCCTGGACGTCATGTCGATCGCGCTCGGCTTCGTGCTCCGGGTCGAAGCGGGCGCCCGCGCCGTGCCGGTGGTCGTCTCGTCCTGGCTACTCTTGTGCACGATCTTCGTGGCGCTCTTCCTCGCGTTCTCCAAACGCCGGCACGAGATCATGCTGCTGCAAGAGAACGCCTCCGAGCAGAGGAAGGTGCTCGAACAGTACAGCCCGGCGTTTCTCGATCAGATGATCAACGTGGTGACCGCCTCGACCGTGGTCTCCTACGCGCTCTATGCGGTCTCGCCGGAGACGGTCGACAAGTACCACTCAGAGCATCTGGTCTACACCGTGCCGCTGGTGCTGTTTGGGATCTTCCGCTACCTCTATCTGATGTACCAGCTCGCCGACCGGCGCAGCCCGACCGACGCAATCCTGCGCGACCCGCCGTTCCTGATCAACATCGCGCTCTGGGGTCTGGCGGTTCTCTGGGTCGTCTATGGGGGATGAGGGTTGCCCGGTTCGGAGCGAGGGGCACCTTTGAATCCCGACCGACCGTTGCGCATCCTCGAGGTCGTCGTCCGCTTCTTCCCCTATGTCGGTGGGGTGGAGAACACCGTCCTCCACTTGAGTCGCGAGCTGGTCGCGCGCGGACATCAGGTCCGGGTCGTCTGCGCCGACGAGCCGGCCGGCGGACCGCCGGAGGTCGATGGCATCGGCGTCGTGCGCCTCCCGTACCGCGGCAAGATCGGCAACACCAACCTCTCCTGGGGTCTGCTCGACGCGCTCCGCCGCGAGGAGGCGGACATCATCCACACCCACATGCCGACCGCCTGGTTTGCGGATGCGGCGGGGATCGTTGCGGAAGAGAAGAAGATCCCGCTCGTCTTCTCCTACAACAACGACCTGGTCGGGCCGGGGCTCAAGGGGATGATCGGCGCGGCCTACAACCGGTGGTTCCTGCCGCGGCTGCTCCGGCGCTCGACCCGAATCGTCACTTCGAACCCCGGCTACGGCGATTTTTCGCCCCACCTGCGGCCGTTCCGGCAGAAGATCGAACACATCCCTTGGGGGGTGGACGCCGC
>JANNIH010000080.1:0-37698 GCA_031404815.1 Holophagales bacterium | reverse complement strand
AACCCGGCTCGCTTCAAAGGCCGGCTTCCTCAAGCCAAAACACCCCCCGCCAAGGTCTGGATTAACCCGCCCAAGGCCGATGAGGAGGATTCTTCCCTAATCTCCCCGCCTCCGGTGTCTCAAAAGCATTGACAGGTTCCGGTTTCGGAACTCCTGGTCCCCGGACTTCGAGTACGTGGACCAGGGCTTTCGCGTCGCGCTCCCCGCCGTCCCCGAGCTCATTGAGCGTTGAGCCCCGTGCCTTAAATTAAGAAACGTCCCGCCAGGGACGTCGTACCATAGCGAGGGTTTTCAAACCCTCGCGGGGCTCGGCGGGCGCACGGGCGTCGCGGGGTTCGGCGGGCCTCGCGGGGTTCGCGGGGTTCGGCGGGCCGGAACCAATCGCTCGCGGGGCTCGGCGGGCTCCCGGGCGTCGGCCGACTCGCCGCGGGTTCGTATTCGCCGGGAACGATGTTGCCGCCGCAAGCCCTGCGGAGGGTTTGATGGTGGGGTTGATCATGGTGCGAACACCGCGTGCTCCCGCACGGGGTTAAAATCGCCGGGTTGGTGATGCCACGCGCCCTGCGAGCCTCGCGAGGGTTTGAGGCCGCCGGGAACGATGTTGCCGCCGCGCCGCGGGTTCGCAATCGCCGGAAACGATGTCGCCGCCGCGAGCCCCGCGAGGGTTTGAAAACCCTCGCTATGTTACGTCGTCCCTACGGGACGAGATGCTGGCTTCGTCGAGGGGTCGAAAGGATCGAGTGCATGCCGAGAACCTACGCAGGGAAGCTCTTCGCGGTGGATCAACGAAGCCGGGCGGACCCCGGATCATTTCGCCTGGCAGGAGGGGTACGCCGCGTTTTCGGTCAGCCCGTCGGTCCTGGAGCGCGTCCGGACCTATGTCCTGACCCAAGAGCAGCACCATCGCAAATCAACCTTCCAGGCCGAGCAGCGAGACCTCTTGGCGAAACACGGCATCGCCTTCGACGACGCCGAGCCGGAGCCTTGAGCGCTGCGCCAGGCACGTCCCGCCAGGGACATCGAAACGCAAGCCCCCGCGAGGGTTTGAAAACCCTCGCTATGTTACGTCGTCCCTGGCGGGACGAGATGCTGGGTTCGTCGAGAGATCGAGAGGGTCGGGCGCATGCCGAGAACCAATGCGCGGCTCTGTTTCCCCTGGGCACGTCCCGCCAGGGACGTCGTTACGTAGCGAGCGGTTTCAACCGCTCGCGGGGCTCGGCGTTGGATCGCTTTTGGGATCGCGGGCTGTGGGTGGGGCCGTTGTCGGCACCCGTTTTCCCGCGGCGTCAAAGAGCTCGGGGACAGCGGGGAGCACGACGCGAAAGCCCCGGTTCAGGTACACGAAGTCTGGGTACCAGAAGAACCGAAACGCCGCGCGCGCCCCGTCCGCGACGTCCCAAGCGCTACCGCCACGCATCACGCGCCACTCGCCGCCCGGGGCCACGGGCGCCGCCTCATTCGAGTCCACGGCCTGGGGGTCGATCGTGAGCCCGGCCTCGCGGCCTTCATAGTTGTCCGTCCACGCGCTCAGCGTCCACTCCCAGACGTTGCCGTGGACATCGTACAGACCCCACGGATTGGCTGCCTTCTCGCCGACGCGATGGGTGCGGTTCTCCGAGTTCTTGTCGTACCAGCCCACCCGCGCGAGGTCTTTCTCCGTCTCGCCGCTCCAATACCGCGGCTCCTTCTCCGCGCGGCAGGCGTGCTCCCACTCTTCTTCGAGCGGCAAACGAGCGCCGAGGGCCCATGGGAACCAGCTCGCCAGCCAGCGGCAGTATGAAACCGCCTCGTACCAGGTGACGTTGACGACGGGGTGGAAGAGCAGCTCCTCGGTGGACACGCCCTCCCACGGGTACGCTTCGCGGCTCGGGTCGAACGCGCGAAACTGGGCGTTCGTCACCGTCACCGCCGCCAGCGCGAACGGCCGCGCGATCGTCACTCGATGCCGAGGCTTCTCGTCCTTCCAGGTACTCTCGCCCTCCGGGCTGCCGATCCACGTCTCCCCCGCGGGGATCTCTCGCCAGAGCGGCACCCGGCCGTCCTTCGGCGTGTCAATCCAGCGAAACAGATCCTCGTCCGGCCGTGGAAGGTGAGCGAAGAGCCGCGCCGCAACCTCTGCCGCTTCCTGCGCGTGATCGGGAAATCGGCGCCCGACTTCCCACACCGCGCGATCGAGGAAGAACAGGTCGTTGCCGTTCGTCGTCGCCTGCTGCAGCTGATCGAGCAGCGCGAGCGCCCGCCGCGGCTCTCCGACCAGCTCGGAAACGCGCCCGTAGACTTCGGCGCGCTCTTTCCATTCGGCGCTGAGCGCCAAGATCTGGGCGAGGGTCTCTGGGGCCAGCCTTTGTGCCGTCGCGACCGCGCGCAGGCCGAGCGCGCGGTTTTCCTTCACCAGATCTTTGACCAGCTCGTCCGGCGAATCGAGCCGGCCCGCGAGCAGCGCGAACGGCTCGGCCCAGGCGCTCAAGTCCGCTTCCGTGGTGATCTTGCCCGCCCGTGCGAGCACCGCGGCTTTGCCGTCTTTCGCGCGGTACTCCGTTTCCAGGTGCTCGGCCGCCAACGCCTCGCGGAACGTGCGATGCCAGAACCGCCAGTCGCTGTCCGGCCCGTCGTGCGGCCCCAAGATCCCCGTCTGCTCGGAAAGGTCGTCGAGAAACTGCCGCAAACGGCCGCGCCAGCGTGAGTTTCGCTCGATCCGATCGAGCGCGGCGCCGGCCTCCGGCCGATAGAGGCGGTCTTCGAGCTTGCCAACCGATTCGGCGTCCAGGTTGTCTTCGGTCATCCCCAAGGCGAGATGCCGGAGAAGGGATCGTGCCGACTCCTGGGCATCCAGCCGCCGCCCTTCGGGCCGATGCTTACCTTCGAGGAGTAAGGCAAACACCTGGTCGTACAGCTCCGTTCGATGGCGCGCGGGCTCGGTGTTCTGCTCGAACAGCAGGGCCATCAGCGTCAGGTAGAGCGGATTGCCGGCCAGGTCGCGCAGCTCCGGGCCGTCGATTGCGGCGAGCGCCCCCTCCGCCCGAGACTCGTCCGGACAACCCGCCGCGCGGCCGAGCCAGCGGGCGAGAAACTGCCGCCGCCGCTCCCGGTCGAGCGGCAGAAGGCGCAACTCCCGGAAGTCGCCCCCGGGTGGTCGAAAGCCGATCGGCCGGCTCGCGACCACGATCGGCGTGGTCGGCCAGCGAATCGCCAGATCGCGGAGCAACTTTTCCGCATCGTCCCGGTCGTCGCGCGGCACCTCGTCGAGACCGTCGAGCAGAAGAAGCAGGCGCCCGTCTTTCCCCTCGCGATCGAGCGCCGCGGCGAGCCCCTGCGCCGGATGGCTGGCACGCTCCATCCGGCGGACCACGCGATCGAGCAGCGAATCGCGGTCGCGGAGCAGCTTGGGCAGCGACTCGAACAGCGGTACCCAGGGGCGGTCGGTCTGGCGCGCCAGGGTCGCCGCGAGATGGCGCAGGAGTGTGGTCTTGCCCGCCCCTGGATCGCCGAGCACGATCCAGCGTCCGCTGATCCAGGGGCTTCCCTCGCGGGGAAGTGCAAGCACCTCGCGTAGGCCGAGCGGGTGCCCGCTGCGCTCTCCCTTCGGGCCGAGGGTAGATTCGGCGAGCGCCGAGCGCCCCTCTTGCGAGCGCACCTCCAGCTCCACATAGACGCGGTCCAAGAGGTTTTCCTCCGCCTGCTGCTGGAAGTAGGGCACCAGCCGCTCGTGGTCCGACACCACCTGCGCGAGCCAGATCTCCATCAGGCCGCGCTCCGGCGCCGCCTTTTGGCGCGCGACGAGATCGGCGCGCAAAGGGACCAGCTCTGCGACCCGCGCGGGTTCGTCCTCCTCGAGGGTTTCGCGGAGGGTGTCAAGGACTCGCACCGCCGCGAAGAGCGGTTCTTCGTTGCCCGTCTCCCAGACCAGCAGCGCGGAGGCCAGGCACTCGGCCGACGGTTGCCCGGCCAATTCCTCGGGCTGTCGCCGGAAACCGGCCGCGACGGCGAGCCTCAGGACTCTCTTGCCCAGAATCGGAGTAAGCCACTCGACCAGCCGAGCGCGCAGTCGGGGATCGAGGCCTGGATCCGGCGGCGAGGGGGTTTCGAGATCGGTCGGCAGGGCAGGGAGGTTGCGGCGGTCCGAGTGCCCGAGGAGGCCGGCGACCAGCTCTCGAACTCCGTCGAGATATTTCGCCTCGCTCGCGTTGCGAAAGTCGACGCGTTGGACCTGCGAGAGGAACGGCGGGATCGGAGCGTCAACCAGGAGCGCAATGTGAAGCCGCCCTTGGGTCAGCCACTCGCGACGGAGCGAAAGGAAGGTTCCCCATTCGTCGCCCACCCGCGGCGAGGCGAGCGCCTCGGGGGTCGCGATCAGGATAAGGTGCTCGCTCCGATCGATCCCCGTCTGGAGCTGCGTCACCCAGGAGCGTCCGCTTCCGAGGTCGGTCTGATCGAGGAACACCTCACCTGGCCGCCCCGCGGCGGCGAGGCATTTCTCCAGGTTGGCCTGGAGCGCGCGCACCCAGGGGGCGTAGCGGTGCGCGTAGCTGATGAACGCGGCGTAGCGATCGGGCATGGTGTCTGCGATCTTAGCGAGTTTGCAAGATGGGAAGCGAAGGGTGTGGCGGCGACACGTCGCCGCGATCAAGGCGCCGACACGTCGGCGCACTCCAAACCGGGTCCGTAGGCCGGGGCCTTTCGGTGCCGCTTTCGGGGCGAGACGGCTCCGAGCGCCCCCCGAGCTTGGCACCCGCCCTCCGTCTGTGTTAGATTCCTGCAGCCAGCCGGCCCTCGAACCGCGCATTTCGCGCAATCGAGAGGGAAAAGGAGTGGGCAGCACGCCCACTTTTTTTGTTGGGGCCGGTGCCATGGAAGAGCGGCAGAAGAGCGGCAGAAAACAGACCGAAATGGAGAACGACCACGGAATTTCGCGACCCCAGCCCAGCGGTGTCCGCAAGCCCAAAGCGGCGGCGCAGCGCGCCAACCCGCGTCCGGCGCAGCCGAGGGCGGCAAAACCCCGGACGGCGAAGCCGATCGGCGGGGCGGAGATCGACCTCAAAACCGACCTTACGGCCGAGATCCAAGGGATCGCCGAACAGGCCGGTTGCGAGCTGGTCCATGCGGAATGGCGGGGCGGAACGCTCCAAATCCTCATCGATCGCGTCGATCGCACGGGGGGTCAGGAAGGCGGCGTCACACTCGCGGATTGCGAGCGGGTCTCCAAAGAGACCTCGGCCCTCTTGGACGTGCTCGAATTCGGCAGCACGCGGTATGTTCTGGAAGTCTCGTCGCCCGGCCTCGATCGGCAACTCTATCGGCCGCGCGATTATCAGCGCTTTGTCGGCAGTAAAGCTCGCATCACGTACTCGTCTCCGGAGGTCCGTAAAAGGACCCTCATCGCCCGGCTCGAGGAATTCCACTCCGAGCCGGAGTCGGTGACCCTCCTCGATGAAGAGACCGGTGAGCGCACGACGCTCCGGCTCGACCAGATCCAAGTGGCACGTTTAGAGATCGAACTCTAGGAATCGACGGCGATGGCCCAGGCAAAAGCGGTAGAGATCAACATCAACGAGATCCTGCGCCAGGTGGCGCGTGAGAAAGACATCGATCTCGAGCGCTGGATCGGCGCTCTGGAGGATGCGATGGCCTCGGCGGCGAAGAAGCAGCATCGGATCAAAGAGCCGGTGCGCGCCCACCTCGACCGCGAAACCGGCAAGTTCGAGGCGTTCATCGTCAAGCAGGTGGTCGAGACCGTCGAGGACCCGCTCGCCGAGTGGACCGTCGAAGAGGCGCGCGACCACAAGCCGAAAGCGGAGATCGGTGACGAGATCCACCTCCCCATCTCGACCGAGGGGCTCGGCCGGATCGCCGCGCAATCGGCCAAGCAGGTGCTCTATCAGCGCGTCCGCGAAGCCGAGCGCGAGAACGTCTACAACGAGTTCATCGATCGGGTGGGTGAGGTGCTCAACGGCACGGTCAAGCGCTTCGAGCGCGGCGACATCGTGATCGACCTCGGTCGCACCGAGGCCGTGGTGCCGCGGCACGAGCAGGCTCGCCACGAGCGCTACAGCCAGGGCGAGCGGATCCGTGCGGTGATCGTGGATGTCCACAAGCAGCCGAAGGGGCCGCAGATCGTGCTTTCGCGCACCGATCCGCGCCTTCTGGTCAAGCTGTTCGAAACCGAAGTGCCCGAGATCTACGACGGCACGGTGGTGATCAAAGCCGCCGTCCGGGCTCCCGGCGAGCGCGCCAAGGTCGCCGTCTACAGCCGCGAGCGGGACGTCGATCCGGTCGGCGCCTGCGTCGGCATGAAGGGCTCCCGCGTGCAGTCGATCATCCGCGAGCTGCGCGGCGAAAAGATCGACATCATCGAATATAGCGACGACCTGGTGACCTTCGCCCAGAGCGCTCTGGCGCCCGCGAAGATCACCCGCGTCTCGATCACCCACCAGGGCGAGGTCCCGCACCTCGACGTGATCGTCGAAGACGAACAGCTCTCGCTCGCGATCGGCAAGCGCGGCCAGAACGTCCGTCTCGCCTCGGAGCTGATCGGCGCCCGGATCGACATCAAGAGCGAAACGGACGTCAAGGACGAGGTCGCCGATGCGCTCGCCCGGATGCTCCAGACCGCATTCGGCGACATGCAGGCCGACAACGAACCGGCGGAACTCGACGTGGTCGGCGCCCCCGGCATCGACGCCGACCTCGCCGAGGCGCTCGGGAACGCAGGTTTCGGCGCGATCGACGACCTGACCGAGGCCGACATCGACGCGCTGGCCGCCGTGCCCGGGATGAACCTCGACCGCGCCCAGGAGCTCAAGGCGTGGGCTTCGGGGCAGTCCGAGCAGCGGGCGAACACGGCGGCGGCGGCGGAGTTCACCGCCGGGTTCGAAGAGCCCGCGGCGACCGCCACGATGGCCGACTCGGACTTCATGGCCGCGCTCAGCAAGGCATTCCAAGAGAGCGAGCGACAACGCTCGACCGTCTCCGACCTGGAGGGCGAGGATAGCGACGCGCTCCTCCCCGGCGATGCGGACGAGGCGGCGGTGGCGAGCGGCGAAGACAACAGCGGGGCGTAGGGCGGCGGTCAGAGCGACCACCGCGGTAGAAGCGAGAGCGACAGGAGTTAGAGGGAACTATGGGAAAGATTCGAGTCCAGGACCTGGCACGGATGATGAGCATCTCGAACCAGGACCTTGTCTTCAAAATGAAGTCGATCGGCGTGCGCGTCGAAGGGGACGATGCCCACATCGACTCCGAGACCTTGCAGGCGATCATTCAGGGCAAGAAACTGCCCCATCCGCGCGAAGTGATTCTGCGCGACGAGCCGACCGCCGCCGAGGCGCAGAAGAAGCGCGCCCCGGCCCCGGCTCCGGCTCCCACGAACTTGCGCCCGGCGATCAATCCGCTGCGCCCCGGCCGGCCGCGCACGCTGATCCAGAAGGTCGAGCCGCGCATCCAGACCCTCCCGGCTTCCGAGCGCCCCGAGCGGGCGCTGGCGGAAGCCCACGAGGCGAGCGAGGCGCTCGAAGCTCAGAACGCCGTCGAGGCGGCTCAGGTTCCGTCCGAACCGCGGGAAACTGCGATCGCGGCGCCAGACGTCCTGGCCCCACAGGCGGCACCGAGCGAAACTGCGCCGGCTCCGGCCCTCGCACCGCACGCACCGGCCACCGAACCGATCGTTGCGCCGAGCACTCCGACCGCCGCGCCGAGCACTCCGAACACCGTTCCGAACACTCCGAGCACTCCGAGCACTCCGAGCAGCGTTCCGAACACTCCGGGCAGCGCGCCCGCCGCGCCGAGCACCCCGGCGAATGCACCTTCGAGCGCTCCCTCGGCGCGCCCGCCGTACCCCCCTCAGACGCCCTATCGCCCCAATCCGGGGCAGGGTCGCCCAGCGGGACCGTACCCCCGTCCGGGGATGTCGCCGGGCGCGCAGCGTCCGGGCATGTCACCCGGCTCGCAGCGCCCGCCGATGTCGCAGCGTCCGGGTGGTCCGGGCGGTCCGGGCTCCTCCGGTCCGGGCGGCCCGGGATCGACGATGTCGCCGCGCCCGATCTCGCCTCGTCCGGTCAGCCCGCGTCCGCCCTACATGCCTTCCGGTCGCCCCCCGGGGCCGACCACGTCCACCCCCTATCCCCCGCAGCGCCCGCGGCCAACGGGCGGCCCCGGCGGTTCGGACCCAGCCCGCTCGCGTCCGCCGTTCGGCGGTGGTGCGGGCGCCGGAGCGCGTCCCACGACGCCCGCCCCGGAGCGTCCGTCCCTCGGAATGCGCAGCGATCGGCCGAGCGGTGGCGGCGGCGGCGACCGCGACAAGCGCGGCGGGATCAACAAGAAGCCCAAGAAGGGCGTGCCGGCGCGTCCGCTCGCGCCGCAAGCCGACCTCACGGTGTTCAAGGGTTCGCTCCGCGGCCTGGATGTCGATGAGGATGTGAACAACCCGAACGAGCGCCGCAGGCGCCGCGCCCAGCAGCGGGAGAGCGACCGCCAGGGCGGCGCGAGCCGCAGCAACGTATTGTCGTTCAAGGGTGCGCCGCCGTCGGGTCCGGTGACCATCGCCGAGGGGATGACCCTGCGCGAGTTCGCCGACAAGCTCGGGGTCAAGGTCAAGGATCTGATCAAAGCCCTGTTCGACCGCGGCATCATGGCCAACATCAACTTCGTGGTCGAGCCGCAGCTCGCCCAATCGCTCGCCTCCTCGCTCGGTGTCGAGACGACCGTGGTTTCGTTCGAGCAGGAGATCCAGCTGAAAGACGAGTTGAAGCGCGTCGAGAGCGACGCCGCGGCGGCCAACGGCACCCAGGGCGGCATCGGCGCCACCGGCGTCAACGGTGCCACCGAGCCGCGCGGCCCGGTGGTCACCATCATGGGCCACGTCGACCACGGCAAGACCTCGCTGCTCGACGTGATCCGCTCGTCCAAGGTGGCGGAGGGCGAGTCGGGCGGCATCACCCAGCACATCGGCGCCTATCACGTCGATATTCGCGATCGGAAGATCGTCTTCCTCGACACCCCTGGCCACGAAGCGTTCACCATGATGCGCGCCCGCGGTTCCAAGGTGACCGACATCGTGGTTCTGGTGGTGGCGGCCGACGACGGCGTGATGCCCCAGACCCTCGAAGCGATCGACCACGCCCGCGCGGCTAAGGTGCCGATCGTGGTTGCGATCAACAAGATCGACAAGCCGAACGCCAACCCGGACCGGGTCAAGCGCGAGCTCGCCGAGCGCGGTCTGCAGCCCGAGGAGTGGGGCGGCGATACGGTCATGGTGGGCGTTTCGGCGCTCAAGCGGGAGGGGATCGATTCCCTGCTCGAGATGATCCTCTTGACCTCGGACCTGCTCGAACTGCGCGCCAACCCGACGATGCGGGCGCAGGGCGCCGTTCTCGAAGCGCGCAAGGAGGTCGGCCGCGGCATCATCGCGACCGTCCTGATCCAGAACGGCACGGTCAAGCCGGGCGACCTCTACGTCACCGGCGCCACCTGGGGTCGCGTCCGCTCGATGACCGACGATCGGGGGCAACGAATCCAGATCGCCGGCCCGTCCACCCCGGTCGAGATCAGCGGCTTTACCGATCTGCCGAACGCGGGCGACCTGTTCCAGGTGGTCGAGGACGAGGTGAAGGCGCGGAGCATCGCCGAGTACCGGCAGCAGGAAGAGCGCACCAAGGGCTTGAATCCGGTCCAGCGGGCGCTCTCGCTCGAACAGCTGTTCGGCCGCATTCAAGCCGGCGACGTCAAGGATTTGGCGGTGGTGCTAAAGGCCGACGTTCAAGGGTCGCTCGAAGTGCTGCGCGAGACCTTGACCAAGGCGAGCACCGAAAAGGTGAAGGTGCAGGTCATCCTCTCGGGGCTCGGGGCGATCACCACCAACGACGTGCTGCTCGCCGCGGCGTCCAAAGCGATCATCATCGGCTTCAACGTCCGGCCGGAGCGGACCGCCGCCGACCTCGCGGACAAAGAGGGCGTGGACATTCGCCTTCACACCGTCATCTACGAGCTGCTCGACGAGCTCAAAAAGGCGATGGTGGGTCTGCTCGATCCGACCTACCGCGAAGTGTCCGCCGGCCGCGCCGAAGTGCGCGACACGTTCAAGGTACCGAAGATCGGCACCATCGCGGGCTGCCACGTACTCGAAGGGGCGATCCCTCGCGCTGCACCGGTCCGTCTGGTGCGCGACGGCCGGGTCATCTTCGAAGGGAAGATCGGTTCGCTGCGCCGCTTCAAGGACGACGTTTCGGAGGTGCGCAGCGGCTTCGATTGCGGCATCGGCATCGAGCGCTTCCAGGATATGAAACCCGGCGACATCATCGAGGCCTACGGGCGCGAAGAGGTGGCGGCGACCCTCTGATCCGGCGCTGCCGCCGTCCGGCGGCGCTTTACGCCGGAGGGGTGACCCTTCCGGCGCTCACGCGCTCCTGCCGCCGGCTCCAACGCGCAGTTTCGGACCCGCCGCTCGGTACCTGTCCCATGGTCATCGGCGTCTGTATCTTCGAGCTCCACCTCCCCACCAGTCGGGGGCTCAAAGAGAAGCGCCGGGTGATCAAACCGCTGATCGAACGCATTCACCAGCGCTATCGGATCTCGATCGCCGAAACCGCCCACCACGACCTGCTGCAGCGAGCGGAGATCTCGCTCGCGATCGTCGCTCAAACCCAACGCGAGGCGGAGCACATGCTCGACGAGGTCCGTAACCTGATCGATGATGAAGGGGAAGCCTACCTGACGATCTGGAATCCGCAGGTGTTGGAGGGATTGTCATGAGCCGACGTACCGACCGGATCGGCGACCAACTCCGCGCCGAGCTCGCCGATCTCCTGCTGCGCGAGGTCAAAGATCCGCGGGTGAAACTCGCCTCCGTGCTCTCGGTCGAGGTCACCGGCGACCTGCGCCACGCGGTGGCCCACGTCTCGGTGCTCGGAGAGGAATCCGAGCGCCTGGCCGCGATCGAAGCCCTCCGCCACGCGCGCGGCTTTCTACGCTCTGAAATCGCCCGGCGCCTCCGTCATTTGCGCGTGTCTCCCGAGCTCAACTTCAAGCTCGACCGCGGCGCCGAACACAGTCAAAACATTTCCAATCTCCTGGAGAGTCTCCATGTCAACGACGACGAAAGCGCCTGAGGAGCTGCTCCGCCGCATCCGGCAGGGCAACCGTTTCCTCCTGACCAGCCACGTCAACCCCGACGGTGATGCGATCGGCTCCGCCCTGGGGCTCGCGCGCCTCCTGCGGAGGCAAGGCAAGAGCGCCGTGGTCTGGCTGCGCGATGCGCCGCCGACGATCTATTTGCCTCTCCCGGGGAGCGAGCGCATCCACGTCGGGACGGAGCCCCCGGCGGGATTCCCGGAAGTGTTCGATGCCGCAATCGTCCTCGAATGCCCGAGCCTCGATCGCTGCGGCCTCGAAGAACAGGTGGGTGCGATCGCGATGATCAACATCGATCACCACCTCGGCAACCAGCACTACGGCGCGATCAACTGGGTCGATACTTCGGCCCCCGCGGTGGGCGAGATGGTCTATCGCCTGGCCCAGGGTCTGCACATCCAGCTCGAGCCGGAGACCGCCACCTGCCTGTATCTCACCCTGGTCACCGACACCGGCGGCTTCCGCTTTTCGAACGCCACCCCGCAGGCGTTCGAAGCCGCGGCGGCTCTGGTTCGCGAAGGGGCTCAGCCGGAGCAGGTCTCGCTCTGGTTGAACGAGAGCCAGCCGCTCGGCACCGTGCGCCTGCTCGGCGAGATGCTCCGCACCTTGGAGCTGCACGCGGGCGGCCGGATCGCAACCGTCAAGCTCGATCCGGAGATGTTCGAGCGGGCGGGCGCCGGGGCGGGCGATGCCGAAGGGTTGATCGACCACCCGCGCTCGATCGCCGGGGTCGAGGCGGTGGCGATGCTAAAAGTTCTGGCCGACGGCTCGACCAAGGTCTCGCTGCGCAGCCGCGGCGAGGTCGACATCGAAAAGATCGCGCGCCAACATGGCGGCGGCGGGCACCGGAACGCCGCGGGCTTCAAGCTGGAGAATGGGGTTGGTACGACGGTCGCCGAGATCCTCGCCGAGCTTGAGGCGGCGCTCGAGGCGGCACCGGCAGAGCAGGGCGCAGCCGCATGAAGGACGGTCTGCTGCTGATCGACAAGGAAGTCGGCTGCACTTCGCACGACGTGGTCCAAAAGGCGCGCCGGATCTTGCGGGAAAAGAAGATCGGCCACTGCGGCACGCTCGATCCCGATGCCACCGGTCTGCTTTTGCTGACCGTCGGCACCGCGACGCGCCTCACCCGGTTCCTGATCCGCGCGCCCAAGGTTTACGAAGGAACGATCCGCTTCGGCACGGCCACCGATACCTATGACGCGGCGGGGCAGGTCACCGCGGAACATCCGATCGACGGCCTCACCGATGCCGCGATCGAGGCCGAGATGGCCCGCTTCGTCGGCACGTTCGAGCAGCAGACGCCCGCCTATTCGGCGAAGAAGGTAGGGGGAGTCAAGCTCTACGAGATGGCGCGCCGAGGCGAAGATGTACCGATCGAGACCAAGGAGGTCACGGTCTACGAGTTTGCGCCGACCGAAGCCCTGGCGGACGGCTCGATCACTTTCCGACTCGCCTGCACCTCCGGAACCTACGCCCGCTCGCTGGCCCACGACGTCGGCCGAGCTCTTGGCTGCGGCGCCCACCTCTCGGCTCTGCGCCGGCTCCAAATCGGCTCGTTCGGGATCGAACAGGCCGTGACGCTCGGCGAACTCGCGGATCGGCTCGCCTCCACACCGGCGACGATCGTCTCGCCGGTCGACCTTGGCTCGGCGTCGGTTCCGGTCTCCCCTACACCCGCAGGACGCCCGACGACGGCCGGCAGCCTCGCCGCCTCGGCGGCAAGCGCCTGGGTGCCGTTCGACCAAATCCCATTGCCATTTGGCGCGGTCACCGCCGACACCCAGCAGGAGCAGCGCATCCGGCATGGCCAGACCGTGCTGGTCCGCGCGTTGGATGGCGACGAAGGCGATTGGGTCGAGCTGCGCAACCGGCGCCAGCAGCTGGTGGCGGTCGGCACGATCATCGAACGGATCGGCGCGGGCGGCACCGGCATCGTGCAGCCCAAAGTCGTTTTCTGAGAAGCATTTACCGACCGCCCAAGCCCAGCCCGGCGCACGCCGGCCGAGCGGCGAGGGGCTCTGTGCTACAATTTCCCGGAACCCAAAGAGACGATCGCTAGAAGCGACGCATGGAGGAGTTTGCTTTGGCTCAGAATCTAGCCACGACGGAACGCATCATCGCCGAGAACCGGCTGCACGAGACCGACAACGGATCGACCGAGGTCCAGATCGCGCTTCTCACGCACCGGATCACCGATCTCACCGAGCACTTCAGGACCCACAAGAAGGACCACCACGGTCGCCGCGGCCTGCTCAAGATGGTCGGCCGCCGCCGTCGCCTTCTGGACTACCTCAAGTCTCGCGACGTGAACCGCTACCGCAGCACGATCGAGCGGCTCGGAATCCGCAAGTAGCTTCGCCCTCTCGTCAGCGGGCCGCGACGGCGCTGCCCGCAGATCCGGACCGGCGAGACGACCCCGGTCCCTCACAAGCCCCACCTCCTCAACCGGAGGCCAGAGGGCTGCGCCTCGGATGGTGCCGGGCCGTGTCGGAGACACGACTCTCCGCCCGCCGCCCGACCGCCGAGGCCCAAGAAAATGATCGCCAGAAGTGATCGAAAGACCAGAAGACCATGATCCTGCGTAAAGAAATTTCGATCGGCGCGAGCTCGCTCGTGATCGAGTCCGGCCGCCTCGCCAAACAGGCCGACGGCTCCTGTACCGTCCGCTACGGCGACACGGTGGTGCTCGCCACGGCCTGCGCCGATCTCAAAGGCGGCATCCCCCGGGACTTCCTCCCGCTCACCGTCGACTATAAGGAATACACCTACGCCGCCGGCCGCATCCCCGGCGGCTTCTTCAAGCGCGAAGGGCGCCCGACCGAGAAGGAGATCATCACCTCTCGCCAGATCGACCGCCCGTTGCGCCCGCTGTTTCCCGACGGCTACACCTTCGACACCCAGATCATCGCCTTCTGCATTTCCGCCGACGGCGAGAACGACCCGGACATCCTGGCGATCAACGGCGCCTCGACCGCCCTCGTGCTCTCCGAAATCCCGTTCTACCATCCGGTCGGCGCGGTCCGCGTCGGCATGATCGACGGCGAGCTGCTGTTCAATCCGACCAATAGCCAGCGCGATGTCTCCGACCTCGATCTGGTCGTGGTCGGCACCGAAGATGCCGTGGTGATGGTCGAGGCGGGCTGCAATCAGCTCTCCGAGGCGCAGGTGCTCGACGCGATCTTCCAGGCGCATGCCGAGATCCAGAAGATCATCGGCGCCCAAAAAGAGCTCTACCACGAGAGCTCGAAGCAGAAGCCGGCCTGGACCGCGCCGGCCCACTACCCGCCCGAGCTCTACGACCAGGTGAAGACGGAGATCTGGAACGACCTGCGCACCGCCCTGTTCACCAAAGAGAAGTTCGCCCGGAAAAAGAACTCTTCGGCGGTGATCAAGGCGTACATGGAGCGGTTCGCGGCGGACGACGACGCGAAGCGCGCCCAGGTGAAAAAGGTCTTGGGCCAGCTCGAGGAGGACCTCCTCCGCCACGTCGTGCTCGAAGAGCGGATCCGGTTCGACAGCCGCAAGCTCGACGAAGTGCGCGACATCACGGTCGAAGTGGGCATCCTCCCCCGCGCCCACGGCTCCGCGCTGTTTACCCGCGGCGAGACGCAAGGGTTGGTCTCCTGCACCCTCGGCACCAGCCGCGATGCGCAGATCATCGAGGAGTACGAGGGCGAGAACAAGCAGCGCTTCATGCTCCATTACAACTTCCCCCCCTTCTCGGTCGGCGAGGTGAAGTTCCTCCGCGGTCCGGGCCGGCGCGAGATCGGCCACGGCGTGCTCGCGCGCCGCGCGATGCTGCCGGTGCTGCCGAGCGAAGAGGATTTCCCGTACACCGTGCGCGTGGTCTCCGACATCCTGGAATCGAACGGCTCCTCGTCGATGGCCAGCGTCTGCGGCGCCTCGCTCTCGATGTTCGATGCGGGCGTGCCGTTGCTCTCGCCTGTGGCGGGTGTCGCGATGGGCCTGATCAAGGTCGGCGAGAAGTTCGCCGTCCTGACCGACATCGCGGGGCAGGAAGACCACTACGGCGACATGGACTTCAAAGTCGCGGGCACCCGCGACGGCATCACCGCGCTCCAGATGGACATCAAGATCACCGGCGTCACCCGCGAGATCATGCAGGTGGCGTTGGAGCAGGCGCTCGCCGGCCGGCTCCACATCCTCGGTGAGATGCAGAAGGGGCTCTCGATCCCGCGCGGCGACATCTCCCGTTTCGCGCCGCGGCTGCACACGATCCATATCTCGAAGGAGAAGATCCGCGACATCATCGGACCGGGGGGCAAGACGATCCGCTCGATCATCGAGCAGACCGGCTGCGAGATCGAAGTCGCGGACGACGGCAAGGTGATCATCGCCTCGCCCGATGGCGCCGCCGCGAAGCGCGCGATCCAGATGATCGAGCGCCTCACCGAAGTGCCGGAGATCGGCAAGCTCTACACCGGCCAGGTGCGCCGGGTCGAAGCGTACGGCTGCTTCGTCGAGCTGATGCCCGGAACCGACGGTCTCGTGCACATCAGCGAGCTTGCGCCCTACCGGGTGGCGAACGTCTCCGATCTGGTCAAAGAAGGCGACGAGATGACGGTCAAGGTGGTCTCGATCGACGAGACCGGCCGCGTCCGCCTCTCGCGGAAGGCCGTGATCATGGAGGCGCCCGACTACGATCCCGCACAGTACGAGGGGATGGAAATGTCGGTCACCTCGTCCGAGCGCCCCGAGCGTTCGGATCGCGGCGGTGATCGCGGTGGCCGGGGTGGCGACCGCGGAGGCCGAGGCGGCGGCGGAGACCGTGGCGGTCGCGGCGGTCCGCGCCGGTAGGACTTCACTTCAAAGGTGTTTTGGAGGGGCGCGAGCGGCTTCGCGCCCCTTTCCTTGTGCTAGCCTGTCCGACTTTGAGGAACTCGCTCTCCGGAGGACGAAGGCCCCATGGACCAGGAACTGTTGACCTATCTGGAACGTCAGTTTGATGAGACACGCCAGCGTTCTGAGCGGATGGAGGCGCAGATCGGAAGCCTTCATCAGGGGCTCGGAGCCCTCCAGGTGGAGGTCGGAACTCTCCGGGAGGAGACCCGGCAGCGCTTCGAACAGGTGGACGAACAGATCCGCCACGTTCACGTCCTGGTGGAAGCCGGCCGCGACGAGACCCGGCTGCTCGCCGAAGGAATGATGGGGTTCAATCACGTCATGGAGCGGACGGAGAGAGAGGTCAATCTCAAGCTCGACGAGCTGAGGACCCTGGTGACTCCTCTCTACCGTCGCATCGACGAGCGCGTCACCCACCTGGAGGAGCGGGAAGGTCAAAAGACGCGCGACGTCATGGACCTTATTCGCGAGCGTTTCGCGATGCCCCGTACCCTGTAGATCTCATGACCACTCCTACGATCGACCGCGACCGCCTGGTCGCCTACCTGGACGAATACCTCGACGCCAAGCGCGGACGCGATTACGGCCCGAATGGTCTCCAGGTCGAAGGGCGGCGCGAGATCAAGAAGATCGTGACCGGCGTCTCCGGCTGCCTGGAGCTGTTCGAACGCGCCCAGCGAGCGGGGGCGGACGCGATTCTGGTGCATCATGGGATCTTCTGGGATTGGATGCCGCGCCAGCTGACCGGCTTCCACTTCGCCCGAGTGGCGGAGTTGATCCGCCATGAGATCAACCTGATCGCCTACCACCTGCCGCTCGATCGCCATGCCGGGCTGGGCAACAACGCGCTCGCCGCCCGTGCATTCGGCTTGGTCGATCTCGAACCGTTCGCGCTCCACGACGGGCTGCCGACCGGCTTCAAAGGGCGATTCCCGGAACCAATTTCGGCCACGGAGCTGGTCGAGCGCTGCCGCACGATCTATGGCCAGGAGCCGCTCACCTTCCTCGGCGGCCCGGACCCCGTCCCGAGTCTAGGAATCGTCTCGGGCGGCGCCCAAAAAGAAGTCTATACGGCGCTCGCCGAGGGGCTCGCGGCCTACATCACGGGAGAGGTCTCGGAGTGGGTGATGAACGTCGCCCGAGAAGCGGGAATCCACTACCTGTCGGCCGGGCACTACGCGACCGAGCGGCTCGGGGTGATCGCGCTCGGAGAGCACATCCAGCAACGATTCGGCATCGAGGTCGAGTTCATCGACGTGCCGAATCCGGTGTGAGGGGTCAGGCGAGCGCCAATTCCTCATCGACCTCGCGCCAGAGTCGGTTTGACGGGTCAGATCGCCGCTTTGGTGAACAGCCGGAAGAAGTTCTCCCCCGTTCGCCGGGCCACCTGTTCGAACGTCTCCCCGGTCTCCTTCGCCAAGCGCTCGGCGATCTCGACCACGTAGGCGGGGCGGTTCGGTTTGCCCCGATGGGGAATCGGCGCGAGAAACGGCGTGTCGGTCTCGACCAGGGCGCGGTCGGGGGGGAGGATCGGGATCACTTCGCGGACGTTGTCGGCCTTGGGGAAGGTGATCATGCCGGAGAGGCCGAGCGAGAAGCCGCGTTCGATCAGCTCGCGCGCCATTTCGAGCCCCCCGGCGTAGGAGTGGAAGTCGGCGCGGAGCGTGGCGAATTCTGGGTCGCGGACGACTTCGAGCATCGCCTCGTTGCTGTCTCGATTGTGGACTACGACGGGCAGGTCGAACTCGCAGGCGATCCGCCACTGCGCGCGCATCGCTTCGGTCTGCACGTCGCGCGGCGCGTGGTCGTAGAAGAAATCGAGCCCGCACTCCCCCACCGCCACCGCTTTCGGGTCGGCGAGCAGCCCGCGAAGGCGCGCCTCGTCTTCCGGCTGCCAGGAGGCCGCCTCGTGCGGATGGACCCCGAGCGCACACCAGACATCCGGGTGCCGGTGGCAGAGGGCGAGGATCTCTTCGGCCTGTTCCAACCGGATCGCCGGCACCAGAAATCCGACCACGCCGCGAGCGCGCGCCGCATCCAAGGCGCGCTCCCGCTCGTCGGCATCGAGCGACTGGAGGTGGCAGTGCGAATCGATCAGCACGCCAGGTTCTTCACTTGACTCTCGTTCCCGCCGGCACCGGCAGGATCGGCCGGAGGAGCACCGGCTTGCCGTCGATCGTCGCCGCGAGCACCATCCCCTGCGACTCGATACCCATGAGTTTCGCGGGCGCCAAGTTCGCGACCACGATCACCTGGCCGCCGACCAGCTCTTCCGGGGTGTAGGCCTCGGCGAGCCCGCCCACCACCGTGCGTGGGCTCTCTTCGCCGAGATCGAGCGTCAGCTTCAACAACTTCTTCGACTTCGGCACCGCCTCGGCGGCGAGGACGGTCGCCACTTTGAGCTCGGTTTCGAAGAACTGGTCGATCGAGATCATCTTCTTCTCTTCTTTCACGGCCGGAGCCGGTTGCACCGTCGTATCGGAAAAATAGGCGGCCTTGTCGATCCGCGGGAAGAGCGGCGGAATCTCAGCCAACGGCGCACGGTTGGGCGTCCCGCCCCAGGCCAACGCATCCAGGCTGGTCGGTGGCACGGCGGTGCCCACCGCGGCGAGCACCCGCGCCGCCGCGTCGGGCATGAAAGGCAGCAGCCCGGTCGCCACGATGCGCACCGCTTCGAGACCGTTCCAGAGCACGCGGGAGAGGCGCGCGCGCTCCCCCTCTTCTTTGATCAGTTTCCAGGGCTCGCGCGCCACGATGTACTGGTTCGCCTCGGCGAGCAGACGCCAGAGCGCTTCGAGTGCGCGGGAGAACGCGAAATCGGCCATCGCGGCCCGGTACTCTTGGGCGACCTGCGCCGCCACCGCGATCAACGGGTTGTCGTTGCAGGCTTCGGGCGGTGTCTGGTTGCCGAACGCGCGCCGCGACAGGGTGACCACCCGGCTCGCGGTGTTCCCTAAGTCGTTGGCCAGGTCGCTGTTGTAGCGATCGACGAACGCTTCATCGGAAAACGAGGCGTCCTGACCGAACACCATGTCGCGCAGCAGGAAATAGCGCAGCGCGTCGGCGCCGAAGTGCTCGATCAAATCATCGGGGCGGATCGCGCCGCCCGACGACTTCGAGATCTTCTTGCCGTCGCGCAGCCACCAGCCGTGCGCCCAGACCGTCGTCGGCAACGGCAGACCGGCCGACATCAAAAACGCGGGCCAGAAGACGGCGTGGAAGCGGAGGATGTCTTTGCCCACGACGTTGATCCGCACGCCCGCCGGATCGGCCCAGAATTTCTCGTAGAGCGCCGGATCGGGGCTGCCGACCCCGAGTGCCGTCACGTAGTTGGTCAACGCGTCGAGCCAGACGTAGACCGTGTGCCCCGGGTGATCGGGGAATGGAATGCCCCAAGAGACGGAGGTGCGCGACACCGACAGATCCTTGAGCCCCGAGGCGACGAACGATCGAACCTCGTTCAGCCGGCTCTCCGGGCGGACGAACTCGGGGTGCTGCTCGTACAGGTCGAGCAGCGGCCGCTCGAAGCGGGAGAGGCGAAAGAAGATGTTCTCCTCCGACTTCCACTCGACCGCCTCTTCATGGACCGGGCAACGGTTGCCGGCGAGCAGCTCTTTTTCGGTATAGAACAGCTCGCAGGCCGGGCAGTACCACCCCTCGTGCTTGGCGGTGTAGAGATCGCCCGCGGCCTCGATCCGGCGGATGATCTCGGCCACTCCGGCCTGGTGCCGCGCTTGGGAGGTGCGGATGAAGTCGTCGTACGAGAACCTCATCCGGCTTTTGAGCTCGACATAGCGCTCGACCACCCGATCGGCGAGCGCCAACGGGGTGACCCCCTCCTTGGCCGCCGCGCGTTCGATCTTCTGGCCATGCTCGTCGGTGCCGGTCAAGAACCGGACCTCGTCGCCCGCCAGCCGGTGGTAGCGGGCGACGGTGTCGGCAACTATGGTCGTATAGATATGCCCGATGTGGGGCAAGTCGTTGACGTAGTAGATCGGGGTGGTGACGTAGAACGGTTTCATGACGGCTCCTCAAGGGGGCGGGAATCCTACCAGCCTTAAGGCCGTGCCCAAGGCATCGTCCTCGGGTGGCCTCTGGTGGCGCATTCAATAGTGATAGCGGGCCTGGAGAAAATCGATCCGCTCGGCCCCCACTTGATAGACCAGACGATGCTCCTGGGTGATGCGCCGGGACCAGATGCCGGAGCCGAGGTGTTTGAGCGGCTCGGGCTTGCCGAGGCCGTCGAACGGATCGCGGAGCACCGCTTCGAGGAGGTCGAGGATGCGAAGCGCCACCTTGCGGTCCGTCGCCACCCACCAGCGGAGGTCTTCGAGGAATACCGGGGTGAGGAGCGCCTCTCGCTTCTTACTCCCCGCCGGGGCCATCCAGAACCTCGCGGCGCAGCTCCTCAACGGAGAGCTTCCCGCCTTCACCTCGACGGGCCTGGTCGAGAGCGAGCATGAGCCTTGCCGCGTTCCGCGGCGAATGCAGGAGATGGGCGGTTTCGAGCATCCCCTCGTATTCACCGGCGTCGATCATGGCAACCCGCTTGCCGCCACGGCGACTTATGATCACCACTTCGAGCTGGTCGGTGACCCGGTCCATCAAGGACGCCAAATTCTCTCGGGCTTGACTGTACGTCGTCTCGATCGGCATACGGCCTATTGTACAACTTCTCTGGACAATACGGATGGCGTGCCATCCCCCCCCCTCGCGTCGCACGCCTGTCACATCGGCGTCTCGCGATCGCCCGGGGGTGCATCTATCGTCTCGCCATCTCGCCAGGAGCGTCCGCAGGAGCCCCAAGCGGCCCGCCGCTCTAGCGACGTCGAACCTCGCAACTTTGTGTTTCCGTTTAGGAACTCGGAACTCTATCGAAAAGGAGAGTCGGAATGCGTAGGAAATCTCTATTCCGGGCCGCCGTGCTCGCGCTTGTGGTGGCTTCGGCCACCGTCGCGGCCTCGGCCCAGGTCACGGGCCTGTACTACAAAGAGGTGACCAAAGACGGTCGGGTCTACGTCTTCAACACGCCCGAGACTCTGAAGCTTTGGGAGGAATCCGGCGACATGGGTAAGTCGGTCACCCTGGTCGGCCGCGGCGAGAACGGCGAGACGCTGGTGGCGGAGAACGAGACCGCCGCCGATCTCTACTTCTTCCGCCACAACCTGGATGGCTACGACCGCCCGACGCCGAAACCGGAAAAGCCGCCGTTCACAGTCGGCTGGAAGGACGGCAAGACCACGATCGAGAGCAAGTCGGCCGCTCTCGTCATTTCGAACCGGGTGCAGCTCCGCTTCACCAACGAGATGCCCGAGGTTGGCGACGACCGGGGCTCGTTCCGCGTCCGCCGGGCGAAGACCAAGTTCGAAGGCTGGGTCTACACCAAGGACCTCACTTACGAGCTTCAGCTCAACTGGCCGGACACCGCCAACCCGCTCGAGGACGTGAACGTCAACTACGACTTCACCAAGGGCCAGAAAACGTTCCAGCTCAAGGCCGGCCAGTTCAAAGTACCGTTCGGTCGCCAGGAGCTGACCTCTTCGGGCTCGCAGCAGTTCGTCGATCGGTCGATCGCCTCGGTCGAATTCGCCCGCGGTCGCGACAACGGCGTTCAGATCTGGGGCCAACCGGCCGGCGGCAAGTTTGATTGGCGCTTCGGCATCTTCAACGGCAACGGCCGGACCGTCTCGCGCAACGACAACGACAAATACCAGATCAATGCCCGCGCGACCTGGCAGCCGTTCGGCGACGTCAAGTACTCCGAGGGCGATTTCGAGAGCAGCGACAAACTGCTCTTCGCGCTCGCCGGCCAGTACGAGTCGAACGATCGCCAGGGCGCCACGATAGGTGACGACATCGACCGCGAGATCGTTGGCGGCGACATCGTCTTCAAATACAAGGGTTTCTCCGCTTACGCCGAGATCTTCCAGGCCGCAAACAGTCCTGAGATCGCCCGCGATTTCGACAGCGACGGCCTGATCGCCCAGGTCGGCTACTTCGTCATCCCCAAGCGGCTCGAACTGGCGGTCCGCCTCTCCGAGCTCGACCCCAACACCGACCGCGACAACAACGAGCGGACCGAGACCGGGTTTGCGATCGGCTACTTCTTCAACAAGCACCCACACAAGCTGCAGGCCGATTTCCGCGAGATCGAAGACAAGGCCCGGCGGATCACCGACAAAGAAATCCGCCTTCAGTACCAGATCATCTTCTAGGCTCCACCGCTCCTCCGAATCTTCCTCGACTAGAAAACGGGGGGGCCGCGACCTTAAGGGCCGCGGCCCCTTCGTTTTTGGATCATCCCCAACCGCCTTGCGATAGAATCGAGGACCCCCGATGGAACGCCCACTCGACCACGACCTCGACCGCCTTCGCCACGATCTGCTGCGCATGGGCCAATCGGTGGACGAAATGGTGCGCGACGCGATGCGCGCGCTGGTCCAAGCGGATTCAGCGCTCGCCGAGCGGGTGATCCGCGCCGATGTCTCGATCGACCTGCTGGAGAAAAACCTCGACGAGGCGAGCCATGCGGTCCTCCTGCGCCACCAGCCGACCGCCGGCGACCTCCGGTTTCTGATCGCCGTGATGCGCAGCACGACCGACCTCGAACGGGTGGGCGACGCCGCGGTCAACATCTCCCAAGCGGTTCTGCAGCTCAACGAAGAAGCGCCGCTCGAGCGCTACCTCGACCTGCCAAAGATGGCCGAACTGGCCCGCGGCCAGATCCGCGCGAGCCTGGACGCCTTCCGCCAGCGCGACGTGAACGCCGCGCTCGATGTCTGCAAAAAAGACGACGAGATCGACCGCCTCTACGAACAGCTGTTCCGCATCCTGGTCACCTACATGATCGAGTCGTCTGCCAACGTCCGCCGCTCGCTCCACCTGCTCCTGATCGCGCGCAACTTGGAGCGGATCGCCGACCACGCGACCAACCTGGCCGAAAACGTCGTCTACTACGTCGAGGGTCTGGACATTCGGCACTCCGGCATCCGGAAGAAGTAGACGCGCCGCCGCGTTGACCCGCACCCCTGATCTGTGCCGAGATAGCGCTTCGCATGCGCATCGATCTCGCGTTCTTACGCCGCCCACCTCTCGCCCGACTCGCCTGCTTCGGCCTCGTGGGCCTCCTGGCCTCAGGCCTCGGCTGCGACGAGCGGCCGCCCGAATACCCGGCCGTCCGTCCGCTGTTCGATCCCCTCCACGCTCCCGATCTCCAGACCGAGGCGGGTACGATCGCGCTGCCGCCTACGCTTTCCGGCAACCGGTTCCTCTCCGGCTGGCAGGCCTGGCGGGATGGCGATCGGGTGGCCCTAAGGCCGACACCCCAGGGAGGACGGATCGAAATCGTCCGCCTGGTCGCCGAGGAGCGCCGGCTGATCCTCGATCTACGCGATGGCGATCCCAGAATGGGGAGCGTCCGCGTCCAGGCGGGCGAACGCGATCTCGGCTTCTTCCCCTGGAGCGATCCGCTCGAAATCCCGATCCCGGCCGACTTGGCCGTCGGCCGGCTGGCGATCGATCTGGTCCCGGTGCCTTCCCCTACCGGCGACGGCCCGGCGTCGATCCCCAACATCGTGAACGCGGCGGTCCGACCGGCCCGGCCGGCCGGCAAGCTCGCGATCGAAGGGCGCGACCTGGTCCAAGCGGGGACCTCGCGCGTCGAAATGGTGATCCTCGCGACCGCCGAGACCGAGCTGCTCGGCACCTTCGTCCCGCCCGAGGCACCGCAGCCGGGGCAGCGCTGGCAGCTCACCCTGGAGCGCTCGGACGGCTCGAACATCCGTCGCTTCTACTGGTCGTCGAGCTTTTGGAACCGGCTGCGCGGCGAACGCGGCTTTCGCCTGCCGTTGCGCGGCGCCAAAGGCTTGGTTCGCGTTCGGCTCGATGCCTGGGGCGACGGCCCGCCGGCGCGCTGGCACGATCTGGGATGGGCCGGGCCGCCGGAGATGGCCGCGGATCACCGACCGGCGCTACCCCCGGCCGACCTGACCGTCGGCCCGCCACCGCGGCTGGTGGTGATCTATCTGATGGACGCACTGCGCGCCGATGCGGTCGGTTCGGTCGGCGCCGGCTCTCCGGTCACCCCGACGATCGATCGACTCGGCCGCGAGGGGCTGATTGCGCTACGCCATCGGTCGAACGCCCCGAACACTCTGCCTTCGACCAAGACGCTGTTCTCCGGCCATGCCTTCCAGTCGCGCGGCGGCTGGAAACTCGGGCCCGAAGACGGGCCGACGCTCGCCGAGGGGTTCGGCCGCGCCGGGTATTCAACCGGCCTGTTTTCGGGCAACGTCTACGTGAGCCCCGCCTACGGTACCGATCGCGGCTTTTCCCACACCGCGCCGGAGGTCTTGATCGACGGCGACCCGGCTGCGCCTAAGCCCCCCTACAACGACAACGCGGAGCGGGTCCAACAGGCGGCGCTCGCCTGGCTCCGCTCGCTGCCGACGGGGAGCCGCGCGTTCCTTTATCTCCATGTCATCCATCCGCACAACCCGTACGACCCGCCCGAGCCGTTCCGCTCGCGCTTTGCGCCCGCCGGACCGGCGACACTCGACGGTTCGACCGAGACGCTCACCGGAATCAAGCAGGGCCGGCTCGAACCGGACGAAGCGAACCGCGCCCGCCTCCGCAGCCTCTACCAGGGGAGTGTCGCCTACGTGGACGACCAACTCGGCCGCTTCGTGGCCGAGCTCGGTGCGATCGTGCCGCGGAGCGAGACGCTGCTCGCGGTCACCGCCGACCATGGCGAAGAGCTGTTCGAGCATGGCGGCGTCCTCCACGGCTACACGCTCTACGAGGAGATGCTGCGCATTCCGCTCGCGCTCTGGTGGCCCGGGCGCCTGCGACCTGGGAGCATCGAAGAGCCGACCGATACGCGCGACCTGCACGCCACGCTGGTCGATGCCTCTCTCCTGCTCGGCGGCGACGGCAAGCCGCTCCCCTCCGAGGGGCGCTCGCTGCTCCGCCGGCCGCTGCCGGTCGCCGAGGGGGAGCCGCTCCACTTAGCCGCCGCATCGAGCGTCAAGGGGGGGATCTACTCGGTTCAATCGCGGCGCTGGAAGCTGATCTGGGCGCCGCGTTCGGGGCTCGGCTGGGGCTTGGGCGAAGGGGCGGGGCGCTCGCGTGATCCTGAATACCTGTTCGACCTCGCCTCCGATCCGCTCGAGCGGATCAACCTCGCCGGCCGCGGCGACCTGGAGAGCGACTGGCTGCGCGGCCGGCTGCTCGCCTGGATCGCCCGGGCGCAACCGGAGACCGGCGGGGGCGAGGCATCGGTCGATCGCGAAACGCTCGATCGGCTGCGGGCGCTCGGGTATGTGAATTGACGGCCGAGGGCAGATACGTATCAGACACGTAGGTCCGCCCCGACGGAAGGCGTTCCTATTTGGTACAGTCGCTTCGATGCGTGTTCGTTCTTCTTGGCTGCTCTTGACCGGGATCGCGGCAACGTTTGCCCTTGCCGGAACGTCGAACTTGTTACAGGCCAACCATGCGCGGAGCGCGCTACCCACCCGGGCGGCCGAGTGGATCTGGTCGGGCGACGCCCGGCGCGAACGGAGCCCGCAAGCGTTTTGGGCGGCGCGCGATTTCACGCTCGACGCGGTCCCGAAAAGCGTGGTGCTCGAAGTGCAGGCCGATCCCGAATACCTTCTCTGGGTCAACGGGCGCCGGATCGGCGGCGGTCGCTTTCGAGAGGGCGAACCGCTCGACGGCTACGAGGTGGCTCCCCTCCTCTCCCCCGGAACCAACCGCCTGCTGGTCCAGCTGCGCAGCGATCATGGCGCCGGCGGACTCCTGCTCAGTCTGAGCGAAGGGGAAAACGGGCGCCAGCTGGTGGTGTCCGACCCGGCCTGGACGATTCTGCGCCGCGACGATCCGAATCTGCTGCGCGGCTTCCGCCCGCTCGAAGGGGGGACACCGGCCTACTCCTGGTCGTTTCCGCCGATCGGTCGTTGGGGTGTGCCGCGGCTCGGGGGCGTGCGGTCGTTGGGCTTAGAGCGCCCGGCTCCTCCCCTCGTGCCGGCCGCACCGTCCGGCACACCAGGGCGCGCGGTGCGCTTCGATTGGGGCCCCCGCTCGGCGGTCGGCCGCTTGGCCCTCGACGTGGTGCCGAAGGAGACGATGCAGGTCGCCGTGCTGCACGTCGAGCCGGAAGGCGCCCTGGCGGGAGGAGGAGCCTCTCCGGTGATCTCTACGATCTCGGTGATTCTGATGCCCTTCCAGCGCGAATGGGTGGATACCGAAGTGCGGCGCTTCCGGACGGTGGAGATCGTGGGCACCCTCTCGATCGAAGGGGCGCGCGCCCTGCCGCCGCGCGACCCGCAAGAGGGGGTGGCGGAACCGCAAGCCCCCAGGCGCGGCCTGTTCGGCCTCGCCCCTCCGGTGCTACGAACGCCGGTGGAGGACGAAGTCGGGCGCGAGCTCGAGCGCCTCTCGCACCTCTGATGGCGGGAAGTATTCGAGTTCCCGGCGCGCCGCGCGCGCGTAGTCGCCCGCGAGCTGCTCGGTCTCTTCGAGCGTCCCCTCGGCGGCCACCCGGTCCAAGATCTCTTGCGGCGCCACGCGGTCGAAGCTGCGATCTTCGAGCACCCATTCGATCCGCTGCCGGTCGGCCGGGCCAACCCGGGGTAACAGCAGCAGGATCGGCAGGGTCAGCTTCCCCTCGCGCAGATCGGAGAGGACCGGCTTGCCCAAATCGCTCTCGCGCGCGGTGAAGTCGAGCAGGTCGTCGACCAGCTGGAAGCAGGTGCCGAGCGCCCGACCGTAGCGCGCGAGCACGAGCCCCGCTTCGGGCCGGCAGGGGGGGATCAGGCTGGGCAGCGAGCAGGCCGCGGCGAACAGGTGGGCGGTCTTCCGATCGATGATCTCGAAATACTCGTCGCGGGAGAGATCCGCGGCGCCGAGCCGGGCGAGCGCCAGCAGCTCCCCTTCGGTCATCTTGAGCGTCGCGTCGCACAGGCGCTGGACGACTTCGAGGTGGCCGTGGGAGAGCGCCATGCGCATGGCGGTGGTGTAGATCCAGTCGCCGAGCAGGACGGTCTGGTTGTTGCCCCAGAGATGGTTGAGCGTCGGCTGGCCGCGCCGTAGGGCGGCGTGGTCGATGATGTCGTCGTGGATCAGGGTCGCGGTGTGGATGAATTCGACCACCGCGGCGTAGGTGATCTCTTCCGGACCGTCGTGGCCGAGCAGCCGGGCGCAGAGGAGAAGGAGCGCCGGGCGCACCCTCTTCCCGCCGCCGTCGGCGAGGTAGACCCCGGCCTGGTGGATGAACGGCACGTCCGAGCCGAGGTGGAAGCGAAAGACCTCTTCGGTCGCCGCCAGTTTGTCGGCGACCAGACCGAGGAAGCGCACAGGAGAGACCGGCGGGCCGGCTACCGAGCGGGTCGCCTCACGCGCCAGAGGATCAGCCGCCAGGTCGAGCAGGTGAGGGTCGGTCGCCACGTCGGTTCCTCTCTTGGGACTGCGGCTCAGAACTTCCGGATCGGATCGAAGCGGACGACCTCTACCAGGCGTCCGGCTTCGAAACGGTAGGCGCGCCCGCTCTCGAAGTACCACCAGGTCGACTCGCGCCGATCGGGAAACTCGACGATACGCACCTCATCGGGCTGGCCGAGCTCGGCGTAGACCCGGCGTTCGTCGTCGCTCCGCACCTCCCGTTCGAACGAGCGCAGCTTGTTCAGCCGTTCGCTCTCGCGAACGATGAGCGGGACGACCGCCGCCCCCGCTTCCATTTGTCGAGCCGTGAGGCTCTGGCGTTCGAACACTTCGACCTGTTCACCCTTGGCCCGGCGCACCGCCACACCGACCTGGATCTCGAACCGGTTGAAATAGGGGTCCCAGGGCCAGGAGATCGTATACGACCCTCCCGCGTCCGTGTTCGCGGCGAGCCGCCGGACTTCCCCTTCGCCGCGCCGCAAGCTCTTGCGCGACACTTCGAGCACGACGCGCAAACCGGCGAGCGGATGGCCGCCGGTATCGGTGACCCGGCCGGAGAGCGCCACCGGATCGCCGGTCGAAATCGCGAACGCCGCCGTCGGAACCAGGCCACCGGCGCAAGCCCAGCCGCAAACCAAGGCCAGGCCTAGCGCCCGGAGCGGGCGCGCGGAGCCCCGGCGGAGGGAGCGGAAGCGGCTCACAGCGAACGGTAGTTGGTAAAGGTGAGGGGAACGTCCAAAACGTCTGCGTCGAGGCCGCGCAGCATGGCGATCACGGTCTGCAGGTCGTCGCGCGCCTTGCCGGAGACGCGCACGCTGTCGCCCTGGATCGAAGCCTGCACTTTGATCTTGCGGGTCTTGATCTCGGCGACGATTTTCTTCGCGGTCTCGATCGGGATCCCCTGCTGGAAGGTGATCCGCTGTTTGGCCCGGCCACCGCCCGAGGGCTCGACTTTGCCGTAGCGCGCCGATTTCAAGTTGACGCCGCGCTTGACCAGCTTGGTCTTGAGCACTTCGAGCGCCTGGCCGACGCTGAACTCGTCGGACGCTTCGAGCACGATCTCCTCGCCTTCGAGCTCGAGCGTCGCCCCGGCGTGTTTGAGATCATAACGGGTGGAGATTTCCTTGCCGGCCTGCTGCACCGCGTTCTTGATCTCCTGGAGGTCTACCGTGGAGACGATGTCGAAAGAGTTTTCTGCGGCCATGATTCGGGGTGGACCTCTGGCGGGGGAAGTATACCCGCTTGCTTGTGCCGGTGCGAACAAGCGGCGAGGGGCGGGGATTCCGGGGGGGGGGGCAGTGGGGGGGCAGGAGCCCTGCGGCATGGGCGCCCCTTGTGCGACCTCAGCTTGAGCGCCGAAGGCGCGACCTATACCAGCCTGGGGCACCGCCCCAGGACTAGGGAACCGTCCCCCAACCGGCAGGGCTGAAAGCCCGATCCATCGGATCTCCCCGCGAATATAGAACGGGCCTTCAGCCCTTGGGGATGTTGGCCGAACCGAGATCCTAGGGCGTTGCCCTAGGCTATTTTGGGGCGGGCCTTCGGCCCTCAAACTACGGCTCCAGCCCCGCTTCGGTGGCTGAGCGAAGTCGAAGCCCCGCATCCTCCAGCTCCCCCAACCGCCGCCCGTACTCATGCTTCTCAATCAACCGCCGCGCCTCAACCAACGCCGCCCGGTCGCCGAACAGCCGCCCCCGATAGAGAGCCACATCCGCCAGGAACAACGGCATCGGACCCCGCGCCGCGATCTCCTCCGCCTCGTCCAGATCAGCACGGGCGGCGGCGCGGTCGCCCTCTCGGAAAAGAAGCCAGGCTCGGGTGAGAAGGCCTTTTGGCAGCTCGTCGCTTTGGCCCGCGCGGCGGAGGCCGTCCACGGCCGGCTCGATCTCGGATCTCGCGGCGGCGAGATCGGAGCCGGCCAAGATCGCCCCATACAGCGCGGCGCGGCCGAGGGTCAGGTGGTCCAGGGCGTTCTCGAGGATCCAGTGATTTCGCTCCGCGATCGCCATGGCGTACGTTGCCCGCTCCTCGACCTCGCGGAGCGCCTCCCGTGACTCCGAAAAAATAGCCGCCCCGGCCGCTCCCGCACCGCCCTCCCACCCCGCCGCCCGCTCGGCCTCGGCGAGCAGCAGGTCGCAGTACCGGAAGCCAGGGAGCGAGTAGAGCCGCGGGTAGGCGGGCTGCCGCTCGGCCTGCATCCCCTCCGCCGCGTGGAACAGCGCCAGCGCCTCGGCCCGGCGGCCCGCCTGGTGCTGGGCGTCGGCGTGCGTCGTGCGCTTGCCCATCCGCTGGAAGGCATCCCCGCTGCGGTCGGCGAACGTCACGGACTGCTCGGCGTCCCGCACCGCGGCCGGGACGTCGCCCAGTGTCAGCTCCAGCTCGCTCAGGTTGGAGGCGAGCCTAGCGGCGTTCGACCAGTCCTCCTGCTTGATGTAGTTCTCCATCCCCGCCCGCATCGGCTCCAGGGCCTCGGTCAGCCGGCCCAGGGCGCGCAGGCGGTAGGCGGCCTCGTTCAGCAGCCAGGCCTGGGCGGCTTCGGAGAGGGCGGGCGAGACACGGCGCCAGGGGGGATCGAAGAAGCAGGCCACGGCGCCCAGGTCGGCGCCGAACGCTCCGAGCTTGTGGAGGCTGTAGACCTCACCTCCACGAAGTATGCGGTCACGGTAGATCCCGGCGCGCGCCTCCTGCTGCCGCCCCGCGTGGCAACCGTGGGCCACGGCCTGGTAGAGCGGCTGAAGGCCTTCGAGCGTGTCGGGCTGGTTCGGAGTCGTATCCCGCAGGTGCTCGAACAGCCGGCCGTGCGCGGCGCGCCAGGCTCCTGGGGATTTCTCGCGGAGCTGGCGGGCGAAGTACTCGCGGATCAGCGGGTGGGCGTCGAGGCCCTCTCCCCGGCCCTCTCCCGAAACGGGAGAGGGAGACAAGAGGCGGCACCCGGTAAGAGCGGAAACAGCGAGGTTCCAATCTTCCTCGTCGAGTCCGACCAGCTCATCGGTCAAGCCAGGAATCGCCGGTTCTTTGCGCAACGCATCCAGACAACCGCCGTCCGCGGGCCGGTCGAACAGTCCGAGCAGCCGCAGCACGGCAAGCTGCCGGGCGCCCTCTTCTTTTTCCCTACCCAGCCAGTTTTCGTAGGCCGCAATCGCCTTGAACGCGTGACCGCCTTGCACCTTCGCATCCGCCTTCTCGAACTTCACCCGATCCCGCCGCCGCACGTCGCCTTGGTGCGCCGTCACCAAAAAAGTCCCGATCAGGTTGATCGTCAGCGCATGGCCGTCCACGTCCTCGACGAGATCTTTCCTCGAGCCATGCACTCCGAGTTTCTTTAGGAGATCTATCCCGGCCGCTTTATCGAGGCGCTCCAACGACCACTCGGGCGCCGTCCCGCCGTGGAAGGCCGCGAGATCCTTCACCCCCTCGCGCGTGGTCACCACACACAACCCAGGGTTCCGCGCCGCGAGCCCGCGCAGCAACGCCGTCACGCCTGGGTCTTTCAACTGCCCGGCCACCGGCGATCTTCGCCGCTTCTGTGCCGAGCTGGAGCTCGGCGCTCCCAGGGAAGGCTCAAAGCCCCGCTCTAAGCCCAGCACCTCCCGACTCTACCGATCGTCCTCCCAACGGATCCCGGCCGGCGGGGAGAAGGTGGCGTCGCGGCGGGGTTTTAGGCGGTAGTCGGTGAGGTCGAAGCGGGTCTGGTTTCCTTCGGCGTCGCGGTAGGAGACTTGGACCAGGCGGCGATCACCGGCGCCGGCTCCGGGTTCGACGACCAGGGTTGCGTCTTTGAGCGGTGAGATCTTCGCCCGGGGCGCGAGCGAGATCTCGATCCGGCCTAGGGCGAGCAGGCGGGCCTCCGCCTTATAGCGCTTCTCCAGATCTTCGACGCCGAGCAAGAGGAGATCGAGCCCCGGTTCGGTTTTGCGGTCGATCGCGTAGCGGCGGCCGGTCTTGTCCTCCGGGTTCCAGGCCCAGGCGTTGTTGCCGCAGAGCAGGAAGTTCTTCGGATAGGGCTCGAGGTAATCCCAGCGCAGGCAGTCGGGCATCGAGAGCGTGAGCGTGCCCGATTCCTTCTCGCCGGTGGTGAAGCCGGTCGGCACATAGGTCTGAATGAACTTCGCTTCGAGCGGGCCGGCCGCCGCCAGATCGGCGCGCGCGGCGCGCAGCGCCTCCCAGGGGTTCGGGCCCGGGGCGCGCTCCCCATCGAGCTGCTTCGGCTGGCGGTCCGGCGGCGGTTTTTGGGCGGTCGAGCGAGCCGGCACCAAAAACGCCAGCGCGGCTAGGCCTAAGAAGAGGGTGAAACCTCGGTTCATCTCGAATCTCCGATCGGTCGAATCTTTAGCTCCGGCGGCGGGCGGGTTACACTGCCGCGCCGTGAGACGTCTGTTCGCTCCTGCTCGTTTCCCGGGCCGCATCGCCTGGCTCGTCGGCGTCGGCACCGCACTTTGTATCCTCAGCCTCTCGGCTTGCAAGTCGCGCACCGCCGGGGCGCCCGAGGCGTGGGAGCGGTTCGACCTCTGGTCCGCCAAGGCAGAGACCGAGGCGTCCCCGGTCGCGAACCGGTGGTTTCACCCTTCGACCCAGCGCATTCGGTTCCTCGGCGCCGCCGAGGTGCGCGATCTGGCGCGCGTGCCGGCGGCCCAGCTCGCCCACTTTCCGCACCGCCCCGCCGGGCAGATCCGCGCGCTCGAACAGGTGGTGGCGTCCAAAGTCCGTTGGCGCACCCGGCTGGGGCGCTCCCCCTATCTGTCGTTCATCCCGCTCGGCTTCGAGCGACCCTGCGCTTGCTTCTATCGGGTGAGCGTGACCGCTCGGTCCGGCGGCGCGGAGCCCGAGAGCGAAATCTACCGCGCCGCGGCCCCCCCCCTCCGCACGCTCGCGCCGCCGACCGTGACGGTCGATCTGGCGCGCTGGGCGGGCACGGACGTGGACCTCCATTTCGAAGTGGTCGGCGCCGCCGAGCGCCCGGCGGGCCAGGCGTTCCCGAGCCTGTTTTGGGGGAGTCCGGCGGTCTATGGCCGGCGCGCGCTGCCCGCTCCGCCCGGGCCGCAGCCGGGACCGAAACGGCCGAACATTCTGCTGATCGGCGCCGATACGCTGCGCGCCGATGCGTTGGGCGCCTGGGGGCGAAGCCCAAGCCTCTCGCCCGAGATCGATGCTCTGAGCGCCGAGTCCGACGTCTATCTGGACGCCTACTCCGCGTTCAACGTCACCAACCCGAGCTTCATCTCGATCATGACCGGCCTGTACGGCAAGAACCATGGCGTCTACGACCTTACGACCCCCTTGCCGCGCACCCATGTGACGCTCGCCGAGCATCTCCATCAGGCGGGATACAACACGCTCGCGGTGCTCTCGGCGAGCCACTTACAGGACGCCAATTCGGGGCTCGGCCAGGGGTTCGACGAAGTGACCCGCGCGAGTGAGCACTTCGCGGGCGAATTGGCCGTCGATATGACGATCGATTGGCTCGCCGCGCGCGCCGCCAAACCGGTTGAGGCGACCACGGAAACCCAACCGCCGGCCGGGCCGAAGCCGTTCTTCATCTGGCTCCATCTGTTCGATCCGCACACCCCGCACACCCCCCCTGAGCCGTTCGCCTCCGGCTACGAGCCGAGCGCCCCGTCCGGCTTGACGCCCGTCGCTTCTTGGGTGCCGTTCCGGACCCCCGGCCCGCGCGGGTTCGACGAGCAGGTGTTGGGCGCCAATAAGGACCTCTACGACGGCGAGGTCGCCTATCTCGACGCCCAAGTCGGCCGGCTGCTCGATTTCCTGCGCAGCCGGAACCTGCTCGATGACACCGTCGTCGTACTGGTCGCCGATCATGGCGAGAGCCTGGGCGAACATGGCGTGTCGTTCCGGCATGTCGGCCTCCACGACACCACCACCCACGTGCCGATGATGATCCGCTGGCCGGAGCGGCAGGGGACGGGGCGGACCTTCCGTGGACTGGTGCAGACGATCGACCTGTTCCCCACCCTGCTCGGCGCGCTCGGTCTGCCGGTGCCACCGCAGGATGGCCTAGACCTGCACAGGCTGACCGGACCCGGGCGCTTCGGCCGCCGCGCGGTGTTTGCCGAGCACGCGGGGAGGTTGGGGCTGATGGTCAGGACGCCCGAGTGGAAATACATCCTTTCGAGCGGCAACACCCGCTTCTTCCCCGACGGCCCGTCGCTGTTCGATCTGCGCGCCGACCGGGGAGAAAACGTCGATCGCGCCGGGCAAGGCCTGGCGCAAGAGACCGAGCTCGAACGGCTCCTCCAGCGCTTCCTCGCCGACCGGCGCGACCTGCCGAAACCGACGGAGCGCGGCGACCTCACCCCCGAAGAGGCGAGTCGCCTGCGCGGTTTGGGTTACCTGCGGTAGGGGCAGACCTACGTGACGGCCCTGGGCACACCATCGGGCGCACACGGATGGTGCGCCCCCGACAATCGTTCGCACCCACTTATAACCCGGGATTCGATAGGGGCAGACCTATGTGTCTGCCATGGCGCCATCTCCACAAGATGTAACCAAGCCTAGCCAACTGTTTCGATCCAATTCCTAGCATACATTCGCCCCAGCGCAGGAAACGACCGCCCGACAGGGACTCCAAATTGCGTGGAACGGCGGGAGCAGTGCCCAGGAGCCGACGAAATGTTCCGTCTAGGCGCAATGTGGAGTGACAAAGTAGGTCCATTTGTCGTATAGAATCATCAGCGGCCTCTGATTCGATCTTTCACCTACTACACCGTAAGACGGTGATCAAAACAGGAAACATCTACGACACCTAAGACGACTGTCGATTCCACCTAGCAGGGGAGGTGTACCTTGACCCAGACGTTCAAGCTCGCTCTTGGAGGACAGCTGCTCGATCAGGTGCTCGCGGCGGCGGCGGCCGACGAGGTGGTCACGTCCGAAGCGATTCGGCGGATCTTGTGGTCTCACTTCGCGGCCGAGGAGAGAGGCCCCGATCCGGCCCCGATTCGGCCCCAAGAGGGCCCGCGTTCGGCCCACCGCTCCTCTTCCCTCCCCATACCCCTCCCTTCACCTCGAGGTAGAGGTGTACCCGAAGAGACAAAAGCAAAAGCAAAAGCTTCTGTTCTCGTAGATCTCCTAAGTCTGGAATCTACCGGGGGCGCGCACGAGGCGCCCGCGTACGCGAGGCCGGAGGGCGACGAGGGGCCGGGTGGCGGTCCGGAGGCAGCCGCACCGGGGGCCGGTTCGGGGGCCGCACCGGGGGCCGCACCGACCGGGCCGCCGCCCGCCGTGCTCTGGCTCCCCTGCCGGGCGTCGCGCCGGGGCGACCCACCCGAGTGGGGCCTGTCGCAGACTCAAGTCGAACGCTGGCAGGCGGTGTTTCCGGGCCTCGACGTGCTCGCCGAAGCGCGCAAGGCCGAGGCTTGGTTGCAAGCGAATCCAGGGCGCTGGAAGACCGTTCGCGGCATGCCGCGGTTCCTGCTCTCGTGGCTCGAACGGACCAACGACGGGGGCCGGTTCGGCCGGCGGGAGGCGCCAGGCGCTCCCGGCGCTCCCGGAGGACACCACGTCCGGCGAGGCGGGGCCGGCGGGGGACCGGCGGGCGGCCCGCCGACGCCGCCGGCGCCCCGGGGCTCGCTCCGGGAGGCCTACGGTCGCGACTCGTTCGAAAGTTGGGAGGCCGAGCTGCGCGCCGGGATCTCCGACCCGGCGGAGCTGGCCAAGTGCCTCCGCGATCTGGCAAAGATCCGCGCCGGATGGGAGGCCGCGCATGCCGCGTGATCTCGGGGCTGTGCTGGCGCAGCTCACACGGCGCTTCACCCGGCTGTCAGCCGAAGAGTTGGCGGCCCGTGAGCAGCCGCGGTGCGCCTTGCCGGCAGGTCAGCATTGCTCGTCCGGCTGGCACTGGCGCGAGGACGGCGGGCGGGGCACCGCGTTTGCCCGCTGCCGCCGGGCGATCGCCGCGCGGGCGGCGGCGGCCGCCGCGGAGATCCCCGGCGAGCAAACTTTCGAGAACTTCGAGCAGCTGCGGGAGAACGCAGCGTTTCAGGCGGCCCGGCGCTGGGCCGGTTCGGCGGGTGCTCTAGCCGTGGGCCGGCGCACCCTCGCGCTGATCCGGCCCGACGACATCGCCGAGAACTCCGGCTGCGGCAAGACGCACCTGCTCCGCGCGGCGGCACGAACCCTCGCCCGGGCGGGGCGCTGGGTCGAATACGTGACCGCGCCCGATCTGACGCGGACGGTGCGCGGTCGAGCACTCTACGACGGCACTGAGCGCGGCGCGGCCGAGATTGCAGTCGCCAGGTGGCGCCGCTCCGATGCCCTGATCTTGGACGACTTGGGGTCCGAGGAGACGGCGGCGCCGATCACCGCCGCGTTCCTGGTCGGCCTGCTGGACGAGCGCGAGGGGGAGCGGCTCGCTTTCGCCACCAACGCCGGCGAGCGCGAGCTTACCTACCGCTACGGGGTGCCGCTGGTCTCGCGGCTGCTCGCGGCGGCGGAGGTTCCCAAGCTCTCCGGAACCGACTTTCGCCGACACGGCAGGGAGGCGGTATGAAGAAGCGCACGGACGTCGATCGGTGTGTGCGGGCTTACCAGAAGGGGCTCGATGCCTACGAGGCGTTGGAGAAAAACATCCGGGCGGCGGAGTCCGCGACCGCCGAGGTTCCCTTGAGAATTCCGAGCGTACGGAACGCTCGGGCGCATCTGGCGAAGGCCTTCCCGATCCTCAGTAAGCTGGGCGAAGCTCTGGCGTTTCTGCCGATGCTGGCCTGTCAACTGAAGGAAGAGCGACGTATCTCTGGGACTTTTAGGCGTGAGGCGAAACGGACAGGCGTGAAGCACCGCTATGAAGATGCCGACGAAGGTGCCGACGAAGAGACCAGCGAAGATGCCGAACAAGAGGGAGATTTTGCCAATTTGGATGCAGATTGACCTCAGATGGTCTAGGATCGTTCGAGCACATTCCGTGCCCGCTATGTGACCTCGGAGAGCGCCCCCATGGCTGCGAGAGTCCTCCAGGGACGATTTGCCCAAGACACTGCCGCTGCCGAGATCGAGGCCGAGATCGAGCTGCTCGAATCGGTCGCCGTGTGCGTCGCGCTGAGCCTTCTGGAGACGGTGCTCGAAGGCAAGCCGGCTCGGCCGAACCACCCGGTGCATCACTTCCTGGGAGACCTCCTGCGGGCGACTCGCTGGGAGCTCGAGAATGCCCTGGTAAGAAAGATCGAGCGCGACCCGATGACCGACCGGGCGATGCCCGTCCTCCTCCCCTTCGCCTGCCTATGGGTTCAACCCGCGAACCTTCCCGAGCGCCAGCTCGGAGACCCGGCAAATCAGCTCCATCTGGGCGGCGCTCTCCAGGCTCTGGGCGACGAGTTTCAAGCGATCACCGGCAGCTTGAAAGGTCGCGGCCAGGTCCACAGCCGCCTCCTCGTCGAGGTGCGCCAGCTCTTCGCAGACTCTGGCGCCCTGGTGGGCTTGCCCGCGCAAGATCTCGAGCGCCTCGGCTAGCGCCGCCCGGCTGACCCGCGCCAGCCGTTCGGTGTTGGTCATCGACCGCAGCGGCGCGCCCGGGGGCTGGCTGCCGGCCCCCTCCTCGGTGATCCGCGTCCGGCGCAAAGCGCGTCTCAAGGCCAACACCGGCACCTCGAAGAGCGCCGCAACGTGGGCGGCGGATCGGCAGTGGCTCTCCAACGCCTGTTTGTTGGCCGGGGTCGGCTGCAGGTCCTCACAGCAGGGCCGGCGCTCGTTGCCGGACGGAAACCAGAGCCCCTCGCGCCATTCTCCCTCGGGGCCTTGCGCGCGCGATTCGCGGGCCAGGAAGGCTTCCAGCGCGAGCCGTAGCCGACCTTCCGGGGCTCTCAAGTCCCGATTCGACAGGTCATCCGAGTCGTCGAGGTCGGGTTCGTAGATGTGCGCTACGTTCATGGTCTAGATCCTCTCGAGCAAGGTGCTTCACCCCATAGAGTGCATCTCGATGGCCGAAACGGGGCAGACCACGGCTCTATTTCTCACTTCGTCGCGTTCGCGAGTTTCCAGAAGAAGAATAGCACGATGCCAACTTTGTTCGGCATCTGACACCACCGAGGCCCCCCGGCTACGTTCCAGAGCGGGCTTGCGAGCCCGACCCAAGGAGGCATCGCCAGACTATTTTGGGCTTCCGAGGCGAAAGGCTCGATTTCCCGGATTTGAATCTGTACAAGGGTGGTGTCACCGCGGCATACCGCCGTGGGGTCGTCGGAAAAAGGAGATGCACGAGATGGCCACGAAGAAGCCCACCCCTCCACCCCGCACCACCGAGCAGCCGCCGACGCAGCTCAA
>JANNIH010000079.1:0-36786 GCA_031404815.1 Holophagales bacterium | reverse complement strand
TGATCATCGAGCACTCGATCGTGAACTCCTCGATCGTCTCGACGGTCTTGCGGTCGTAGAGGGGATCGGCATGGTCGAGGCCGGCGATGGCCCGGTCCATCAGACCCGCGGTGCGATAGACCATCGACTCGGACCAGGAAGGCGCCGAAGACGTAGATCAACCAGTGGAAGCGCTCCAACATTGCGCCGCCAGCAAAGATCATTGCGGCGCGCATAGCGAGCGCGCCGAGAATGCCCCAGAAGAGGACCCTGTGCTGGTACAGCGCGGGTACCTGGAACGTCGCGAAGATCAACACGAAGACGAAGATGTTGTCGACGCTGAGCGACTTCTCGATGAGGTAGCCAGTGAAGAACTCCGTTCCGACCGTCGGACCGATTTGCCAGAGCACGACGGCGCCGAAGATGCCAGCCAGCGTGATCCAAACGGCGCTCCAGGAAGCCGCCTCTTTGAAGCTGACGACGTGCGCTTTCTTGTGAAAGACGCCGAGATCGAGGGCGAGCATCGCCACGATGAAGGCGTTGAAGCCAACCCAGAGCCAGATGGACGTTTCGGACATGTTGCCGATCTCCTACCCTATAGATCGGCCGTGGGGTCGAGGAACGAGACGCCACGGCACGAAGGTTTCGTGTCGTGGTGGTCTCGCCGTAGCGCTCGTTTCAAGCGCTCGCAAACGGCCGGGAGCTTCTCGACACAACAGCTCCGTGTTGACGCGCCGTCCGCCCCGAACTTTCCAAAAGATCGCTCTTTTGAAGCTCCGGGTGGCTACTCCCCACCGAGGAACTGAGCCGCGCTGGCCGCAGCCTCAGATCGTGATGTGCAGATCGAGGAACAAACCCGTCGGGATGTTCATTCCCGCACCTCGGGAATCTTACCCCACCACCGCCAGCGCGCCGGGGAGGACTTCGAGTTCGACCCGGTCGCCCTCGGCCATCGGGCGGACCAGCTCGCCGCCGCCGTAGAGGTACATCGGGCGATCGACCGAGAGGACCGCCCGGCGGGTGCGGATCACCTCGACCGCCGGGTGGCCGATATGCTTGCCGGCGTAGACTTTCGGGAAGACGCGGAGGAGGTCGAGCTTGCTGACCTTGCGGACGATCACCAGATCGAGCAGGCCGTCGTCGGTCAGGGCCTCGGGAGCGATCTGCATGCCGCCGCCGAAGCGCGGGAGGTTCGCGGCGACCGCAAACATCGCCCCGCCTTCGAAAGTCCCCTGGTCGTGCTCGACCCGCAGATGGGGCGCCTCGAAGGTGGCGAGCGTTTTGAGCACCGCATAGGTATAAATCAGCGGTCCGCGCAGGCGCCGCACCTGGTTGGCGACCCGGGTGACCTCGCTGTCGAAGCCGACCCCTAAGTAGCTGACGCTCACGATCGGTCCGACCTGGATCAAGTCCATCGGCCGGATTGGCCCCATGATCGCACGCTCGACCGCCGCGTCGAGCGCCTTTGGCACTCCCAAGGTTCCCGCGAGATCGTTGCCGCTGCCGAGCGGCACGACGCCGAGGGCGCAGCCCGAACCGGCGAGCCCCTGGATCGCGAGATGCATCGTGCCGTCGCCACCGACCACGATCAGCCGGGTCACCCCGTCCACCACCGCCCGATAGGCCTGCATCGGCAGGTCGCCCGCCGAACGCGAAACGGCCATCCCGGCGCCATGCCGGGTGGCCAAAATGCGCAGGCGGTCGAGGTGGCGGGCACCCGCGCCCCGCCCCGACGAGGGGTTGACGAGAAATCGGAGCATGGAGAAGTGGCGAGGATCTTACTGCGGAACCGAGTCGGAGGGCCGAGATTGCGTGCCGCGGGCTTGGCGTTTAGGCTCGCACCCATGCCCAAACCCGAAATCCAGATCCTCGTCTGCACCAACGAACGACCGGCCGACGGCCCGAAACCGAGCTGCGCCCCGCGCGGAGCGCTCGCGGTCTACCACCGGTTCAAAGATCGGGTGAAAGAGCTGGGCATCCGCGATTCGGTGATGGTCGTCCGCACCGGCTGCCTCAAACATTGCAGCCAAGGAATCACCGTCGCGATCTGGCCGCTCAACCTCTGGTATCGCGGCGTGACCCTCGACGACGTCGAGGAGATCCTCCGGGAGAGCGTCCTTGAACGGCGCGAGGTGGAGCGGCTGCGGATGCCGGAACTTCGCTGGGAGTGAGAAATCATCGCCGCCACACGTGACCCCGGTTTCTTGCAAGGCACCCGGGCGCGGCCGCTTGTGTGCGCCCGGTCGCCCGGGTCGCAATCCCTCCGTCCAGATCAGGCTTCGAGCCTACGAAGCGGGTTCCACCGTGGGCCAGCGTCCCACTCTGGCCGCCATGCGCGAAGCCGCCGGGATCGGGCTGGAGCGTTATGTGCTGGCGCTGGAGTATGCGACGCAGACCGAGGCGGCGTTTCCCTTCGCCCAGGTCGCGCGCTGCTCCTCGGGGACTGAGCGTCTATTCGTCCTCGTCGGCGGTATCGCCAGCCCCAGGCCCAATTCTCACTGTGACTTTTCCTGATCCGATGTCGCGATCGAAGCGAATCGTGGCCCCAGTTCCCTTGATCGATTCGCGATAGGCATCGACGATGTCTTGTAGCCACTCGAGCTCGTCGGTAAGCTCTATGACGATCGACACCGTGGTCCCAAGGTTTTGGAGCGCTTCTTCTGCCACCTTGAGTAGCTGGAGTTTTTGTCGCATACCTGGGACGCTCTTTAGAGCGTTGCCAGACGCGTCCAGAGCGGCCTTGATCGCGTCGAAATCATCGACATTCGACCGAAGCAACTTTCGGTGCTTCTTGAGTTCTGCAGCCGTCATCTGTCCACCTCGCCGCAGTCTCGTCGTAAATCCAGGGTCATTGACGGCGCCTCCTCCGGGTCAGGGATTGTCACGGAATGTGCGTTTCTTTCGCCCTTCTTGTACATCCTAGCCTATGTTGACATTATTTAGGCGCCAGCAAGCGATTTTAGCCACTCCCGTCTCTCCAGTCACCTGGAGACATGACACTTGCCCAATTTTGAATGTGACTTAGCTGGTTGTCGAAGAGGAGGGGGTGCACCCCCAACCTTTCCTGCGTCCTTCGATATGTCCTACCGGTCGCACGAACGGTCCCCGGAAGACCTTCGCGCGGCACGTACTACCCTGAATTCGTCAGGCGGCGATCACCTCCGGTTTCGGGAGTGCTGCCGCCTTCCGGTTTCGGTTGCCCTCCGAACGGACCTTGAAGCTCTCCAGGATCGGGTTGTCGAAACCCAGATGGCCGCGGGCGATCGCCGCGAGGCGGCGCGCCGAACGCCGGGTGTCGCCATCCAGCTTGCGGCGCTGGATCACCGCTTCGCGCAGCTTGGCGGTCAGCATCTCGACGATGTCGTGAGCGGTGCGCAGCTCGGTGACCTTCTGCCGAAGGTCGGCATACGGCGGGTCGACCCCGGGGATGATGGGCAGCACCTCCTGGATGTTCTGGACGGTGGTCTGCCAGGTGTTGATTTTGTCGGCGTACGAGGTGTCGTTCATGACGCTGCTCCTTTCTTCGTTGGCCGGCCGCGAAATGCGGTCCGGTGTTTGGGTGCTGCGTGGGCTGCTTCCTGCGGATCAGGCCGAAAGGCTGACCGACTTCGCGAGATCGAGTTCCGCCCGAGTGACCGCCCGGCCCTTCGCCGAGAAGGTCACGGTGACCACCTCGCCGCGGAACACGAATGTCAGGCCCCGGCGGCAGCCGGGTGTGCTCTCGGCGGTGGCGAGCGCGAGTTCTAGGAACGCGACCGCCGCCTTCTGGCTCGGGAAGCGGAACGATCGCTTCAGACGCCGCCGGTTGGTTGAGAGATCCCAGCCGGGCATCTGCCGAAGCTGGATCCGCTCCGCCTTGAGGCGGCTCGGGGTGGAGGTCAGGGGCTGGGTGGACACGGGTGCAACGCGAGAGCTCATGGTGCGCACCTCCTTATGATTTGCCCGGACGGGAAATTCCGACCGAGCGGGTCCTGCCCTACCGATGAGGTTGCGGTACCGCCCGAAAGTGCCGCGAGCCAAGCTGTGCGGCGGGTGTCCGAAGGACCGGGGCTTGCCGTCGTTCTCATCACAGGGCGAACCCTAAGGGAGAGGTGTCCGGTAAAACGATAGGGTCGCGAAGATTCTTTTTTCGGGGGGGGGGATGCGGGTGGATCGGGGATTGCGACGCCGCAAGAGAAGCCTAGGGCGTTGCCAAAGACGGCACCTTGAGCGCCAACGGCGCGGCCTTATACCAGACTGGAGCATCGCCCCAGGCAATAGACGGAGACACGATCAACCCAGGGCTGAAAGACCGATTCATCCAACGTCTGCTATGCCACAGTCCCTTTCTCACGTGCTCCTTGCGCGGGCCTTCGGCCCTCACCTCGGCGGGCCGACCGGAAGCCTAGGGCGTTGCCCTAGGCTGGTATTGCGCGGGCCTTCGGCCCTTCTCGAAGCGAAGCGGCAAGCGTCACCTGGGTGGCGTAAGCGGTACTATTGCTCGAGTGCTGCGCCTGTGCGATAGAACTTCCAAAGACGGCACCTTGAGCGCCAACGGCGCGGCCCTATACCAGCCTGGGGCATCGCCCCAGGCAATAGACGGAGACATGATTAACCCAGGGCTGAAAGCCCGGTTCATCCAGCGTACGGATCTACCGCCTCTGCGCCGACTGCCGCGGCAAGGTCGAGATCTTTGGCCTGGGCGTTCTGACGGTTGATCCAGAGGTGTACGTGACTTGAGGGTCCTGGCGAATCAAACGGCGTGCCAACTTTTTAGCCGGGCAGGGAGATTTGGTGGGTAGGTTGCGGGGTGGAGCCGGAAGTCGTTCGTTGACAATCGTTTAGGCCCGCCTACGGAGGTCGAAGAGCGCACACCATGGCACGTAAAGGAAGCGGAAGTTGGGAGGTTGCGGAAATCGAGGCCGGAAACGGCCTAGAATCAAGGCCTTGGAGAGGCAGCAGTCGGAAATGCCCTGATCTGGACGGAGGGATTGCGACAAACCATTTGACGCCGCAATATCAGCTTGCTACGATGCCACCATCGAAGGCTAAGCGGAGGGGGGTGCCGAATGTCAGAGAACCTGGGGGCGCTTCAAGCTGAGGTTCAGGCCGGGTTTAGCTCCGTCCTTGGCAAACTCTCTTCTTTGGAGACCGAGGTCGCCGCGCTGCGGGCGGACGTGTCCGCCCTTAATGACCACGCGTCTGCCACCCGCGATGGAGTGGAGTACATCGCCAAAACCCTGCTCGGCCGGAGCGAGGTGGAAGAATTCGAGCGCAAGCTCCGCGTCGTCCGCTAAAGCAGGCACACAACCCCGCCGGTCCCGCCGTCCCGCCGGCCGACTCACGGCACCAACACTGAGCTAGGACACGACCCACCACTGTGCTGGCCCAGATCACCACTGTTCTGGCTCAGATCACCACTGTTCTGGCCCAGATCACCACTGTTCTAGCCCAGATCACCACTGTTCTGGCCCAGATCACCACTGTTCTGGCCCAGATCACCACTGTGCTGGCCCAGATCACCACTGTCCTGGCCCAGATCACCACTGTTCTGGCCCAGATCACCACTGTTCTGGCCCAGATCACCACTGTCCTGGCCTAGATCACCACTGTGCTGGCCCAGATCACCACTGTTCTGGCCCTACCCACACCACATCCCCGGTCTGCCGCCGGGTAGCTGCAAGCTCGACACGAAATCCCCTGTATCCCAAGGCCCAGAGACGTGCCGTACAGTGGCTGCGAAGGAGGCTACCATGGCAAAGTCGGCCCATTGCTCCGGCGCTGGGGCGCGATTAAGGCGCCCACGCCCGACTGTTCAGCGAAGAACGCCTCAGCTAACCACCGGCAACAACGCCCCCGACACCAGATCCCGGTTGGCGGGCGTCAGGGCGTGGCGGTACTGCTTTGCCAGGTCCGCCGTGTCGTCGCGGGTGACGATCCGCTCGTAGAGGTTGGTGCGCTGCTTCGGCGTGTAGCCGCCCGATTCGATCAGGTGCTCCATCTCGTCTTGGCTCATGCGGTAGGCGGTGCCGGCGGAGGAGACGACATTTTCCTCGATCATGATCGAGCCCATGTCGTCGGCTCCGAAGGAGAGGGCGAGCTGACCGATCTTCTTGCCTTGGGTCACCCAGCTGGTCTGGAGGTGGACGATGTTGTCGAAGAACAGTCGCGTCACCGCGAGGGTGCGCAGGTACTCCTCGGCGTAGGTCTCCGGAATGTCGGGTAAGTCCGTGTGCTCGTGCTGGAAGGTCCAGGAGATGAATGCGGTGAAGCCTCCCGTCTCGTCCTGGAGATCGCGGACCCGTTGCAGATGCTCGATCCGTGCTTCGATCGTCTCGCCCATGCCATACATCATGGTCGCCGAGGTGCGCAGGCCGTTCGCGTGCGCCTGGCGCATGATGTCGATCCACTCGTCCGACGAGCATTTTGGGAAGGCCAGCACCTCTTTGCGGATGTCGTCCGACAGGATCTCGGCGCCGCCGCCGGGGATCGACTGAAGCCCCGCCGCCTTCAACCGGGCGATCACGTCATAAAAGCTCATCCGCTCCTTCTTGGCGATGAACTTCACCTCGGGCGGCGAAAACGCATGGAGGTGGACGCTCGGGTAGCGCTCCTTCAAGGCGCGCAGCAGGTCTTCGTAATACGAGAGCGGCAGGTCCGGATGGACGCCCCCCTGCATCAGGATGCCGGTGCCGTTCAGCGCGATCGTCTCTTCGACCTTCTGGCCGATCTCGTCGGTCGACAGGAGATACCCTTCCGGGTCGCCCGGCGCGCGGTAAAACGCGCAGAACCGGCACTTGTAGACGCAGATATTGGTGTAGTTGATGTTGCGATCGACGTTGTAGGTCGCGATCTCAGGGTCGTTCCAGCGGTTGCGGATCTCGTTGGCGGCCTCTCCCAACTCCAGCAGGTCGCCGTCGAGCAGCAACGTATGGGCATCGCCGGCCGAAATGCGCAGGCCGGCCAAAGCGTCTTCGAGAATAGAGGAAACGGGGCGTCCGGACGGTGCGAAGCTCATGGCGGCGACTTTACCGAGATCCGGCCGGGCCGGCAACTAATTTGCGCTGTCGCCTGGAGGCGCCACCGATTCTCCTGATCCTTCGCCCCAGCCCCCTTCGGCCTGATACTCCTTGAGCCAGTTGTAGAGAGTACGGATGCTGATGCCGAGCGCGTCGGCGGTGCCTGCGCGATCGCCGTCCAGGCTTTCGAGCGTCGCGAGCACCAAGCGCCTCTGCACCACCGCCACCGGTGTCCCGGGGGCGAAGCGTAGAGCGCCGCCTGGCTCTTCCGGCCACCGGCCGCCTTGAAGCTCGGCGGGCAGGTCGCCGACGCCGACCTCGTCGCCGGCCAGAATCGCGGCGCGGGACACGACGTTCTTGAGCTCGCGGACATTGCCCGGCCAGGAACAGGCGCGCAACGCGGCGAGCGCGGCGGCGGCGAAGCGCTGTTGCCGACCCTCCCTCCGATTGTGCTCGGCGAGGAAACTCTCGGCGATCGCGTCGATGTCCTCCAAACGTTCGCGGAGTGGCGGCAGGGCGATCGGAAAGACCTTCAGTCGATAGAGCAGATCCTGCCGGAATTTGCCTTCGGCCACCGCCTGATCCAAGTCGCGGTTGGAGGCGGCGATCACGCGCAGATCGACCGCGACCGGCCGGTCGCCACCCACCCGGACCACCAGGCCGCTTTCGAGCACGCGGAGGAGCTTCACTTGAAGATCCGGCGGCATCTCGGACACTTCGTCGAAGAACAGAGTGCCGCCCGAGGCGCGCTCGAAGTAGCCGCGGTGCAGCTTTTCGGCGCCGGTGAAGCTCCCCCGCTCGTGCCCGAACAGCTCGCTCTCGATCAGGTGGGGAGAGATCGCTCCGCAGTTGACCGCGATGAACGGCTGATTGCGCCGCTTGCTCAAGCGATGAATCGCCTCGGCGACCAGCTCCTTGCCAGTGCCGCTCTCCCCCAGGATCAACACCGAGGCCTGAGTCGGCGCCACCTTGCGAATCAGCTCGAAAATCCGCTGCATCCCGGTTGAGGCACCGATCATCCCTTCGAACCGGCCGAGCCCGAGCAGCTCGCTGCGCAACGCGCCGATCTCCTCGTTGAGCTCGCGTTCGCGGCGCAAATGGGCGAACACCAGCTTCAACCGACCGAGGTCGATCGGTTTGGTCAGGTAGTCCGAGACGCCAGAGCGCAACGCCTCGACTGCGGTCTCGACCGAGGCGAAACCGGTGATCAGCACGAACGAGGCCTCGGGCGCACACTCGCCGAGCGTTTTGCACAGGTCGAGCCCATTGCCATCGGGCAAGACCATGTCGACCAGCGCCAAGCTCGGCGGTTGCTCGGCCATCCGGCGGCGGGCGGCGGCGAGCGTCGACACGGTAAACGGCACGAAGCCCTCTCCTTTGAGCAGGGTTTCGAGGGCGCGAGCGGACATCTCGTCGTCCTCGACGATCAACGCGGTCAGCATGCAGGGGCTCCGGGGAGTCTAGGTAGCATGAAATGTATCCGAAATCTGCCCCGCTCTGTACTCTCTGTGCACGAACCACCGAGTTGACCGGCGAGCAGCGCCAAACCGAGGCGGCTTTCACGCGCCGCAGCCGCGTCCGCCGCCTCGCAGCCGGACTCGACCTCGGCCTCGATTTCGGCGACTCTTCGGTCGGCGCGCACCGAGAAGCGAATCCGGGCGGCCGGACCGGCGTGATCGAGCGCCGAGCAGACGATCAGCAGTAGGCTCGGCATCAGCCGATCGCGGCGCGTCTTAATCGTTATGGCCCCGGGAGGAATCTCGCTCTGCCAGGCGGCGTGGATCAGCCGCGCCTCGGCCTCTCCAAGCCCGGCGACTTGGCGAGCGAGGTCGGCCAGATCGAGCAGCTCGATTCCGTGCGACCGGTCGGGCAGCGCGGTGGCCAGGACCGATGTCATGCTCTCGACCAGGCGCGCGTAGCCGTTGCGGAGGGCGGCGAGCACCTCGCTGATCGAAGCGGACGCGCGCTCCTCTCGCTCGGCCAGATCGGCGACCTCGACGGCGAGCAGCTCGAGATTGAGCCCGATCGAGTTGAGCGGGCTGCGCAGCAGGTGCTCGACCGAGGCGCGCAATCGGCGTAGGGCGCGAAAGTGCGCGGCGAGCAGCGCCGTGCTCAAGGGGCTCTCGGGGCTCTCAGAGAGGGCGCCGGTCGGATCTCGAAGTTCCGAGAAGGCATTCATCTTGCTATCTCCAATTCCCAGGGAGAAGATTCCAATGAACCAAGACCCGATCGAGGTTCGGAGCGATCCGAACGCTCACCCTACCAAACCGAAGCTCTCGCCCCAGGTCACCGCGATCTTGGCCGCCCTGCTCGCCGGCTTTCTGCTCGGTGCCGGCACGGTCCTCTATCTGGTGGCGCGGAAGGGGTTGACCTTCCGGGCGGCCTCGTCGATCCCGGCTTCCGCTACGACCTCGCAGCCACCGCCCCCGGCCGCTCATCCATCGGCCGTTCCTGCCCTGCCGCCCGCGGCGCAGCCGGGCGGTATGCCCGGTGAAACGGCGCCGGGCGAACCGACGCTTCCAGAACCGGCGTCGGGGGAGCGTCCGCTCACGCCCGCAGCGCCCGGCATCGGAACACCGAAGGCTCCGCTTTCTCCCGCCCCTGCCCCGCTTCTCGCCAACGCCAACCTTCTGCCCACCCAAAACGGGCCGCGCCGGTTGGCGATCCCGGTCGCCGGCATCGCGGCCGGCGCTCTGCGCGACACGTTTTCCGAGGCGCGCGGCGAGCGCAAGCACGAAGCGATCGACATTCTCGCCCCCCGCGGCACCCCGGTCCTCGCGGCCGATGACGGCAAGATCGAGAAGCTGTTCTTTAGCCAGCTCGGCGGCACCACCGCCTACCAGTTCGATCCGACCCGTACCTATGCCTACTACTACGCCCATCTCGACGCCTACGCGCCGGGGCTGGTCGCCGGGCAAGAGCTGCGCCGCGGCGAGCTGCTCGGCTACGTCGGCAGCTCGGGCAACGCGCAGCCCGACGCCCCCCATCTCCACTTTCAGATCTTTCGCCTGACGCCCGAAAAACACTGGTGGGAGGGGCAACCGATCGATCCCTACCTCTACCTTGCCACTCCGGCGAAGTGAGGGGCGAACGGAGAACCGGCACTCACTCGACAAACTCGACCGGCGTGCCGACCGCAACCCCGGCCATCAGGCGCAGCGCATCCCAGTTGGTCAGGCGAACGCAGCCGTGCGACTCGGTGTGGCCGATCGCTCCGGGCGACGGCGAGCCGTGCATGCCGTAGTGCTCTTTCGACAGGCCGACCCAGCCGACCCCCACCGGGTTGTTCGGTCCGCCCGGCAGTTTCGCTTCTTCCTGGGTGGGCGCGGCGTCCCAAAAGAGATCCGGGTTGTAGTGGAAGATGGGATTTCGGGCGACCGAGACGACCTTCCACGAACCGATCGGCAGCGGATCGTGCTCGCTGCCCGAAGAGGCCGGGGCATAAAACACCGTCGCCCCTTTGGCGTCGACCCCCCTCATGTCTTTGGCTCCCTTGGAGACCACGACCTTGGCGATCATCCCGGCGGGTGCCGCGGCTTCGGGAGTCCCCGGAACCGGCGGAACCGGCGGCGGCAGGACGTTGGGCACCCGAAGGCTCTCGCCGACGACGAACTTGGCGCCGGGATTGAGTTCGAGCAGCAGCTCGGGGCTGGCGTGGAACCGCTCGCCCAGCGCCTCTTCTAGCGAGGCGTATCCCATCCGTTCGAGCTTGGCCTGCTCGGCCGGTCCCGATGGAATCGCCACGAACGGTCCTGCCGCCTCTTCCTCGGTGATCTTGTGAACGACCAACGCCGGAGCGTGCGCCTGGCGCCGAAGCCGGCGGCGGGTCAGCCAGTCGAGCCGGCCATCGGCCACCCGGTGGCGGGCCCGGCGCTGGAATTCGGCGATCGCCTTGGTCGAGTTATCGCCCGCGACACCGTCGATCTCTCCAGGCGAGATCCCCAGTCGATCGAGCCAGACCTGGGCTTCGAGCAAGGGGGTGGGCTGAGCCGGCGCGGGGGTCGCGGCGCGCGCGGGCAGGCTCGCAAACCAGCAGAATCCGGCGAGGACCCCGCCGAAAATGATGTTCGAACTACGTGAACGGTGCTCGGTCATTGCGCTATCTCTCTCCGGTTGAACTTGCCGATCTCTGGGAGAGAGCAAGCCCGGTGCCACGGACTGCCGCGGACACTCTTGGGTTGACTTCTCGTCAGGCCGGGCAAGCTTCTCCGGCAAATTCCCGGATCGCATCGCGCAGGGCCGCAAAAGCGATCGGTTTGGTCAGGTGGCAGGAAAAGCCGGCCGCCCGGCTGCGCGCGATCGCAGCGTCGCCGCCGAATCCTGAAATCGCAATCCCGGAGAGCCCGTGCCGACGCGCTAGCTCGGGCATCAGCTCTAACCCGCTGCCCGTGCCCAGCCAGAGATCGCTGACCACAAAATCGATCGGCGGCGCGCTCGGTGCGCTCGCCAGGGCCAGCGCCGCGTTCGCGCTGTCCGCCTGCGTCACGCGGTGCCCCAGGCGCCTCAACAGCCGGGAGATGGCATAGGCGGTGTCGGCGTGGTCTTCGACCAACAGAATGTGCCGGGGCCGCCCGGGATCGCCTGACGAGAGGGGCGAAGCTTGCGGCGGCATCGAAGCCCCGGCCAAGCTGCGCTCAGCGTCCGGTTCGACCGGGAGTGCGGCAGGGAGTGAGATCCGAAATGTGGCGCCCAGACCGACGCCCGGGCTCTCGGCGGTGAGGGTGCCGCCATGGTCGTCGACGATCGAGCGCGCGATCCACAGCCCGAGGCCCAAGCCCCCTTCCTCCGGCGCGCCGGCCCGTTCGAACGCCTCGAACAGGCGGGGCAGATACTCTTCCGCGAAACCTCGGCCGCTGTCGCGGATCTCGATCACCAGGCTCTCCGCGCCCTGTCGCCAGGAACGAACCGCGATCGTCCCTCCCTCGGGGGTGTAGCGCACCGCGTTGGTCAACAGGTTGCACAGCGCCTGGGTGAGTCGGATCGGATCGCCCCAGGCCGTGAGATTGCCGGCGTCGAGCTCGATCGCCAGCCGGTGCCGCCGGGAAGCGAGCGTCGGCCCGACCGCCGTCTCGATCGACTGCTCGATCAGGCGCGCGAGGTTCACCACCTCCCGGTTGAGAGCGAACGTGCCCTGTGTGATCCGGGTGAGGTCGAGCAGATCGTCGATCAACCGCGCTTCGACCTCGGCGTTCCGGCGCACCACGTGCAGCTGCTCGCGGATCTCCCCAGGCAGGCTCTCGTCGATCTCGAGCAGCGAGGCGATCCCGAGGATCGGGGCCATCGGCGTGCGCAGCTCGTGGCTCAGCCGGGCGAGGAACTGGTCTTTGGCGCGATTGGCGTCTTCGGCCGAGGCGCGCGCAGCACGCTCCACCGCGAGGTCGATCCGGGCCTCGGCGGCGCGCCGCTTCTGAATCGTGTAGCGGATCGACCGATCGAGCAGCGCGGAGGTCAGGCCCGCCTTCTCCAGAAAGTCCGACGCGCCGGCCGCCATCGCCGCCAGATCGACCTCGCGCGACGCGGTGCCGGTGAGCAGGATCGCAGGCGGCGAGGCGGGAAGTTCGCGCAGATTGCGGACGAATTCGACCCCCGTCCGCGCGCCGAGGAAGTGATCGACCAGGCAGAGATCGAACGTGCCCGAGCGCAGGCGATCGATCCCCTCGTCGTAGCCGCTCACCCAAACCAGAGCCGCCCGCAGGTCGGGGATCTCGGACAGGAGATCGCGCGCGACGACGAAATCGTCTTCGTCGTCCTCGACCAACAGGATGCGCAGATCGGCCATCGGTTTAGGCCGCGTCGTCGTCCGCGATCTCGTCGGGGCGCCTTACGGTCTCGAACCAATAGCGGCCCAGAGAGGACATTGCCAGGACGAAGTCATCGAAGAGGCTGGGCTTGGCGATGAACGAATTGCCGCCCAGGTCGTAGCTGCTCGCGACGTCGACGTCAGCCGCCGAGGACGACAAGATCACGACCGGAATCCGGCGCAGCTCAGGGTGCTGTTTGAGCTCGCGCAGGGTCTGGCGCCCGTCCTTCCTCGGCATGTTGAGATCGAGCAGGATCAGCCCCGGCGTCGGTGCCGGTCCGTTGGCCTCGAAGCGACCGCGACCGGCCAGGTAGTCGAGCAGCACCTGGCCGTCCTCGACCTCGACCAGGGGGTTCGCGACCTGCCCCTCATTGAGCGCCTGGCGGGTGAGCATCCGGTCGTCCGGGTCGTCGTCGGCAAGGATGATGGTGGCGGCGGGAGCGATTTTAGGCATCGGGGTAGACCTCCCCAGAGGTCGGGGTAAAGTGAAGCGGTAGAGTCACGACGAAGACGGAGCCCCCGCCGGAACGTTCGTGGACCTTGATGTCGCCGCCATGGCGCTCGGCGATCTTCCGGCAGATCACCAGGCCGATGCCGGTTCCTTCGTACGCTTCGCGGCCGTTCAGGCGCTGGAACATCTCGAAGATCTTCTCGCGATACGGTTCCTCAATGCCGATCCCGCGGTCGGCGACCGACAATTGGCAGAAGGGCGGCACTACCCCCTCTTCGACCCGGCCGGACACCAGAACCTCCGGAGTCGCGCCCGGCGCGACAAACTTTAGCGCATTGGCGATCAGATTTTGGAACAGCTGGCGCATCTGCGCGGGGTCGGCCTGGATGGTGGGCAGCGGCTCGACTTCGACCTGCGCGTGCGAATCGGCGATCCGGCTCTCTAAATCTCCGAGCACGCCCGCGACGACCTCCGACAGTTCGACCGCGCGCACCGGCTGGGCGCGCGTGGTGACCCGCGAGTAGGTCAGTAGATCTTCGATCAAGTTCGACATTCGCCCCGCGGCGTTCGCCGATCGAGCGAGGTAGTCGCGCCCTTCCGGGTCGAGCCGCGCCGCGTGACGCTGCATGAGGCGATCGGAAAAGGTGCGGATCTTGCGCAACGGCTCCTGGAGGTCGTGCGAGGCGACCGAGGCGAACGTCTCCAGCTCGCGATTGCTCGCCTGCAGCTGGCGGCCCGCCGCGGTCAGCTCGGCGATCGCCCGCTCCCGTTCCGCGGCCTCTCGCTCCAGCTCGAGGTTGGCACCGGCGAGCGCCTCGGTACGCTCCGCGACCCGTCCTTCGAGCTCGCTTCGAAGCTGTTCCCACCGGGCCACCGCGCGCAAACGAGCTTCGCCGAAGAAGGCGAGCATCGCTCCTTGGAGGAACACGAAGGCAAAAATGTCCCAGGTCGCCGCCGTGGGAGCGACAATCCAAACCCCAACCGCGGCGAGCTGAGAGACCGTCGCGATCAGGCCGGGCCACAAGCCGCCGAACCAGGCGACCGCGATCACGAGGATTCCGGCGTGCAAGAACGGCGCTTGGCTAGGGGCGTGCTCGAAACTCTGACGCAGTCCAACGACCAAGATCGGCGCGAGCAGCGCGGCGACGCAACTGATCCAGAAACGATGCTTCGATTTCATGACGGTGGCCGATCGGAGATTTCGGTGGATTTGCCGGCCGCGAACCAGGCTGCGGCGCTACGCCAGTGGATCTTACGCTCTTGGCCCAGGATCTCGATTCCGATTCGACGGCGCCCGATGCCCGCGAGCAGCGCACCATCGATCTGCCCTTTGCGGCCGGCGAGCCGGGCATCCGCGGTGAGCCGGGGCCCTGCCTGCCCCCTGCCCGACGCGCGCCAAGCGGCGGCTTGCAGGTCGATCCGACCGGTCGCGGCGACCCCTTTGCCGCGGAAGAAGAACGCCGCGATCTTGGCGCTCGGGCGATCACCGAACAGAGCAAAAATGGGCAGTGCGTCGCGCGCCGTGATCTCACCCGAAAGAGACAGGTAGTCCGACGCGCCGGGAGCGACGAGCCCATCGAGGATCGTCCCCCGCGCCCACCAACCGGTCGCCAAGGCGTCCTTACCCTTCGCACCGTTGATCGGTCCGCGGTCGGTAGGCTCCTCGCCGCCGCGAAGCTCGACCCCGTCACAGCGAAAGTGACTCCCGGAGAGGTCGAAACGGCGGCTGGTCACGTCTCGGCTCGCCAACGCCAAGGCGACGGTACACCTCCCTTTTAGGGAGATTCCCCGCGCGGTCGCGGCGAGATCCGTCGCGGTGAGCTCCATCTCGCCCTCCGCCCGGCCGGACGGGTCGATCGTGAGCAGGGCGCTCGAAACCCCCCGGCCACCGGTGAACTGGAGACCCGAGCCCGCGGGCAGGTAGCTGTTGTAGCTGCGCAGATCCGGCACCTCGACGCGGGGCAGCTCGGCCTTCCCCGAGATATCGGTGAGGCGGCCGTCGAGCTGCAAGTCCCGCGAGGCGACCGCGAAGTGCAGCGTTTCGGCGCGGGCGTAGGGGAGAGCCGCGCCGCGGCGACGGATCTCGCAACGCGCGAGGTCCGCCTGCCCGATCGCGCGCTCATTGTCGACTCGCCACGAGAGGACGCCCTGGCCTTGGGCCCGGTTCTCGAAAAACCCGACGGTCGCGGTTTTCGCCTGGATCTGCGCCGAGCTCCCTTGGCCGAGCTTCCCCTGCGCCAACCGCAGCCGAGCCCGAAAGCTTCCGTCCCCCCCCTCGATCGTCAACCAGGGCACATTCGGCATCAGCCCGAGAAGGAATTCGAGCGAAGGGAGCTCTCCCGCCAGGCGCAGCTCTCCGGTGACGTGCCGAACCGCCGCCCAACCCCGCTCCCGGCGCGGTGAGTACGGCGTGGTGAGCGCCGCCACCGAGCCCCGGAGGTGAGCGCCCGCCGGTCGGCCGAAGACGCTCAGACCGGCATCCAGCAGATCCAGCCGGGAGGCGAACACTTCGGCGTCTCGCCCCAGGCGAAGGCGCAGGCCACCCTGCGCGTTCATCAGGCCGCGGAGCCGCCAATCTTCGAGCCAGATCTCGCGGACCCGATCCAAGGCTACGTCCGTCAAGACGACGGTCCAGCGCGACCGCGGCCGGCCGGCCCGCTCGGAGAATGCCGGAAGCTCCGGATCGAACTCGGGTTGACCCCCGACCGGCGGCCCTCCTAAGAGCGGCGTCCGCGCCACCCGCACCACGACCCCCGTGGCGGCAAGGTCGCTCAACACGAGATGGCGACGAACCAGCGCCGACAAGTGGAGCGCACCGTGGACCTCGTCCGCCTGCACGCTCCATTGGGTCCTCTGCGTGCGGCCGGCGAGCTTCAAGTCGCGGACGATCAACCAGCCGGGAAACGGGCTCTCCGCCGCGCGCCACGAGATGCGGAATCGATCCGGTCGTCGGTTGAGTCGGTGGGTGAGGTCCGCCGAGCGGAGCCAACCCTCCGCTCCCCACACATAGAGGAGGTTGGCGCCGACCAGGCCAAGGATCGAAAGCATGGCGAACAGCGCCATGCGAAGAGGGCGCCGTGGACGCTCGGATCGTATCGATTTCGGCTCGGCCAAGGGCATTTCCGATCTAAAAATCAATGCTACACCAGCGCCCGCGGTCGGCCTTCGGCGGCAAGATTTGCCGGCGGACGGCGCTCGGCGTGCGCATCATTTTCCGCTGGCGGACGCGCGCATGCACCCCGAGCGCGTGGCACCCCGGTTGCTCGCCCGAGCTTTGACGTTTCGTATCCCCGCCGAAGGTCGTCGGGGTTATCATCTGGTGGGCAGAGAAGAATGATCATCCGAACCGACGGCTCCCAGGAGTTTTTCCCCGCAGCGAGGCTGCTCTCCCTCGCCCGGCGCGTGAATCGGCGGCGCTGCTTGGCCGCGCTCGCCCTCTCGGCCCTATGCCTGTTCTGCGCCAGAGGCGGCCGCGCCGACGAACTGGACGAGCCGCCATCCCAAGCGGAGTGGCAGCGCATCGGCTCGTTCACCGGCGCCCCGGTCGAGGGGGCGGGTGAGTTCTTCGACAACGAGCTGTTCCGCGAAGCGCGCAGCGGCGATCTGTTTCAGGAACTGGGCGACCTCGACGCCTCGTTCGGCCACACCTGGTCGGGGACCAAGCTCGACGCCTCGATCACCTATTCGCGCCGGGTGCTCGACAAGCATCGCGAGCTGGCTCCCGGCAGCCTGGTGGGCGACCGCGATCTCTCCTGGTTCCAAGCGGTCAACTCGGCGCGGGCGAAGACCTCGCTCGACATCGACTACCTGCCGGACTCGGCGGCGACGATCGGCATCGGCCTCCACGCCGAATCGGGTTTTGTCCTCACCGCCGCAGAGACTCAACCCCCGCGACGGCTGGGCCAGGACTTTTCGCGCCGGGTCAGCCAGGAGAATCTGCGCGCCGAGCTGGCCGGTTACTGGGATTCCCGCGACGCCCGGTTTCGCAAGCGCATCCTGCCGCGCGTCGGCAGGACCCTGCTCGGCCTGCTCGACGGGCTCGCGAGCCAGATCAACCTGGGCTTTGAAGACACCGAGAAAGGCGCGCTCTATTTCGAGGGATTCGTCGAACCGATCACTCTCTGGGTCGATCTGGGATTTCCGCTCAAACCCGCGCTGTTCACTTCGGCCGATCCGCGGCTCCAGCCCGGCGACGGCGCGACTTACACGGCGTTCGTCGGCATCTCGCCGCTCCGCTTCTCGGCTCACGAATTGGGGCTGCGCGCCAGCGCCGAGCAGTTCTATCGCCTGATTCGCGAGACGACGGTGATCGAACAGGCCGACGATCACGTGCTGGTGCGGGTGCGCACGATCGCGGCGAAGGGGCGCGAGATCACGCCGATCAAGATCCGACCGGAGCTGCGCCTGCTCTTCCTGCGCTACGGCTACACCTTCCTCCAAGATCGGCGCAACAGCGGCCGGTTCCGGGTGGCCGACCTGGTCTATCGTTTCGACCTCGGCACCCCGGAAGGGCGCGCGGCGCTCGACGACCTGCTGGGCGCCAAGAATCGGGTCCGTCTGGCAACCCCGATCGAAGCGGCGGCCAAGGGGCGCGGGGTCGAGATCCTGGCCGCGGAGGTGCGGTCGGGAAATCGGCGCGACCTGAACCTGCTCGCGCGCTTCCCGTCCTGGTTCCGCGCTCGCCGTCAGGTCCTCGCCGTGGTCCAAGATGTCGAGATCGGCAAGGCGACCGTTCGCGAGGCGACCCAAGGGCGGCGGAGCAGCTTGAAGGTCCGCAACCTCGGCCGGCGCCGCGACCATGGATCGACCGCGGTGCTGACGCTTCAAGCCACCCACCCCGAAGGAGCGGAGGCGGCCCAACCGCGCGCCATCGAAGTCCGGACGACGATGAGCGACCGGCGCGCCGGTCCCGAGGAGCGCCACCAGGTCGCGGATCTCTGGCGTTCCCTGCCCGGACGCCCCGAGCCCCCCCCGGAGTTGCTCGGCAAAGAGACCGTAGGGGTCGTCGCCTCCTTCACCGCCGGGGCTCGTGGTGAGGCGATGGCCCGCTTGCTCACCCTGCCATCCGAAGAGGTCTGGCGCACCGTGGGGCAAGCGGTTCTGGGAGCCGAGCAGGGAGACGCCTGGACGAGCATCGAACGGCGTGCGCTCTGGCGGTCGAGGCACAACCGAAAGGAGCGGCGTCAGCTCGCCGCGGCCGAACGTTTCGTCTCCTGGTTCGACGACCTCCGCACCCGTACCGCCCGCGGCGAAATCGATGCCCGAGGTTGGACCAAGAACGCTCTGCGTCGTGACGATTTTCCGATCCTCGGGCGGCTGGTTCTCTCGGTCGCCGCCGCGCCTTCCGAAGGGGCGGCCAACGGCGGCAGTTTCAGCGCCGAGATCTGGACCGACGAGATGCCGCGCCCGCTGCGGCTCGGCCAGGGGCGCTCACCCATCTCCCGTATGGGGTCGCTCGCGGCCGGGCCGGAGGCAGCCCCGGTCGGCGCCCAGGCGGCGGCACCGACCGGGGCGCCGGGGGCCAACGGCGCGCCGCTGCGGCTCGAGGGTTCGACCGTTGAAACCGCGGCGCAGGCGCGCGATATCGACAGCCTGCGCTCCTCGGCACCGCGACTGCTCGCCGGTCGCATGTTCGTCGTTCGAAAAGGGACGGGGGCACCAGGCGGCAGAGGTGCGAACCGTTTCTATCTCTCGTTGTTCAGCGACCTTCGTTTCTCCCCCGAACATCGGGTGCGGATCGAGCTGCGCCGGTCGCGCATTCGCGCCGATCTTCCGCTCGCGGTGGCACAGGTCCCAACCGGCGAGGCTCAGCCCGTTCCCGAAGGCCCTTTTGTGATCAGCAAGTTTCGTTACGACCTCCCGCTGCCGAAAGACCTGAGCGATCGGATCGACGACCGCGACCCCTACTCGGTCTACCTGAGAATCCTGAACGCGGCGGGCCTGCCGCTTACTGAAGAGGAGCCGCTCCACTTCCGGGTGCCGCGCGCCAAGGAGATCAAGCCGAAGCGCGCGGCGAGATCTACCCCGCCGACGCTTCGAGATTGACCGCGAACTCGGCGATCTGGGAGAGCAGTCGATCCGCATCGCCCTCCTCGTCGAGCGTCGCTTGGAGGACGCGAGCGATGTCCATCTCGCCCAGCGCCTTGGCGAAGGCGCGCAAGCAGCCGTAGGCCGCCATCTCGTAGTGCTCAACCCGCTGCACCGCAGCGATCAGCGCGGCATCCTTGACCGCGCCCGGCAGATCCGCGGCGAGCACTTCGGCCCCCTCCGCCAGAAGACCTTCCATGCCTTTGCACAACTTCCCTTTCTTCGCCAACCCGAACGACTCGAAGATACCGCCGAGGCGTTCGACATGGATCTTGGTGGCCGCCAGGTGGTCGGAGAAAGCTTTCTTGAGCTCCTGGTTGCTCGCCGCCTTCACCATTTTGGGCAGCGCTTTGAGAATCTGGTTCTCGGCGCTATAGACGTCGCGGAGCTCGGAAACGAAGAGGTCGCGGAACTCTTTGCTCATGGGTGGATCCTTTCTGGGAGCGCAAGCCCAAGAGGCCGGCCCCGGACAAGAAAAAGGCCGGGGCTCGCGTCCTTAGACGCGAGACACCCGGCGGGAGAAGACCTACATGTGTTGGGGTGCGCGTTGTAGGTCAGCGACCCGCGTTGGCGGCGTCGACGACCTGGAAGCTCTCGGTGTTGACTTTCTCGTCGCCGATCCAGATTTCGGCCTTGTAGTCGCCCTTGGCCCAATCTTTGGTGTCGGCCTCGAAGTTGAGGTAGGTCTGGCCGGCGTCGACGGTCTTGGTCGTTTCGTCGATCCTCTTTTCGCCGGGGCCGAACCAGATGATCTTCACGGCGGAACCTGCGGGCGTATCGCCGACCTTCATCGCAATATGGACCGTTTCGCCGGGGGCGAAGTCGTCCCCGGACTGGCCGTCCGCGATCGCGCCGTCGGCTCCCAGGGCGTGCCCGGTCGAAACGTCATCGACTCGTGCCTCGGCCGCCATCGGGGAAAGGTCGCTCTGGGCGGCAGTTCCGGGCACCTCTTGCTCGGTGACCACCGGAGTGACCTCGTTCGGGTTGGGTTCAGCCGCCTCTTTCTTGCAGGCCGCAAGTGACAAGCCCGCAAGGAGCACCAGGCTCAGTGAGATCTGTGTGATTTTCATTCGTTACAACCTCCAAAAGGGGGCTACTCGCCGGTGATGAATCGAGCGCCTCTCGTCTGAATTGGAGGAATAGCAACCGGCGTGCCATAGGACAACCTCGCGAGGACCGAGAGAAAAGGGCCCTCGGAACCGGAAGTTCTGGCTGCGGCGAGGCAAACATTGCCGATGGTTCGTCCCGGCGCAGGCCAAGGCTTGGCGGCAAGGGGGCAGAGTCGGGCTCTCGCCAGCCTAATCCAAAAACTCGAGCGGCCGGGGCTCCAAGATCAGCCCGTGGGCGTGGGCCCGGCGGTAGTACTCCTCAAGGCCCGCGATCTCGTCTTCGCGCAGGAAGAAGCTGAGGCTTTCGGTCAGGTAGGAGCGCACTTCCGCCCGGTCGAGGTCGAGATCGGCCGCGGCTTCGCGGACCAAGACGTCGAGCGAGGAGAGCCCGTAACGTAGGCTGCTCTTGAAGTAGAACGACAGGTCGGTCAGTTCGACTTCGGGCCGGACCGCCCAGACCGCGAAGACGAACGGCAGGCCGGTGAGCGCCCGCCATTCAGCGGCCAGGTCGTAGACGTGGTAGCGCTCTCGATCGACTTTGAGGGCCGGGTCGCCGATGATCAGAGCGGCATCGGCATCGGCCATCATCCGCTCGATCTCCGGCCGCTGGGGCACCGTCTCGGGACGGATTCCCCAACGCTCGGCGAGCAGGATTCGCACCAACCCGGCGGAAGTTCGACTGTTCTGGTCGAGCGCCAGGCGGCGGACCTGCTCGATCGGCCCCTTGGCGACCAGCAACACGCTCCTCACCTCGTGCGTTGCGGCGACGCACAGGTCGGGGAGAACTCTAAGCCGCGGGATGCGCTGGACCTCGATCGAGGGAATCAGACCGATATCGAGCGCCCCTTCGGCGAGCAGCCGCGCGACCTGGGCCGGCGGATGGAAGCTCGGCACGAAGAGGTCCGCGTGGTGCCCCTTCAAGAACCCCCAGGCCAGCGGCTTGCTGTTGAGGTAGTTGACGATGCCGACGCGCAGCTTGGCCAAACCCCGCCCCTCCCTTACTTGGACATCGCGTTCAGGAAGTCCTGGTTGCTCCGCGTCTTGGACAGTTTATCGAGCAGCAGCTCCATGCTCTCGACCGTGGACAGCGGGCTCAGCACCTTGCGCAGCACCCAGACGCGGTGCAGCTCGGACTCCGGCATCAGCAGTTCTTCTTTCCGGGTGCCCGACTTATTGATGTCGATCGCCGGGAAGACGCGCTTCTCGACCAGCTTGCGGTCGAGGTGGATCTCGCAGTTGCCCGTCCCTTTGAACTCCTCGAAGATCACGTCGTCCATCCGACTGCCGGTGTCGACCAGCGCGGTCGCGATGATCGTGAGCGAGCCCCCCTCCTCGATGTTGCGCGCGGCGCCGAAGAAACGCTTCGGGCGGTGCAAGGCGTTCGCGTCGATACCGCCGGAGAGCACCTTGCCCGAGGGCGGCTGCACGGTGTTGTAGGCGCGGGCGAGGCGGGTGATCGAGTCGAGCAGGATGACCACGTCTTTTTTGTGCTCGATCAGGCGCTTGGCCTTTTCGATCACCATCTCGGCCACTTGCACGTGACGGGTCGCCGGTTCATCGAAGGTCGAGGAGACCACTTCGCCGTTCACCGAGCGTTGCATGTCGGTGACTTCTTCGGGGCGTTCGTCGATCAGCAGGACGATCAGCACCACTTCCGGGTGGTTCTTTTCGATCGAATGCGCGATCGACTGGAGCAGCATGGTCTTACCCGTGCGCGGCGGGGCGACGATCAGCGCGCGCTGCCCCTTGCCCATCGGAGTCGTGAGGTCCATGACGCGCGACGCCATGTCGCCGGGGACTTCGAGCGTCAGCCGTTCCTGCGGATAGAGCGGCGTTAAGTTGTCGAAGAAGATCTTGTTGCGTGCGATCTCCGGATGCTCGAAGTTGACCGCCTCGACTTTGATCAGGGCGAAATAACGCTCGCCCTCTTTCGGCTGGCGAACCTGGCCCGACACGGTGTCGCCGGTGCGCAGGTCGAAACGCCGGATCTGGCTCGGGGAGACGTAAATGTCGTCCGGACCGGGCAGGTAGTTGTATTCCGGCGCGCGCAGGAAGCCGAAGCCGTCCGGCAGGCACTCCAAGACCCCTTCGGCAAAAATCAGGCCGCTCTTTTCGGTCTGCGCCTGGAGGATCTTGAAGATCAGCTCCTGCTTGCGCATACCTGTAGCGCCCTCGACGCCGAGGTCCTTGCCGATCTGGGTCAGCTCGGCGATATTCATGTCCTTCAGGGTGCGGATGTCCAAAGAGTCGGACGAGACGACCTTTTCCGTTGGGGGTTGGGGCTTTGCCATGACGTTCCTCACTAAAAGCGTTGTACCAGGTTTTCGGCCACCCCCGGAAATCCGGATGATAGGACCGGAAGAGGGGATCTACGCCCGAGAATCCAGCACGCTCCAAAGGGCCGGAATCCCGTCGCCCGATTCGGCGGAGACGGGAAGGATCTGGGCTTCCTCGGCGGCACCCAAAGTCCGCCGAATTTCCTGCAGCTGCGCCTGCCTTTTGGCACGCTTCACCTGATCGATCTTGGTCGCGACGATCACCGTCGTCACTTCCATTTCAGTCAGGTAACGAAACGCCTGCTGGTCGAGCGGCGTTGCACCCACCTTGCCATCGATCAACAACAACACCGTTCGCCGCGGCACTTCACACTGCAAGTAGCCATCGACGAGCGCCGCCCATTCGGCCCGATCCGCGCGACCTGCCCGGGCATAACCGTAGCCGGGAAGATCGACGAAATAGACGCGGTCGTTGATCAAAAAGTAGTTGATCGCTCGCGTCCGGCCGGGGGTCGAACTGATCCGTGCGAGGCCCCGCCGTCCGAGGAGCCGATTGAGCAGGCTCGATTTACCGACGTTGGAGCGACCGACGAACGCGATCTCCGGGCGTCCATCGCGCACGAAGTCCTCCGTCCGATGTCCGGCCCGAACGAACTCCGCCTTCTCGATTTTCAATGTTTTAGTCACCGTGCCGGCGCCGCGTCAAAGGGGGAGAAAACCCCGCTTCGGGGCCCGAGGGATGGCAAGCTTTCGAAGGGCGCCCGGCAGAGCCGCCCAGAAGGCGACCCGGCGGGCTCGTCCGCTTGGGATCGCCCGATGCACAATCGGGCGACCCCAAGCGAGTCTCTTATTCCTAATGTGCCATGGAATCCGGGGCGATCGGCGTCTCGACCTTCGCTTCAGAGAAGGGTTCTTGACCCTTGACCAGCGGTATCACCGGCCCGTCGAGGGCCAGGCGCAGGACCTCGTCCATCGATTCCACGAGGTTGAACTCCATCTGTTCGCGAACCTCTTGTGGGATCTCGTCCAGGTCCTTTTCGTTTTCCTTGGGCAGAATGATCTCTCGGATTCCACCCCGGTAGGCCGCGAGAACCTTATCCTTGATCCCGCCGACCGGCAAGACCTTGCCGCGCAGGGTGATCTCTCCGGTCATCGCGACGTCTTTGCGCACCGGCGTCTTGGTCAGAGCCGAGACCAACGCGGTCGCCATGGTGATCCCGGCGGACGGACCATCTTTCGGAATCGCCCCTTCGGGCACGTGGAGATGGACGTCGAGCTTCTCGTTGAAATCCGGTTCGATGCCGAGCAGCTCGGCCCGGGCTCGCAGGTAGGAGACCGCCGCGCGGGCCGATTCCTGCATGACGTCGCCGAGCTTGCCGGTGAGCGTGAGCTTGCCTTTGCCGGGCATCAAGCCCACTTCGGTTTCGAGCAACTCGCCGCCGACCTCGGTCCAGGCCAGACCCGTAGCGACGCCGACCTCGGATAGCTCGTTCTTCCGCCGCGAGCGGAATTTGATTTTGCCCAAGAGCTCGACGACCGCTTCCGAGGTCACGCGAACTTCGATCTTCGACCCCTCCTGCACCACCCGTCGAGCGATCTTCCGGCAGATCGAGGCGATCTCGCGCTCCAGATTGCGCACGCCCGCCTCGCGGGTGAAGCCCTCGATCAGCACCCGGATCGCCTCGGACTCGAAGACGACTTTCTCTTTCGACAGGCCGTGGTTCGACAGCTGCTTCGGCACCAGGAACTGCTCGGCGATCTTGAGCTTTTCGTTCAGGGTGTAGCCCGAAAGCTGGATCACTTCCATCCGATCGCGCAGCGGCGCCGGGATGGTGTGCGCTACGTTGGCGGTCGCGATGAACATGACCTTCGACAGGTCGTAGTCGACATCCAGGTAGTGATCCATGAACGCGTCGTTCTGCTCCGGATCGAGCACTTCGAGCAGCGCCGAGGAGGGATCGCCCCGGAAGTCCATCGACATCTTGTCGACCTCGTCGAGCAAGAAGACCGGATTGATCGTTCCAGCCTTCTTCATCATCTGGATGATCTGGCCGGGGAAGGCGCCGATATAGGTTCGGCGGTGACCACGGATCTCGGCCTCGTCGCGGACGCCACCGAGCGACAGGCGGACGAACTTTCGGCCGGTCGCCCGCGCGATCGATTTGGCGAGCGACGACTTGCCGACGCCCGGAGGGCCGACGAAGCAGATGATCGAACTCTTGGTCTGACCGACCAGCTGGCGCACGGCGAGAAACTCGAGGATCCGGTCCTTGATCTTGTCCAGACCGTAATGATCCTCGTTCAGCACCTGGTCGGCGTGTACCAGATCCTTCATTTCCTTGCTCTTCTTCTTCCAAGGCACGCCGACCAACCAGTCGATGTAGTTGCGGGAGACCGTCGCTTCGGCCGAGACCGGCGGCATCGACTCCAGCCGCTTCATCTCCTGGTCGGCTTTCTCGCGCACCTCTTTCGGCAACCCGGCTTTCTCGATCTTGTCCTTGAGTTCCGCCAGGTCGTCGCCGCGCTCGTCCTTGCGCCCCAGCTCCTGGTGGATCGCCTTGATCTTCTCGTTCAGGTAGTACTCTTTCTGCGCCTTCTCCATCTGCTTCTTGACCTTGACGTTGATCCTCTTGTCGATGTTGATCTTTTCGATCTCCACATCGAGCAGGTCGTGCAGTCTCTGCAAGCGCTCGTAAGGGTTGAGCAGCTCGAGCAGCGACTGCTTGTCGGCGGTCGAAACCATCAGGTGGGCGGCCAGCGTGTCGGCGAAGTGATCGGCGTTATCGACCTTGAGGGTCGACATCAGCCCTTCGAAGGCCAGGTGGTGCGACATTTTGGCGTACTGCTCGAAGGCCTGGAGAACCTTGTTCATGTAGACCTGAAGCTCATCCGAGATCGGGAAGTTGACCTCGTAGGTCTCGACATCGACATTGAGCGCGCCGTCGCGATCGATCACTTCGACCACCTTGCCGCGCTGCACCCCCTCGACCATCACCTTGACGTTGCCGTTCGGCAGCTTCAGGTTCTGGATCACGGTGGCGATCACGCCGAGTTCGAAGACGTCGTCGCGCAACGGCTCGTCGATCTTCGGGTCTTTCTGCGCGACCAGGAAGATCCGTTTCTGTGCCGTGCCGAGGCTCTGCTCGAGCGCATGCACGGAACTCTCGCGCCCCACGATGAATGGGGCCATCATGTGAGGAAACACCACCATGTCCCGCAACGGGACGAGCGGCAGGATTTCTCGTTTCTTGTCGATGAAAGATGCGGCCATCGGTCCTCGCTTCCGCGGAATGAGCCCTTGGGAAAGGGTTCTAGCCCGCCTTCTGGTAGAGCATGATCGGCTGAATACGGCTCGCGACGACTTCCTCGTTGATCACGCACTGCTTGATGTCGCGCTGCGAGGGCACCGTGTACATCAGGTCGAGCATCAGATCTTCGAGGATGATCCTCAAGCCGCGCGCACCGACTTTTCGATTGAGCGCCTCGCGGGCGATCGCGACGATCGCCTCGTCGGTGAACTTGAGCTCGACACCCTCGAACTCGAACATCGTCTGGTACTGCTTGATCAGGCTGTTCTTCGGCTCGCGAAGAATTCGCACCAAGGCGTCTTCGTCGAGCTGCTCGAGCGTCGCGACCACCGGCAGGCGGCCGACGAACTCGGGGATCAGGCCGTAGCGAATGAGGTCCTCGGGCAGGACCTGCTCGAAGACTTCGACTTTCGAGCGCTCCTTCTTGCCCCGGATCTCGGCGCCGAAGCCGAGCGATTTCTGGTTCAGCCGCCGTTCGATGACGTCTTCGAGACCGACGAAGGCACCACCGCAGATGAACAGGATGTTGGTCGTGTCGATCTGCAGGAACTCCTGGTGAGGATGCTTGCGCCCCCCTTGCGGCGGCACGTTGCACTGCGTCCCCTCGAGGATCTTGAGCAGCGCCTGCTGCACACCCTCGCCCGAGACGTCGCGGGTGATCGAGGGGTTGTCGCTCTTCCGGCAGATCTTGTCGACTTCGTCGATGTAGACGATGCCGCGCTGGGTCTTCTCTTTGTCGCTGCCGGAAGCCTGGTAGAGCTTGAGGATGATGTTCTCGACATCCTCGCCCACGTAACCGGCCTCGGTGAGCGTCGTCGCATCAGCGATCGTGAACGGCACGGAAAGCAGCCGCGCAAGAGTCTGCGCGAGCAGGGTCTTGCCCGTCCCGGTCGGCCCGATCAGCAGGATGTTCGACTTCTGGAGTTCGACCTCGCCGTTCGGCGCCTTCTCCGCGAAGTCGATCCGCTTGTAGTGATTGTAGACCGCGACCGCAAGCTTCTTCTTGGCGGTCTCCTGGCCGATCACGTACTCGTCGAGGAGCGCCTTGACCTCCTTCGGCTTCGGCAACGAGGAGTCCTGTTGCTGTTCGAGCATCCGGTCTTCCGCGATGATGTCGATGCAGATATCGACACACTCGTCGCAGATGAAGACCGTTGGGCCGGCGATGAGTTTTTTCACCTCACGCTGGCTCTTGTTGCAGAACGAGCACCTCAGGACCTCGTCGCCGCTCTCTTTCTTCGGCATTTCTTCTCCAATACGGCCGGCGCGAAGGTCAGGGTCTTGTCGAGCCATGCTAGGGGCGATCCCCTGCCCTGTCAACACTCGTCAACCTCGGGTGAACCCACGAACCCAACTCGAACAACACGCTCGCCCGACGGCGCTATTTCACCAACCGGTTTCAGATGCGTCGCTTGGTCATGACCCGGTCGACGATGCCATAGGCGACGGCCTCGTCGGCGGAGAGGATGCGGTCGCGCTCGGTGTCGTGGTGGACTTCTTCTCTGTTCCGGCCGGTATGGAAGGCCAGGATCTCGTCCAACCGACCGCGCATCTGCATCAAGTCTCGGGCATGGATCTCGATGTCGCTCTGCTGGCCGCCGAGCCCCTGGGACCAGGGCTGGTGGATCAGCACGCGGGAGTTCGGGAGCAGCGTTCGCTTGCCCTTGGCTCCAGCTGCAAGCAATACCGCGGCCATTGAGGCGGCCTGGCCGACGCAGTAGGTGGCGATATCCGGCTTGATGTACTGCATCGTATCGTAAACCGCGAGCCCGGCGGAGACCGAACCGCCCGGCGAGTTGATGTAGATCGAAATGTCCTTCTCGGGGTTTTCGGCCTCGAGGAACAACATCTGTGCGATCAGCAGGCTCGCCAGATCGTCGTCGATCGGGCGGCCGAGGAAGATGATGTTGTCTTTGAGCAGGCGCGAGAAAATGTCGTAACTGCGCTCGCCGCGGTTCGTCTGTTCGAGGACCATCGGGATCAGCATCGGGAATCTCCTTACGTCTTCTTCTCGTCCGGCGGCAGCAGCTCTTCGCCGAGCAGATGGCGGATCGTCTTTTCGCGCCGCAACTGCTGGCGCAGCGCCTGCAAGCGCCCGTCCGCGTCGAGCGCCTTGCGCAGCGCAGGTGTGGAAGCGCCCTGCGCGCGGGCGAGTGTAGCGAGCGCCGCTTCGAACTCAGCTTCGGTCACCGCCAGCTTTTCCGCATCGGCCACCGCATCGAGCACCAGACGGGCATGAACGCGCTTTTCAGCGAGCGGCTGCATGTCGTGCCCCAGGCGGTGCCAATCGACCTCCGCCTTCTCGACATCGACGCCGCTTCGGACCATGTTTTCGGCGTAGTCGCGGAGCAGCGACTCGGTCTCCCTCCGCACCACGCCCGCGGGCAACTCGGACGGGTGGCGCTCGCGCAGTTGGTCGAGGAGCGTGCGCTCGCGCAGCTCGCGGCGGCTCTGAACCTTGTCGTTGCGAATCCGCGCGGCCAAAGCCTCTTCAAGCATTCCGACGCTCTCGAACGAGGCGCTCATCTTCTTGGCGAACGCGTCGTCCAAGGGAGGCAGGTCGCGCTCACGGACGGCATCGACCGCGATGCGGAAGTGGAGCAGCGGTGCCTCCACCCCGTCGGACTGAGCCGCGGCCTCTTTCCGCTCGAACCGAGCTTCGCGCCCGGCGACCAGTCCGGTGAGGGCGAGCGACAGCTCCTCCCAGACCCGCGGATCACCGATCTCGACCTCGAACGGATTGCCTTCGCTCTCGCGATCTTCGGCGGGGAAGCGTTCGAAAATCCGGCCGACCGCGAGGTCGCCGCGCGCCGCCGGCCGATCGACCGGCTGCCACTCGGAGAGGCGGCGGCGAAGGTCATCGAGCGCCTCTTCGACTTCGATCGGCGCCGGCTCGACCGGCGGATCGGGTAGCTCGAAATCGGTCAGGCTGCCGAGCGCGATCCGCGGCCGGATCTCGACCGTGGCGGTGAACTTCATCGGTTCGCCGGGCTTCGCTTCATCGACCGAATCGACATCGGGCGGCATCAACGGCTCGATCTCGACCTCCGCCTGCGCCTGCCGCCAGTAACGGGGCACCAGGCGTTCAACGACTTCTTGGCCGATCTCTTTGCCGAAGTGACGCTGGATGACGGCGCTCGGCACCTTACCCTGGCGAAAACCGGGGATCTTCGCCTTGGCGCCGTAGTCGCGAACCACACGGGAGGTTTCGGCCTCGACCGCGGCCGCGGGGATTTCGATCGTCAACTGTTTGCGGCAAGGACCGACGTCCTGCACCGAAAGAACAACGCTCATCGATCTTGGACTCCAGGAGGAACTCCGGAAACCGCCGCGCAGTGGATTCCGCGGCGCGAGTGCGAAAGAGGGGACTCGAACCCCCAACCCGATCTCTCGGGACTAGATCCTAAGTCTAGCGCGTATACCAATTCCGCCACTTTCGCTTGAGGGGAGCTAGAGGAGAAAGCAGGATACCCGTAAAAGATGTCGGCAGGTAAGGGGTGGTGAGCCGAGAAGGAATCGAACCTTCAACCCGCAGATTAAGAGTCTGCTGCTCTACCAATTGAGCTATCGGCCCGTCGAGGCAGATTTTAGTCAGAGCGCGGGTCGGAAGCAACCCTAACGGCAGGATCCTTCGACGGATCCCCTCGTGGCGGAGGAGAACCGGGGCGGTCGGATGGATATTCCGGGGCGTTCTGCTCCGCCCACGGCAGCCGTCAGCCTCCTTGAACGAAGTGGACGATCTCGATCCGGTCGCCCGCCGCGAGCGGCGCCGCGCCGTATTCGCTGCGCGGCACGATCGCGCCGTTCTTCTCGATCGCGACGGTGCGCGGATCGCGTCCAAGCGCCGCGAGCAGGTCGAGCAGCGTCTCACCCGCCACAATCCGCCGGACCTCGCCGTTGAGGATGATCTCCACTTCCATTCGGGCCAGCCTACAAAAGGTGTTTGAGTTCAGCCCGGCCAATCGCGGACACGGCGGAGACGATCAGCGCGGCCGTGCCTCGGCCGAGCGTAGGGATATCGAAGCGGAGGGCGATCATCCCCGACTCGTCGCTTTGGCCCACCGCGAGCATTCGCGGTTCGGCGACCGTGGAGATCATCTTCACGGTCACCTGCACGCCGGTGACCGGCTGACCGCTTTTCGAAGAACTCGCGCGGAGCAGCAGGCTCGCGGCCTGGCCGATCGTCAAATCGCGCTCCCCCTCGAGGGTGACGACCAGTTGCTCCTGATCGGCCTCGTGGGTCAGGTACTCCAGGATCACCTGGTCGAGGCTTCGCTCAGGCGCCACGGCCGGTTCGCTCCGTTCAATGGGCGCCGGGCGACTTTGGGTCGCTTCCGGGCGTACCTCGTCCGGTGGCGGCAGCTTGACGATCGGCACCTGAACGGAGGTGTTGCCCCCGCGCGCCGCGTTCATGGCCGCCCACTTGTCGTCGAGCTTGCCGTGACGGATCGCCGCGATCATCGTCCGGTGCTGCTGGTCCATGAGCGCCAGGATCGCTTTGTCGCCGTGCCCTTCGGCGAGCAGGCTCGCGTAGCTCGCCTTCTTGCTCACCAAGACCTGGCCGCTCACGTAGACGAGGCTTTCGATCTGAGGGTTGGCAGCCCCCTTGTCTTCCGTCTGAACGTGGAAGACCACCTCGTTGTGGCGAACGTCCGTGTTGTAGCCGGTGATCATCTTGCGGAGTCGTTTCGCGAGTGGGGTCGGAGTGGGAACGACAACGGGCCGGCCACCATTCTAGCTGACCACCATTCTAAGAACAGGGGTCGGCCCGAATCAAGGACAGGGGTGACGTTCAGGAGCGTACATCATAGTATGCGGCAGGCCCTCCGAGCTCGGCCACCCCTCCCCGGAGACAACGGCGGGAGACCGAGCCGCTATTGATCAGTGAAGGGTGGCCGGGGAAACCCGGTCGCCTCCCGCGTTCGGAAAGGTGGGCCGGTCCGCTGGAGCCGAAGGGCAAGCTCCCGCCGTCCGGTCATGTCTCACTCGAACCGGGGCGACTCATGACAGGCGGACGACGATGGAACAGCTCTATCAGATCGGACCGATCAAGCTGACCGCAATGGACCCGGAGCCGACCCGCTCGGCGGGTCTGCCCGCATTCGTCCGTACGGGTGAGCGCGAACAGGCCTCTCTCTCGGGCGAGCAGCCGGCAAACGAGAAGAGCCGCCTGGTCGACGCGTTCGGACGCCGACTCACCTATTTGCGCGTTTCGGTCACCGACCGCTGCAACCTGCGCTGTGTCTATTGCCTCCCCGAGGACGCCGAATTTCCGTTCGGCGACCGCGATTTCCTCTCCCCAGAGGAGATCGAAACGCTGGTTGGGGGATTGGTCCGGCTCGGGATTCGGCGCGTTCGCCTGACCGGCGGCGAACCGCTGGTGCGCAAAGATCTGCTCGAGATCGTGCGCCGGATCAGAGCGCTGCCGGGGGTGGAAGATCTCTCCCTCTCGACCAACGGCACCGAGCTGGAGCGCCTGGCGCCGGCGCTCCGGGCGGCAGGTGTTGATCGCGTCAACATCAGCCTCGACACGCTCGACCCGGAGGCGTTCGCGCGGATCGCCCGCAGGGCTGAGTTCGCCCAGGTCTGGCGCGGCGTCGAGGCGGCCCTCGCCGCGGGTTTTCATCCGGTCAAGTTGAACGCGGTGCTGCTCGCCGAGGGCCGACTCGAAGACCTCGATCGGCTGGCCGAGCTCACACTCGATCGACCGCTCTCGGTGCGCTTCATCGAGATGATGCCGACCCGGGCGAACCACGCCCTCCTTGCGGGCGAGTTGACCTGCGACCGGGTAAGGACCCACCTCGAATCCCGATTCGGCGCGCTCGAACCGGTCGCCACCAACCGACCGCGCACCGGTCCGGCCCAGGCGTTTCGCTTCGCCGGAGCCCAGGGCGAGATCGGCTTCATCACCCCTCTTTCACACACCTTCTGCGCCGACTGCAACCGGCTCCGCCTGACCGCCAAAGGGGATCTGCGCCTCTGCCTGTTCGATGAGCGCGATCATCCCCTTCGTCACCTGCTCAGCGCTTCCGACCCCGGCGACGCGCTCGAAGCCGAGATCCTGCGCGTGCTCCAAGAGAAACCCGCGGAGCACCTGCTGCTGCAAGGCAACAGCGGCAACCTCGCGAGCTTCATGTCGATCGGGGGGTGAGGCGGGCGGCGAAAGAGGATGGGGCGGGCCTTCGGCCCTTGGGGGGAGGGTTGCGAACCGGTACCTGGGGCGATGCCCCAGGCTGGTATTGGGCGGGCCTAAAGGCCCTGGCCTCGGAACGCTCACCGGCGAAAGCGTGCTTCCGCTTCGGCCTTGACGTCACGCCAAGGCACGACATCGTTCGGGTTCGCTTTGTGGTCGGCGATCCTTCGGTCCAGATCGGCGCGCTGGGCAGAAGTGAGCGAAGGGACCCGCAGGTCAGTGGCGATACCGGGACTCTTGACGGTTGGGCGCATAGGTTCCTCCTGGCGACGCTTCTTGAGCGCCAACGGCGCGCTCGATACCAGCCTGGGGCACCGCCCCAGGACACAGCGCCGAGGATTTCCCTACTCCTCGGCCTCGTCCAACAGCTCTTCGAGCCGACCGGCGAGCGATTCGACGCGCTCGCGGATCGCGTCGCGCTCTTGCCGCCAGGCGGCGGATTCGTCGCCAGCTTCTCCGACCGCATCCCGTTCGGCGAGGCGCGCGGTCAGGTGGGCGACCTGCTCGGTCAGCTCTCGGTTCTGGCTGCGCAGGGCGCGCAGACGTTGCGAGGCTTCGTGAACCTTGGCTTCGAGCGGTTCCAGAAAATCGATCGCGATGGTTTCCACTTTGTGGGTCACCCTTTCCAGCCGAAACGGCTTTCGAGCGCGCGGACGAGTTCAGTCTGCCGCTCGTTGACTTCCACTTGAGTGAGCGAGCGATCGCCCGCGTTGTAGAGGAAATAGATCGTCGTGTTGACCGCGCCTTCGGGCACGCCTTGGCCCCGGTAGCGATCTTTGAGGCCATGGGCGACCAGATCGGCCGGCGCCAGTTCTTCGATCGCCGCGGCGATCGCTTCCCAACGAACATCCAGGGCATGGGTGAGCGTGGTGTCCGCCGCGACGCTCGGGAAGCGCGACGGCGCTTCGACGGCGAGCCCGGCAACCGCGGCTGCGGCGAGTGCCGCGCTCGTCTCGTCGGCCGCGCCGCCACGAGCCAGAAAGCCCTCGGGCTCGGCTTGGAGCGCATCGGCGTCGAGTTCGGCAACGAACAGCGGATAGCCCTCTTCTCCGGCGAGGCGGCCGATCACGCCCACGATCCGCGCCGCGCCGTCCGTCGGGGCAGAAGACGCGAGGACGATCTCGGCCGAGAGGCCCGGCATCAGGCCGCGCGGCGCGGCGGTGCGGAAGGCGAGCGCCACGCCGAATTCAGCGGCGAGGCTCTCGACCGCTCCTTTGAGGTCGAAGAAATCGAGATCCATCGGGTGTTCCCAAGGGGTACCGACGCGGCCGCCCAGGACGAGGCCGATCCGCTCCGGCTGGCGCGGCAACGTTTCGGCATCCGAAGCCGATTCGGCCTCTCGATAGAACACCCGCCCGACCTCGAACAGCCGCACCGCCGCGGCGCCGCGGCGCTTGTTGAACCGGGCGGTTTCGACCAGCCCGGGGAGCAGCGAGCGGCGCATCACCGCGAGCCGCTCCGACAGCGGATTGACCAGCGACACAGCCCGCGCCCCGGACGGCACGAGCAGCGGCAGCTCCGCCTCGTCCGCCGGATCGATGAACGAATATTGGATCGCCTCAGCCAGCCCGCAGGCGGCCAGCCGGTCCTCTATCCGGGCGCGGCGGGCCACGATCGGATTCCTCGGCGCATCGGCGCCCGAGAGAGCCGGCAGCGTCGGCGGGACGGGGTCGAAGCCGTGCAGGCGAAGAATCTCTTCGTAGAGGTCGGCCGGATAGACCTCGGCGCCCTCCTCAGGCGCCGCCGGGTTTGGGCGGGGCACGAAATCGAAAAACCGCCAAGAGGGGACTTCGACATCCCAAGCCGCTTCGCCGTCGGCCGGTGCGAGGACCCGCCGTGGCGCAAACCCCAGACGCTCCAGCCAACGCTCCACCGCCTGCGGAACGAACTTCGTCCCCGCGAACGCTTCGAGCTTCCTGTGCTCCAACCGGCCGCGGCGTGGAACCCGGCTCCCTGGCCGTAGATCCACCGCGCCGTCGAGCACCACGCCGCCCGCGATCTCTGCGATCAGGAGCGCTGCGCGATCGACGCCGACGCGGCAGTTTTCGAGATCCGCGCCCCGTTCGAAGCGATGGCTGGCGTCGGTATGAAGGTTGAGTTTGCCGCTCGCCCGGCGAACCGTCGCGCGGTCGAAGTGGGCGCCTTCGATCAGCAGATCGACGGTTGCGGCGGTCACCTCGCTGTCCAAGCCGCCCATCACGCCGCCCACCCCCACCGGGACCTCCGCATCGGCGATCACCAGGATCTGCGGATCGAGCGAGCGCTCGACCCCGTCGAGGGTCTTGATCCGTTCGCGTTCGCGGGCCCGGCGGACGACGATCTTCCCCTGCCCGAGCCGGGCCAGATCGTAGGCATGGAGCGGCTGACCGAACTCCCAGAGCACGAAGTTGGTGACATCGACCACATTGTTGATCGAGCGCAGACCGATCGACTCGAGCGCCCCGGAGAGCCAGTCCGGGCTCGGGCCGATCCGCACCCCGCGAACCACCCGGCCGACGAACCGCGGGCAGAGATCCGGCTCCGCAATCTCGATCGATATCGATCCCGCGCTCGTCTGATCGCTCACAGCGCCTCCCGGCGCTCCGATCTCGGGAGCCACTGCGGGCATGCGCAGCGGCCGGTCGAAGATGGCCGCGATCTCGCGCGCGAGACCGAAATGGCACATCGCATCCGGACGGTTGGTGGTCACCTCGACATCGAGGATCGTGTCGTCACCGTGCGCTTCGACCTGCTCGACGGCCAGGCCGACCGCCGTCAGACGGAGCGCCAGCTCGGAAACGTCCGCGGGGAGATCGACGTAGCGGGCGAGCCAGGCGCACGAGAAGCGCATCAGCGGCTCACCTGACGGAGCAGGCGCTCGTCGTTTTCGAACAGCACACGGATGTTCGGAATGCCGTAGCGCAACATCGCGACCCGATCGACCCCCATGCCGAACGCGAAGCCGCTGTAGACCTCCGGGTCGATCCCGCACCCTTCGAGCACCCGCGGATCGACCATGCCGGAGCCGAGGATCTCCATCCAGCCGGTGCCGGAGCAGGTCTCGCACCCTTTGCCGTGGCAAAACACGCAGGTGATGTCCACCTCCGCCGAAGGCTCGGTGAACGGGAAATGGCTCGGCCGCAGACGCACGCCCGTATCAGCCGAGAACAGACGGCGAACGAACGCCAGCAGCGTCCCCTTCAAATCGGCGAACGTGATCCCTTGAGCCACCGCCAGACATTCGATCTGGTGAAACATTGGCGAATGGCGCAGGTCGTTGTCGCAGCGATAGACGCGGCCGGGGCAGATCACCCGAATCGGCGGCTTGCGCGAGAGCATCGTCCGAATCTGCACCGGCGAGGTGTGGGTGCGCAGCAGGAGCCCCCCGTCGACGAAGAAGGTGTCCTGCGTATCGCGCGCCGGGTGATCGGGAGGGAAGTTGAGCGCTTCGAAGTTGTGGAAGTCGTCTTCAATCTCGGGCCCTTCGGCGACGCTGTAGCCGAGTTCCGCGAAGATCTGCTCCATCTCGCGCATCACCCGGGTGACCAGGTGGAGGCTGCCGAGCACCGGGCGCCGACCGGGGAGCGTGACGTCGATCGCCGCCGAACGCTCTGCCGCTTCGCGCTCCTTAACTTTTAGCTCCGCGTCTTTGGCGTTGAGACCTTCTTCGACCTGCACTTTCAGGCGGTTGACCTGTTCGCCGTAAGCTTTCCGCTCTGCGGCCGGAATCTTGCCGATCGCTTCGAGCAGCGAGCGCAACACCCCTTGCTTCTTGCCCGTCCAATGGAGGCGCAACGCTTCCCACGACGGCCGATCGACGACCGTCGTGAGGCTCAGATCGAACTCGGAGGCTAGAGCTGCCGGGGCGGCGACGTTTCCGCCTTCGCCCGCATCGCCCGACAGGGACACCCTACGCTCCCGAAGCGGACGCGCCGGTATCCTCAGGGGTCTGAGGGGCCTGAGGGGCGAGCGCCTGCTTGGCGGCTTCCGCCAGCTGGCCGAAACCGGCCGGATCGACCACCGCGAGATCCGCGAGCACCTTGCGGTCGAGGGTCGAGCCGGCGGCTTTCAAGCCGGCGATCAGGCGGCTGTAGGAGAGGCCGTGGATTCTCGCGGCGGCGTTGATGCGCACGATCCAGAGCGCGCGCATCTGGCGCTTGCGTTGACGGCGGTCGCGATAGGCGTAGTTGAGAGACTTGTCGACCGCCAGTTTGGCGATCCGGTGGGCTTTCGACTTGGTGCCGTAATAGCCCTTGGCAAGTTTGAGAATCTTCTTCCGGCGGTTGGTCCGCTTGGTACCGCGCTTGACACGTGCCATCTACAGAACCTCGTTTCTGCTCGCCGAGCGTCTCGGGGAGCGGTCAGGGTCGTCCGCGGGCTTTCTTGCCGAAAGCCAAGTTTTCCGCTGGGAGCGACCGACGGCGCCGATGGACAGGTTCGTCCCACCGGGTGCCGGGCTGGTTTGGGTGCTACCGGTGGAGCATGGACCTGAGGATCGCCGAGAACGCAGGCGAGCACTCAACAGCCTTGCCCAGCTTCCGCTTCCGCTTCCGTTTCTGAGACTTCTGGGTCAAACCGTGGCGAACCTCCGCCTGATGGCGCATCA
>JANNIH010000078.1:0-6758 GCA_031404815.1 Holophagales bacterium | reverse complement strand
AGGTGTCGCCGAGACGATTTGGGAAAAGCTCAAGGCCAAGATCTTCGCCAAGGAGAGTACTGTGGCCGTGGCGAAGGAGGTCGCGGCGGCGCCGGAGGACAAGGGCGCTCGCAAGGTGCTCGAAGTGCAGCTGGCGCAGATTCTCGAAGCCGATCCGAACCTTGCCGCGGAGATCGAGAAACTGCTCCGGAAAGCCGGTGGCTTCCACCAAGAAGCCCACCTTGAAGGCGACGGCGCAATTGCGCAGGCCGGGCCGGGTGGCAAGGCGGTGGCCGCCGGCAAGGGTGGGATCGCGATCGGCGGCGACAGCCACGGCGAGATACGGATCGGGCGGGGCGAGGACTGAGCCGGTGGCGGAGGGATCGAAAGTCGGGGTGGGCGAAGAGTTGGGCAAGGTGCGCGCAGCGATTGCGGCACAAGAGGGGTGCCGCGGTCTGCTGCCCGCGGAGCAGATTCAGACGGCGCTCGATTTTCTCCGCGCGAAGGAGGCCCACCTTCTGGCCAACGCGTTGGTTCTAGGCGACGGCGCGATCGCACAGGCGGCTCCGGGTGGGACCGCCGTAGGGGTCGGCAAGGGGGGCGTGGGAATCGGGCGCGACCACTACGGCAACATCACCGTGAACCCGCCGCCCGAAGGTGGTGCGCCGAGCGCGGAGGCGCTGGAACGCCGCTACCTCGGCCGGCTGGCGTTCGAGGTGGGCGCCGTCTCTCTTTCGGGCATCGATCCGGCTCTGACGACGAACGACCCGCGCGAGCGGCTCCGGCTCGAAGCGGTCTATACCGGGTTGCGCACGCGGACGGTGGTGCCTGCCGAGCGAGAGCTATCGGGTCAAGGGCGAGACGGGCCGGCGAGCGGGCTGGGCGAAGGGCGCGACAGCCTGTCCGCCTTGGAGATGCTCGACCGCTCGCCACGGCTCGTCCTGCTGGGCGATCCCGGCAGCGGCAAGAGCACGTTCCTCAATTTCGTTGCGCTCTGTCAGGCGGGCGAGCGGCTCGGCCTCGCCGAGGCGAACCGCGAGGTTCTGACCGCGGCGCTGCCCGGCAAGGAAGAGCCCCAGCCGTGGGGGCACGCGAAGCGTCTGCCGTTGCGGGTGATCCTGCGCGACTTTGCTGCCGAAGCGGACTCGGCGACCGCGGAGGACCTTTGGCAGCATGTCGAGCGCGAGGTCACCAGGTGGAGCCTCGGCGAGTGGGCGCCTCTTTTGCGCCGGCGGCTGATCGACGGCGGGGTTCTGGTCCTCTTCGATGGGCTCGACGAGGTGCCGCAAGCGCGCGACCGCCGGGTGCGGATCTGCGGCGCGCTCGAAAGCTTCGTCGCCTCCTTTTCGAGCTGCCGCTTTCTGGTCACCAGCCGGACCTATGCCTACCAGAACCAGGGCTGGCGACTCGCGGATTTCGCAGAGGCGGTGCTCGCGCCGTTCGATTCCGCGCAGATCGATCTGTTCGTTTCACGCTGGTACGCGCACCTCGCGGCGCTCGGCCGGCTCGACGCGGACGACGCGCAGGGTCGCTCGGCGCTCCTGGTGCGGGCGATCGAGGGGAGCGAACGCCTGCTCGGGCTGGCGGAGCGACCGCTGCTTCTGACCCTCATGGCGAGCCTGCACGCCTGGCGCGGCGGCAGCCTGCCCGAGCGGCGGGAGGCGCTCTACGCCGCAGCGGTTCAGCTTCTCCTCGACCTGTGGGAACGCCAGCGCTACAAGCGCGACGAGAAGGGCGAGCTGCGCCTGGAGCAGCCCGGTCTCGCCGCCTGGCTCGCGACCGATCAAGATGCCGTGCGCAAGGTGCTCGAAGACCTGGCCTTCGATGCCCACGCGGCGCAGCCCGACCTTTCCGGAACCGCAGATCTGGACGAGGGGCGCCTGGTGAAGGCGCTGCTGCGGCTGGCCAAAAGTGAAGAGGTGAGCCAGAAGGTCCTGATCGACTACCTGAGCCAACGCTCGGGCTTGCTGGTGGCGCGCGGCGAGGGGGTCTATACGCTGCCTCATCGATCGTTCCAGGAGTACCTGGCGGCGTGCCGCTTGACGCGGACCAGCTACCCGGGCGAAGTGGCGAAGCTCGCGCGCGCCGATCCGGACCGCTGGCGCGAGGTTCTACTGCTCGCGGCGGCGAAGGCGGCAGGGGGCGCCACTTCGGGCGTCTGGGCGCTCGCCGAGCGGCTCTGTTTTCGTGAACCCAACGCGCCGGAGGCGACGCTCGAAGACGCTTGGGGTGCCCACCTGGCCGGCCAGGCGGTCGTCGAATCGGGGGCGCTGGAAGATCTCGACGAAGCGTACGAGGCGCGGCTGGGGCTTCTGCGGCGCTGGCATGAGCGACTGATCGGGGAAGAGCGCCTGGCGCCGCGCGAGCGTGCGCTGGCCGGGGAGACGCTTGCGGCGCTGGGAGATCTGCGGTTCGATCCGGAGCATTGGATGCTGCCGCGGGGGCCGCTGCTCGGCTTTGTCGAAGTTCCGGCAGGGGCGTTTCGTATGGGTAGCGATAAGTCGTTGGAAGCGCAGTTTTTTGGGGACGAATCGCCGGAGCACAGGGTGGAGCTGCCGAGCTTCTACATCGCCCGCTGGCCGGTGACGGTGGGTCAGTTTCGGGCGTTTGTGGCGGCGACGGGGTATGTGGGCGTGTCGGAACGGGCGCTTGCAGAGGGCTCGAATCGGCCGATCCGATGGGTCTCGTTCGAGGACGCTCAGGCGTATGCGCGATGGTTGGGGGAGCAGCTGAGAAAAGAAGCGTCTGGGAAGGGAGAAACAGCAGGGCAAGGCTTCTGGGAGGGCCTGGCGAGCGGCCGGCTGCGTGTGACGCTGCCGTCGGAGGCGGAATGGGAGAAGGCGGCTCGGGGAGACGATGGGCGGACCTACCCGTGGGGCGAGAAGTTCGACGCGAACCGGGGGAACAGCTACGAGACGGGGATCGGTGAGCCGAGCGCGGTGGGGTGTTTCCCCGGCGGGGCGAGCCTTTACGGGGCCGAAGAGCAGAGCGGGAACGTCTGGGAGTGGACGCGGAGCGTGTGGGGCTCGAGTTACGGAGAGGCTGATTTCAAGTACCCCTACGTGGCCGACGATGGCCGGGAGGATCTCGAATCTCCCTCCCTGCGTGTTTTGCGCGGGGGGGCGTTCGACTTCGAGCCGGGGTACGTCCGCTGTGCGGTTCGCCGCGGGCTCGGGCCCGGCGAACGCGTCGACCTCATAGGGTTCCGCGTCGTCGTGTCCCCATTCCCGCTCTGAGCTCTGACCCTCTGATCTCTGAGCTCTGGGCTCTGAAATCGGGGGGGAGTCCAGAGGGGGGCTTGCCCCCCTTTGGGTGGTCCGGCCGGCGGGGCACAAAGCACCGATTGGCGTGACGCGGACCGTGGGCGTCACTGGAAGGGCGTTGCCGCCGCGGAGACGCCCCGACGGCGGTGGACCCGGTTCGGTCGTGGTGGCGGACTGGGGCGTCTCTACGAAAACCGCGCGTTTCCGCGACCTGTGCAGGCCAACATCGGTGCTGTAGAGACGCCCCAGTCCGACACCACGATCCTGTCCGGGTGCAAAACGTCGGGGCGTCTCCGGTTGGTCACGAACCTGACCGCGCTCGCTCGCGGCACCCACCGCGGGCATCGAGCAGATCACCCCTACGGTGCGACGGCGGTCTCGATCTTGAGCAGGTGCGCCCACTTCGCGCGCAGGTTGTCCGGCAGGTGGAGGAGGGGAAACAGCGCCCGGACCTCGTCGCGATCGACCCAGGCCCAGATGTCTTCCCACTGGGCGTAGCGGAGCAGGTTGGAGACCACCCGGGCGCGCTGCTCGGGCGTGCCGGCAAAGAGCGCGCGCGCTTCGGCGAGGGTGACCGGCTGCTCGGGGAAGAAGTACAACGGGTCGGACGGCTCCGCGTAAGGAGGCAAACCTGCGCGGGTTCGTCCGGTGCCGGTCATATGCCGGGTCAGTATAGCCGGACCGATCCAGGGCGCAAGATGTTTCGTGAGGCTTCGTGACCGGTGGCGAAAAGCGACCGTTGTTTGGGCCTCGTCGTCCCGGGCCTTGACCCCAACCCTGCCCGTCGTCTAAATTTTGGGCGTTCGAGATCAGCTCGAGCGGGCATAACTCAGTTGGTAGAGTGCAAGCTTCCCAAGCTTGATGTCGCGGGTTCGAGTCCCGTTGCCCGCTCCATTTTTCTCCCTCCGCTTGGGATCGATCCGCCATGGCGCTCTTCCGACGTGACCCCCCCGCCCCTGCCCACTCCGCCCCCTCAGGATCGGCTTCTGGGGCTTCGGGCGGCACGCGCATCGCCTCCGGCGCCCGCTTCGAAGGGAAGATCTCCGGTGCGATCGATCTGCAAATCGACGGCGAAGTGATCGGCGAGATCGCGATCCCGGCGATCGTCGCCGTAGGCCCGAGCGGGAGTGTCGAGGGGCCGATCTCCGCCCGCGTCGTGCGCGTCGCCGGCAAGGTCATGGGCGATCTGCGCGGCGCAGAGCGGGTGGAGGTCGCCGCCACCGCGCACCTCGAAGGGGATATCGCCGCGCCGCGGGTGACGATCGCCGAGGGTGCTTTTTTCAAAGGGCGGGTCGAGATGAGACCTGTTCCGGGGGTCGAACCGGCAACCGGCGGGGAAACGCCGCCGAACTCAACCACTCGGGCGCGCGACGGGCGCCCCGCCAAGCCCCCCGAGGGGCCGAGGAACGGATAGATGCGCATCGGAATACCGAAAGAGATCAAGGATCACGAGTACCGCGTCGGCATGATTCCGGCCGGAGTGGCGGCCCTGGTCGCAGCCGGCCATCAGGTCGTGGTGCAGTCGGGCGCGGGCGCGGGCAGCGGTTTCGCCGATCCGCAGTACGCCGAGGCGGGAGCGCGGGTGGAGGAAGATGTCGATCGGGTCTGGGCCGAGTCGGAGATGATCATCAAGGTCAAAGAGCCGGTCAAGCCTGAGTACGGTCGGATGCAAAAAGGGCAGCTCCTGTTCACCTACCTCCACCTCGCGCCGCTGCCGGAGCTGACCGATGTCCTGGTCGAGCGTGAGGTTGCGGGTGTGGCGTACGAGACGATCACCGACGAAGAAGGGCGGCTGCCGCTGCTCACCCCGATGTCCGAGGTCGCCGGCCGAATGTCGGTGGTGGTCGGGGCGAGCTACCTGCAAAAGACCCACGGCGGGCGGGGCACGCTGCTCGCGGGCATCCCGGGTGTGCCGCCGGGCGACGTGGTGATCATCGGTGGCGGCATTGTCGGGATCAACGCGCTCAAGATGGCGATGGGGCTCGGCGCGAGCGTCACCGTCTTGGAGACCAATCTCGACCGGATGCGCTATATCGACGACATGTTCCACGGCCAGGTGATCACTCTGGCGAGCAACGGCCACAACCTGCTCGCGGCGTTGAAGCGCGCGGACCTGCTGATCGGCGCGGTGTTGATCCCCGGCCGGGCGGCGCCGAAGCTGGTGACCCGCGCGATGATCGGCCAGATGAAGCCGGGTTCGGTCGTGGTCGACGTCGCGGTCGACCAGGGCGGCTGCTTCGAGACGACGCGGCCGACCACCCACTCCGACCCGGTCTACACGGTCGACGGCGTGGTCCATTACTGCGTCGCGAACATGCCCGGCGCGGTGCCGCGCACCTCGACGTTCGGCCTGACCAACGCGACGCTCCCTTACGCGCTCGCGCTCGCCAACAAGGGATTGAAGCAGGCCTCGCTCGACGATCCGGGTCTACTCGAAGGGATCAACACGCTCAAAGGCTTCGTCACCTCGAAGCCGGTGGCGGATTCGCTCGGCCGCTCCTACCGCGAGGCGCGCGAGCTGCTCTAAGGATTGCCTTCCTCTCCTCGCGACCGTTTCGCCGTCTTCAAAGCGGCAGGTCGCGAGGCGAATTCGGTTTTCCCGCTCGCGAATTCCATTTGCCGGCCCGGGAAGTCAGTTTTTCCGCCGGGAAAATCGATTTTCTCTCCGGGAAAATTGACTTTTCGGTTGGGAAATTCGATTTTCTGATCCGCGAATTCGATTTTCCGGGCCGCGAAGTCGATTTTCTCTTTGGGAAATTCGATTTTCTGGGCCGGAAAGTCGACTTCCTGACCCGGAAAATCAGTTTTCCCACCGAGAAAACCGACTTTCTCATCCGCGAAGTCAATTTTCTCACCCGGAAAATCGACTTTCCGGCCCGCGAAATCGACTTTCTCACCGGGAAAATCGATTTCCGCAAACCCAACGCCGACCTTCCCGGCGCTTCAGGGCGTTTCGCCGATCCGGGGGCAGACACATAGGTCTGCCCCTACCTCCACCGGCGCAAAGATCAGGGCATTCCGGCCACCGCGATGGACTTTTCCGCTTTGAAGAAGCGCATCCGCGATGAGGTCGCAGCAAGATCATTGCACATAGCCAAGCGCCCGTAGCCGTTCGACGCTCTCGGGATCGACCTCGGCGGGGAGATCGTCGCTCGCCGCGAGGCCCGCTCGGACTTCGGCGAGCCAGCGTTCCAGGTCGGATGAGGGCTTCTTGCCTCGGGCCTTCTTTCGGCTCACTTCACCTCGGGTCTCCCCTGGATCGGTGGCGAGATCGAAGAGCCGGACTTCCGGGCTTTCCGGCTTCTCCACCCGCAACATCTCCTTGGCTGCGCCGTCGATGACCGCGACTTCGAGCAGGCCCCGCCGTCGGGCATGGTGCGCCTCGTCGCGCGATAGGACGGCGCCCCGGTGCGCCTGGTGCCAGGTCTTCTTGCGGGGCGCGGTTGCGCCGCGGAGCAGGACGCCGGACCAGTCGAAGCCTTGAAAGGTTGGCGGGGCCGGCAACCCGATCAGGCC
>JANNIH010000077.1:0-4313 GCA_031404815.1 Holophagales bacterium | reverse complement strand
GCTCGAGGAGGTGATCGCCGAGCATCCGGTGCTCCTGAACCGCGCTCCGACTTGAGCGCTAAAAGCGCCGGCGAGGCCGCCGGCGGTCCCGGGATCCCGTGATCGCAGGCGATCCCCTACCTGAACGCCGGATTCCTGGCTGCCACGGGATCCTGGGACCGCCGGCGGCCTCGCCGGCGTTTTTCAGTTTCTGCGCCCCGCGCTGCTCCACGGCCACGACTCGGCATTTGGGGCCAGGCCGGCGACCACGGGGTTGTTCTCGATGTAGCGCACGGCGGCCCCCAGGTGATCGTCGTCTCTGACGAACCTGTCGTGGTACTCCCGAGCCCAAAACTTTCCGCTCCGCCCGAGGAGCCGGTTGGCTTGGTGCGCGGTATACGACTTCCATCCCTGGACGATCCGGTCCAGCGTCCAGTCGAAGCCGACCTCGGCCAGAGCGTGCACGTGTTATGGCGAGCGCCCAGTTATGTGGAGTTGATGGTCTCGGCTCAATGCTGTTGTGGGTAAGGGCGGCGGCGACTGCGCATAACGCGTTGGCCGACCGAGGGCTTCGAGCCAGGTGAGAAGTTCACCTTTGGGGAAATCGCCCTGGGTCAGCTCCGGCAACGCGGCGGCGGCAGCGATCGCCTTCTGCTTCATGCGCAAGTCGATCTCGACGTAGCCGTGTGTGGTGGAAAGCTGTGCGTGCCCGAGCCAGGCAGCGATGGTGGTGATGTCCACTCCGGCTTGGAGCAAGTGCATGGCTGTGGTGTGCCGGATGACATGGGGCGACACGCGCGTCGCGTGCCGCGGAGAGATCGCGGCGCGCTCCGCGAGTTTTCGCAGGATGTGGGAGACACCCGAACGGCTGAGACGACGGCCCTGGCGGTTGAGGAAAAGGGGCTCGCCAGCGCCGCCGCGCTCTGTGAGCCACGCCGCAAGGGCGTCGACCGTTCTCGCCCATAGAGGACAGGTGCGTTGCTTGCGACCTTTACCTTCAAGCGTGACGATTGGAACTGGGTCCAGGCGGATATCGCAAACATCGAGGCCGGTGATCTCCTGGACGCGGGCGCCGGTGTTGTAAAGGAGCAGCAGCAGCGCCCGGTCACGGAGTCCGGCGGCGGGGTCGATGGCCCTGATGAGATTGAGGATCTCGTCGTCATCAAGGTACTTGACCTGCGGGTGCTCAAAACGGGCAGGTCGCAGATCGCGAATCCTTCGACAGCGCTCCAAGTGCTCGGGAGCAACTGAGGCGACGTAGCGCACGAACGCCTTGATCGCGGCGAGCCGGTGGTTGCGGGTACGCGCTCCGCACTTTCTCTGTTTCTCCAGCCAGCCAAGGAAAGAACGGACGATGTCGACATCCAAAGCTGCATGGTCGAGTCGGTCGGCGGTGCATCCGGCCCGTTCCGAGGCGTGGTGGAGGAATAGCTTGAGGGTGTCGCGGTAAGCCAACACCGTGTGACGGCTGGCATGGCGTTCAACGGCCAGGTGCTTCTCGAAGAAGTCCTGGACGAGCGCCTGAAGTGAGAGGCCTGTGGGCTTCGAGGGCTTCACGACCGCACCTCGTCGAGCGCGCGGGTCTGGTGTGCGAAACGTGCCGCGGCTTGCTCCAGCAGTGCGCCGTTGGCGGTCAGGTAAAGCCGTGTGTTTTCGACCGAGATATGACCCAGGTACGTGCTCAACGTGGGAAGCAGAGCATTGACGTCCCGCCCCTCCGCGTACCACGCCGCGACACGACTGACGGCGAATGTGTGCCGAAAGTCGTGCGGTGTCGGGAAGGGTTTAGGGATTCCAGAGTCAAGGTAAGCGTTATGGATGGCGGACAACACTGTCGGGTAGGACAAGCGTCGACGGCGGCCGGAAACAAAGACAGGGGCAGAGGCCTCCGTGCCCACCGGGCGCAAAGGATGGTGAATGTAGCGAACCAGCGCTTCGACGGTCGACTCTCGCAGAGGAAGGGCTCGACTCTTGCCGAATTTCCCCCTCCTGACGGTCAGTATCCAGTCGCGGTAGTCCAGGTCTCCGACGTCAAGGGCCAAGGCCTCGCCAATCCGCAGGCCGGTGGTATACAGCAGGCCGAGAAGCGTCGCGGTCGTCGCCGGCCGCAGGCTATCCACGGGCGGCAACCGGCGCGCAGCCGCTAGAATGCTTCTGGCTTCCGTGGGGGAGAGGATGCGCGGCTGCCGCTGGCGCCAGTGGCTCGATGGTCTGGGCGGTCGGTTGGGCAATGTTTCGATGCGAGCACCGTGGCGCAGAGCGTAGGTTACGGCCGGCCACACGACCGCAACGACGTTGTCCCACCCCCGGGGGGACAACCGATCGAGCGACTCCAGATATTGGATCAGTGTCCTTCGCAGCAATGGGGGCTTCGGGGCGTGTCCACCCACATAGCGATCGAAAGCAAGTAGCAGGTTTCTCTGCGAGACATAACGGGCTCCGCTCGCACGTCGAAGCACGACGAAGCGTTCGAAATGGGGTGCAAGCCAGCTACTGAAGGAGCACGGCCGGCTCATGACGCCACCTCCGGCCAATCGACGGCACTCTCCAGAAGGCGAGCGTAGTCCACCTTTGCATAGACGGCGACGGCGTCGAGGGATCGGTGACCGAGCAGGTCCGCGATCGCCTTGATGGGCTGGCCCGACCGAAGGAGTCGAGTGGCAAAGGCGTGCCGGAACGAATGGGGACCCCGAGCCGGCAACCCGCAGCGCACCATCCGCGAGCGCGCCATGCTTGAGATTGCAAACGGACCCAGCCGCAGGTGTGGAGACTTCTGACGCAGGAAGACGTAGTCGTAGTGGCTGGTCGGCCGCTCATTTCGCAGGTAGTCGGCCAGGGATTCCGCCACGGTTTGAGTCAGGACGTGGTGGGCCGCCTTGCCGCCCTTGTGGGCTGCGAAGTCGATCGTCCTCTCGCGCCAGTCAATGTCCTTAAGTTGCAAGGCTGACACCTGCTCGCGCCGGACACCGTAGGTCGCCAGCAAGTAAATAATGGCGCGGTCCCGGCGGAGGCACCGGCCGCCCTCCCACGGCGAACCGAGCAGTGTCGACATCTGCTCGTCGCTCAGTCCACGCGGGAGACCGCTGAGCCGGTAGCTCAGCAGGCTCGGAACCGCGTCTGCCAACTCCCAGCCCACCCAACCTCGGGAAGCGGCAAACTTTAGGAACGACCGCATCGCCGAGCGCATGCTGCGGCGAGCAGACATCCCGTGGTCCTTGCCGTACCGGACGAAGAAGTCCTCGACGCCGTCGGGGGTGAGCGATCGAAAAGCTTGAGCGCAGGGCACTCCTGCGCGGGCTGTTACCGCGTCAACGAAAGAACATGCGGACCCCAGCCGAACTGTGATCGACCCTGCTTCCAAGAACTGGACCTCGGCGAGCCAATCTGCGAACGCCTTCAGCATCGGCCGGTTCCACGCACACGCTCGATCGATCCTCCGAAGCATGTACCGGTGCTGCGACTCCGGCGACCACGCGAGCCTCTCTTTTTCCGTCTTTCTCATGATGACCTCCTTTGAGGAGATCATCGGTTATGCGGAGTGCCCTACCGCCGTGGCCGAGACTCCACGCACTTTCGCTCGGCAACTCCACATAACTGGGCGCTCGCCATAACACTTTTTATGCGCAGCTCGACATAAGACGTGGTTGGGCATGATGCACCAGGCGATCAAGCGATAGCGCTCACCGTCGAACCGGAGCAGCGTTCCTTCCACCAGCCCGGCGATCGGCGATTTGCGCAACCAGCCGGCTCCGTGCCCCTGGTCCTCGTATCGCGCGAGGCGCTGGCGGAGCTTTGCCTCCTGTTCGGACGTGTTTCCTGCCCGGGCCAGATCCTCTTTCCAGGATTTGATGACGTGCGCCGGCACGGAATCGTCGAGCCGGAAGGTCAACGCCTGCACCAGGCCTGCGCGCTCGAAGTGCGGCAGATAGCCGCGCGAACGCCAGGGGCTTGGTTCGTCGGCCGCCACAAGCGCCGGCGGCCTCGCCGGCGTTGTTTCAGTTCCAGCGTCCTCGTTGGGCACGGAATCGTGGAGCCGGAACGTCAACGCCTGCACCAGGCCTGCGCGCTCGAAGTGGGGCAGATAGCCGCGCGAAAGCCAGGGGCTCGGTTCGTCGGCCGCCACAAGCGCCGGCGGGGCCGCCGGCGGTCCCAGGGAATCTGGCTCGAACGGTTGTGCTTGGTTCACCGATCAATCCTATAGCGCCCGGCCACGGGATCCTGGGACCGCCGGCGGCCTCGCCGGCGCTTGTTTCAGTTCCAGCGTCCTCGTTGGCACGGAATCGTCGAGCCGGAACGTCAACGCCTGCACCAGACCCGCGCGCTCGAAGTGGGGC